>NZ_JCAUAP010000004.1:0-633775 GCF_059692015.1 Paenibacillus sp. J22P165 | reverse complement strand
TTTAAGACGTTCTTCTTCTTTTAACCTTTTTCCCATGCCGAATCATCTCCCTTATCCCTATTTTAATAAAATGGGTAGGAAGACTCCAGTTTAGTTAGGGGGCCTAGGAGATTTTGGCTCATTATGGTCCGAAAGGCTGCATTTTTGCACTAATTTTCCATATTCCAGCTTATTTCGCTTAAAATAAGTGTATTTTTGCATCTTTAACCATGGATTTCAGTGTGAGAGGCGCTGATGTGGGGGGATGATGTTGGTGGGAATGATGTTGGTGGCGGTGATGTTGGTGGCGGTGATGTTGGTGGGTGATACTGGTGGCGGTGATGTTGGTGGCGGTGATGCTGGTGGCGGTAATATTGGTGGCGGTGATGTTGGTGGCGGTGATGCTGGTGGCGGTAATATTGGTGGCGGTAATGCTGGTGGCGGTGATGTTGGTGGCGGTAATGCTGGTGGCGGTGATATTGGTGGTGGTGATGTTGGTGGGTGATACTGGTGGTGGTGATGTTCGTGGGAATGATGTTGGTGGATGATGCTGGTGGCGATGATGCTGGTGGCGGTGATGTTGGTGACAGTGATGCTGGTGGCGGTAATATTGGTGGCGGTAATGTTGGTGGCGGTGATGTTGGTGGGAATGATGCTGGTGGCGGTGATGTTGGTGATGGTGATGTTGGTGGCGGTGATGTTGGTGGCGGTGATGTTGGTGCGGGTGATGTTGGTAGGGGTGATGTTGGTAGGGGTGATGTTGGTGGCGGTGATGGCGGCGTTTCGGGCACTGCACGGCTGCAGCCACTACCAAAATAAGGAGCCAAGCGCATACGCGCTTAGCTCCTTTTCCGCCTTACCCCTCTGGCTCAGCTCCATCACTCGGCCTCAACGCAAATACAAGCTTAGCGGCTGCAGCTTCAAGTCCTTCAAGCCAGCGTGAACTAGCTTCGCAACTTCAATCCCGCCTAACTGCTGAAAATGCGTGTTGTCTTCCACGCCATCCGGGAAATTCATGAACTCACCTGGCGCAAGCCACATGAATAGCCGTTTCGTCCCCTCGGGTCCTAGCGCTTCAAACAAAGCCTTGCTGCTTGCAGCCAGATCTATCAAAGGCACTTCTTCCGCCGCAGCCAACTCACGCATCGCAATCAGATAGTCACCGTGCGTATCACGCAATGTGCCATCTTCTTCGAAGAACCGTCGCTGCACGGATGTGACCAGAATCGGGTATGCGCCACGCTCCCGGGCACCGTCGATGTAGATTTTCAGTGTTTCCTTGTAAGAGGAAAATGGCTCCGTAAATCGTGCTTCGTCCGGCTTCTGGTCATTATGACCGAATTGGATGAGCAGGTAATCATGGGGCTTGATTTTGCTCCAAATCGTATCCAATACACCTTCACCGATAAAACTCAATGAGCTTCGACCCGACAAAGCATAATTAGCTACCGCTGCATCGGCTTTGACGAAAAGAGGCAGCATTTGTCCCCAGCCAGCGTACGGATAGCCGTCTGTCGGTTGATCGGTCACGGTTGAATCCCCTGCTAGAAACAGTGTGCAAGCTGTAGGCATAGGCTCGATTTCCAACGCATTGATGCGCGGTGCTCTACCCGTAAACGTGAGCTTCAGTTGCGAATCTGTGACCCAAATCGAGAAGCTCGCACGTGCAAAATGTCCCGCAGACGTACGCTGCTTATGAAGCAACATCCTTCCTTCGCCCGTGGTGACCGTCGTTTCTGTTTCAGCGATTTCATCGCCTAACAGGATGGAAACGCGATACGTCCCGTTCGGAACATCAACTAGAAACGATGTGTCCAGCGGTATGCAGAAATCTCTACGCAATGCACTGGGCTCGTCTCGATCTTTGGCATGGACATTCTTCACATTGCTAAATCCATAGCCAGCTGTTATCTCATACGCGCTTTGCGCCGTAATCTTGGTGTAGCCTGACTCCGGGTTCCCAACCCCGAAATCGAACTTAAATGCGTGTGTCATCGTAGATTCCCTTCCTCTTTCTAGCGTTACAGCGGTATTTCACCGCCTGGATATAAGGTAGAGCTGGACAAGCGTTTGGGCTGCGGCAGTTGTATGCCAGATAATCCTTCAACCAACGCAAGCGGTCCACTAGCATAAATAGCTGCCGTGTCATCATTATAGATAATGACTTGCTCCGTCCCGCTACCACATACATCGGCATGTACCGCATATCCATTTAGCGGAAATTCAACAACAACGTTCATCTCACCATCATACAAAGATGGCCAAACCCCGCCGCCTCTCCGGTAGGCAAGTATCAGATCGGCAGAACCCGCTTCCCATCCGCGGAGTGGCTCGATGATGGTTAACCAACCGTCCGTTTGACGGTCTTCCTTCCATATCTCAACACCTTCGCTGTCGAGAAGAAACAGCGCATCTTTCCCTTTCAAACCTTTCCCATCATCCTCACGAACGAGACGATCCAGTCCAGCAATCTGCAACCCAGGTTTATCGCTGCGGAATCTTCCCAAAGCGATATGTTGCGATTCAATGGAACCTTCGTAGCGCCAGAGTTCTTTGCCGAAACGGTCATACATTACCGTAACACTTCCACCGATCACAAGCTCCGGTTGTCCATCCCCATTCACATCACCAACCCATATACAGTCGGCATGATCGTCAAGATCTCGACAGCTCCACAGCTTCTGACCGTCATGGTCCAGCAAATCATAACCAGCCATGACCTCGTCTTTGCCATCGCCATCCAAGTCATACACCCATGGGAAATGCCCTGGATTACCTTCATGCGTCCATAATAAATTAAAATGACGATCGAACGCCCATATCGTGTGATAACGATCCTTCAAGATAATGTCACTGGCATACGCTCCACCCGTCAAATTCGCCACGATGATGCAATCATGGGCATGCTCATGCGGCAGCTCGTACGAAGCTTTCACCTCACCAGTCCCCCCGTTCAGGATGAGAAAACGACCATCCATTACGCAGAGTACTTCTAACTGACCATCGCCATCGATATCAGCAATCTGTGCAGGATAGTCTGATCCTGCACTTCCTGCATCTATATCTGGCTTGCCTGTTTGCCACAGCACATTGCCTTCCAGATCCATTGCCGTCAGGCATTGCACCTGATGGGGAATATATCGAACATCCTGCCGATTGTCGGGATGCACGAGGAGCATCTCCATGCGACCGTCACCGTTCAGGTCGCCTAGGAGCATTTTGCAGCGCGGACCAGCGGCACGAATATCTATTTTGCCAACCAAATAAGCTTCTTTCGTTCTAACTTCCACAGCACATCTCTCCTCACATTAAACTATTTGGGCAGCCATTCTGAAATAAGCTCAAGCGCGATAATCGTGTTCAATGACCATTGAGCAGCCTCATTCGTGTTCATCCAATCGATCTCTTGCAACGTATCCACGTGCGTAACGATGGCGGCCTCCTGCTGCAGATCTACTTTAGCAAACTCACTTCCTAGTAAAATGGACCAACACTTCTCCGCTGTCTCATCGTCGCGTTTATAGAATGCGCCATACGCAGTGATCGCTGCACTGAGCACAGGATGCTCAAAATGTTTCGTCGAGATCTGACCATGGGTCAGCTTATCCTTCTGCTCCTGGGTTTGGTTATAATACACACCGAGCTCTGCCATCATGTTTTCCCACTCGGGGTCCTTTAACATACCAGCAAGTTCGAACCACACCTGCGGTCCTCCCATACAAATAGCCAAGTGCCTGCCCCAATTATCATCACCAAGAGGCGAGAGCACGCCAGTCTTTGGATCATACCCATAAGTAGGTCCCGAAATGAGCCCATAATTGGCATCTTTAATACAATTGATGCCTACTAAGATTTTGTCCCGATAGGAACTATCCTCATAGCGCTCCCAACGCGTCATCCAGTTCGAGCTGAAAGCCGCCCAATCCGGACCTACACGGATATGAGTTGGATGTTCATCCTTCGGAAAATAAGCTCGCATCGGATCCAAATTCACTGTCGTGAAATCCGAATCACGTACTTCATCCATGATATCCCCGATTCGCTCATCTGCGGTCAAATAATAGAAATACCGATGTAAGCCTGCCATCCCAATGCGAGCTTCCTTGCAGCCACAGCCCCAATGGACCACATTGTGCCTGGAACCGAGTCCCGCATATTCACCGAAGTGGTACAAATCCACTTCACTTGTATGACGAGTCATAGCTTCTGCCATTCGGAAGATATCCACTCGACCTGTACGAAGGAACATCACCCATAACCACATGTTAGGCGCAAGCTCAGTATTTTGCCATGCACAGCCACCTAAATCATAATTCCAAACATGCCTTACAGGATCATAACTATGCATGTAATCGCCATAATCCCAGAAACCGTACCACTTACGCTGCTCAACTTCATCTTGATAAAAGGAAATAATGCCATCTAGCCGATTCTCCAACTGCGCTTTCACTGGATGACTGTGGTCTGGTAAACTCCAAAAGCCAAACGCACCTGATGCGTGATAGTACGCTGGTTCACACACAAGAAGCGAAGGATTTTGTGTCTCCGCCTGCATGTGATGGAGAAGCTCCATATCCGGTGTCTCTTTTGTACACCACAGCATCAACTCGCTTGTATTCGCAATGCCGTATGGCGTAGCACGCAGCTCTTCCGCTCCTTCATACGAAGATTCTACGTGTGTTTCTGTATCATAATGGCGAAGGTCTATGGATGTCCCATCTGGTGACCACAACCAGATCGTAAACGCAGCCTCCGCCCCCGCTGTACCATGTATCTCCAAGCTCGATGGATGCTTCTCCCAAAAGTGACGCAGCCCGACCGCTAAGCCACCGCCTTCACCGCCTACATAGCCTAGACCGCCAGCGCGCGCACCGTCTGTTACCTTGACCCAACTGCAGCCTGCTTTCGTCCGCTTCCAAATGCGATAATGCTCTGATGAGTCTTGTACGAGCTTAAAACTGTCCCAAGTCGCTGAATCATCCAGCAGTCCAAGAAAATAAGCATCCTCTGCAGGGTCAAAAGTGGTCAGCTCACCAGCCGTTTGACGCTCAAATAACGCTCTATACTTTCCTTTTGTGCGGCGGGTATGTAAGGTTTTGGGCGATTCGCTAAAATACCCACGATCTCCCGCCAAACGGATATGCCGATTGTATTGGGCACCTCTCATCGGCACCGCGAAACGAATGCCTAAGCCTTGGATGAAATCCTCGTGCGGATTCCCGTCATATTGAAACGTATGCACGAGTTTAATCGTTTCCTGCCCCGCATACACATACATGCGCAGTGTAAAAGGCAGCCACTCTCTGGTTCCTGTCGTCGAGCGGAGTCTGCCATCTAATTTAACGACAGCCCGAATAGGTCCGTCTTGTTCAACAACCGTGCGAACGACTCGGCTTTCAAACGTCTCCTCACGACGAATTCGAACACCGGATGATTCGCTCACACTTTCAATCAAACCAATGAGCTCGCCACCGCTGCAAATCACGTTGCCCTCACGAACAATACGGCGAAGCCACTGTTTTCCCAGCTTACCTATCGTAACTTGCATAACGCCTGTATCCAACGTAATGGTCTCATCCGTTTCCGTTACGAGAATGCGATGATCGGAATCAGGACCTTTTCCTTTTCGAATTGTTAAGCCATCTGTTGATCCAGGGAGGACGTTTGCCGAATGAGCGGACCATTTCACACTGCCATCCGGCCAATAAGCCGTCGGCCAGCTTTGCACCGGTACAGCTCCTTGACCGTTGACGGTTTCCAACCGCAATGACTCCTCACGCCCCAACTCACCTTCGCGCCAAGGAATTCCCCATGTTATCCCTACAGGGTTAGATGCTTCTTTGTTTAACCAACGCAGCTTAATTGCTAGATCCGAAGCCAAGCGATCATCTCCTTTTCACATGTAGCCCTATTGTAAAAAGAGGAGATCTTGCTAACAAGCGGACATTATTGCTAAGAGGTGATGAGAGTGTTTGCACTTTTTTACTGAACTAATACATTGTTGCTTAGGAAGTTCGACTGAGCTCGCGATAGCGTGTTGGCGTCATACCTTCCAGCTTTTTGAAAATCCGATTGAAATACGTATGCTGATATCCCACTTGATCGGCAACATCGTTAATCCGCATTTCCGATTCCCGCAGCAGCTCTTTGGCTTTGTCCATGCGCAGCTCTGTCAAGTAATCAATAAAGTTTTTGCCAGTCACTTGCTTAAACGATCTGCTAAGGAAAAAAGGATTTGTCCCCGTATGCTCCGCACAATTATCCAGCGAAATATCCTGTCTATAATTATTTTGCAAATAAATCATCGCCTGTTCAATAATCCGTTTCACTTGCGCGTCTGAACGACCTGACATCTCCTTCATGAAAGGCTTGAGCACCTTTTCCTGAAACCAAGCAAGAATACGTGTGGACTCCCGAATCTGTGAAAGCTGTTCATACAAGTTTGCGCCCTTGAAGAGGCGGTTCGGATTAATCCCAGAGACCATAATGGCATGTTGAACATTCCCCAGCAGATGCAGCATTCCTTGCTGTACCTCAATCTCTTTGGCTCCTTTGCAGGTCAACACGTCCAGGAAAGACACCAGCAATTCGCTCGCTTCCCCTTCTTTTCCTGTTCGTAACGCTTGTATGAGCTCCCGCTCTTGTGTAAATGGATATTGCAATTCCATGTCTTCATCTCCTGCATCATTGTCTTGCTCCATATCGATAATCTGGTTCACATTCTCAAAGTATCGATAGCTCACCGCTTGTTTGGCTCGTTCAAATGCGATAGGCACATCCGAAATCAACGAGACAGGACGACTAATGGCCAGTGTCATGCGCATTTTCAAAATACGATTAATCGACTGCTTCAATTCATCACTAAAGGCTTGGCAAGCTTCTGTATAGGATAGATCTTCTGGCAAAATGAGTAGAATACCCGCTGTTAGATCATGAAAATTAAGTGTATGACTTTGATCAAAATAAGGAGCCGCCAGCTCTTCGATCATATTCACAGCCGCGAAGGTCACCAGCCCCTCTTCCCCTAACCGGAAATTCCCTTCCACGCTGCTCATCCCAATTAACTGGACATAGAGAACTACGAATTGCTTATTCTTCACTTCCCACTTAAAGCGTTCCATCCTGTGACGCAGATCATCCTCTGAATACGCATTCAAATAACCTTGCAGCAGTTGGTGCATAAAGCTGTCCTTCAGATGGGGAAGCTGTTCTGTCAACTTCGTATTCAGTGCCAAACTCTCATTATGTAGTTGCATCCATTGGGATTCGAGCAAGGTGAACTCGCACTGCGGTGGGTTCGATGAGCTTCCGCCCAGCATCGCAACAAGCCTTTTGACAGGCACGTAAATGCGACGTGAAGCCAGCCAAGCAAGCAAAGCCGCAAGCAGCAATACCGCGAGACTTACGGTAATAATTAACTTGGAAATAAAGACGACCGGTGAGGTAATACTCGAAATCGGTGATGCAGATACATAGGTCCAATCCTCTGCAATTCTGGCTAAGCTACCGTATGAAACGGTGTACGTAGAGCCTTTCCAATCCATAAAGAAGGAACCCTTTTTGCCTGCCAGTGCGCCAACTTTCTCACGAAGAGCGCTTACAAATGGTGATGTGGACGTGTTTCCATTAGCTGAAACGAACAACTCTCCTGCATTTTGAATCAGAAACGTCTCACCGCCATCATAAGGCGTCAACGTATTGAGCATATTGGCCATCTTCTGGCTGTCAAAACGGAAAACCAAGACCCCGAACGGATTCAGACTGCCACCGGGAATTTGATGAACGAGCGTTAAATCCTTGTTATCGGGACGATTCGCATCAAACGACCATTGCGTCCAGTAGGTTGTATTTTGACCATGGATGAGCGGTTCATATCTAGTGGCGGTGGCTGCTGAACGATCATCGATCTTCATGTACTCAGGATTAAACAGCACCGAGCTTGTTCCACCAACGTAAAGTTCGGCATGCTTCACCATGGCGTTCGAGCCTTGCATCGCGACTAGCGTTCTAGTGATATCCTGTGTCCTTTCAAAATTCCGCACAAAATCATATCCATTTAAGCTATAGTCAAATTTATTATCGAATGCCCAATGGGATAGCAGCAGCTCTAGATTGGCTAATTGGTCATCGATATTTTGCGAACGTTGTTCAATTTGTCTGTAATGCAGTTGCAGCAACTCGCTTTCCACGCGACCGCCTGCCATCCAATACACGAGCACGCCCATTAATAGCCCTGGTATGCCGGAGACAATGAATATCGTGATCAGGCTCTTTTTGTAAAAGCGTCCTTGACCGCCGATCACCTTATTTAAATTTTTTGCTAGTCCTTCTTTAATGGCTCGTAACATGCCCTCACCAACCGTTCGAAAGTTTTGTTTGGAGCGAAGACTTCAACTTAGAGCGTATACCGATTGGCGTTAAGATGGAAGTTAATTTCCAGAGGAAATACATGACTTTTCCGACTTTTTGTGTTTAAAATGCAGTGGTGAGGAGGAAAAGGTGCCTCCACTCCAACTCTACGTCCCTCAGCGGGAGACACGCCATAAAAAAAGCAGTTCCCCAAAAATCAGAGAGCTGCTTACATCACTTATATCGAGAAGTTTTTCATCAGTGGCATAATGAAGGAAATAACACCCATGCCCAGCTTCATAAAACTGCCGATGTTACCAAAGAGGCCGCCGGCACCTCCACCTGCGCCTGCTGCTTTGCCAGCTGCACCTTGACCGAGTCCACCTAACAATCCTCCGCCTGAACCACCTCCAAGCAAACCACCTAAGCCGCCGGCAGAACCTCCGCCGCCAAGTAGCCCGCCAAGACCTCCTCCTGATCCTCCACCACCAAGCATTCCTCCAAGTCCACCGCCGCCAAACATCCCCAGCATGCTACTCAAAGCACCTAAACTACCTAAACTAGAAATTTGAGCTTTCGAATTCCCTTTTTTGCGAGGGAGTTTCTGCTTTCCTTTAAAACCTTGGAGTATAACTTGATTGGCTTGAATGTCTTTCAACACGCCATAGTAATAGGATCCATCTTTAAGCACTACACAGACAGGAGTTCCTAAATTAGCTTTGGCTTGTGCAGCAATTTTGACTGTCGCGCCATGTGCTGATTTTTGCCCTCGATAACCGCGTCTTTTTTGATTTTTGCTCTGATGTTGGCTCTTCATGCTGCTCACGCATCCTTTAGTAGACATACTTTGTCTTGCTATCTTATGTTGAGCAGACAAGATTGGACTGCGCTTTCAGAACAATATTATTCGTCTCTCAAGCTTTATTGCCTTCAGCGTATTCTTAAACACAGCGAGGAACTTGCGATTGCAACGCCGAATAAGACAAGTAAGTTAAATACGTGTCTTCACGGGAGGCTATAATGTGAAACCAAGAATTACGGTCTTAACATTAGGTGTAGATGATCTAGAAAAATCATTACATTTCTATCGAGATGGATTAGGTTGGTCCACAGATGGCATTATTGGAAAAGAATTTGAACATGGTGCCGTTGCTTTCTTCGACTTACAAGCTGGTTTGAAACTCGCAATATGGCATCGTACCAGTATCGCTTATGATACGAAGTTAAAACAGACAAAACCTAGTGCAACTGAATTTACACTTGGACACAATGTCACTAGCAAAGAAGAAGTAGATCAGGTCATGGAACAGGCGAGAATAGCTGGCGCAACCATAACCGTCTCCGCTCATGACACTTTTTGGGGAGGTTATTCAGGATATTTCCAAGACCCGGATGGTCATGTTTGGGAAGTTGTCTGGAATCCACAGTGGGATAGCGCAGAATAATGTCAGTTGGATATAGGGAAGTATCCGCATCATGATACCATATCTCAAGTGTCATGAGAGGATCAGTAAGCTCGGACATACCCACACTAATTGTATCCGTAAACACACTCTCTAGACCTGTCGATTCCGGCCGAGGCTGTTCTTGCTGCAACCGGAGGGGGATGCTCAGCATGAGTAGTGTGCCCGTACGCTTATATCGAATTTGAATCGGAATTAAGCGGACAGCCAAATGTTTGCCGCTGCTTTCCACTTCAATCTCATCACGTAAAAAAGATGCGAATATGCATCTTTTTCTACCGGAGAAGTCACGGTCTATTAAGAAAGATGCGAATATACATCTTTTTCCACTATATTTCTCCTTTTTATCGAATATCGGTAAAAAGGATGTATTTTCGCAGTAATTCATCGATAATGGGTCTATTCTCCTTGAAAGTGATGTGTTTTTGCAGTTCTCTGCTCATATCGAGATGCTTTCTACGTTGAAAAAGCACCCTTTCGGGTGCTCCTCTACTTTATTTCTTTGCAGCTGTATAAAGATCGTTCATTTCCTTCACCAAGTCATCTCCGCCTGATTTCTTCCAAGTTTCGAACGCTGTTTTCAACGCTGCTTCGTCACTTTGACCGACGATGAATTTAATACGTGCATCATTGATAATGTTATCCAATTGTTGACCTTTTTGTGAGTAAACCGTTGAGATAAACGGCTCTGCAGGATTGGCAACAATGTTTGCTTCTGCCTCTTTTTGAATCTTAGCCGTTTGTAGACGAAGCGGTGTTTGCTTCACTTTCAAACCGCGATCTTCCGGAATAAACGGCAGCATTTGGTTCAAGCCTTCTACTTCGGATTCCAACAGCGCTGTTTCCTTGCTTGGCACTAGTGCATCGCCGTCTTTCGTGTAATGCTTCCCTTCAATTCCAAAGCCAGCTAGGGTTTGAAGATCAGGTTCGTTCATTTGATCCAAGAATTTCAGAACGCGTTTCAGTTCCTCTTCGGTCTTCACACCCGATTTGGAAACCGCCAAGATCCCTGCAAATCCAGAAGTAGGCAGTGCTTTTAAGCCATTTTTACCTGTGACTCCAATCATATTATCCACATAGTGAATGTTTGGATTATCTTTACCATCCTTCGCTAGTGCGGCATGAATACGATCATCGATACGTGCAGCTGTATCCGTCACGTCAACAATAACACCTGCTTGATTGTTAACAACCGGATCGTTCCACTTCGCTGAATCAAAGACAGCAAAGTCTTGGTTAATCAGCTTCTCATCATATAGTTTCTTCATGAATTTAAGCGCTTCCATATACTCCGCTGTTTGATGCTCAGGCACGAGCTTCCCATCAACAACGCCCCATTTGTTCGGCGCACCGAACCAAAGCTTCATCGTATCAAATCCGCTTGCCCATTGTCCTGTCCATTTGACCAAAACCATGCCATACGTGTCGTCTTTACCGTTCTTATCTGGATCTTTCTCTTTGAAAGCTTTCAGCATCGCGTAGAAATCATCAATCGTTTTGGGCTGCTGCAAACCGACAGCTTCCAGCCAATCTTTACGGTAGTTGATCCCATTACGGCCTAAAGCACGGCCACGATAAATACCATAGTTTTTCCCCTCGATGGACGAGTTGTTCATAATGACTTGGTTTGATTTACTCAGGTTCGGGTAATCCTTCAGATATTTCCCAATTTCCCAGAATGCGCCCGATTTCGCCGCGTTAACGAAGCTTGGGTTCTTCACATCACCTACATAGATAATCTGAGGCAGCTTGCCTGAGGCCAGTGTGATATTAAATTTATCTGTGTAGGATGCGTTCGGTACCCACTCCAGATGAATATTCGTATTTGTTTTCTTCTCAATTTCTGTTGTAACCGGCCCATCGTCCTTCGGAAAATTCGTTTTGAAAATCGGAAGCATGATGCTTAGTTCAAGTGGTGCCAGATTCTCTGGTGCTTTGGTCTGTGTAGCTGCTTGTGTGGCGGAAGCGGATGCTGCTGGTGTTGCCGTACCCTCTTTGTCACTACTGCAACCAACGACTGTTGTCATGACGGCTGTGCCTACGGTTGCTACGGTAACCCATTTTTTCGCATTTTTCTTCATCTAAACATGCCTCCTCTAGGTTATGGACTTGCCTCTATCGTATTCCGTTACCCCTTGACCGAGCCGATCAAGACCCCTTTGGCAAAATGTTTTTGCAGGAACGGATAGACAAGCAAAATCGGTATGGTGCCCACGACGATCACGGCCATTTTAATGGACTGCTCGGGTGGTTTGACGAAATTAGGATCCATGGAGTTGATATCCCCCGCAGCAGCTTGGGACAATAAAACAATCTGTCTCAGCATGACTTGCAGCGGCCATTTGGCAGGATCGTTGATATATAGCAAAGCTGAGAAAAAGTTGTTCCAATGACCGACGGCATAAAAGAGTGTAAACGTAGCCAAGACCGGCATGGATAACGGGAGTACGATTCGCCAGAGAAGACCGATCTCTGTACAACCGTCGATTTTCGCAGCTTCCTCTAACTCTGGAGGAATCTCTTGGAAGAAATTTTTGACAATAATCAAGTTAAAAGCGCTAATCGCACCTGGAATCATTAATGCCCAGTAGGTGTCCAACATGTGTAGTTCACGTACAACTAGAAAGGTCGGAATTAAACCGCCGCCAAACAACATGGAGAAAATAATGAGATTCAGAACGGTGTTTCGTCCCATAAGCCCTCGCTTCGACAAGGCATAGGCCATCGTAACGGTGAAGAACAAGTTCACGAAGGTCCCAACAACCATGACATAGAGCGATACCCCAATACTTTTGATAATCGTGCTTGTTGAGAAAATAAAGCGGTAAGCCGCTAAAGTAAACGTCTCCGGAATAAGGAACACGGCACGTTGTGTCAGTTCAGCATCAGAAGCGAACGACCCTGCTATGACATATAGAAATGGCAGTATAGAAACGATACCAATAATACCTAGTACAAGATAATTACTTATATCGAAGATGGTTCCGGGAACGCTCTTATATTGCTTTGCCAAAACCCCTCTCCTCCTTTACCTATAAGTTTCGTATTAATAAATACCAGATTGTCCAAATCTCTTCGCTGTCCAGTTCGAACCAAGTACTAAAATGACGCCGATAACAGCTTTAAATAAACCAACTGCTGTACTGTAACTAAATGCCCCCTGCGTAATCCCCATCATATAGACATAGGTATCAAATACTTCGGCTACTTCCCTGTTCAGTGGATTCAGCATGAGGAAAATTTGCTCAAAACCGTTATCTAGCACGTCACCCATCCTTAAGATGAGTAGAATAACGATCGTACTGCGTATTGACGGCAGTGTAATGTGCCACAACTGTCTCCAGCGATTGGCTCCATCCACAATGGATGCTTCGTATTGTTCCACATCGACCCCAGCAAGCGCTGCAAGGAAGATGATCGTGCCAAATCCGCATTCCTTCCACACCGTTTGCATAATAATCATCGGTCGGAACCATTCCGGACTAGCCAGGAAGTCAATTTTATATCCTAGGTATTTCTCCATAAGCTCATTAACAAGCCCGCCTTGCGTCGTAAGAAAAACATAAGTTAAGCTGGCCACGATTACCAAAGAGATGAAATGCGGCACATAAATTAATGTCTGAATGGTTCGTTTATACATACTGACCTTGATCTCATTCAATAAGAGTGCAAGTATAATCGGTGCCGGGAAATAAAACACCAAGTTATATAAGGAAAGCAACAGTGTATTGCGGAGGAGCATGAAGAACTCTGGGTTTTGAAAAAAGACGCGAAAATGTTCCAAGCCCACCCATTCACTCTTCCAAAAGCCAAGAAAAGGCTGATAATTCTTAAAGGCAAGCAGTACACCCCACATGGGCACATATTTAAAAATAATGAAATATAACAATCCCGGTGCTAGCAATGCGTAGATCCATTTATCCTTGCGCAACCTTGCCCACACCTGCGATCTGCGAAGCCCTTTCGCCTCGCTCACCTGTACCAGCTCTCTGTTATTAGGAGCAGTTGCCTGCTTCATCCTTTTCACCTCCATGTCATGATCGCCTTGTGAGCGTTTGTAGCCCTATTATGCAACACGTGGCATTTACCGCCTATCAGACATTTTTGTAAGCCCTTCCACACACTTTTTTTCAACCTCTATCAAGAAAGTGCAAACCGCTCAAAACAGTTGAAACACCCTAATATTTCCAGCAAGAATGTGTTATTGCCCCTGGGGCATGGTAGCATTTATAGTAGAAACTAACTTTTAGAAGTAGAGGATGGTTGATGGACATGGGAAACAAACTATATCACGGTGCCGCCTGGTATCCAGAGCTTTGGAATGAAACAGTCATTGCACAAGATATTGAACTTATGAAGCAAGCAGGCATGAATGTCGTAAGAATTGGCGAGTTCGCCTGGTCCAATATGGAACCAACAGAAGGAAATATTGATCTTACTTTTTTTGTGCGCATGGTCAAACTCTTGCATGAAAATGGCATTGATACCGTGATGTGCACACCGACTCCTACACCGCCAATTTGGTTCACGCACGGACATCCTGAGCGGATGTATGTCAATGAACAGCTGCAAGTCATGGGCCATGGCTCTCGTCAGCATGCCTGTACGAATCATCCTTATTTCCGGGAAAAGGCCGCCACCATCACCAAGCACATTGCTCAGGCCATTGGCCGCTTGTCAGGTCTGATTGGCTGGCAGATCGACAACGAATTTAAAGCGCATGTCTCCGAATGCTTATGCGGAACGTGCCTTACGCAATGGCATGACTGGCTGGAGGAACGTTATGGAACTGTTGAGAAGCTGAATGAAGCTTGGGGCACGCAAATTTGGAGTGAATACTATCACAGCTTTGAGCAAGTGCCGCAGCCTGGTCCTGTACCGTTCTTGCACAACTCCTCCCTGAGTACGATGTATCAACAATTCTCAATGGAAAAAATAGCGCAGTTCTCCGATGAACAAGCGACTATCATCCGCCAATTCTCGGACGCACCCATTACACATAACAGCAGCGTTGCTTTCAGTGTGGATAATGAACGTTTATTCCGCGAGCTGGATTTCGCATCCTTCGATACGTACGCAACTTATGATCATCCTGCCAACTATTTATTAAATAATGATTTGTGGCGGAACTTTAAGCGCGGTCGGGATTACTGGATCATGGAGACAAGCCCCTCCCATGCTGCCTCATTGGCGAGTTATGCGAAGCCGCATCCGAATGGGTATCTCAAAGTCGAAGCGGTCGCTGCTTATGCGTTAGGGGCAGAAGCCTTCTGTTATTGGCTGTGGAGACAACAGCGTGCAGGCTGTGAGCAGCCTCATGGTTCTGTAATCAGTACATGGGGTAAACCTACGGTTGGATTCCCGAATGTGTTAGAAGTTGAGCAAGCTAGAAAAGAGATCGAAGCTACAATCTTAGCTACTCGACCTACACAAGCAGAGGTTGCCATGACTTATTCAGATCGCTCCAAAGCGTTCTTGAAAACCGAACCGCATCAGAAGCTGAATCATCGCGGGCTTGTAACCTCCTTCTATGAGCGGATACTAGACCTAGGGCTTCACCGAGATCTCGTGCCGGAAGGTTCGGAACTAGCGGGTTACAAACTGCTATTTACCCCCTTCCTCCCTTATATCTCATCCGATTTGATGAAGCGTGCTACAGCATTCGTTGCAGAAGGCGGAATATGGGTTGTTGGACCACTCTCTGGTGGACGAACGGAGGAACACACCCTGCATACGCATGCTGCCTTGGGAGATTTGGAGCAGCTCGCTGGCGTGGAGACGATCTACACGTTCCCTATGGACGGCAGTGGATCGATCGGCAGTGCCTTTGACATCGCGGCTCCATTATCGCTGTGGAGTGCAGTCTTCGAACCGAAGGAAGCCGTTGCTATCGGAACCGTGGAAGCAGGATTAACACCAGGATTAGCTTTCCTTACCGAGCGGACCTATGGCCAAGGTAAAATCGTCATGCTGGGCTCCATGCCAACTGGCGAGGAAGGCGAGAGACTATTGAACAAACTCATTACGCAATATGCGGATGATGCTGGCGTTACCCTCCGCACCGATGTGACCGCAGGTACAATTGTCGCTCCAAGACGAGGCGATGGGTATGACGTGTGGGTAGTCGTTAACATGGACGGTAATGGCGGCAGCGTGACACTCCCACAGGGTGGTATTGACCCTGTCACAGGCATGAAATACCGTGAGGGGAAACTAACGTTAGAACGTTACGAGCATAAAGTCATTCAATTTGCCGGCCTCTTATAGAAACCGATCCATTTCATAAACGATTGTACCTTTTTGAAGCTATCAACTGGGTAAACGCACTGACAAGCAGCATTCGCCTCACATACGCTGTCTAAAAAGAGGTGCACACCTTATGGCAGATTATAAAAGCAGTTCAATAAAGAGCAAGTGGGTTAAAACGAAATGGCTGCTTCAACATCATGAATTACGCCAATATGTCCCTCGGACCTTGCTTTTTACGAAGACGAATTTGGATACTATGATTGATTCGTATAAAACTGTCTTCTTTAAGCCTACAGGCGGCTCAGGCGGTTCAAATATTATCCGTATCAAGCGGAAAACGAAAGGCTTCCAGACCCAATTGAATCGCAAGAAAAATTTCTGTTCAACGCAGAAGAAACTGCATATCAGACTGTCCAATCACGCTGGTAAGCGGTCCTATTTACTGCAGAAAGGGATTTCACTTGCAAAAACAAAAGGAAGACCTTTCGACATTCGTGTTATGGTACAAAAAACGAATCAAGGAAATTGGATCACCACGGGACTATTCACCAAAATTGGAAGACCAGGCAAAGTAGCCACCAATTATAATCAAGGCGGAACGATTGGGTATTTCAAACCGACGATGCAGGGTGCAGGGTATTCGAAAGCTGATATCCAAGAGCGGGAAGCGCATTTGAAACAGATGGGTGTAACGGTCGGCAATACCTTTGATTATCACAAGCGAGGTTTCCGTGAACTAGGTCTTGATGTCGCACTCGATTCAAAAGGGAATCCATGGATTTTGGAAGTTAATACACGTCCACAGTTTTATCCGCTGAAGAACATGTCTAATCGCAAGTTATATCAGCGAATGGTGAACACAGGCAAGCAGTATGGGCGGAAGAAGTAAATAGCTAGATTCATGACTCCAACTAGGTGAAATACGGGAAATAGATGGAAATCTTCCATCTATTTCTTCGTCATTTTGCCGTTTCATAGGAATAACAGGAAAACCTCCAGTTAAGTTTGGCGTTTCTGTGCGTTTCGCAGAGAATGACCATTTTTAACTGGAGGTTTTCCATTTCAAACAAATTTTCACCGGATACCGGTAATAATAGCTGTATATTTTCCATCTAGCCGCAGCATGAGGCAGTTAGAGTTGCACCTAGGCCGGGCCGCTTTGCCGTGGGCTTGCTACTACCACTAACATCCGTTCCCAAAACTGTTTTTCTTGGAATTCAACACCTCAGCTAGGAAAGTCAACGTTAATCCTTGTCCCCAGCCTTGGATACGCTTGTCAGGCACGCCTTTGTAGCCTTCTGCGTTTTTCATGACAGCAGTTCCAGCCGATACGCCTGTTACTGTGCCATCCTCGGTAATTCGCGCTAAGATACCATCGATCGACTTCTGTGAATATTTATTGTACAGTCTTCCTCGCGTGAGTAAAGCAGTCGCAATACCTGATGATCCAGACGTTTCCAGCGGAGCTGTTGCATCATCCAGAATGGTATGCCACAAGCCTGACTCATCCTGCAGTCGGACAAGTGCGCTTAGCTGATCTCGCAAGGAGCCATCAATAATCATGAACGAAGGATGAGTCACTTCTACTAGATGGAGTGCGCGTGCCATTGTGAGTGCTGCCCATGAGTTTCCGCGTGCCCAGAACATGGCGGACATATTATTTTGAGCAATATTGTCCCATCCATGATAGTACAGGTTCGTTTTCGCATCCTGCAGGACATTTTCATGTCCATGATACTGCTTCAACCCTAACTCGAAATAATCGTCGTTATTCAGCAATTTCCCCACACGCAGCAGGAAGTAACCAGCCATAAACATGGTATCTACCCAGGCTTGTTCTGGGAAATTGTACGTTTCGGAATTAACGGTGTGCTGGAGGATATCATCCCCAAAGCGCTCCGCTTCTGTGGTTAGGAAATTCGCCATTTCCTTCACCGTGTCCAGATATTTCTCTTCTTTCGTCACATCATATAAGGTAAGTAGGGAATGTCCGATGGACACCGCATTAACCGAAAGCTTCGGCAAGCCATCTTCCATATTTTCATCCACCCAAGCCTTCAAACGGGTGAGATAGCTTTCATTCCCTGTGGCTGCATAAGCTTCGCTTACGCCATAAAACGCGACACCACCAGGCCAATCCCAGCCGAAATCCATCCGGAAAGTACGATCTACTACTCGGTCAATTGCTGATCTGATTTCATTTTCGTCAAATACTAATTTAGGCATATCTTCAAGTTCTCCTCTCATCCTCTATCCTTTCAAACCACTCGTACTAATCCCTTCAACAATGTACCGTTGGAAAATGAAGAATACAACAACAATCGGTACAAGTGACGCGGATGCCATGGCGAACATGCCTCCCCAGTTATTCACGGATTCTCCGTCCAAGAAAAGCTTCAAGGCTAGAGACACGGGGTACATACTCGGTTTGTTCAAGTAAAGCAGCGGGTTAATAAAATCTTCCCAGCGCCAGTAAAAGGAGAAGATCGTTGATGTAATGAGCGCTGGAACGATAAGTGGCACCAAAATCCGGAAAAAGATGCTGTATTTACTGCAGCCATCCATCTTAGCAGCTTCATCGAGCTCGATCGGAATCGTCCGAATGAACTGCATAATCAAGAAGATAAAGAATGGAATCGCAAAGAATTGCGGCACGATAATCGGTTTAAAGGAACCAATCCACGCTAACTTCGCAAAAAGAACATATTGTGGAATGATTGTAACGTCATGCGGAAGCATCATCGTTAGCATCATACAGCCGAACCAGAAGTTTCTCCCGAAAAATGGGATGCGGCCAAAAGCATACGCAACGAGGGCTGAGCTGACTACCGCGCCGATCGTCGACAGGATTACGATATAGAATGAATTCATGAAAAAGCGACCGAATGAATTACCTGCGAAGCCTCTCCAGCCTGTTTGAAAATTCTCCCAAGCAATCTTACTCGGAATTAAGCTATACGCGGTTGAAAATATTTCACTATTGGGCTTCAACGAGCTTGCAAGCAACCAAATGATAGGATACATCATCATGAGCGACAATAGCACTAGAAGGAGATGATAGCCAAAGCGTTTGTAGTTGTTGGAGTATGCCATGTTATTTCTCTCCTTTGTTTTCGTAGTAAACCCAGTATTTCGAAGTTTGGAAAATAACGAGTGCAATGATACCGACAAGAATGAGCATCACCCACGCCATTGCGGAAGCATAACCCATTTCGTAGAATTGGAACGCTCGGCGGTATAAGTACAAAGAGTAAAGCAATGTATTGTCTAGCGGTCCGCCTTCGCCGCGGGAAATAATGTAGGCTGGCGTAAAGGTCATAAACGCTGAGATAGTTTGCATAATTAGGTTGAACAAGATAATTGGGCTAAGCAACGGAAGCGTGATTTTGAAAAACTGGCGTACTTTATTCGCGCCGTCGACGCTAGCCGCTTCATAATAAGAGGCTGGAATGTTTTTGAGACCTGCCAAGAAGATGAGCATGGAAGACCCGAACTGCCAAACGGACAACGCAATCAGTGTCCATAATGCCGTCGACGGATTTCCGATCCAGGACGTATCTGTGTGAATTCCGATAACGCCTAAAGCGGAGTTCACCAAGCCTTTATCCCCGAACACTTGCGTCCACATGATGGAAACCGCCACGCTTCCGCCGATCAACGAAGGCAAGTAAAACGAGGAGCGATAAATGCCGATACCTGAGACTGCTTTATTCAGTATCACCGCCACCATTAAGGCGAAGGCAAGACGCAATGGCACGCTAGCGAATACATACGTAAAGGTTACACTGACTGATTTCCAATACTTGTCGTCCGCTGTAAACATTTTTTCATAGTTGTCAAAGCCGATAAAATTCGGTGCATCAAACAAATTGTAATCCGTAAATGAATAGAAGAGTGAAGAAATAATCGGATACAGCGTGAAAATGAGAAACCCCAGAATGAAAGGGGAAGCAAATATGTACCCCACCAGGTTATCGTTATAACGCAGCTTGTTCATTGGTGATCAACCCCTAACTTGATTTATGAAGTGGAAGCCTCGCTTCCTCTCTTCTCTACCTTTATTATAAAAGAGTTGATTCACTGCCAGAAGGCAAAAAACCGTTCTGTTTGTATAAATAACAGAGTGATAATAGCGTTTACACTGTTCTAACAACACGCTTTTCGAACACGAAGAAAGCCTCCGCATAAGGAACATGCGGAGGCTTTCGTGCCGAGCTTATTTTTTGTTTTTAGCCAAGATTGCTGTCGCATCCTTACGGAATTTCGCTGCGCCCTCTTCAACTGTCAACTTTTTGTACATGATTTGTTCAGCTGTATCTTTCAGCAGTTTCTCTACTTCAACGGAGCCAATCGGACTTGGCGGATCCATCGGGGAAGCATTTTTCTCTGCCCAAGCTACGTACTCAAATACTTTCTTTTGTTCAGGCGTCAAGAGCGGCATCAAAGCTTCTTTCACCTTGGACGAAACTGGTACACCGCGCTCACCCATGATGATTTTGTTCGCGTCGATATCATTGATTAAGAAGTTAACGAATTTAGCTGCTTCTTCTTTGTTTTTGGAGCTTTTTGCAACAGACCAGAACATACTTGGTTTCAAGAACAATGCTTTGTTTTGACCCCAGCTTGGTGTTTTGATAACATCCAGCGTACGTTTCGCAGCTGTATTGAATCCGATGAACTGGTTGGACCAACCGAATGTGGCAACTGCATTGCCTAGAACCATTTCGTCGTCTTCCGCAGTTCCTTTTTTCTGTGCTAGCTTATCTAGCGGCAGCAGGTAACCGGAATCATACCATTTTTTGTACATCGTGTAGTAGTCAACAAACGCTTTATCATCCGCATAGCCAAGTCCAGCGCCATCAGCCGCGTATAGCTTTTGACCAACGCTTCTCAGATAGAACGGGAAGTACACGTCATGACGAAGATCGCCGGCAAGCAATTTGCCTTTGGCTTTCAGCGTAGCGCCAATTGCGTCCAAATCACCAAATGTCCAATCTTCCTTCGGTGTAATGCCATTGTCTTTTAGCATTTGCGTGTCCACCGTAGCACCTAAGGCATTGGAGCCTGCGTTTAGTGCAACTAGTTTACCATCCACTTTACCGCCGGAAAGATTGTTTTCAGCAATGTTTTTCACGTCGAGCACGCCGCTTGTTGTAAATGGTGTTAAGTCTTCTAATTGCCCTCTGCCGCCATATTGTGTCAGGTAAGAGATGTCCATTTGAAATACGTCAGGCAAGCCATTCGCTGCTGCTTGTGGAGCAAGTTTCTTCCAGTAGTCGTCGAATGCTGCATACTCCGACTCAATTTTCACATTCGGGTATTTTTGTTGGTACAACTCAATGACTTTCAGCGTATAGTCATGACGAGCTTGACCGCCCCACCAAGAAACGCGCAATGTAACTGGATCTGCTTTGGCACTTGTCGTTGGAGCTGAACTCGTTGCTGGGCTAGAACCTGTGCTTGGTGAGCTAGTTGAACCGCTAGAACCGCTTGTACCACAACCTGCAAGTAGTACTGCAGCCGAGATAATCGTAAACATCACTTTTTTCATCTGTATTTCCTCCCCAAAGTTGTAATCGGTTTCTTTCTATTCGTATTATCGCGCTGGAAGGAGGAAAGGTTAATCCAAAATACAGTCCTATTTGTTTAAAATGCAGAGGTGTCTGTCGATTTCATATACTCAGAAGGTGTCGAACCCCGGTATTTTTTGAAAACTTGACTAAAATATTGGGGATTGTCTCCAAACCCAAGTCGCTCCGCAAGTTCAAAAATTTTGATATCTGTATCTTCCGCAATCATTTCCGTGGCACGATTAATTCTTGCTTTCATGACATAATTGGAAAACTTCTCTCCCGTTTCCTTCTTGAATAATTTCCCGAGATAGTCCGCATTCATATACAACATATCATGAGCTACCCAATTCAAGCTGAGCTCCGTATTCCCAAGCTGGGAGTTAATCACATCCATTACCTTCTGAACAATCGCGCTATGCTTCACTTTGTTAAGTCCATAGAAACGTTCCGTCATGGTAAGGACTACATTTTCCATGAAAGTCTGAATATTCTGAAGCGTATGCATGTCCACAATCAAGGGGATTTGCGTAAAATAATGATTCATTTCTTCAGGTGCACATTGCCGAACTAAGGAAACAAATTGCTGAATCACATAGGACTTCGTTACATCAATGTCCAGCTGTGCTTCCTTTAATCCCGCAATAAAAGCATGCAAAGCAGCCTCCGCTTCCTCACGATGACCGGATCTCACAGACATATTGAGACGCTCCTCGTCCCAACCCAGCTCTCTCGGCGATGCTTCTTGCGAGACTTCGGTATCTTTGCGGGTAATTAAGCTGCCTTCTCCCAAATAAAACCGATAATTCAACAGATGCAAGCATTGCTTATACAGATGTCTGGCTTTCGTAATATGGCTGGGTTCACTAAGGGCAATTGTTGTGTCCATTTTGTAATACGTCTGAAACGTGTCTCGGATATGATAAATCCGCTCATGGAGCTGATCGATGTGGTCGGATTCTTCCAGGAGAATTAAGACATGATTGCCGATTGTCGTACTGAGCAATGGGCTCTCTAGAATTTCCTGGGCAATATTCTTGATCGCAAACAGATGCTCGAACTCAAAGCTGCCTTCCAACTGAAACAAAAGAAGACGGATTTGATAGTCAAAATCCAGCTTAAATAAGCTGCGGAAATAGTCCCAATCCCAATGGCCATATGTTTTATTCGTCACGAATTCCTTTAAGAATTGTTCCTTCACATGCGGCATCACTTTCTCAAGTTCCGCTTTCATGTTCCGTACGAACGACTCTTTATTCGTCTCTTGTTCAAGCTCAGCCACAATTTCCTGCAGCGCTTCGCCAATTTTGCCTTCGTTCGTTGGTTTTAGCAAATAATGCTTAACCCCGTACTGCATGGCTCTACTCGCGTAATCAAACTCACCGAAGCCTGACAACAGCACAAAGCGAATCTGAGGATAAGCCTCATGTACCCGAGCCACAAGCTCGAGTCCGTCCATGCCAGGCATGCGAATATCACTGATGATAATATCGGGCATCTGCACCTGGATGAAATCGAAGGCTTCCACCCCGTTCCGCGCAGTCCCGATTAGTTCTGTTTGTAGGGAGGACCAATCCACCATACGTGAAATGCCATCTAGAATGATTCTCTCATCGTCAACTAATAATACTTTGTGCATTTCTTATTCCTCCTGACCATTTGGTAAACTAAGAATGATCGAAGCCCCATGCTTCACTGCCTCATCTACACGAATCCCGTAATCTTCCCCGAAGGCAAGCTTAATCCGATCATCAATATTCAAAAGTCCAATTCCCTTGCCTTTCGTCGTCACTTCACCACTGCGCAATCTGTCAATCATCCCTTTCGGGATGCCTGGTCCTGTATCCTCAACAGCAAGGAAGATCCCCTCTTCGGTGCTCCAGCCTCGAATCGAGATTTCACAAGGCTCAATCGTTGACTCCAGCGCATAATGAATCGCGTTCTCCATCAATGGTTGGAGTGTCAGCTTGGGAATGGGGCGATTCATTAAGTGTTCAGGTACGTCCAGCTTGAACACCAGTCGCTCCTCGAACCGAATTTTCTGAATGGTCACATAACTTCGGACAATATCGATTTCTTCACCGAGTGTAATAATCGGTTCCTTCAGATCAACGGAGTGCCTCAGCAAATACGCTAGCGCTTCCACCATCTCCGAGATTTTCGCTTGCCGATTCACCTTCGCCATCCAGTTGATCGACTCCAGCGTGTTGTAGAGAAAATGAGGATTGATTTGAGACTGTAACGCTTTAAATTCCGTTTCTTTAATCAATAGACGATTGGCATAATTTTCTTGAATTAAGGTGTTAATACGCTCGATCATGAATCGGAAGCTTCGCTGCAAAAGACCAATTTCATTCATGGCCACTTGTCCGCCAGGGGGAAATAAATTCGCTTCTTCGAAATTTCCTTTCTCTGCAAGCTTCATGCGTACCATCAATTCGTCGATCGGCCGCGTTAAGCTGTACGAGAATCGTATGCCTATAAGAATGACAACGACAAAGATGGCAATAAAGACGAAAACGACCATTTCTTTAATAAAAATAATCCGATCAAAAATCTGATTAAACGACGTAATATTCAAATACGTCCACCCCGTATTCAATGACTGTATTTGGGCAATGAAATACTCTTCGCCGTCAATTTTCTGGATTTCATAGCCCTTCCCATTGTTCATCGGTGCGGCGATCCGCGTCCAATCAAAAGAGGGATTACTTGGGAAGATAACGTTTCCATTAGAAACGATCATCACGTCCCCCTCTTCGGGTGCAATATCACGGACAATCTTATCAATATTAATCCGAATGACAAGCGTACCTAAATAGTCCAAATCAAAGTTTGTTTTGTGAAACGAGCGAATTTCCCGCGTCGCGATCAACGCCGAATCTTTGCTGTCGGGGTACAACCAACGGTTTTCTCCCATGCCCTCAGCGGCGACATCCAAAATATGCTTTTTCCGCTCCGCATCCATTCGCATGATATTACCGCCTTCATGCTCATTTCCTTTGGCATCCATAATTTGAATCGAATACAGATAGGGCTCTTCCCCCGAATAACTGATCAGCCGATCAACCAAGTATTGACTAATGATCAGACGGTCATAATCCGAAGGATTTCTTTTGAGTGACGTCAACCATTCCTGCACTTGCTCCTCTGCCAAAATCCGATAAGAAAGCTGCTGCAATCGCTTGAGCTCAGTTTCAATGGCAGTCGACGATAAATTAAGCACGCGAGAGGACTTCTCATAGATTTGCCCATCGTAGATCGAGAAGACATATTGCTGTATCAAAATGGTGAATGTCAACGAAACCGCGATAATCATCGTTATCAAAATGGATAATTTGTTCTTGATCTTCATGTGCCGATAAGTATCTAGGACGGAACGTAAACCCATGGCTGGCCGACTCCCTATTTCGTTTTGTTATCGATTATGGCATCCAGAAGACCAATGGTCAACGGTCTGTTACTGGCAAGCCCTCTGTTTCATGGTCAGATTACCCCCGATAGGCCCGTGGCGAGACCCCCATATAAGACGTGAAAGCACGTGTGAATGCGTACAGCTCGGAATAGCCTAATGAATAGGCGATTTCTGTCACAGACAGTGTCGTTGTCTTGAGGAGCTCGGCCCCCTTTTCTAACCGTTTTCGGGCTAAATAACGCTGTGGAGAAATGCCATATTTATTCAGAAATGCGGTATATAAATGGGATCTATGATAGCCAAAATGTTGGGCTGCATCCTCAACGCGAATATGCTCGGTATAGTGAAGATCGAAGAAATCCTTGACTTGAGCCAGCCAATTTTCTTTCTCTTTCGAAGAAGAACGGTTAATTTGTAGATTCATTTTATAAAATAAGTCACTGAGTGCTCGCTGTTCGAGAAACATATTTTTCTTTGGCCCTGCAATAGCCCCTATCACACTACGTAATGATTCTCCAACCTCGTTACTTACAATATCATGTAACCAATATTTAGTAGGCGTAAGTCCGAATTCCGCTCTTACTAGTGGCAATTGATCCCCTTCCATCGCGAGCCAAATCATTTTCAGTGGCGGTATGCCATCATCCGATTGCATCGTTTCATACACATAGGGACGTCCGGGAAATAAGCAAAATAAATCTCCCTCACTTAATTCAACAGTAACATCAAGCGAAGTCACTCTCACTTTGCCTTGAATGATCCAATGAAAACTTGTTTGTTCAATCACTCTGGGACCAATGTGGTAGCTTGGCTTAGCGAGATTCTGACCCGCACGTACAACCCAACATCCGCTTGCACTTTGAAAAGGGTGGGGAATGGCCAGCCAGATATCGGCAAATTCCATCTCTAACTCTTGCATGGAGATACAGCTCCTCTTATATGCCTGATCTATCTAGCATAATTAAAAGCCAACATAATGACAACTTCTAACATTCAATCATGTTGGTATGCTCCTCCTATTTTTATACTAAACATAGAAAATACCATGCAGATGAAAGGTGGCAGCAGCCTTATGAAGAAACCTAATATTCTACTCATCACAAGTGATCAACAGCATTGGAATACGATTGGGGCTTTTAACCCTGAACTATCCACGCCTAACTTAGATCGGCTTGTCAACGAAGGTACGACCTTTACCAGAGCCTATTGCCCAAACCCTACCTGTACCCCAACTAGATCTTCCATCATTACGGGACAATATCCGAGTCAGCACGGCGCATGGACACTTGGCACAAAGCTGCTGGAAGATCGACATACGGTTGGTGAAGATTTCAAAAAAGCGGATTATCGAACTGCCTTAGTCGGGAAAGCTCATTTTCAACCGCTCAAAGGCACAGAAGAATACCCTTCGTTAGAATCTTATCCCATTCTTCAGGACCTCGATTTCTGGAGAACCTTTGATCAGCCATTCTATGGCTTTGACCATGTTGAATTAGCCCGCAATCATACGAATGAAGCACACGTAGGACAACATTATGCCCTATGGATGGAAGAGAAAGGACTCACCAACTGGCGCGATTATTTCTTAGCTCCAACAGGAACGATGGATCCTAATCAGTTGCATCATTGGGCCATTCCCGAGGAGTTTCACTACAATACCTGGATAGCTGAAAGAACGAATGCCCTTCTGGAACAATACCAACAATCCGATGAAGGCTTCTTCCTTTGGTCGAGCTTCTTTGATCCGCATCCTGACTATTTAGTCCCTTCGCCTTGGGATACCATGTATGATCCGGACAAGCTAACGATTCCAGCGATCACACCTGGCGAGCATGACAAGAACCCACCGCATTTCCGTTTAACACAAGAAGAGAATCCCGACTTTTCCCATCTAAAAGAAAGCGGCTTTGGCATCCATGGTTATCAATCGCATTCTCGTCTACCAGAAAGCGAGCGCAAACAGCTCGTTGCCACCTATTATGGGATGATCAGCTGTATGGACGCACACATCGGCCGTATTCTAGACCGATTAGAAGAGCTTGGACTTGCTGAGAATACCATTGTCGTTTTTACAACTGATCATGGTCACTTCTTTGGGCAGCATGGTCTGCAATATAAAGGCGGCTTCCACTACGAGGATCTGATTAAGCTCCCCTTTATTGTCCGATATCCGGGCCATGTGCCTGCCGGCACAACTTCGAATGCCATTCAGTCCCTCGTCGACTTGGCTCCTACCTTTCTATCCATGGCGGGGCTGCCAATTCCATGCTTCATGACGGGCATAGATCAAAGCAGCGTATGGACAGGTCAGGCAGAGCGTGTACGTGACCATGCCATCTGTGAATTCCGCCACGAGAAGACAACCATTCATCAGAAGACATATGTAAATGATCGCTATAAACTAACCGTCTACTATAATCAAACGTATGGTGAGCTTTTTGATCTCCAAGAGGATCCAGGTGAGATCAGAAATTTATGGGATGAGCCTGCGTTTAAAGAATTGAAAGCCGATCTGTTGTTGGCTTATATTTGGGCGGAGTTGGGGAAAGAGCCGGTGGCGATGCCGCGAATTTGGGGCGCCTAGCCCTCTCTAAACCCTCTTGAGCCGCTTTATACGGTATAGAAAAGGCTATATACGTTAAGAAACACGGCTGCCTCCGTCCTCGGAAAGTCAGAATCTAAAAAGATGCGAATATGCATCTTTTTCCACCAAATTTATCCTATTTATGGAGTATTAGTGAAAAAGGATGTATTTTCGCAGCAATTCCTCGATAAACGGGCTATTCTCCTTAAAAAAGATGTATTTTTGCAGTTCTCTGCTCATTGCGAGATGCTGAATAGGAATCAAAAAGGAGTAAGCTTCGCTTACTCCAAAAACTCCAAAACGTCAAAAAAGCTCCCTTCTCAGGGAGCTTCTCTCTTTTTATAGAACCGTTTGAAAGCCTGTCTTATCGGCATGTTTATATTTAATACCTGAACCACGTGTTGAGATGACCATCATATCTCGCCAAATCAGCAAATCCGTCACCTCGGCTTGCGCATTCAACGCATGAAGCATGATGTTGCCTCTGAACTCGATCAGTTTATACAGCCCCGTATTGGCACATACATAGACGTCACCGCGATGCGCGACCAATCGGTTCAAGAACATGCCCTCAAACCGGTGCTGATTTAAACCGCCTTGCTTATTGCCTACGACTAAGCCTCCACGCTCCGTTGTTCCTACGAGCAAAGTGTTGAACACCGCTAAGCTGGTCACCGCTTGGGTGAGCGGCATGCTGCACCAATCCCCCGTAAATAAATCGTAATAGGAGATGCCATCTTCATACCCTAAGAATATGAAATGAGGAGTCACCATCAAATCGTAGGTTTTCTTCCCGCGATATGCAAGTGGCAGCCATTCCTCCTGATTCCCGCAGAGCAGACCATTTTCCGTGAGCACGAATCGATCGCCCCAGCCAACTGCCCGATAACAGGGATCCGTAACGGTTGTTTGCTGCCATACATCTTCCTCAAGATGATATAATCCGTGGCTTGTGGAAGCGAATAACTGCGTATCCACCCAATCTAAGCGATATACATGAACCTGCGCCGGCAAGCCTTCTGAGGCGCTTTCCCATGATCGTAACGGCGAGAACTGAACCACACCGTGCCCTTCAGTCCCCGCATATAAGACCCCATCTGGAGAGGCAGTCAATGTGGTAAATCGTAAGGATAGCAAATCATTGGTGGATTGCCATGTCGAATTTGTTTCCATGAAGTTCATCCTCTCTGCAGCACGTACATCTGCGACTTTCCAAATACACATCTTTCACAAGTCTGAGATAATCCAACGATTGCTCCATAGTGAAATGGTTCGTCTCAATACGATGCTGCTTGCCGCTCATCAAATTGACAAGTTGCAGCTGCACAGGAATCCCTCCGAATGCTTTATTGCAAAAAACAACCGACATATGTGTAAACAGGGCAAGCGATGCCGCGCTGTCTTCCACGACAAATTTATGTATCACAATGGATTGCTGCGACGAGTCCATCGCTTGCACGATCATCGATAAACCCATATCAAGCTCATCAACCCACACATCCATGCTTTCAAATAAAAGGATCGGCCATTCCATCCGGCTTTCACCTGTCAGAATGCCATACAACTGCTCAATGACATTATGCTTAACATTGCTATAAAAGGTATCTGAGCCGAATTTTTGGACTTTATTCGTCCATTTCTTTTCGAAATCGTGCGTTAACGCACGATGCGTTCGAGCTGCTACGGGCATGGTGTACCATGCGTTAATGGCATGATAAGCCGCGTATTGCGTTAGCTGCTGCCAATTTAGATCTTCGGAATCCGTTCCACGATCTTCATGAGTGAGGGTATGCATCCACCGCTCTAATTGATAATCTGCAATGACTTGCAAGGTCCCGACGCCAATACCGTTCTCGCTATGATTCATATCGACTAGCCCCCTCATGATGTCGTTCATTCTCGTCAGCGATTGATAATCATTTTCATTTACTCACTACATCGAATGATAATGGTTCTCACTTATATTGTCAAGAAAAACGAACACATTTAGAAGCTAATTGACAAAATGTCAGAAAACGACAACGATTTTCGAGCGACATTGCAATCAAATTACGTTAATCTATGAAAAATGATTCATAGGAGGCGTACTAGGATGCAAAACTTACAAATCTGCGGATTGGGTTTTATCGTGCTATGTATTATGTATTATCTCGTCATCGATGTTTTCGAGAAGAGTAAACGCCTCAGACAGACTGCTGTAAGCTTACAAGAACCCCTGACCGAAACGGTTCCAAAAGTGATCACCAAGGTAGCCCTTCCCACTCAGGAAACTGTGTATCCTATGTATATTGACTGTAGTCGCAACGAACAATTTATCCCGCAACACTCGAATAACGCTTTAACCCCTGTGACCATATAAAATAGGCAATCATCACGATTACCATAGCAGCGGCTGGAACACCCCAAACGGCCCAGCCGTATTGCTCTGGTCGTAATAAGTACGCAGCTGGATAAAAGCTGGCCAATGAATACGGAATGATGTAAGTTAACAGTCCACGAAGCAGCGGATGAAAAATTTGTAAAGGATATCTTGTGAAATCATATAGCCATGTTATCGGATAAATCAGTGAGCGTACCTCTTGAATCCAGAATGTAAGTACACTGATGGTGAGCAAGATCGAGAATTGTATGAACGCGCTACATAACAATGCGATGCCGACATAAAGAACGCTTAAGAATGTCCACGTCATCTCCAAGTGTGAAGCCGCATATCCCATAATCGCAAACCCTGTGATCAGTTGACCGACGCCATTCAACTCTTGCGAATATCCTATCGCTTGAAAAAGCACACCAACTGGCCTCACCATCATCATATCCATACGTCCGTTCCGAATGTACCCTGTTAACAGGAATGGCGCGTTGAAGAAGGTCTGATTTAGCGCTCGCCCCGTTGCGGCAAGTCCGAACATAAAGACCAATTCATGGAAGTCCCAGCCTGCTAGCATCGGAATTCGATTGAATATCACCGTCAAAAAAATCAATGTGCTCCCCTGTGCAACAATCCCCGCAATGACCGCGATGAGTGTATCCGCCCGATATTCAACTAACGTTTTAACATACACTTTTAAAAATTGACCATACATCCCTATGAGATACACAACTTGCTGTATCCAGCTTCTCTTCGGTGCAAGCATCCTTTCACCCCCCGTTTATCGCGAGTCGTTTCGCCGCTTTCATCCACAATAATCGACTAATCACAATCATCACTAGTGCCCAGGCAAGCTGCTCCAACAGTGCATAGCCAATATGTATTCCCGTCAATCTGCCTGTATAAATCGAAAGTGGAATATAAGCCATAGCTTGAAAAGGTAAATAATTAAGGACCGTCTGTAGACTACTTGGAAAGAAATCGAATGGGATCAACGTACCTGCGAAAATATCCATAATGGCCCGCTTCGCCAGCTGTACGCCGAACGTATTCGTGGTCATAAACGAAATCATCATAATAATGGAATTAATACTAAATGCCACTAAGAAGCCTATGAAAAGACTTAGCACAAAGCCAACCCCTGCCCCCAAGCTCGGTGGTGATAATATCCCAAGACCGAAGATTAATAAGAGTAAAGCAGGAATATTAACCCACACCATTTCCACGACAAAAAAGCCCGCTGCTTCTACAAATCGCTGAACCTGAAAGTCCACCGGTCGAATCAGATCAAGTGCGATGTCCCCCGAACGAACACGTAACGCCATCGCATACGTAGGAGCTCGCTCCGCAGGTGACCACCGTGCGAAGTTAATCGTCTGCCCAACCATAATATAAGTAATCAATTGCTCCCAAGGTAACACTTGCCCTGTACCGTAGGTATAAATCGCTTTCCAGAGCATGTAATAAAGGACACAGAACATCAGCGTTGACACCAGTGTCATGATAAAATCAAATCGAAACTGCATCCGTTGTCGAACCGCAATACGGGACATGCCACCAAGCCGTCTCAAGGTATCCATTAGCGAATGACCACACCTTCCAACTTAGGATGAGACCCAAGTGATGGACCGGAAATTCCCTCGCGATAAATCCGAGATATTAAGGCGTCGATGTTCTCATCTTGCATGGTAAGGTCCCGCGGTTGTGTCTTCTCTAATAAATGTTTAAGCAATGTTGACGTATCGATTTGATGCTGATCATACGAGATTTTGAGCATCCGTTCTTCTACTTGCGTGATGACCTCATAGCCCTTAAACAACGAGGCTGCCGCTTCAGCGAGCCATGTCTCTTCGAACGTTGCTTTGATTTGCCGCTCCGTCGCAAAATGATCGCGAATATGTTGCAAGGTGCCGTCATAGATTAATCGGCCCTTATCGATAATCATCGTCCGATGACATAACCGCTCAATATCATGCATGTCATGTGTCGTGAGTAGCAGCGTGACACCTTTTTCTTGATTAATCTTCTGAATAAAAGCACGAATGCGCTCCTTCGCGACAACATCAAGCCCGATCGTTGGCTCATCCAAGAAGAGAATATCTGGCTCGTGCAATAAAGAAGCGAGGATTTCACATCGCATCCGCTGCCCAAGTGAAAGCGTTCTCACTGGACGGTTTAATAAATGCTCCACTTCCAAAACCTCGGCAAACTCACGTAAATTTCTGTGATAATTGTCCCAGGAGATGCTGTACATATACCGTAGCAGATCGAAGGAATCCTTCACAGGAAGATCGAATAGCAGCTGACTCCGTTGTCCGAATACGACACCGATCTGATAGGAGCTTTGCTTGCGACTTTTGTGCGGGACCAACCCCGCTACTTCAATGGTGCCTCCACTTGGCTCGAGGATGCCCGTCAGCATTTTGATCGTGGTCGATTTACCCGCGCCGTTCGGCCCTAAGTAGGCAACACTTTCCCCTTTTTCAATAGAAAAAGAAATATCCTCCACCGCGACCATCTCGCGCTTCTCGGGCTTTATTAAGCTCCTTAACGTTGCAAATCGCCCCGTACGTCTCACATCGGTTTCAAACGTTTTTCGTAAATGCTTAACCTCAATTAACGACAAAGCACTCTCTCCTTCTGGTTTGCGATAGTCTGAAATGATCCTATCCATTATACCAAGGTTTTCCAACGGGGGGATACTCCAATAATTTGCGAATAGGGAACCCAATTGCCTTATTGGGCTGAAATTAGCTGAAATCGAAGCTGAAGGGAACGTAGATGCGCTGTTTGGCCGATTTTCGTTATTTTTCGCGTTATTAGGCACATTAGGACATGTCGTTCCCCGCAATGACGTTTTCTCTTATGTCTCGTATAACACGCGTCCTGTCAATGATAGGTCATAGCCGCGGATAGGACGTAATTCATTCTGAAAAGCTTCCGATTGTAAAATGCGTAGAACCCGATCGATCCAAGCGAGGTTTTCTGGCTTTTTTAACATCACAAGATCATAACGTTCCTGAATAAGCGGGATGAAATCAACGCCGCCAACCATCGATGCAGCTTTTTCGATACCAATACCGAAGTCCACCTCGCCGATAGCAACCTTACCTGCAACACCCATATGATTCGATTCTTCGTGATCATAACCGCGAAGCAACTGCGGTGAGATACCATGAAGTCGGAGCTGCTCATCTAGAAGCACACGTGCGCCAGAACCTTTCTCACGATTCACCATGCGAAGATCGCTTCTTTTAAGATCTGCCCAACCATGGAGTTGCTTCGGATTGCCTTCTTGAACGAATAACCCCGCCGAACGCGAGACCAGATTCACAACCACATAGGAAGAACCAATCAGCAATTTCCGTATATAGGGCAGATTATATTCTCCTGTATCCCCATCGAGCAGATGCGTACTCACAATATCCGATTCACCCTTGTACATGGCGATCAGGCTATCCAGACTTCCGACATAGGCGCGAAGCGGTCTGTAGGGTGCGATTTGTCTTTCGATATGTTTGGCTAAGATGTCCAAGCTTACATCTTGTCCGGTAATGACAATGGACTGTTTGGGCGACTGCCCGGCATACACCGCTTGCTGAGCATTAGACTCAGATGCTTCGTGGTAAACAACGGGAGCCTTGCCACCTTTGGCACGCGTTTTATAGGCTTCAAGATCCGCTGCATCTACACGCATTTGCTTACCGACACGGTAGGCGGCTAGATCCCCTTTTTTGATCAGATCATAGACGGTTAATTTGGAGATTTTCAAAAGTTTAGCTATTTCTTCCGTTGTATAGGAAACATCTGTTGTCATAGGAACCTCCATTAGGTATCTTTCGAAACCATTCTTTCCTATCATAAGCGGATATAAGGTGCATTTCAATCCTGATATAGACGTATTAAATATGGTTATATATAATTAAACATAATTAGATATCATCATTTATATCTAAATAGATAGATTAATCATTATCGGAGGGTGAACTATGTTAATTTCAAAGAAGTTTAGTGTGGTTTTATCATGTTTCGCAATTGCAACGATGATCATCACGGGATGCTCCAGTGAAAAAGCTCAACCAGCAGTGAGCACAGCACCAACGCAAGCCACACAAGCAACGGCAGCACCAACTGCAACACCAGTACCTACGGAAAAAGTTGAATTAACGATTTCCGCTGCAGCCAGCTTAACCGATGCATTGAAAGAAATTCAAACGAACTACGAAACCAAAAACAAACAAATCAAACTTAACTTCAACTTCGGTGCTTCTGGTGCCTTGCAACAGCAAATCGAACAAGGTGCTCCTGCGGATCTATTCTTCTCGGCAGCAACCAAAAATATGAAAGCTCTAGTAGACAAACAACTGATTGAAACGGCGCAGCAAAAAAACTTGCTGATCAATGAATTAGTTGCCGTCGTCCCTACGGATGGCAAGGTCGCCGTAACGAAAGCTGAAGATCTCTCCAGCGATAGCATCAAACACTTAGCCGTTGGCGAGCCTGCAACCGTCCCAGCTGGCAGCTATGCCAAAGAAGCATTAACGAATGTGAAGCTTTGGGACTCCCTGCAAGCAAAAATCGTGCAAGGCAAAGATGTACGCCAAGTCCTTACCTATGTAGAATCAGGCAATGCGGAAGCTGGTTTCGTATATAAAACGGATGCACTCACTTCCAAAAGTGTGAAAGTTGCTTTCAGCGTAGATCCAAAAACATACACACCGATTGAATACCCTGCCGGCATCGTAAAAGCAACCAAACATAGCAAAGAAACGTCCGACTTTTTCACCTATCTGCAAAGTAAAGAAGCCCAAGATGTATTCGTTAAATTCGGTTTCTCGATCCCTAAATAAGCATGGAACAGATCAACTGGACTGAATTTCTTGATCCGATCCTTTTATCATTAAAAGTTGCCATTGTATCCAGTGTGTTCGTTCTTATCTTCGGTGGTTTAGCTGCTTGGAAAATGACACGTCGGAACTTCCCCGGGAAAATCGTCGTCGAGACTACTTTTCTCTTGCCTTTGGTGCTGCCTCCGACCGTCGTCGGCTTCATTTTGCTCATACTGTTAGGCAAAAGGAGCTGGATTGGACACCTTATGGATTATGTGTTCCATCAATCAATCATTTTCACATGGGGCGCTGCTGTGATTGCTTCGATCGTGGTAGCTTTCCCACTCGTGTACCAAACGATGAAAACCGGCTTCTCCATGGTCAGCAAAGACCTAGAGGACGCAGCAAGATCCATCGGAGCTAGCGAGTGGCAGGTACTTTGGTATATTACGCTACCTTTGGCATGGCGCTCTATCATTGCCGCGTACATCCTTGGCTTTGCCAGAGGGCTTGGCGAGTTCGGAGCGACGCTCATGATCGCGGGCAACATCCCGCATAAGACCCAAACCTTGCCAACTGCTATTTACATCGCTGTGGAATCTGGAAATCAAACACTTGCCTGGTACTGGGCAGCAGCCATTATTCTGATTTCCTTCGGGTTACTGTTCATCGCGAATCACAGAACGAAGAGCTGAAAAAAAAGCAGCATCTCCATGAGGGCTAACCTCTTGAAGATGCTGCTTTTTTCCTTTAGTACAGGGGATATTTGACCCGTAGGTCTTCCCGGAACAGAACAACGGAATCATTGCGAATATAATGACACACATACGAGCGGCGCCAACGGTCTTTGCTGCGATTTTTGTAGGACGAGTGAATGAGCAGCTCATGGAAAAATAAAATGTCCCCTTTTTCCATCACAACTGGAATCTCTTGTTTCAAATCAACACCTTCAGTTTCATCTGTCCAGCTCTCATGCTCCTCAAGATTCGTTACCTTTCCATGTGGCAGTAAACCCAGCTTATGCGTGCCTGGAATGACCCATAAACAGCCGTTTTCTTCATCCACAAGATCCTCCAAAGCGATCCAAGCAGCAATCATCGACTTTGGATCATCCTTGATATAGTAGTAATCCTGATGAGGAGCTTGACCTGGTGAACCTGGTTCCTTATAGAAGTACATACTTTGCACACATACAGCCTCCTCCCCCATCATTTGAGCGAGAGCGCCACGTATAACAGGGAGCTTCATGACTTGTTGTGAGAAACCATCTTGTTTATGCGGATTAAATAATCGCACAGAGAAGCGGTCCTTTTGAGAGATTTCTTGACCACCTTTTCTGGGGAGCGCCCATTCGGCAATCTCATCTGCTGATCGTATCGAGTGAATATGTCCATTAAAGGCATCAACTAGATCTTCACTGCAACCTTTTTTCAACAAATAATACCCATGCTCATGGAAAAATGCTAATTCCTTTTCACCGATAGGTGTCAATCGTTCCTTAACCTGACTTTGCACATCCATTTCCCCTTTCAAATTGTAAGCTCCAGCTATATACTTAGCATACAGACGAACTCGCATTTCGAACATGGCTGTGATTGATTGAAATATATCTGTAATTGATATGGACGTTACAACTAACTCCTTGAAAAGGATCACGATTATGAGTACAGAACCCATTATTCGAATACCTAAAGTCAAGTCTACTTTTGGCGGAACTGTCGTGTATCCGCCCGGGAGTCGCTTTGGCCCCCGTATACAAACGGATCTTCAGCTCGTCTTGCTGCATACTGGCTCGATGACGGTATATATTGATGAGGTTCCTCATGTTGTCCAGCCGGGTCAAGTCATCCTTCTAACGCCGGGCCACAATGAACAGTTCACATTCGCAAAAGAACATGAAACCTGGCATCGCTGGATTGCCGTCCATGTGGATGAGCTCTCCGTACATCAGCGTCAGCAGTTGGAGGAATTACCAGCTACTCAATCCATTAGTGAAGAAATGAATCGTTTAACTGATATTCTGATATCCTTACGATTACGCTATGACGCAGGCTCAGAAACACTTTGCACCCTTGGATTAGCAGCCCTTCAGTTATTTATTGCTGAAACAACTAGCAACCACATGCAGCTTACACATCCTTCTGTTCTACACGCGAAGAAATATATCGAACAGCATTTCCATGACCATCTGTCGCTGGAAGGCATTGCCAATGCAGTCGGCCTTTCTCCTGAACATCTCGTTCGCTTATTCCGTAAGCACGAAGGGATCACTCCGATCAAATTCGTATGGAACTATCGCATTCTGCGGGCCAACGAATTATTGACACAAACAGGCTTAGCCATTGGCGAAATCGCTATGCGCTGCGGCTTCAAAAACTCGTTTCACTTTGCTCGCTTGTTCAAAACTTCAACCGGCACCACACCATCCGACTATCGGCATGGCAACTGGCGAGGAGAATAACAAAGAAGCTGTTCTCCGCGTAGCTAACTCCTACGCGCGAACAGCTTCTTGTCTAGCTTTAACCTGCCTAATGATTGATTACCTTAATAAACTATTTTATGGCAGATTCAAAGTTGGTGTATTATCGAAGAAGTTCCACGGTTTCAACATCGCGTGTACCCACTCCGTTGGCATAATTGGCCACTCTTCCGCACGAGCCACGTGTGTAGCACCTGTCGTGATCCACACCACGTCATCCGTATTTTCAATCGAGGCATTGTCAGCTGTAAATTGTCCTAAACCTGTATCCTTCGCAGTGCGATTTGGATATTTGCCTTCAGGATAACGTTCATCCGGATGGTAAGTCGTTACCCAAATTTGCTTATCCATAAAGCCTGCACGTTTGAATAGCCAATCATCAGCACTGAATAGCGCTCCCTTGGCAATCGGATGCGTACCACCAGCAAAAGGAATGATTTGATAAGAGACCGGATTACCTACTTTGTTTTCTTTATTCGGGTTACTTAGAATTCGGATTGTAGATGGATCGAATTTCTGGGTAGCTTCTTGTTCCGTTTTTATGGATTTTTGCTCTGTAATCATTACACTTTTACGCGGCCCGCCATCCATGTTCTCAGCGACTTTCGGATCAATCTCAGTAAAAGAATTGCCCTCTCCATCCACATCCATATCAAGTCTAAAATTATAAATATGCTGATGTGTAGTGCCAACAATATTTTTATCAATCAATGTGCCATATTTCGTATCCTCTACCGCCGTTGCATCGTGCATATTACTAGTTACGACACCTTTTACCGCTTCAATCCCAGAGGCCCCGACATCGATTTTAATCGTACCATTTGGTTGCAGCACCCAGTCAAAAATATAATCATAATTACCCACCGTAGAGATCCAGCGCACAACTAATTCTCTACGTTCTTTACTATCAGTACCTTGCGCCGACATCGTATCATGCCGGTATTCAGGACCTGCATATTGTTCGAAAACAGCCATCGCATTCGGTATCGTACGAGGATTTCCTTGTGTATCGGCCGTAACAGCATCTAGCAACACCGCGTTTTCCGGAACATCTTTCCCTTTGACCAGTGAGGAAGTTAGTGTCCCCATACCATACTCTCCAGAATCAAAATACGTTTTAAAGTACCAACCAATATCCGGATCCCCATATGGTACGACCATGCCGCCTAGCGAGCCTTCGTACATAATCTTACGCTTCTCTCCCTGATCGTTATACGTCATTGTTGAAAGAATAGGTCCCACACGACTATCCAATCGCAAATGGAAATCCCAGTTCCCCCAAGAAATCATATTACCTGTTAAATTGTAATTTTTACCTGCTGTTTCTTCAATTGAAAGAGGCTTCTGTGCTAGTTTATCCGCAAAGTTACGACCATCATATGGATTTGCTTGCATCGGAACTGGGATAACCCCGTTATCCTCGATTTTAGTAATTTGTTTCTTTTCCAAATCGACAACGGCAACAAGATTTTCAATAGGGTGTGCCCAGAAGTTCCCATCCCCTGTATCCAGATAGGACACAACTTTCAATAGACGGGCATCTTCAATCAGATCATCCTCGCCCCCAAAATAACCAACCGTCAAAGGTGTCGTTACAACTTTCTTAATATCCGAAATACCACGCTTCGCAATAGCCTTGGCATACGCAACATCCCCTTCAATCACACTTTGAACTGTTATCATATCGTCCAGTGTAACCATGCCATGAGCGCCTTCCTTTGTTTCCCATTTGGTCAGCTTGCCATCGGCGAGATTTACTTCACCTTCAATAACATGTTTACCTTCCAATGCTACGAATTCAGCCACTCTAGGAAGAACTTTACTCCTTTCTCCAGTTAGGACATAATTCCACACATCGCTTTTCGCGGGGGGTTTCAGAGAGATTTCTGTAAAAAGAATCGTCTCTTTATAGTTTTCAGATTCTTTGACAATGCTGACCGCCTTCTCTATCTCTCCAGCGCTTAACGGATTAAGTGGGTTCGTATCTTTTGAAATTTGGACACTTGAGACTGCATCAGATTGGAAGATCTCATTGATAAAATCATGATATACATACGTGATACCATTCCTCATCACAACAGGCACTGCAAGTGTTCGAAGCGTACCATTCACGTTGACATTGGCACTATCTAAATGAAGTTGAGCGACTTTACCATCCTTCACAACTTGAATCGTCTTTGATGTTTCATCCCAGTACACTGCAGCTCCAAATTCCTCAAGTGTTGGTCGTAATGCCATGTATTCATCTTCAAAGCTGCCGCCATGTGCATAAGCTTGAAGCGAACCAAATGGCGCCAATGGCGTGATTGCCATTGTTAACATCGTGCCCAGAATTACCGTCTTTTTCATTGAATTCATCATTTTCATCCGTGTAGTCCCCTTCTGTTCTAGTGTTTAGTTCATCTCGATGAACTTAGTATACTAGAAGGGATTGTGGAAATATTGGAAAAAACGGTCCTCATGTTAGTTTATGTAACATCAAAACTGATAAAGTTGTTAAGATGAGAGGAGTGAAGCTTCATCCATGCATGTGGCGTTTCTTGATAAAACTTCTTGAACTCATTAATAAAATGAGCTTGATCATAATAATCAGCATGTTCCGAAATGGTTTCCCAAATCGCAGAGGCTTGTTGTATAGTCATTAACCCATTCAATGCGTGCTGGAATCGTGTAATTTGGCCAAACACTTTGGGGGATAAGCCGACAAAATGCTCAAATTGCTTACGAAGATAACGCTCCGAATAAGAAGTTTCGCTCGCCAGATCCTTTACACTCATATTCCCTTTGGATATGATCATTTGATTTAAAGCAAAACGTATGAGTCGTGAATCCTGCTGAATAGTTAGCACTTCACCGAGTATTTCCTGAAAGAAGCGTATCTTTTCAGTGAACGTTGCCGCTGTATAAATAGGTTCGATGCTTCTTGGACTTATTTTGATAAAGTCTAATAAGCTACAAGAGTGACTTATCAAGTCTTTCATCTCAATGTTTGATTTACCAGTCATATGAAGAGAAAGGAACCGAACACCAAAGTAGTCGGTATTTCTTTTCAGTAAAATCGTGTGTCTGGAGAGCACAGAGCCATATACTTGGATGTCAGGCTGACTAGCGTCACAGCAAAATAACATGTCCACATGACCGTCTGGAATGGCTACAAACTCTGGCGATTCGACAGCTTTGGAGCGAAATTGATAAAAAAGTGCAGGGGTATGATGAGCGTCTCCAGGTGCTTTATATTCTTGATAACCTGCGTTACACCACGCCATTTCAGGCTGTAAAGGGATATAACCTTGGGTCGATTCCTTCTCGAAAGCATTCATCATCAGCTCACCTCTCCCTATTCCGAACTTATTTAAGTCCTTATATTAAGCACCACTACAGTTAATGTCAAGATATATAACATGAACTATTATTTTAACTGACAGAACCTACCCTCTGTATCGCTTTCAGAACAACAAAAAGCCTCGCTTCACCAGCGAGACTCTTTCCTGCCATACCATCCATCATTCCCACAACTGCAACGCAGCCCCGATCATACCGCTCGAATTGCCTTGATAGGCTGGCACAATCCGAACACCTTCCCACATCGCAGGCATTACTCTACGCGATACCTCCTGCCTTAGTTCCACAAACAATCGCTCTCCCGCTTCCGAAACACCGCCGCCAATAACGATCAACGAAGGATTACACATATGAATCAAAGAAGCAATAGCTGCGCTAAGCGCCGCCAAGGTTTCATTCATCAGCTCTGTCGCCACAGGATCACCGAGCTGCCAGCGGGCAAATACTTCACGGGAGTCTACCATTTCCTCCCCTAAGCCAAGAGTGGCAAGCTTGTTGCGCATTCGCTTCGCAATGGAAGTTCCTGACGCGTACTGCTCCAAGCAGCCGATTCCGCCGCACACGCAGGGAATACCGCCAAAATCAACGGACATGTGGCCGAGCTCACCGCCTCCGCCCCATGCACCGTGAACAAGTCGCCCCTCCACAACGAGGGCGCCACCAACGCCAGTGCCAAGTGCAAGGCAAAGAAAATGTTCTACACCTTGCCCAGCTCCCACATATTTCTCCGTTAGGGCTAGCACATTCACATCGTTATCGACGATAACAGGCAGCCCATAATGAGCTTGCAGGATACTTTTGAGCGGCGTACCTGCATAGCCAGGAATCAGCTCGGATGCAGAACGAACCGTGCCCGTTTCCCATTCGATTTGGCCTGCACTCCCCACGCCAATCCCCCTCAAGCTTAGCTCAGGCTGAGCGGACGGTATTCCTTCCATTATTTTTCCAATTGCCAGCAAAATACGATCTACCGTATCCGCTTCCCCAGCCAATGTCGTTACGCTGACGGAATGGATCACTTCACCTTGCGCACTCACGAGGCCAGCATTGATTTTGGTGCCGCCAATATCAACGCCGATGGCGTAAGACGCAGAGGGATTTCCTACATACGTTTTCATAACAATCCCCCTAGACACGCTGACGCAACGCTTTGACATACCGCTCCGTAATCAACTGCGGTCGTGTGATCGCGCTCCCTACCACCACATGCGACACTCCGCATGCCATGGCTTTCACAGCTTCCTCTGGTGTCCAGATCCGGCCTTCCGCAATGACGGGTACCTTAACGCTATCACTCAGCGCACGCAGTAACGCGAAGTCAGGCCCTTCCTGCTGTGTGCTGTAAGACGTATACCCCGAAAGTGTCGTCCCAATGAAATCAACGCCGAGCGCTTCAGCTGCCAGACCTTCTTCGAAGGTAGAAATATCCGCCATAACCGCAGTGCCCATCGCCTGCGCCCAAGCAATAAGCGGCTTCACGGCTTCCAATCGCCCCTCCCGGTCCGTGACATCCAACGCCACGACGTCAGCCCCCGCCATCACAATCGCTTTTACTTCCTCCAAAGTCGGTGTAATAAACACCTCAGAGCCTGGAATCACTCTTTTTATTAGACCAATCACAGGGACATTCACTTCATTTTTTATCATCAAAATATCCGAAATCCCATTCGTCCGAATGCCAATAGCCCCGGATTGAACAGCGGCTCTCGCCATCTTCGCCATCGTGTCTCCGCCATACAGAGGTTCATCTTCCAGCGCCTGACAGGAAACGATCAGACCACTCACAGGAAAAATATCACTGCGCTTCATCCGAATCCCCCCTCTCTTTAGGCGTTCGCCTGCTCGATATAAGACAGTATTCTCGCATTCAATTGCTCAATTCGCGCATGATCTGCCTCCGTCACCACTGGCAATAACGGCATTCTCGGCTCGCCCAAATCGAAGCCACGCAATCTAAGAATCGCTTTGCATGCTCCGTACAGGGATGGGAACGATAGCAATTCAACAATCAGTTCATTGACGATGAACTGCCAACGCTGTGCTTCAGCCAAATCCCCTTGCACATAGCATCGCTCTATTTTCAGAAAAAGCTCCGGCATCACGCCATACGTCCCCCCAATTCCACCATCTGCGCCAATGCTTCTCCCTGCCAAATACTGCTCATCAGGACCATTGAGAACAAGAAAATCACGGCCTCCAGCTGCTTTAAATTGCTGCAGTTCAAACGTGCTTTCTGCGGATATTTTCACGCCGATGACTTTGTCTTGTGCCGCCATTTTAGTTAACAGCTGCTTAGATAAGTGAAAGCCGGTCGTTTGCGGAATATGATAAATAATAAAAGGCAATGACGTGCTATCGATAATCGCTTGCCAATGACTTTCCACACTTTGCGGGGATAAGCGATAATAAATGGCTGGCACCGCCGAAACGGCGTGTGCGCCAACTTCCGCAGCATGCTTTGCAAGCTCAACACTATCTCGTGTAGCTGGCGCTCCGACATGAGCAATAATCGTCAACTCATCGCCGACTTCTGCCATAACTGCAGCAAGAACAAGCTTACGTTCTTCCACAGACTGCAGCATCCCTTCGCCTGAACTGCCGCCAACATATAACCCTTTTACACCAACGCTTGCGTAGTGACGGGCGACTTCGCGCACCGCTTTCGTGTTGATTTCGCCGTGTTCATCATAGCTGGAATAGAGGGCAATGATGATGCCCCGAAATGCGTCTAAGTCATAAGTTTTCATAAGTAGATAGCCTCCGAGTGATTAATTTCATGTTGATCAAACTTGTTATCCCTTTACAGCACCCATCGTAATGCCCTGTGTAAAGGCTTTTTGGAACACGAGAAAGATCGCAATCATGGGAACAGACGCGAGTGCCGCTCCTGCCATCATAATTCCGTAATTGGTTGTAAATTCGCCCTGCATCGTCGCCACACCGAGTGGCAAGGTCATCATTGACGTGGATCTCGTCATAATTAGCTGACTGAAGTAGTCGTTCCAGGATGCAATAAAAGTAAAGATAGCTAACGCGCCTAATGCGGGTTTTAAAAGAGGTAAGATGATCGTTCCAAAGAGGCGGAATTCCGAGCAACCGTCGATCTTAGCGGCTTCAATTAATTCACCGGGGATCGTCTGTGAAAATTGTTTCATCAGGAAAACGCCGAATGGCCAACCGATTGCCGGTAGAATGAGACCATGATACGTATTGACCCATCCAAAGTCAGCTAACATCGTGAACAGCGGGACTAGAATCACTTGTTTAGGCAACGCCATGGCAGCGATGAACATCGTAAAGATGAATACACGGCCAGGGAATACCTTTTTCGCCAACACATAACCTGCAGAAGCAGAGACGAGACATATCGCGAACATTTCGAGCAAAGCGATGACAAAGCTGTTAAATGTCCAGCGCCACACGGGATTTTTGAACAAATCCGTCCAGTTCTGCAAGGTTGGCTTTAGTGGAAACCATTCAGGCGGAATCTGTGTGGCAACGGTTTGTATTTTAAAAGCACCGGTCACAATCCAGTAAAATGGAAAAATAAAAAACAACGTAGAAAGGATCAACAATAAGGTGGAAAAGCCTTTAAATGCCCTTTGACTAGCGTATGAACTCATGATGTCCCCTCCTAGTACTCAACATCGCTGCCAAAAAATTTGAATTGAATGAGTGAAATAATGCCGATTATGATGGCCAAAAAGACACCCATAGCTGATGCGCTGCCGAAATGACCAAGTACGAAAGCTTGCTCGTACACACCGTACATCACCGTTGACGTACTATAAACAGGTCCACCCGATGTAAGTAACTGGATTAAGGCAAAACACTGGAACGTATTAATCGTGGTGATCACGATGATATAAAGATTCGTCGGCATGAGCATGGGCCAAATGATTTTGATAAAAATTTGCCAAGGCGTAGCTCGGTCAATCTCTGCTGCTTCAATATATGAAGTTGGGATGTTTCCTAGGGATGCTACATACAAGATGATCGGCTGGCCGACAGAAGTTGTGATAAGCACGGCGATAATCGCTAGTAACGCTGTTCGCTGGTCACCCAGCCAAGAAACTGGATCAAGACCGATTAAACTGCCCAAATAATTGAGAATCCCGTAATTCGGATGGTAAATCCAGCCCCAAACAACCGTGATACTTACAACGGAAGAAACAGCTGGTAAATAGAAGACGCCTCGGAAGAAAGAGCGTGCAAATTCCTTTTTCTTATAGATCGATACGGCTACGAATAGTGAGAAAATGATAACGATAGGAACCGTAATGACAACAAGCAGCAAGGTGTTTCGCATCGATTTCAGAAAAGTTTCATTATGAATGAGAGACACATAATTATCGAATCCAATAAAGGAAAATGTACGCAAGGAGTAATCAAAAAAGCTAATATAAATCCCTTTTAACATCGGGTATGCAACAAATAGTAGAAAGAATCCTAGAGCAGGCAGTAAGAATAGATAGCTCATAAGCCAGTCTCGACGTATGTATCCCTTCGGTTTACGAACCGTTACCTCCATTATGCTTCCCTCCCCTTCTCATGTGAGTTTAAAAAGAGTAGAGCACTCACGCACTCTACTCCCAGAGGACGTACCTCTCGTTTATTTGGTAGCTGCTTGATCTTTTTTGGCCTTGGTGATGGCTTCGTTCGCTTTGGCAGCAAATGCGTCGAGCGCTTCTTTCCCTGTTGCTCCGCCAGTTAGTGCACGTTGCAGCTCTGGGAACCAGAAAGTACGAATTTCTGCATAACCATCAGCGATTGTTGGAGCATCGGTAATGAATTCACGCGCGATTTCTGCGTATTTGTATTCGGGATCGTTATAGAGACCAGTAACGGACGTACGAACAGAGAGTCCACCTGTTTGAATCAAGTTCTTCTTGGCGTATTCAGGATCGTTTGCAATGAAGTCGATAAGTTTTTTGGAAGCTGTAATCTTGTCGGCATTCCCATTATTGAACACCGCCATACCACCCAAATACGGCTCAAGCTTTGGCTTGGATCCGTCCATCGTAGGGAACGGCAGGAGAATATCTTCGAATTGCACCTTTTTGTTCGGTACGTTTTGCGCTTTCAGCACAGCGGAGTAGTTGAGTGTAAAGGCTAATTTCCCCTGTAGAAATAAATCGTTTACATCTGCAGCTGCAAGCGAAGCTGAGCCAGCGACACTGAGCTTATCCTTCGTCGCTTTAACTACCCAATCCAGCGCCTTAGCAGCATTGTCGGTGTTGATGGCTACTTTGGAATTATCCTCGCTTAGAAATCTTGAAACACCTAAGTTGGCAATGTATGCGCGTGTTCCTTGGTCACCTGCGGTGCTTTTGGCGAAGAAGCCAGTTGGAATAATTTCTGGCGCTTTATCCTTCACGGCTTGCAGCGCTTTCTCATATTCAGCCACTGTCCAAGTGCGATCAGGACGGCTTAGCGGAAGCAAATCAAGGGCACCGATTTTCTCGAAAACGCTCTTATTTACAGCCATCATGAACGGCGCTGTGTTGATCGGATACATGTAAATCTGATCACCAACCATGGATTGCTTCCATAGTGCTGGCGTAATATCTTTCTTCACATCTTCTGTCACGATGTCATTCAGCGGAGCGAGAAGCTTCTTCTTCCCCCAGTCAATGATACGTCCCGGAGCATCGTAGATCACATCTGGCGCCGAGTTCGAAGCGATGGCAACGTTCAGCTTTTGCGGACCACCTTCAAAGGTAATCATCTCTAGGTTAACTTTAATCTCTGGGTGTTTCTTGTTAAAAGCAGCAATGATCCCCTTCTCGTATTTCCCAACTTCCCCATCAAGCGGTTGAAAGTTCGGGAAATTCCACCACGTAATCTCGACTGGCTTCGCAGCCACTGGACTTGGTGAAGTCGTCTTACCGACCTCCGTACTCGTGGCTGTGTTCGCTGGTGTATTCGTTGATGTGTTCGTACATGCAACTAACTGTGACCCGACAAGAGCAACGCCGATCAGTGTCATAAGCCCTTTTTTCATAGCCCTCATTTGAGCACCCCCGTTATCATTTGTGGAATAAAATCGCTTTCGTTTCATTCCTTGCGCTAAGCATAAATCATATTGAAAACAAGAAGAATCCCTGTATCTTTACATTCATGGTCGTATTCTGACTTGTTCGGTTTCTAGCAAAGGACAGCCTCTTTTTCAATAATTTTAATGGTATACTTTAATAATAGAACGGTTTCAAGTCCTAACAATCTGGGGGAACTTCATGTATAAACTGCTAATTGTCGAGGATGAACCTCTGATCCGAGCTGGTTTACAGCACTATTTTGATTGGTCAGAGCTTGGTGTAACTACGATTGTTGAAGCTGATAATGGCAGGGAGGGCATGCTTACTGCGCTACGCGAGGAACCCGACCTGATCATTACCGATATTCGTATGCCAGAGATGGACGGACTTCAGATGATTGAACACATTCGAGCGGCACTCCCGGATACCCTCTTTATCATATTGACTGGATTCAATGACTTTGAATATGCTCAAAAAGCAATTCGTCTTGGCGGCGTGCATGCCTTCCTACTTAAGCCTATGGAATACGAGGAAAGCTTGTCAACCATTCAAAGCTGTATGGCAACACTTAAACAAAGACGTAACGACAAGATTCTGCGTACAGAGTTGGAACAACAGGCCAGAGAAACCAATAGCTTTAAGAACAATCAACTGGTTAAATTCCTTTTGGAAGATGAGCATGCCGCTTGGGAGGAAGGTATTTCTCTTCAGCTGCGTGACTTTGGAAGCATGGCGTTTACTTATCAACCCTTTGTCGTAACTTGGCTACCTATGGCTACCACTCCAACTTATGAAAGAAAAGCGTTTCGCCAAAAAGCCGAGCTTAACATTCAGACAGCTCTAGAAACCATGTATGGCTCAAGTATTCCCATGCACCTATTCGTATATATAGATCGAGCAAAATGCTATGCAATCGCCGTCATGGAAGATCAAAAGAACATACAGGAGATTCATAATCACTCTCTTTCAACCACCGACTCCAGCTTATTTATGGCCATTGGCAGATCAACAACGGACAGTTCCCAATTAACGCAACGGCTCCGACTAACGGATCAAGCACTGTACCAACGCTATTTTCAAACGAATCGACAGGTCCTCTTTCCGATGGAAGTAAGTGAAGTACCTGCGCGTGCCAAAGATGTACGATTGCTTCTGGATGAAGGGGATAAGAACCGTGTGATCTCTAGTCTTGAAGCTGGAAATAAAACTGATATTGAGCAGCTCATGCACCGATTTGCCCAAGATTTAATCACTCATTTGCCCCACACGTCGCTGGAACGCGGATTCGTCTTTATCCAAGAAATTATCGCTATCACCCTTCGATTCGCTCATCGAAACGGAATTCCTGTGGAAGGCGTTTACAGCGAGAAACTGCTTAAACTGACGTGTGTAGATGATTTCCGAACGCTTGAGGCGCTCTTCAGCTGGCTTGCTGCATGGATGGTGCAGGTCAGCGAAGTATATCGGAATGAGTCCACGCTATCTAATCACCCGGATGGGCTTATTTTTGAACATATTGAAGCTTATATTAAAGAGCATATTGACCAAGATATTACGTTGCAAATGGTTGCCGATCGTTTCTTCTATAACCCATCGTATTTAAGTCGTATTTTTAAAAGAAAGCTAGATAAGAATTACATGCGGTTTGTGACCGAAATTCGCATCCATTATGCACAAGAATGCTTGAAGAAGCCCGAATACTTGGTTACAGATGTATGCACGATGTGCGGGTATAAAAGCTACAAACATTTCGTCAAAACCTTCCGCAGTATCACGCATATGACCCCTACCGACTATCGAAAAAAGTGGGGGTGGTAACCTTTGAACGCATGGCGGCGGCTCTCGCAAACCTATCGGATGAAGCATGTGAATCATCAGATTTTCGTACTCATGATTGGGATTATCACGGTCCCCCTATTGATCATCTCGGTCATTATCTATTTCTTTTCGATTCAAGCTGTCAAAAATGAGTACCAAAGCTCCTCAAACCTGATTCTCACCAATCTGTCCTTCAATATTGACCAATATTTGCAAAGTATTGAAAAAGGCACGCTCAACGCGCAAATGGATGGACAGCTGCAGAACGCGTTAGCGCATTGGATCGCGGACGAGGATGAGAACAACAATGATCAATTTATTCAATACGGCAACACGATTGAGAACTTTGTCAGTTCTATTGAAATGACGATTAAAAACGTGGATAGCGTGCAAATTTATGCAGGTTCTCGTGTCTTCTACTCGGCCAACTTCAATCGTTCGGATTATGATGTGAAGGACTTCACGAAGGAGGCCTGGTACTTACAAACACAGCAAAGTAAAGGCGGTATCGTACTGTTCGGGACCCACCTTCCCTTTCATCGTGTCAATGCCAAAGATCCTGTTATTTCCATTGCGAGGGTCATTAATAAGGTCGGAAGTAAGCAGCCGCTAGGGGTTATGCTCATTGATATTCGCTTGGATTCGTTACGTGAAATTTTGACACTGTCGGAGACCAGTAAACGTAACTTCTCAATTATCGATAGCCAAGGAGCCAGCATTTACAACTCCGAAAGTACGCCGGCGACTGCAAATGTACCCACTACGTTAGATCCTCAGAAGCTTCAAACGGTTCTTCATGATGAAAATGGCAGTTTTTACGCTTATTTCGCCGGAGCCAATTCGTTCATAAACTTCGTGACCTCGCCCTATTCGGGGTGGAAGGTCATTCAATCCATCGATGAGAAAGAGATGACGAAGCAAGCGACGGTTTTGATCAAAATTATTTTGGCGTTAGCCTTCTTATCCCTAGGAACTGCCGTGCTCTTCATGTTCATTCTATCCGCGCGCGTGACAAAACCGATCATTCTTCTAAGCCGCAAGGTAAAAATGGTGGGCTTAGGTAATTTCGATGTCGATATTCGCTCAGATCGGCAAGACGAGTTCGGCGTGCTGTACCAAGGGATTCGCAAGATGTTAGAAGATCTGCAAAACTATATTGAATTTTCCTCCATGGCCAAAGCCCAACAAAAAGTCGCGCAATATGGCGCTTTGAAAAGCCAAATTAACCCGCATTTTCTTGCCAATGTCTTAGAAACGATTCAAATGAAGGCCATTATGAGCGGACAGCGCGATGTCGGTGAAATGGTTGGCATTCTTGGCCGCCTGTTCCGCATCCATATTCAAACTGGCAAGGAAACGGTTACCCTGCAAGAGGAATTGATTCACATTCGACTGTATGTGAAAATCCAACAGCTGCGTTTCGGGGAAAAAATTCAGTATCGTGAACAACTGATGGCGAATAGTGAGACGTTGCAAGTGCTGCACTTTTCCTTACAACCGCTGATCGAAAATGCCTTCGTACATGGACTGGAACGGAGTAGTCAAGCAGGACTGCTTGAGGTATCTTCCCACATTTCGGGGGATGACTTACTCATTCAGGTGAAGGATAATGGAGTTGGCATGGATGAATTGAAACTGCAACAGCTAAGAAATCGACTAGCACAACCATCAGACACACTCGATGAAACACATATTGGGATCAAAAATGTGCATGATCGCATCGTTTTCTACTTCGGTGATTCATACGGAATTGAGTTGGAAAGTCGGCCAGGCGAAGGTACAATGGTAAGCATACGAATTCCTGCACGGTAGGGGGATGGTTCATTATCAACAACTTGCGACTAACAGACAGGGGGACCTTATGCGAGGACTCGCGATATTACTTGCTTTTAACATGATAGGTATTTGGCTTCAAACCAGCTTTCACGTCCCGCTTCCAGGGAATGTTATTGGACTTATTCTCTTTACAATCGCACTCTTCACGAAGCTCATTAAACTGGAGTGGGTGGAAACGACGGCAAATTGGCTAACTGGACATATGATGCTGTTTTTTCTGCCTTTTGTTGTGGGGACAATGGCGTTCTTCCCTCTGATCGGCCAAAATTGGCTATCCATCGGGGTTGGCGTAATAGGGAGTTCAATAGCTGTCCTACTTGTTACTGGATTTATTACTTCTAAATTGCAACGGCGTGAAGATCAAGGTCAACGCATGCCAATCGGTTCCAGTGGGCAAAAGACCATCGAAGGCGGGATGAAATGACAACTTCCGCTTGGCTCATGAACCCGATCTTCGGCATTGCACTCAGTATCGCAGCCTACACGGCTGCTCAGCACATTCATCAGCGGTGGCGTTGGCTGCATCCGCTTTTTGTATGTTCTGGCTTTATCATCTGCATCCTGCTTAGCTTCCATATCCCCTATGCTGCCTACAAGGTCGGCGCCGACATGATTACCGTGCTGCTTGGCCCAGCAACTGTTGCGCTAGGTGTACCGCTGTATAAGCATGCGGGATTGATCAAAAAGCATATCACCAGCATCATGCTCGCGGTGACGATTGGTTCGCTAACCGGCATCCTTGGTGCCGCTACGCTGGTAGGTCTGCTCGGCGGAAGCCGCGAAATTCTCCTCAGCATGCTGCCGAAGTCGGTGAGCTCGCCGATCGCCTTGGAAATATCGCGCCATCTCGGCGGCTTGCCGGAGTTAACAGCAGTGCTCACCGTGCTCACCGGATTGTTCGGGAGCATGATTGGCCGCAAGCTGCTGTCATGGCTCGGTATCCGAGACGCGCTATCGATCGGCATCGCCGTCGGAACTGCGGCACACGGCATTGGTACCGCACGGCTCCTCAAGGATTCCGAGGAGGAAGGCAGTATGAGCGGCTTCGCTATGGGGGCCGCTGGGATCATGACGTCGATTTTGTTTATTCCGGTGTATTGGTGGTTTAGTTAGTCTAGCATAAAGCCCCCAGCATGAAGCGTTTGCTTCAGGTTGAGGGCTTTTTTGATTTCTGTTTGGGGCAGGCAGAGGTGCAGCTTCTTACCTGTAAAACGTACATCTATTTTCTACGATTACACCTTAAAACTCGTTTTAACTGGAGAAAATCCATCTATTTATCAACCGCTCCCGCAACCACGCAAGCTCCGGACTCGCCACTTCTTCACAATGACCAATAATGGCGGCTGTCAACTCCTCCACCTGCTCACGATACGCCTCATGACCGAATACATTGTTCTTCTGCAGCGGATCATTCACACGATCGAACAAAATATGATCGCCTTCTTTAACATAAACAAGCTCATATCGTTTCGTAAAAATACCGATTTTCTCTTGCGTATTATGATAAATGAACACTTCATCCTTCCATGCTGGATCCTCTCCACGCAAGAACGGTGACGCATCTCTTCCTTGCTCTTGACCGCTCGCTGCCACGCCCATTAATCCAGCCATCGTTTGCTGGAAATCGACGACACTTACCAACTTATCCACATGCACCCCTTGTGGAATACTTGCAGGCCAACGCATCAGCATAGGTACACGATAAGCGGTCTCGTACAGGTTATTTTTATGGACAAGTCCATGCTCCCCCATGTATTCACCATGGTCCGACGTAAACACCACAATCGTGTTCTCGGTTAGCCCGCGTTCTTCCAATGTCTGCAGCAGCTTCCCCACATTGTCGTCGATACACTTCACTTCACCGCAATATTGCACTTTCGCCGCTCTTAGCATGCCCTCGTTCCAATTGCCTCTCACATCCACCTTGCCGCCGCCAATGCCAGCAGGGCGAACACTGTTGTGGAACGTCTCCGGCACTTCCATTGCATTCAAATCATACATCGTGTCATACGGGGCTCTCACCGAATATGGGGTATGCGGATCTGGTATGCTGAGCATGAGATAGAAAGGACGCTCTCTCTCCTCTTCAATAAAAGCAATCGCTTTATCCGTCAGCCAATCCGTCGTATACGTCTTCGCATCGCCAATATCAATACTATGAAGCGGCTGTCCCCCAGGAACATCAATCAGACTCTTCCAATGCCCTCGATTAAACATATAACGAGTATCTGCAAAACCCATCGCATCCTCCGGCTCCATCCAACCAGGACGAGGCGTACCGTCCAAATGCCATTTCCCAACATAGCCTGTGTCATACCCTTCCTCTGTCAAAAGCTGCGCTAACGTGATTTCGTCCCGGCCGAGACGCAAATCATTCGCATATGCACCATTCGCATGTGGATATCGACCCGTTACAAAACAGCCCCGCGAAGGTGTACATAACGCAGAATTAGTGAAAAATTGGTGAAACACGGCCCCATCCTTTCCAATGGAATCCGTATAAGGCGTCTCAATTTCACGCCCGCCATAGATGCCTAACGTCCAACAGCTTTGCTGATCGGTTTGAATCACGAGCAAATTCGGCTTCGTCATCGCCAGACCTCCTATATATCCTCTTCATTTGGTAAGCCAAGTCGTTCGAATTGCTCCTCTGGCGCTTGTATTTCCTTCATGGCCTTCACCATCAAGTGCATCATCTTCTCTTCGAGCTCGGGATCACGAATGGGATTCTGCTGAAGATAATCGTGCTCAATATCAAAGAGAAGGGTTTCCCGTGTAAGCGGAGCATGACCTAACTCCGGCCCGCTGCCCTTCACCCTGAACTTGAACACAGGATAGTTCGTGTGAGCGAGAAACCTGCCCACTTCGACCTCACTCATGTCCGTTCGCCTGACAAAACTGCGGAATGCCGTGGGCATCGCTGTATACAGATTGCAAGGTTGATTCTCCTTACTCGCTGCAGTCCGCATATACGTGTAGGTGCCGTCCGTCACATTGACGTCCATTCCAAAATAGCCGTACAAGGCAGCTTCCCGAATCTGTTCTGTTCGATGATCTAACAACGTCAACAGGGATTGACCGCGAACCTCGGGAGGAATCGCTATGTCGAAATGCTCTAGCAGCGTAGGCATCATATCGATATTTTGCGTTAGCGCATCGATTCGCTCTCCAGCCCTCGCACCGCCAGGCAGATGGATCATCAATGGCAAATGAGCCAATTCGTTATAGACACTCATGACATTTTTGCCTAGATGATTGTGCTCTCCTAGCAGAAAACCATGATCCGTCGTCAAGATGATCAAGGTGTCTTCCCACATCCCATAGGCATCTATTTTATCCAGTAACTTGCCGAACCAATGATCCACCATCGTTAAGGAAGCCGCATACCGCTTTCGCAGGTGCTCACTAGCTTCAGGAGACTCCGGATTCATGCCATAATATGGCCAATTATATCGGGGACCCTCATACGTATCGTCGTAAAGCGCGAGATATTCATCAGGACAATCAAAGGGCTCATGTGGATCAAACGGTTCTACCATGAGAAAAAAGTCATCCCCCGCATGGTTATGATCCAACCACTCACAAGCTGCTTGCATGGTTCTCGGCGTTGAATACGCCTCTTCACTAGTTAGCTTCTCACGATTGCGCTCGAATTGTGGATGAACACGTCCGAGATACGACTCTGGATATTCAGGTGGTTCTACTCGCGAGACCCACGGATCGAACTCCTGTCCCCGATGGAAGTCCCAAGTCGTAAACTTTTGACAGTAGTTCTCACCCCCGGTCGCGAAATAATGATAATGATCTGTCACCATATGGGAAAAGATCCCATGCTGAGCGAATTGCTCCTGTAACGTCACATCGAATGGCTCTAGACCTCCCCATCCTCGTTCCAGAAAACTCAATCTGCCCGTAAACAAATCGCGTCTTGCTGGCATACAAGGAAGTGATCCCGACCAATGATTGGTAAATACAGCACTTTTCTCGGCAAAACGTTCAATATTCGGCGTCTTCACCCACGTCTCTGGATTGTACGCGATTAGGGAATGGCGATTTAAGGTATCCATCATGACAAGTATTGCTCTCATTTAACTCCTCCTTAGCCAAAGCGAATCCAAAGTACTACTTCAACGGTATGGCGATTGTCCATGTGTGATCAGCAGGATTGGCGGTATCGTAGACACCTCCACGATTTGCAGCAGCTGCATAGAAATGCGTAGGCACACCATTTTGAATCAGCAGCTGAGGTCTTTCTAAGGAGCCTAACTCCGTGATCGTCCCATCGTCCCAGCGTATCGTACGAGAATACGCCAGCGGTGTGCGAGAAACCGACCAATGAGTACCATCCTGCGAGGTCGCGTGAATCCCAGCATGCTTTTCCCCGCAAATGCCGCCTTCCATATCTTTCATAATTAACTCATACGCATTGTCATGAAACCACAAATACGGGTCTTCAATATGATCCTCATGTCCATTAAAGGTAAAAATCGGTTCCTCCCGTAAGCGTTCATAAGGCTGATCGTAGCGTTCCGCCTTCGCAATCCCCAAGCGCAGTCGATCCATCTGATTCGCTGTTGATTTATAAGCCAGCTGAACTTGCCCGTTAGGCAGTATGCAAGCAGCCGGGTTCGTCGTCATCAACCCATCCCAACACCCAGGTCGTGGCTCAAGAATAGGCGCATCGGGTCGCTCCCATGGCCCATATACACTTGACGCAACAGCCAATCCAATGCGCTGATTACGTCTAGCTTCTGCAGTCTTCGTGTTTCCCCATACCTCATGGTGAGAGCCATTGGGCCGCTCCCCTTCATACGTCGTTCCTGTGTAGTACAAGAGGAACTTACCGTTGTAGGCATGGATCGTTGGATTATGCGTCATCATGCCGTCCCAGAAGGAAGCTCCCCTCGCAGGGAGCACAACTTCCTCGAAGTAAAACGGACCTTCCGGTGTATCGGATACGGCTCTCACAATTTCTGAGTTCGTTACCCAGTAGGGCCAAAAGCTTACTTCCTTCGACCATCTCGAAGCAAACATATGATACCTGCCATCCTCATCTTGGATGACTGAGCCGCACCAAATCCAGTACCCTTCCATTGCGAAGCCACCACCTACTGGGGCCGGCAACAGCTTATGAATAAATGATTCGCTCATCCCGCTTCGTCCTCTCTAATAATTCACATAGAAGCGCATATCCGCGAGCTGCGTCACATTCGCACCTACGGTAGAGTTCAATTCGACTTTTACATACTTCGTACCACTTGGGAGTGAGCCATCATTTTCAAAATAAATCGATTTCCAGCCATTATCCGTCGGTTCGGGATCATAACTCAATGTCGTCGCTGTGGACCAATTCGTACCATCAACAGAGGTATAAAAATTCAGACCGCTTAATGCATCTTTGTAGTAAATATGCGCGTAGAAACCACCGAGATTATCAAGTTTATACACGATATTCCCAGGATTCGTGTCCGAGCGTCCTGCACGGGACACATCCCCATTGAAGTACGATGCATTTGCTGAATTGAATTGCATATTAGCCGTATGGGAATAAGCGACAGACCAAGCATTCAAATTATCTTGAACGCTCAAACCTTCTGACCAATTGGTGAATTCAAGGTCAGCAATCTGCGTGATATGACTCGCTGTATTCGAGGAGATCTCGATTTTCAGATATTGTGTACCGCTTGGAATGGGCTCATCACTGCTGAAGTTAGCCCCTTGCCAGCCATTAGAGGTGCCTACAGGTGTTGATTTTTTACTCGTCAACTTCTCCCAATCTGTCCCATTGTTGGATACATAAAATTTGATTCCTGCAAAACTATCATTGGAATAGATGTGGGCTTTGAATTTACCAATATCCAGCGCTTTGTACACGATATACCCCGCATTGGTATCTGTACGAGATACTCGTGACGTGTCCCCGTTGAAATACGAAGGATTGCCTGATGCAAACTGAAGATTAGCGGAATAAGCATACACCTTGCTCCAATCATCCAACGTATCCGTCGTAACCGTCCCAGGAATCCAATAATAGCCTTTGTACTTGGCATCATTCACATAGTCATAATACTCGGTAAAACGACCGTCACTTCGACCCGCACGGAAATTCATAGAGCTAATACCGGCTTCTTCATGCGCTTGCCCTTGATATTTATTACCTTCCAAGGAAACAGCACCATCGTTGAACTTCGGATAATTCCATTCCGTATTAATAACAGGATGTTGATTGCGCAGCTGGGTAATCTTCGTCATATTCGACGTGCCATAGGTGTGATAGGAGATGACGTCCACATTATTCGCCCAAACAATACCTGCTTTATTGGCAAAATAATTAACCTTACTCGTCATATCTTCATTTGCATGGGAAAAAGCAAGACTCAGAATCGGTGTATTCGGCGCAGCCGCTCGCATGATTTGATAAATATCAGCCAAATTGTCCATTTTAGCATTCGAATAATCACTAGGCGACCATGCCACTGGCTCATTGGTAATTTCATAAATCACGTTCGTGTCATCCTTGTACCGATCAGCAGCAACACTCCAAAAGTCAGTTAAATAGGGCTTGCTGAAGGAACCGGGGTCATCACCAGGTGTTAGGACCACATAGATACCAGCATCCTTGGCATTCTGAACAATCGTATCTAGATGCGTCATATTCTCTGCAATCGTCCACGTTTCAAGACCCGCTTCCAAGTAAGCCATCTCATCCCAGTTGGTCACGCGAATGGCATTCAAGCCGGCAGCACTTGCGCGACGCCAATATTTGGGGTCCTCGACCTCACCAGTAGGTTTCGTATAGCTCTTGCCGTAATAAGCGACACCGATACGCAACAAATTACCTGTGCTCGTTTTTAACGTATTGTTTTGAATAATGGGCCTGCCTGGCGTAGTTGCAGATACCTCCAAAGATAAAATCAACGTAACAATAAAAGTGATAACCATCATAATTGCGATTTTTTTCACTTCAATTCCCTCCCTATGTACGGTTGTCTAGATAAAAAGACTGCGCTTCTTGAAAGCGGTGTGCTTTCTCATTCTCAACTGCTGGTGAGCAAATGCGAAATAACTCCCCTTCTAACTCTTGCGCTTTTTCTGGAAAATGTGTATACAGATTGAGCAATTCCTGAGGATCAGCAGCCAGATTAAACATAAGATGCGGCGCCTCCATGCAATAAATGAGCTTCCAATCACCTTTGCGGATCAGATAGGAGCCAGAACGTGTACCATGACCGTGATATTCGGAGAAAATCACCCGATTAGTGTCATCTTTAGCCATTAGTTGAAGAGGAGTACCGATCCAGTTCGAGGGGCGCTTGGCACCCACAGACGCGAAAATCGTTGCCTGCACATCATGAAGATCTACAGGTGTATGCACAATAGTGTTCATAGGAAAATCAGGACCTGCTGCCAAACACGGCACCCTTACCGAATCCTCAAACAACGTACATTTCCCCCAGATTCCAAACTTGCCCATCATCTCGCCATGATCCGAAGTATAGATGAGGTTTGTGGACTCCTCTAGGTTCAATGCATGAAGAGCATCCAAGATTAATCCTAGCTGCTGATCAACGAAGCTAATATTAGCGAGATATCCTCTACGCAAACCTTTTATTTGATCTTCGCGATAATGAGCAAACTCAAAATGATCGCGTAAATCCCGTGAATATGGGTGCTGCGCGGATTCGGACTGATGCTTACGATCAAACGTAGGTAGACCAGCACCATCTGGATACAGCTCCCAGAACTCGCTGGTGTTCCAGTGCGGTGGATGTGGATTAATGATGTTGATGGTCAAGCACCACGGTTGATCTAGATTCGTGGCTTTCTCCTGTAACCACGTGATCCCCGCATGTATGACTTGCGAATCTTGGTCGAACGCCGTGTCTTTAACACCATAGGCATCAGCCTTCTCTGCTGCTCCATGTCGGATGGCGAGAGGCTTGCGCTGGAAATGAGTATCTCCGATCGGTTTTCTGTCCTTGCACAAGAGCATTTCAGAAAAGCCTAGATTTTCGCCTTTGTCGTAAACATCGGTTTTGCCAATGTAAGTTGTATGAATGCCTTGCTCTCGGAGCACCGCCCCGTATGTGGCTGCCTGAGACGGCACATTCACCGTACAATTGGAGTATGCTTGCAGCTGATGTACACGTTGTCCTGACATAAACGCTGAGCGGCTCGGCATACATAAGGGCGAAGGACAGTACGCGTTTGTATATAAGACACCTTTTCGCGCAAGGCGTTCCATATTCGGTGTTTGAACTAGGGGATGACCATACACCGATGAATAGAACGGATTATGCTGATCGGACATAACAATGATCATATTGCTCATTGCACTCACCCACTCGTCAGACTTGATTCCGTCTTAACTTCCACAAAGATTGGACTCCCATACATAAATCCACAGTCACGCTGCAGTGCACGGAGATAGAAATGGGTTGATCTGCTGACTGGCTCCAGCGAGACCTGAATATCAACGCGTGCTGTAGTCGAAGAGGATGACCACACGACTTCCCCCTCTGATACAATTTCAATGGATTGTAAAGGAGCCTCCGCTTCGATTTGGAGATGAACGTTCAGTTCAGAGCCTGCCGCAAGTTGAAGTTCGCCTCCCATCAGCACATCATTGATCGTGTACCAGACAATGGCCCTGGTATCACAGACTGCCCATGTGTGACGGTTCCACAGTGCCTGAAACAAGCTGCGCCGTTCTACTCGATCCGTCCAGACGCCTGTAAGAATGACGCTTTTGCGATTCTCATAGATCACACGCCCTGGCCAACCTACATGGTTATCGGTTCCTCCGGTAAAACCTAGTTTGTGGCCATCCTGTAAGGCATCTTGCGCAGAAGCGTAATGATTCTGAACCAGCCCCCGCCAAGCGTCGGCGTAGTCATTTTTTTCTTGATTGCCACGATTTTGCACAATCTCCACCAAGCGCCGGTAGTCACGTGGTTCCATCCAGTTATATTGATGCCAAGCTGGTATGCCGTCCTTTTTGAGCGTGGCCGTACTATTCGTATGATGAGGTACAGCGATGAAATCCTGAAACGTATCCAAACGGCTTGTTGCTAATGCCAGATCCTTGGGCTGGAAATCCGCCTTGCCCCTGCATACCGCTGCATGATCGGGTTCCAAGAAATAATAATTCTCATGTCCGCGATTGGTTGAGTTCTCCCAGCCATAGAGGGTAGCGAACGCATCGGATTCATTGGAAGAATCCGTCAACTGCACGGTTCGCTCCCACTCCACGCCTGCTGGATCATGATCACTTGGTGCTGCAAAATTCATATTCAACGCATCCCGTGCACTGCTATAAGCCTCTTGCATGGAACGGCCGCCATCAGCTCCACTCGCTTCCTGCGTATGCCAATGAATATCGCCGAAGGCAGGCTGCAGGCCTTGCTTCGTCCCTGCAAGGATTGGATTACCTTTCACGACGAGGTATTCCCCATCAACAAGGCCGTTCATGATATTCTCCTGCAGGGATAAGGCATCCATTGGAATGCGTACGGTAACGACATTCGTGTGCTCTGATGCGGCTAGTGCAAGAATTTGAGCCTCTTGCATGGGTATTGTCGCTTCGCTATCGTTCCAAGCGTAAATGATGGGGACTTGTTTCGCGAACGAGGACGGATTGCCATAACGGTCCTCTGGGACGAGACACGTCCGGATTTTCCCATCCACGCCCTGCATCGGATGCGCGTAGACGGAGAATCGCTCCACGGGGCCAGCTTTCACATGTAAGCAACAGCCCTCTTCTGACTCACGTACACTCGGCTTTGGCTCCGTGTCTTTATCGATCAAAGCAGCACCAACAGGTTCACGTACCCAAACGAACAACTCCAAATCCATCCCAGCGAACATGGATGGTGTTGTTAGCAGCTTGATGCTAATAGGCTCGCCTTTGCGAATCATTCTGAGCAGCTTGGCTTTCATCAGCAGCCGCAGCTTCTTATTCTGAAACACATCAGGTCCCGATTCGGTGATATGGGGGCTAAATAATACTTCAGCTTGCTCCATATCTATTCGGTGCACGGTCCACTCATAATACTGGCGAAATAGACCAGCACGAATTTCGACTTCCGTGCCGGGAATATAGTTTTTCTCAGGAAGCCATGTCAACTCATAAGCAAACTGCCGATGCGCTGAACAATGCGCTTCCCCATCCTGTTTAATGCGAAGTGCCATTCGCCCTTCCTCCAATCGTCACGCTAACTTCCACTACTACCCCACAGCCACTCGACTAGCGAGCAACTTACCTCAGCCAGCCATTTAGATGGATTTCCTCCATCTATTTCGTCCAATTTCCCGCCCTTTCCGCGAATAGATGGATTTCCTACAGCTAATTCTCGCCATTCGCACCTATATGAGGCAAATCGGAAAAATTAGCTGTAGTTTTTCCATCTAATGCGCCAGGCGGAGGATAATTCCGGGAAATAATCCCGGGAGATAATCCTCCCCCGCACACTCACCGACGATAAAACGGCTCTATCTCCGCCCAACTCTTCTGTCCCGTATGAATTAATCGCGTCAGGGAATTCCGACTGCGATGACTCGTTTCCTTCGAAATCGTAGAGGACGATTTCACCCGATAGTTGTTGATATGATCGATTAGCTGCTCCAACAGCTGTAATCTCACGGAAGTATACGCTGGATTCCTCCAGTGATTATGCAACTCGTCGTGATCATCCTCATGATCGTAGAGTTCGCCTTCTCCTTGGCCGAAATAAACAAGCCGATAACGGTCGGTACGGATCGCATTGACCATGGACCTATAGGCCGGGAACGACCATTCACATACCGTGAACGGTTTACCTGCCATTTTCTCCGTGATGACGGGCAGTAAACTTCTACCTTCCACCCCTTTGGGCAACTCAACCTCACATAGCTCACAAAGAGTTGGAAACATATCCACACTCTCCATGATGCCATCCAGTATGACGCCTGCCTCAACACCAGGATATTTCATTAGAAATGGAATCCGATGAATGGATTCATAGATACCAATATTTTTGTTCATCATGCCATGATCACCGGCAAAGTCACCATGGTCTGAGGTGAAAATGACAACGGTATTCTCAGCTTGACCTGTTTCTTCCAAATAGCGTAGCACTCTGCCAATTTGCTCATCGATCCGCGTGATCAGACTGTAATAGAAGGCAAGCTGCCGTCGTAAATCAGCCTGATTCTCAGGAATATAGGGCATACCCCCAACCGTATCGACCAACTTCCGCATCTGCTCCGGCTTCCCCGCAAATTGATTCTCAAACAAATCCTTGATCCCTGAGGGAAGAACAATCTCTTCAGGTTCATAAAGCAGTCCCGTATCGAACGGTACGGTATAGGGTTCATGAGGTCTTTGGAAGCTCATATGGACCAAAAATGGCCGACGTTCATCCCTATTTTTTAAAAAATGCAAAGTCTCATCACCGGTCCACGTTTCCAAGGAATGCGCCTCCGGTATCAACGAATCGAAGCCCCGAATGGAGCTCCCTGGATGATTCGGTTTCAATTTCCCCAAATCATAAGCATCGGCTAAACCTTGCTCAATCAAATAGTTGTAATAATGATTTTGAAGCGGATCATTCCGATCGCAATCACATAAGTCACAGTATCGAAGATGCTCGAACCCTTCCCGATCCCACTCGCCGATCATATGCGATTTGCCGATTAGCGCCGTTTGATACCCTGTGCGACGAAATACGGCAGATAACGTATCCCCGTTGCGATCATTCATTTCATGAATATCGTTCCCCACAATGCCATGTGTATGTGGATATTGCCCTGTTATAAACGTAACTCGAGATGGCGCGCAAATCGGATTATTGCAGTACGCTTTGTCAAACCTGACGCCTTCTCTAGCAAGTTGATCGAGATTTGGTGTCCTCACCTGTCTCCCCATGATGCCAAGACAATCGGCGTGAAACTGATCTGCCATGATATACAGAACATTCGGTCGTTGAGCCACTCCGATCCTTCCTTTCTTCTGCACAATGCTGCCGAATAAGAGTTATGCTAAAGGCGGTTCACCCATCTCAGGCATGGGCCAGATGTCACTATGTCCGCGCATGTCATTCATTCGTTGCTCGATCCGAGCGGCAATGTCTGGATGCGAATCGGCGATATTATTCGCTTCCGATTCATCATCATCGATGCGGTACAGTTCCAGCTTTCCAAGGCTGCCATAACGTACACCCTTCAAATTCTCTTTCACATCCAACACCGATTGCCGCCCCTTGCGCTCTGGTCCCATGAAAATAAACTCCCAATACAAGGTATCGTGAGCCAGTTGTCCCGTCTTACCCATCAGTGTAGGCACAAGCGTCAAACCATCGATCCCTTCGGTCGCAGTCGTCTCAGCCAGTTCAGCGAACGTCGGCATGAAATCCTGAAAGGCACATACATGGTCGCTCACCCCTGATTGAATGGTTCCAGGCCATCTAACGACTAGCGGTACATGAATGCCGCCATCATACACATCCCGCTTCATCCCGCGATACGGACCCGCACTGCGAAAGAACCGAACCATATCTAAGATTTCACGTTTATATTCACTGCCTGGGCCGTTGTCACTCGTAAAAATAACTAGTGTCTGCTCGTCTATCCCCAACTCTTCCAGCAAACTCATAATCCTTCCCACATCGCGATCCATCCGTGTAATCATAGCTGCATAATTGCGATACGATTCGGGCCAATCCTTCTCGCCATAGGGTCCTTGATCCGGAGGGTTGTAGGGTGAATGTGGCAATGTATAAGCTAAATAAAGAAAAAATGGCTGCTCTCGCTTTTGCTGAATCCAGCTCACAGCTTCCTCCGTAAACGCATCATGACTATACGTGCCAGCTTGCAATGCCTCTTTCTCTTCATTGCGCCACAAATAATCTGGATAATACTCGTGCGCTGCGCGGTGGGAATCGTAGCCATAGAACAGATCAAAGCCTTTCCGATTCGGAAATCCCGTACTGCCTGCTTTACCTAGCCCCCATTTGCCAATACAAGCCGTTTCATAGCCCGCATCATGCAAGACTTCCGCTATGATTCGATCTTCTGGACGCAACGCTACATCATTGCCCTGCGGTGGATTCCCTTTGATATACCCATTCCCTTGATGCTGTCCTGTCATCAAACACGCCCGGGAAGGCCCGCAAACCGGGCCTCCCGAGTAATGTCTGGTGAATCGCAAACCTTCTTCTGCCATGCGATCCAAATGAGGTGTTTGAATCAGGGTTTGCCCGTAACAGCCTAATTCCCCAAAGCCAAGGTCATCTGCCAAAATAAAAATGATATTCGGTCGCGTCATTTGCGTAGACCTCCTGTTATGGCTCTGAATGATTTGCATGGTCTTAGTAAAATCAACCTTATTTTTTCTTTTTCGAATCATAAGCGGCTTGATAAATCTCGAGTAACTTCGGCAAATTCATCGATTTTAATTGGCTGATATAGGAATCCCAATCTTTATCGATATTCAGATCTCCCGTGATGAAACGAGCCATCATCTCTTCCACATACGTGCCAATCGTTTTGGAATAGTCAACGACTTGCTTGCTTTGAGCGACATCGAAGAACAAGGTTGGAATCATGGTGTCTGCTTTTTGTTGGTAGGGCTCATACAGATTCTTAGTTGCTTCAAAGAGCACGATCGCTTGTGCCTTCGGTGCTTTCGGATCTACTGTTTGGGTGTATCGCTGAGCATCCCCTGTTGCAAATAAACCTCTTTGATACCAGTTATTGTTGCTTTTCTCATCCGAGATAGGGCTTAATTGTGCGAACACAGCTTGCTTTCCATTCGCTCCTAGTTCCCCTGGCGTTGCTTTACGCCAATTCAGTCCTTCTGTCCCTTTTTGCAATTTCCACGTCACATCTTCGTTATACAAATAATCTGCTAATCGCAGTGCAATTTCTGGATGTTTGGCCGCACTTGTAATAATAAACTCACCTGTCATGGTTACATCGGGATTGTAAGGGGCAACTTGTAAGCCTGTCGGCCCTTTTAATGGAGGAACTGCTACATACTCAGCCCATCTGCCGCTAGGTCCGCCGTATTGCGTAAATGTTCCCATCGCCAGTGCAGAGGTTGATCCTAGAATGGCATCTTTGTTCTCGCCGATGGCTTTGAGTTGCTTCTTATTCTGCGTTAGAGCCTGTGGATCAAGCAGTTTCTCCGCATAGAGTTTGTGCAGATACTTCAAGCCGTCTTTCCAGCCCTGCTGTGTGAATGCAGCTTCGATCTTGCCTTGATTGAGGTACATATGTCGTCCATCATCAATGGAGAAGCCTGAGCCTGATGCAATGTTTTTAGCACTATTTAGAACGAATGCGTTCATCAGGAACTCATCAATACCCGTGTGATCGCCCTCAATCGAGCCGGACAGTGGTATTTCATCCGCTTTGCCATTGCCATTCGGATCTTTCTCTTTAAAAGCTTTCAGAACTTGATAATACTCCTCCGTCGTCGTCGGCACTTTGAGCTGTAGTTTATCTAGCCATGGCTTATAGAGCCATAGTTTCTGCCCTAAAGCACATTGGTAGCACTCCGAAACGACCGGTAAGGAATAAATATTGCCATCGGTTGCTGTAATATCATCTTTGACTGTCGGGAATTGCTGAAATACTCGCTTCGTTTCAACGCCATACTGCTCAATCAATTTGTTCAGCGGGATGAATATCCCTTGTTTCCCATAGTTCAATTGCTGTGTACTCGTTACGTCAAAATTCATGATGACGTCCGGGTAATCGCCGCTCGCCAGCACAACATTCAGCTTCGTCTGCGCTTCTTTTCCTTCAGGAGCCACTTGCCATTCGATGTGTACATTCGTTTGCTCTTCCAACCATTTGGTTGCAGAGCTCGTTGGGAAATCAATGTTCGGGCGTCCCGCTACAAGGACTTTCAGTGTCGATTTTTCTTTCGTAATGGGCAATGTCCCCGCTGGCGTAACGACGGATGGGACTACCTTTTCTGCTGCTTTCGTCGCCTCTGCCGTCGCCGTTGATGTTGCTGTGTCTGATGTGGAACATGCACTAAGCACCGTCGCTGTCAACATGGATATCGCCAAGCCGCTATAAATCATTCTTTTCATCTACATAACCTCCCATTTTGTCTCTACCGGACTACCCTTTCAAAGAACCGATCATCAAACCTTTAACGAAATGCTTTTGAACAAATGGATACAAGATCAACAAAGGTAATGAGGAAACAACGATAAGTGCATATTTCAGAACATCGGTCATGCCTTCCAGCCTAGCTGCTTCTGAGACTTGATCTAACATATCGGGTGTGACATGGCTGAGAATTAAAATTTCACGTAAGATTAGCTGCAATGGAAAAAGACTCGGCTTGGATAGGTAAATCAAAGCACTGAAATACGCATTCCAATGATGGATCGCATAGAACAATGCGTTCACGGCAATGATCGGCATCGAGAGCGGTATCACCATCCGCCATAGAAATCGAAAATCACTACACCCATCCATTTGCGCGGATTCCAGCATTTCTTGTGGAAGTGTAGTCTTAAAGTAGGTTCTCGTAATAATCACATTCCACACCGCGAGTGCGCCAGGAATAATCATTGCCCATCGCGTATTGACCATGCCAAGCCCCTTCACAACCATGTAAGTGGGGATTAAGCCGCCATGGAAAATCATCGTGAACACGAATAACCCCATAAAGATATGTCTGCCTACAAAATCTGTCCTCGAAAGCGGATAGCCCGCTAAAATCGTAAGTATTATGTTTACGGCCGTCCCCACAATTGTATAGAAGATAACATTTCCGAAACCCACCCAAACCTTACTGTAGCTAAAAACCTGTCTATATCCGGCAAAACTAGGTTCCACCGGCCATAACCATACTTTTCCCGCGCCCACAGCCACTGGAGAGCTAATCGAATTACTCAACACAACGAGAAGCGGGTAGAGTACCGTAAGTGTAAAAAGTGTAAGTATGACATAATTAAAGATCGTAAAGATCCGGTCCGTATCGGTTTCTTTGATCGCTTTCTGCCTCATGCTTCATCTCCTTACCTGCTACCATAAACTCTCCTGTTTTAATTTCTTTGCCAGTTGATTCACCGAAACAAGTAAAATAAATCCGACAACAGACTTGAACAACCCAATTGCCGCTGAATACGAGAAATCTGCCGCTGGCGACGCAAGCCCCACTTTATAAACGAACGTATCAATAACTTCAGAAGAACGAATGTTCAGTGAATTTTGCATCAATAGCACTTTCTCAAATCCCGTATCTAAGATATTTCCTGTGCTCAAAATGAGTAAAATAATCGCGAGCGGCATAATACCAGGTAAATCGATATGCCAAGCTCTACGCAACTTCGATGCACCATCGACAACTGCCGCTTCATGCAGCATGGGATCAATACTGGCAAGCGCCGCGATATAAATGATGCAAGAGAAACCTAGGTTCTGCCAAAGTCCTGACCAGACAACAATGGATTGGAAGTAATCCGCTTTCCCCATAAAGTTAATTGGATCAAATCCAAGTAATTGCAGGAAGCCATTCACTAACCCTGTTCGCGGATCCAGCAATTGGGAAATGATGCCTACGATAACTACGATCGAAATAAAGTGAGGAGCGTAGGAAACCATTTGTACCCACTTCTTAAACGTTTGATTGCGTACGTAATTCAAGCAAATCGCAAGGATGATCGGGAAAGGAAACCCTGCAATAAGCTGGTATGCACTAAGACTAAGCGTGTTTTTCAGTACTCGCCAGAATTCATTGGAACGAAAAAAACGTGTAAAATTCTCTAGTCCGACCCAATCACTCCCCCATATTCCTTTCGTAAATACATAGTCACGGAAGGCGATCTGCGCTTCAACCATGGGAATGTACTTGAAAATAACAATATACAAGGTAGGCAATAGCATCATCAGAAACAGCTGGCGACCTTTCCAGATCTGCTTCCAAGTTTTCTTCTTTACCACTTTCGTCCTGTGATAAATTCCTGCTTCCACCTTTGTGTTAAGCGCTTTCATGTAAGTACACCTCCTCAATGGCAAGTATAGATTTCACTGTTCATGGGAGCAATATGAAATGCGTGATCACATATGCATCAGACAATAAATCGCTATACACACTTTCAAGCTTCATATACACCGCACAAGAATCACGTGTGCAATTGACAATGATGCCAGATATTAGTGGATGAGATGAAAAAAGAGATCCAACGCAAGGAATCCCGTAGGTGTCCCTCCTTGCATTAAATCTCTGGCTGTCCAGTCGATTTCCGTATGCTCTTATGAGCAGATCATATCAATTCCGACTAAAGTTGTCAACATTATTCCGACAACTTTAGTCTGAAATAATATTAACTATTTTCTTGTACTCCGTCGTACTTATGCCATTCATTCGTTTGAATGCGCGGCAAAAGGTATTCGAAGAATTATATCCAACCATTTCAGCAACATCTTTGACCGTAAAATGATCGTCTTGCAGATAAACTTTGGCCTGCTTCATACGCAGTTCCTCCAAATATTCACTAAACGTAACCCCTGTCTGCTCTTTGATAAAATAAGAGAGATACACTTCCGAGATGTGAAATTGCTCCGCTATCGCGAGCAGCGTGAAGCTCGAAGAGCTGTAGTGGGATTGAATCATCGCCAAGATACTTTCGATTAAGTGATCATTATGGCTTTTCTTGCGACTATTCACGATATCGCACAGATGCAAACAGGCAGCCTCAATTGCACGAAAGGTGTCCTGCACATCTTCGGAATGTTCAGGAAGTGTGAACAAAGCCTGGATTGGCTTTGCTTTACGTCCATCCTCATCCATCGGGATCTGCTCGGACAGTTTGGCCACACTTCCTTTCAAATCAGACATAAGTAGCTTCATCATCGAGGAAGAGAGTTCCCGTTTATCAAAGTTTTCACTGTCTAACTCTTGGAATAATTTCCGTACTTCAGTATGGATGCCTGCTTTGACGAAATTCATCAGCTTCCCTTCCAGATCTGAAGGATAGTAATAACTCCCGCTCGTTTGGGGCAGTTCACTGAACCACACCAGACCGGGTAATCTTTTCCACATTTTATAATCTAACGCTTGCTCCGCTTCCTGATAAGAACGTGAAATCTCCTCATAACTCGTATAAATATGTCCTGCTCCAATCGACGGATGATAAGGAACATCCAGCATTTCATGATTCAGCTGGTGTACAAAATGTTCAATCACCGTCTTACAATCGTCCGCCTGGGGGGATTCGCAAGAGAATATAAGTGCCATTTTATTACCATTCAATTCATGCACATACACGTGCTCATTCATTCGTAAAATCAGTTCCTTCATAAAGAGGCTTTTCCTATCCAAATCCTGAAAAATCTCCTGCTCCAGAATGGGAGCATGGTCATGTAAGGAAAGGATGGCAACGGCGAACGTCTGACCGTTCATGTGAATATGAAGCCGTTCCATCATCATGGGGATGTCTGCCGAAACGGAGAATTCGCCCTTCAGAAGCCGTTCAAAAAAAGCAATACGCAGCATCGGTCGCTGCCGCTCCATTTCTAGCCTTAGATCCGCGTTGTTATTCTTCAATCGAAAAATCCCCGCTTGAATCATCTGAAAGGCATCTCGTGATTTACCATGCTTACTTGAATCCTCACCGAGCGGATCAATCGCATTCACAAGGAATTGAATCGGCTTTGAGCTGCGATAGGCCATGAATAGCGCAACAACAACGCCCAGAACTAAAGAAAGTATGAATATAGTGAGCATGATGTTTTTGATATAAGTCGCTTTCTCAAGTGCAATATGGGCAGGCTGTGAAACAACATACGTCCAACCATTGGATTGTGAGGTCGTATAAGTAATCATTTGGTTATGGGAAGCAGCTGAGGGGAAAATCGTTCCACTAGTGGATTGAAAGGTAATTGGCTCAGGGTGTATGGGCCCAGCGCCACCTGAAGCGTAGCTAATGATTTGACCGTTTCGATCCAAGATGTACGCAAAACCACCATCAGACATATCAAGTCCATTCAACAAGTTAACAAACTCTTGGTTATCAATGAGTACGACAATCGTTGCATATGAATTCAAAGCAAAACCTAAAGATTGAATATAGGTCACCATGCGGGCAGGCTTTCCATCTAAGGTATAGACACTGGCAGATTCGACCTTTTTGGCGTGATAGGTGCCCAAAATATGCTCATACCACTGTGTTTCATTCAAATTTTCACGTTGCAGCACATTTTGATAAAACGTCGGAAAATCATAGATAAAAGTAGGGTTAACAACCAACTTACTGCTATTGAAAAACACATAAAACTGGGAGATGAAGGTATTCAACACCTTATAATTAATTAAACTCTTCTTCATTTCTATTGTGCGATAAGTGTTAGCTCCGTCAAACGGATTCTCAATATATTGGAAAGATATGAGATTGGGATCCAGCATAATTTGTTGTGTGATAATATCTACTTCTGCCAGCCTGCGATCAATAATCTCTTTACTTTGATTAAGAAGAATCATATTCGAGTTCGCCAATTCATTCTCGATCACACGGATCGTTTTCTGATAAGTTAACAGCCCAATCAGGATAGGAATGAGTAAAATAAACAAATAGGGCACAAGAAATTTCATAATAATTCGGTTCCCTTTTACCCTCATTTGCATCCCCTACCTTATCTATGAATTCGCTTACATCTTATTATATATCACTTGTGACCAGCTGAAAATGAGAAAACCCCTTACTTATGTAAAGAGAAAAGGATGCAACTAAGATCATCCGATCTTCGCTGCATCCTTTATTCATTCCGTTACGCCTATTCCACGTTATGATACACTTGTTGAACATCTTCCAAATCTTCTAGAGCATCAATCATTTTATCGAATTGCGTTTGTGCATCATCAGATAGTGTGACGTTGTTTTGAGCAATCATCGTTAGCTCCGCAACTGCGAAATCCGTGATCCCAGCCTTTTTGAGCGCCTCTTGAACGGCGTGGAATTCCTCGGGCTCCGCATACACCATGACCATGTCTTCTTCTTCAAGAAGATCACGAACATTTACGTCCGCATCCATCAGAATCTCCATAACCTCGTCGATACTCTTATCTTCAATACCGATCGCTGCAGTTGCATCGAACATGTACGCAACGGAACCTGTTACACCCATGTTACCGCCATTTTTACTAAAAGCGGCACGCACGCTTGACGCGGTACGGTTTACATTGTTCGTTAACGTGTCCACAATTACCATGGAACCATTCGGTCCAAAGCCTTCATAACGAAGCTCTTCATAGATTTCGTCAGAGCTGCCTTTGGCTTTATTAATAGCGCGATCAATAATCGCTTTCGGTACATTATACGTTTTGGCACGTTCAAGAACGACTTTCAACGCGCGATTCGATTCTGGGTCTGGCTCACCTTTACGTGCTGCTACATAAATCTCAAGTCCGAATTTCGCATAAACTCGACTCGTACTTGCATCATTAGAAGCTTTCTTCTCTTTTATGTTATTCCACTTACGTCCCACTATGGATCCCACTTTCTATTATGATTTCTTTACCTATCATAACCTATTTTCACACGAAATTAAAATGTTTCCACAGGTCTTGTAGATTTCATCATAATAGATAATATCAAACTTCTAGCGACGTGGGGAGTATTTTTTAAGGATATTTTGAGGATTTATTGGCATACACCAAGATGAATGGCCAGCGAGCCTTCTAAATTCCAGAGATAGGTTTCCTGCGTATCTACCGTCAAACAAGCCACAAACACCCCCTCGTCACAACGGGTAACGACAAGATCGAAACAAATGTCAAACGCCCGAATCGAACGAAGCGCCATGGCGTTCCAGGCTTCTGGTAGCCGAGGAGCACAGGTAAATGAGCGAAGTCCCGTGGGTACGATGCCAAATAATCCTTCTATAATGACTCGCGCGTAAAGAGCACTCTCCGCAGATAGATGGCGTTGATTTCCCTCTGGATAAGCTTCAACTGCATAAGGAACATGTTCGCCAAGCAGCCTGTTACGGGAATATTCGAGTAATCGCGTGATGCCTAGCTCGGTTTCACCGGAAAAGAGAATGCCTCGCAGCGCATACAAGGTTGAACGATCCCAATACGTCGTTTCGCCTGCCTGGGTGACCAATCCGCCATTTACCCACAACCGAGATGACAATAATGCCGCAATGGTTTGCTCCTTGCGTTCCAAGATATTCATCGTCAGCGGCACGCAGATCCAAGATCGCAAAACGTCGTTCCCTTCATAGTACCGATATGTCTCATACCCCTCAATGGTCGCGCCAAAATGGGATTCAATTGCTTGCCGAAGTGCAGCCGCTTCCTCCTCATACCGAGAAGCAGTATCCTCTTTGGCTAATTCGCGAGCAAGCTGTGCCGAGGAAATCAAGGCGCCATAAGCGAGAGATGATGTGAAAAGATTGGCATCACCGCTTGGAAACCGATTCTCGAGTTCATCTGAATCCGATGCAATTACACCATTCTTAGTGAGCTTTTGCCTGCAAAAGGCCAAACACCAGTCGATCGCTGGCCAAAGCTCCTCGGCTATCCCTAGTACGCCACTTGCCAGCGCGAACCGCGCCGCACCATAGGCATACATGGCCGCATCCCCCCGATCACCTGCTCCTTCCCAGATGTCGATGCCTTCCGCGATGATCGAAGACGGAATCGGTTGGAAGCCAGGACCCATGAACGGCCTATATAATCGATAGGCGTTCAACGAAGCTTCCATCGCATCTGCCTCTCCGAGGAAAGGGAAAAATGGCCCGGCATATTCCGCCTGATCGTTGGTCCATACTGCCGCGTAATAAGAGCCGCCACCTGGACAGTGCATTAAACCGCCATTGGTGCGAAAAACACTTTCCGCAGCGCGAATTTTGGCCAAATCAAACATGCGATTGAGGTGAGGCTCAGGTGTTTCAAGCTTCAGAGATACATCAAGTTCCTGCAAAAAGTCCCGCCGTTCACCTTCTTCAAATGCTACATCCACGATTTGCTTTGGAGACTGTAACGTAGATGCACAAATCCAACTCTTGTAGACCAATGATTCCCCTGCTTCCAGCACCACATCTCCGGGTGCATCGTGTCCCGCTTCCACAGCATAAATCCCCTTGGTCCCTCTACGATACGTTGTTGATGCAACCCCTGCAATCTCAAGTCGCAACGCGCTTTCGGTTATATTCTGAACCTCTACACGTTCTAACGCATGAGGTAAATTTCGCGCAGGAAAGATTGTTCTGCGTACGAGTACCCCTTGATCCGAGACTGATGCTAACTGCAGCATGCCATCGAAAGTAACTCGGTACAATTTCTCTTGGACGGCCTGCCCCTCTACGCGCATAGCAGGCAACTGCTCCTGCCCGAATTCCTCCATTAAGCTGGCATGCGTATTATTCGGAATTGTTCGCAGACCAGGCCATACCACTTTGCGAGTGAGTAGAACACCGCCACTGGCATCTACTCCGTACGTCACGATGAGGGAAACCTCTTTACCACTCATTTCAACATGATCCTGATGTGCAAGATCTCCGAGTTGAATATCCCAAACGATGCCGGCTTTTTCACCTAAATGCCAACGCATCTTACCACCCCTTTTCCGTTCTATATAACCTTACTTGGCTACAATAATTTCTATGACAACTTGACCCTCACATGTCGGTCAGATATATCAAACTCGCAAACAAATCCAGGAATGAATCTGCTTTAATTCAACTCTTTCTTCTACGAAACTCCGTCGGCGATACGCCATGAAATTGTGTGAATTGTTTGGTAAAATGGTGCACTGACGAATACCCAAAATCCTCGGCTATGGCCGTAATTGAACGGTTGCTCTCCCACAGAGCGGCTTCCACTTGCCTCATAATGGCTTTGGTCCAATATGCTTTTGGCGAAAGGCCAGTAGCTTGCTTGAAAATCGCATGAAATTGGGTTTTACGAAGCCCACATTCCTTCATCCATTCGTCATAACCTCGGCTCGCAGTCGCCTCCCGATCCATTCGTTCGATGATAGGCACGATGCGGTAATCGATAAATGAGGTTGTAGACGCAATTTGAACGAGCTCTAGCAGTAAGGCTTTAACTAGATTGCTTACGATGAATTCCGAGTAGCGGTCATTTTTCCGAACTTGAGTAACAGCATGCATAAAAAGTTGACCAAGTGATGCCTCGTGCTGGATTGGCGTAACGATCGGCAGCAAAGCCAGCTCTGAACAAGGAACTATCGTTGTAAGAAATTCGCGATTGAAGTCGTTCTCGTGCCACACGAGATGCTGACCGCCTGCCATTTTATAATCCCAAAGATCACAATAGAGGTTGTAAGTAGTTAACGGTTGCTCTGGATTCGCATAAAAAGAGTGCTTCACCTCTGGCGGAAAATAAATCAGGTCGCCTTTTTTCACAGGATACGTTTTCCCATCTACGGAAACCGTTCCTTTCCCTCCTATAACATAATGAAAGGCATAGCAGTATCCAATCCTGCCGACCTCGGCCTGATTACGTTCAACTGGAAATTTGTAATAGTGGCCCACTCTTACATATGGATTAATGGCAGATAAGGTTGACATATTAAACCTCACTATCCTTATGAATTTAGAAAATAATGATCGGAAGAATTGATCAATAGATGAACATACGAGCAAATACAACAGCCGCAGCCAATGTTATTATTTTCTATATTACAACACTTGTTGGAGGGTGAGTAGCGTGATCAAATCAAATACAAGCGGAAGTTTAACTACCGAACAAACTCAATTTTACGAGGAACAAGGATATCTCATCATCCCCCATTTATTGTCAGAAGAAGATTTAGCCTCTGCTCGAGAAGCGATGACACAGAAGGTTTCGATGATTGCTGATGAGCTGTTCGCAGATGGTCTTATACCTGATAAACTTGAGCATCGACCCTTTCAGTATCGCTTAGCTGAGTTATTTCAAGATCTATCCCCCGAGAATTTCCTGAAATACGGTCGCAGTTGGCGAGATCGCATCCCAGGCTATTTCACACTGATGAGCAATCCCAAAATTTTGGACGCTGTCGAATCGTTAATCGGTGCAGAGCTTTTCGCGAATCCAGTGTACAATGTGCGTCCGAAGGTCCCAAAAGTTGCTGCTGGCGCCGTCCCTTGGCATCAAGATAAATCATACTGGCCTGATGCGAATGCCAATCCCGTAATAACCGTATGGATTCCTTTGGTCGATGCAAATGAGGTGAATGGGTGCCTTCATATTAAGCCACAGACCCATCGCAAACGTGTGCTCAAGTGGCATCGGGAAACCTACACAGGAACAGGTTATACCGCGTTAAAAGATAGTCAGCTCGGCAAAACAGAAACCGTCGCCCTCCCGGTACCTGCTGGAAGTGCCATTCTTTTCAATGATCGCTGCCTCCATATGTCCACTCCGAACATGTCCAATGAGGTTCGCTGGAGTGTGGACCTGCGTTATCAGCCGACCGATCAAGATCCCATGCTGAAACACGGCATCGGTTTTCTGGCTAGAAGCCACAAATTTCCTGCGCGTGTGGCTACACTAGAGGATTGGCTTGCAGGTAAGCCAGAGCACTCGGAATAGTGATATTGCACGTACAAAAAACAAGCTAAAGCGAGCGCTTTAGCTTGTTTTTTTATATTCCAGCATTTACACGCTTCCCTTGCGAATCCATACCGTCATCTCGCCTATGCTTCGATTGCCCCAAAGATAATACGGCACCGCCTTGAGTTTCACTCGTTCGGCGGCCTTTTGCAATCCTATCGGACGATACGGGGTGTCGTCCGACCAAGACGCCGCCTCATCGACGAGGCCTTCTGCCTCAACACTGACGGCTCCACCTAGCAATCCAGCCTCATAAACAGCTTCCAGCTTCTCGCCTGTTACTAGAGAGACAGAAGTTAATGGTGCCCTGTTATCTACTTCTTCCAAGCAATACACGAGGGGGCCACGTTCGATGGCAATCTTGCCCGCGTTCGCCCGAATCTGTGGGTGCGCGGAAGTCAACTGCGCTTCCAGCGCAGGCTCCCACTCCACGATGTCTCCAACTACCCATTGCCGCTCAATCGAAGCATAGCCATTTATCGTGTCATACGTCGTCAGAGCGCCGTTAATCTTCAAAACCGCCAGCCCCTGGCTCCACGCTGGGATACGCAGCGCAAGTGTCCACTTATCCTGCGGGGCTTCTGTCAGCTCTATACTCACATAGCCTTCCCAGGGAAGCTTCGATTGTTGGGTAAATTCGACTTCCCCAACAGCGAGTTCAAAACGCGCCTTACTGCCGATGAATAGATGCGTGTAAACCGTATTTTCCTCTGAAGAAGATGTGTAAATATACCTATTTAATGAACTAAGCAGTCGTGCCACGTTCGGTGGGCAGCAAGAGCAGCCAAACCACTTCTGCCGTTCTGCTTTGACATGATGGCGACCTGGATTCAGCTCGGAGGCTTTCGGCCAAACCTCTAGCGGATTCACATAGAAATAATGTTTGCCATCCTTTGACATGCTGCCAATGACATTGTTATACAACGCCCGCTCCATGACATCTGCATAGTCACTCTTTGCTTCTAGCTGAAGCATGCGCTGGGCAAAGAAGATGAGGCCGATTGAGGCACATGTTTCTGCATAAACCGTATCGTTGGGCAACTCATAGTCGAATGTGAATGCTTCGCCATGATGCGTTGAGCCAATACCACCCGTGATGTACATTTGTTTCTTGGTTGTGTTATCCCACAAACGGCGGCAAGCAGCGAGCAGTTCTTGATCTAACGTCAATCTGGCAAGATCAGCCATAGCCGTATACATGTAAACAGCACGCACCGAATGCCCAATGGCAACTTCCTGCTCGCGAACCGGCTTATGTGCTTGGTTGTATGCCAATTGTGCTGCTGTCGGTATCGGTTGCTTCTTTTTCGTCCAATGGCTGATACCCTCTCTTTGCTTACATTCCTCAACGAAAAAGTTCGGCTCTGCGCCGCGCTCATCCATAAAAAACTGAGCCAACTTCACATAGCGTTCTTCCCCTGTCGCCTTTGAAAGTTTGACAAGTGCAAGCTCGATTTCTTGATGTCCGTCATAACCGCGTAATTGACCCGGCTCACGGCCAAAAACCGTCTCGATATAGTCCGCAAATGTGCACATGATATCTAAGAATTTTCGTTTACCCGTCGCTTCATAATAAGCAACAGCCGCTTCCATCATATGTCCAGCACAGTACAACTCATGCGCTTCATACAAATTCGTCCATGCTTGACCAGGCTCTTTAATCGTAAAGTAGGTATTTATGTATCCGTTCTCTTGCTGAGCTTTGCCAATTAAATCAATAACTTCATCGGCGATTTGTTCTAAATGAGGATCCGCCGTAATCGCGAGCGAATAGCCAACCGCTTCGAGCCACTTGGCAAGGTCACTATCTTGAAATACGAAACCGCCATACTCGCCTTCTTCCAGTCCTGCTGCAATACGGAAATTGCGAATCGCGTAACTAGGCTCTGCATCAGCAATTGCATCATTCAAGGCATCCCATTGATACGGGATAACCGTCTCTCTTACAAGTTTCATGAACGGATTCCAAAAAGAATCTTGGATGCGTACCTTGTTACTAACAGCCTGTGTACTTGCAGAATTCACCATATGTCGATTCTCCTCTTGTCAGCTATTTAATATAACATTTGATTATCATCTACTTACAGTTTATCCTTATAAATAAAGAGAAACTATAAATAATCCCAACCTATTTTATATAAAATTTAACACTGAAAATGCGAGGAGACGCGATGGGTGAACGTAGCCATATCTGGATGGAACTTCCTCCACTGCCTTATTACCTCATGATTGGCTTGTCCACCTACCAGCCAGGTGAAATGCATCCTAGCCGACGTAATCTAGGCATGTTTGATCTTCTTTGGGTGACCAAAGGAGCTTTATATATGGGTGAAGATGAGCATGAGTGGGAAGTTAAGGAAGGCCAGACACTCTTATTGCTGCCAGACCGTTACCATTATCCTGTCAAAGCTTGTGACACAGAGACTATTTTCTATTGGATACATTTTGACTTCAATGGTGTGTGGCAGCAAACGTCGGAGCAAGATCAAGGCATGGTTTACCCACAAGTTCGCAAGTCTTGGGAAAATCCGTATCGGATTCGCATCCCACAATACAGCTCTCCACCGGAGTTCGCCCTTGCAGAGCGGCATCTCCGCAAACTGATGACCGATTCCGCATCGCAGCGCTTAGAAACGTATTGGAGCGAGCAGCAGCTTTTCATGGAATTGCTGCGACTACTTGACGCTGGACAAGCCCGTAACGATGCGTCACCTGCTTTGAAGCTCGCTGACAAGATCGAAGCATACTTGCGCCAACATTATCAATCCGATGTGACGAATACCTCACTCGCCGAAGAGTTTCATTTTCATCCCAATTATATCGTCCGATGTATGAAAGAAATCTATGACTGCACGCCAATGGCTTATCTGCACGAATACCGAATTGAACAAGCGAAGCTGCTGCTGATCAAAACGGAGTGGTCGATTGCGCGAATTGCTGAGCATATCGGGTTCCTCAACGCGCCTTACTTCTCGAATTGCTTTAAAGCAGCTATCGGGATGTCCCCTCTCCGATTCCGTAAGCAATACTCGCCTTAGCTTGCTTTTGACGATTCATGTCTTGTCACTCAGTCTGCATTCATATAGAATATAGAGGAATAGATGCTATGGTCGTGAAGCACACAGACCGCCCTCTCCAACTGGAGATGGGCGGTTTTTCTATGCTATGAAAAGGAGGGCATTACAATGTCATTTAACAAATTCTATGAGGAATTCCTACAAGTTCAGTTACACGGTAGGACTGGTGAAGCTTTAAGACGTCTTCAGGAGGGGCATGCTCATGCTGAGAAAATGTTTCTGGAGCTCATTTGGTGGCCGGCAGTCGGTCGATTTGATTGGCTACATGCAGAATACCCTGTATCAGATTATAAGGATGGCGTTCGATATTTGGATTTTACCTATATTCGAGGGACGCACTTGGTCTGTATCGAAATTGATGGTTACAAAGCACATCATACGAATTTGAATCGTTGGCAGTTTGCAGACCAGTTAACGCGTCAGAACCATCTCGTACTTGATGGGTGGAAGGTACTCCGTTTCTCTTATGATGAGATTAAAGAAAAACCGCGTCGTTGCCAGCAATTGATTCTCCAAATGATGGGCAGCTGGTTTGGAGAGGAACACTCTGGCCCTGTGTTAACATTAGAAGAAAAAGAAATACTCAGGATCGCTGGACAATCTAACGACCCGGTGTATCTCATCCGATAAGACCTCCTTATGTGCTTATTCCCTATCTTTCGATGCATTTGGCTTGCATTCTTGAGCAATAAGCACTCCTAGCTTGCTTAAGTCCGCTCACTAGCTGTTTGCCGCACGAATAAGCACTTGCTGTTGCCTTATTTGCTAGTTGGTTTATTACCTCCAAGTAATTCTCCCTAGCTTCAAAAAAAAGAAGCCTCCCACTCGGAAGACTCCTTATACTAGCTGCTAACCACCATAGAAATTCGCATGTGCTCCCGATACATCTAGCTTTATTCGAAACAGTCCTCCCGCATGGGGTTGCTTCTCTCTATCCTCATCGCTGACACCAACGCTAGCCGTCGTGATATACAATTCATCCATGTGTTCTCCGCCAAATGCACAAGAGCTTGTTCTCTCCACAGGGACAGGAATCGAACCTATTTTTTCACCCGTTAGGGGGTTGTAGCAACCTACTTGCCATCCTCCCCATTGCGCGATCCATAGCATCCCTCGGTTATCCACAGCCATCCCATCTGGAAAACCTTCTCCCTCGGGTATCGTTATGACGGTGCGAGGATCAGAGACATGCCCTGATTCCGCCTCATACGCATAGGCCACCACTTTCCGCGTCGGGGAATCTATGTAATACATCGTCTTGTTATCCGGGCTCCAGCCTAATCCATTGGATACGGTAATACAGCCATCCTCGATGGTATGAACGGTACCGTCAACGTCTAAGCAATAAAGGGAACCTGTTGTGCCCGACTCATTTTGAGCCATCGTTCCCGCCCAGAAACGCCCTGCTCGATCACATTTACCATCATTAAATCGATTGTTAGGCAAATGACTTTCTGGATCGTGCAAGGGGGTCCATACTTCCGAGTCCAGATCAAGCGAATGAAAGCCTCGCTCCATGGCAAGTACCAGGCCACCTTGTTTACGTGGTACAGCTGCTCCAACCTTTTGATCCAAGCGAATGGTTCGATGGGCTCCGGTAGCAGGGGTTAGCAAATGTACGGATTGTCCATTGATATCAACCCATATGATTTGACCTGCACGGTGATCCCAAACAGGACCTTCGCCTAGCTGTGCCTTACCATCCCAGATCAATGCTAATTCTGTATATTGCTGCTCCATATGAACGCCTCCTGTATTGTGCGTAGCTGTTTATCTTCCTGCTTTTTTGACGCGCCAATGCGATGAAAGTTGTGCAGGATTCTAAGTTCCTTTTGAGCATCAGTTCCCCATCTGCAAGGTCATGAATATGATTTAGGAACCACATGTCTTGGGGAAGGGGATTCAGCATGCTTATCCGTAAAGCAGTCCGTGTAACTACGCAAAGAATCAAAACATCGTTGCCACGCCTGATTGCAACTATTCCTGTCAGCAGCCCTGCTGTTCACTTCGCGATCAATCCCATCACGAATCGGGTATATGTTATACAAGGTGACAATCACTTAGCTGTTCTGAATACAATCACAAATAAAATCATATCCACGATCAAAATAGGTGAAATGGCTTCGAATTTGGTTGTTAATACGCGGACGAATCGCATCTATACTGCTAACTTCTTTGATGGTACCGTATCTGTCATAAATGGTCGTACCAATCGTGTTATTTCCACAATCAAAGTGGGTGAACGCTGTGACCATATTGCAGTGAACACACATACCAATCTTATTTATGTATCGACGATCTCCCTAAGCTCAAAGAATGCCAATGTCGTCGTCATAAATGGACATACCAATCAAGTCTATAGACGAATTTCTTTCACCGGACGTCCCTCTCAACTGCTTGTTAATGAATGGGCCAACCGCATCTATGTAACGAATACAACTACGGATACATTGTCCGTCATTAATGGACTTACCAATAAAATTGTTAGTACCGTAAAGGTCGGAAGAAACCCCGTCATCACACCTGTGCTAGATAGGAAAACCCAACAACTATATGTGGCAAATAACCTAAGCCGTTACTGTTCAGTTATTGATCTTCGCACGATGAAAGTTCGTAAGATTCAACTTGGCCGACTTCAAAGGGATATCACGATAAATCCCCTTACAAACCGAATCTATATCTCAAGCGCACAAATTTCTGTAAATGGCCGACTCTTTGTCCTTTGCAGCAAGACTAACAAGATTATGAACACGTTAACGATGCCTACTTTTACAGATGTACTGATTAATCCGAGGACGAATCATTTGTTCGTTTCGGCATCTACAGAGACTGGAACGCTCCCGTTAAAGGTGTATAATGGTAGCAGTCTGAATCCGCTTACAAAACTCCGTGTTGGCAAAGGCTCAGGGTCTTTTCTGTTGAACCCACGTACGAATCGTATTTATGTCGGAGGGGAAAAGTCGATCTCCGTTATTCAGGACTAGGGTGCTCACTACTAGGTGGAACAACGCTAGGCGTCTATTAGAAGTATAAGCTATAGGGGTTTAAGTTGAAAGGTACGGGTCATACTTGATAGTAACTACGATCAAGAGGAGTGGGACGTATACTTGTAAATATCCTTATAGGTTTTATAATTCCATGGATATTAGCGCTCGCGTGGTACAAAAAAGCACCGACCATTGCGATACTTATATTTCCGGTCTCTGCCATCATTTCTTCCCTGATTAACGCTTTTGGCTATCACGTTGAATTTTGGGATTTCACACCTAAAATTGAGGATGACGAAACGATTTCTGCGCTCCCTTTTGACATTGGCCTCTATCCCTTGGCTGGCTGTGTCGGGATTTACTGGATAGATTTCAAAAAAAAGCATCCACTCATTATCCTACTTTTAATTTCTATCCTATTGACTTCCCTTGAATATATCGCATATCTCGTTGGTAAAGTTGAATATGGTCACGGCTGGACGATTGGTTGGACCTTGCTCAGTTACTTCATCGCTGTTTCTGGGGTATATGGATTCTATGTGCTGGTGAAAAGGCATGGCGTAAATTTCACAAGTCGGAAATGAAAGATCCACCTCTGCATTAAGTGGCAGGGTGGATCTTTTTTGTGTTCGATGAGTGGGGTATCGGTTTACAAGGTAACCATCAAGCCATCATACGCAACTTGGATACCATTTGGCTCAAAAATTCCCACCAAATCCTCATGCAATAAACCTGCATTATGTGAGAAATGCGTGACAACAACTTGTGCTCCTGGTTTCAAAATACCATGCGTATCCAACCACACTTTGGTCTCTAGAACAGCATCGATATTCATATGATTTTCACGATGAAGACTTCGCCCTGTCGTACATTCGAGAATAGCTAGATCGAGTTTTTTATCTTGTAGCCAAGCCCACGTCTCTTCCGGAAACCAACCGCTGTCGTTGCCATAGAGAATGGATTTGCCATCTTTTTCAATGTAGTACAGCATGCACGTTTCTAACTTGTCGTGACTGGCTAATAACGGAACGATGGTTGCTGTTTGCGTCTTTACGGACTTGAAAGGAAGAACGCGGTGAAATTCAAAATCATGCTGATACCCATTCAGCACTTGAAGGGAGATCCGCAATGGGAGATCATGACCATAGACATGGATTTTATCTCCACCATATTGGGCGTACCCCTTCGCTCGAATCACCATATCCTCGGCATACAGATGATCGGAATGAGAATGTGTTATCAGCACATCCTGAATCTGATTCATATCCAGGCCATATTGATGCGAATGGTATAGCGTATCCGGCGGAAAATCAACCTTCAGTACGTTGTCAATGATGACAGACGTGCGTGAGCGAATATTTTTCCCTTTGCGCTCACGAGCTTGTTGGCAGGTTGTACATTGGCAGAACAACGATGGTATGCCTTCAAAGGCAGCTGTGCCGAGAAAATGTATTTGCATCCGATACCCCCTACTAATCGGTACTATTCATGTTGAATCATCATGAAATCACATGTTGTTTGATGTTATTTTATGTTGATTTCGTAGGGGGTGTCAATACGAATCTTCCTCGGCGGCGCACTTCATCTCGCCAAATCCTCGCCTTCACCATCATCCATCGCTGGAAACCCAAACAATCGCCAAGGCTTCAATCCGCCAAACGGGCGGATCGCTCTTCCAACCTCACGGACCTCTTGAATCGTTAGTTCCGGTCTTTCAACACTTGGGTAGAGAATAACTTCTTCCCCCATCGCCAAATGAATTTCAATGAGTTCCTCGGTATCATCCAATACCGTAACGTAAGCATCCTCGCTGCCAGAGATTTGACATCGAATAATCCCATGCCATCCCGTCTTAATTAGGCATGGCTCCCCTGCTAAGCTTTTCACACGAATCCATGAGGTACGTCCTTCCTTCCGCACAGCGCTTACCAAGAACGAGCCCTCTGCACGTAAATCATGAAAAGCGGCTTCGCGCCATTCTTCCGGCACCGCCGGGAATACTCTCAACGTTCCGCCCCAGCTTTGGAGCAGCATGTCTTGGATCGCTTCTGCTCCTGCAAGCGGCGTTTCTATGACTGGACCTGCTTCTTTATACATCGTGTTCGGCTTTAGGATAGGCATCAGCGCTTTCAAATACCGCAGAGCCTCGCTTCCTCTACCTAACGTTGCTGCAATGGAGGCAGCGCCTGTTAAGCTGAACCCACGGAGATCGCCTTCCTTTTGAATCCAATGATGCAGCGACTTGGCCATGAGCTCTCGATCCTCTTCACGATCACATCCAACCAAATGAAGCGGGAATATAGCTAGTAAATGACTAAAATGTCTGTGACCATATGCAAGCGGCGTATCTTTCCCCACCATAAAACCCGTCTCGTCAATTGGCAGCGGTGTTAATCTTTCCAATACGTTGCGCCAGCTTTCTTGTAGAGGATCCTCAGTCTGCACGCGATCACAAATGCTCAACAACGTTTCGCCCCCCCAACGCAGAAGCGCCAAATCGTAATGGCAATCGCTCACCTTCGTTTTCATAAAAGAGCCATATTCCGGAGAAATCGTCGGAGGCAGATGTAATCGCCCATCTTCGCCTTCCTCAAGTAGATGAATATAGTAATTGATACTTCTACGCAGAATTGGATAAAGTGTATCCTTGAGCAAGCGATCATCCATCGTATAGCGATAATGCCTCCACAAGCTATGGCATACCCAAGTCAAATTCCCGACTTCGTCATCGACAGGACTATCTAGATCAAAACTGCAGCTGCGTCCAAGTCCTGCGGAATCATGCTGGAACTCTTCAGGCACATTACGTATCAATTGCTCAAAATGATCCTTAAGCGCGCGCACAAGCGATTCCCCGATAGCTAGACGTCCAGACGTGTAGACAGGTGAATAACTCATTTGCACATTCATGTTAAACCAGACGCCTGCCCAAGGGGTCGGCGCAAGCCATGGCCCTTGATTATCGATTAACGGCTTATCAGCCCTTGTTGCCGATGCCAGTTTGTACATTTGAATCCAATAGAAGCTTTCCAGTTGGCCATCCGGAATGGAGATAAAACTTAACTGATAATACCGGTGCCACCATGCTCGATGTGAGGCTATCCAATCGTCATAATCTGTTGACGCAGCCTGCAAGACCGCAGTAACCGTTTCTTCCTGTGCTTGATCATTACAGCCCTTGGCAACTGACAAATACCACACTCTTCGCGTCTCGGACAATCGCACTTCTTTGAGAGCCGTCACACAGCCTTCATTCGTCGTATACGTTTGAACAGTGACAGCTACCTCATTCTGGAACGTCTTCTCAACTCGAGTATCTGGAATGAACTGATTCAAGTTGATGCCATCCGCATTCACCAATACAGGGTCAACCTCAGCATGCGGATACCACTGTAATTCTGCCCCAGTCTCTCCACGTAGCGTTTCTATCTCCACGCATAGGACGGGTTCTTCGCTATGAACAAAAGCACGAAGCTTCACTTCGCCTTTCGTTGTTGTGATCCGGCCACTTACTTCCGCGTTCCACAAATTCAACCGCAGCTGCGTCGGATGATAGATCATCCCTTCCAGCTCCAAGTCCAGCTCACCGATCGGTACACGAGGTGGAAAACCTGGACGGTCCGTCCGTGTCGCAGTGACATCCGTGCGTCCCGTCACTAAACGCAGCACATTGCGTTTCTTTGCATGCTCTTCACCGTAAATCATGGCACCGATAAGACCATTCCCGATGAACGCACCTTCATCCCAGCTAACCGGTTTGACAACCCATTCCATGTCGTTCGGTGCCAAAAACTTTTGCCAATCGACGTCTAATTCAATCTCGTTAATCTGACTACTTGCCATGCCAGCGTACCTCCTATCCCTTAATAGCTCCGATCAGTGCACCTTTGACAAAATACTTCTGCAGGAACGGATACACAAGAAGAATTGGCACAGTCGCCACAATGATCGTCGCATATTTCAAAGTCGCAGACAGCATAGCAACGTCACCCGCCGAAGCCCCACCTGTCATCGAGCTAGCTTCACCTTGCAGCAAGATTTCTCGTAAGATTAGCTGAAGCGGATATAATGTGCGGTCCTGAAGGAAGATCATCGCATGGAACCAAGAATTCCAATGACTTACACCGTAGTACAGAAGCATAACGGCAATGACCGGCATGGATAATGGCAAAATAATTCGGAACAGAATGACAAAATCGTTCGCACCGTCAATTTTCGCAGATTCTTCTAACGCATCAGGAATGGCTTCGAATGCCGTTTTCATCAGGATTAGATTAAAGGTATTGATCGCATGTGGAATAATAATAGCCCACAAGGTATTGTTCAGTCCGACCCCTTTGACCGTCAAGTAAAATGGAATCAATCCCCCGCTGAAAAACATCGTGAACACGATGAACAGCATGATTTGCTTGCGGTACTGCAAGCTTTTGCGTGAGAGAGCATACGCCCCTAAGGAGGTAAGCAAAATATTGAGTACAAGACCGACTAGTACAACAAAGAACGTATTCCCATACCCTTTAATAATCATTGGATTCGCAAATACACTCTTGTACGCTTCCAGTGAGAAACCTAGCGGTTTCCACAGAACACCACTATAGGCCATGAGCTGACTAGCATCACTGAGTGAAGCAAATGCCACGTAAATAATCGGATAAATGGTCACGATCATAAGGATCGTCAAGAACACCGTATTGCTCCAATCAAAACTTCGTTCAGCAATCGACGGTCGATTCGTATTCGTTTTCATTTTGAGCTCCATAACCTTCCTCCTCCCTGCCTACCATAGACTCGTGTTGTTTAATTTCCGACTTATCCAATTGGAACAAACAAGTAATGTGAAATTAATCGCAGAATTGAATAAACCAACTGCTGAGCTGAAGCTGTAATTAAACTCTTGCAACCCTACCCTGTATACATAAGAGGATATGACATCCGCTGTTTCATACGTACCTGGATTGTATAGCAAAATAATTTTTTCAAAGCCTACGTTCATCATTTTCCCCATTTCTAAAATGAGTAAAATAATAATGGTCGGCATGATCCCTGGAATCGTCACATGAATAGCCTGCTTCCAACGGCCAGCGCCGTCAATGCGTGCTGCTTCATATTGCTCTTGATCAATTCCTGTTAAGGCCGCCAAGTAAATAATCGTGCCCCAACCAATATGCTGCCAAACACCGGAAGATACATAGATCGGACGAAACATATCTGCTTCAAGTAAAAACGTAGTACGTTCTCCACCCATCCAAGCAATCAAATCATTGATAACGCCTTCGCTGGACGTAAAATCTTTTAATATCCCACAAATAACAACGAGTGAAATAAAATGAGGCATGTAAGTCAGTGTTTGAACACTCCGTTTAAACACAGCATTTTTCACTTCATTGAGCAGCAACGCTAATATGATCGGAGCTGGAAAGCCGAAAACTAGCTCGTTTAAGCTGATTAAAAGCGTATTTTTAATCGTCCGCCAGAAATAAGGACCTGAAAAAAACATTTGAAAATTGTCAAAACCTACCCAGTCACTGCCCAATATACCAAGCCTTGGCGAGAAATCTTTAAACGCGATGATAGCCCCGTACATCGGTGCATAATGAAACACACAGTAATACAGCAAAACAGGCAGCAGCATCACATACAAGTATTTATTTTTTCGTATATCGAGAATCAGACCGAGTTTGGTGCCCGCTTTCTTTCCCTTATTGGCTAAGAAAACAGGTGTCGATTCATGTTTGATAGCTTCCATATCATAGTCCACCCTTCAACAGTCTTCTTAAAGATAAACGTGCCAGCGGGTGGCCGACACGTTCTCTGTCATATTCTTAGCGCTTATTGTAACGGTCGAAAGCATCTTGGTAAATTTTGAGCACTTTATCGCTTCCCATTTCTTGAATGCGCTTCACGTACTCGTCAAATTTTTCAATCGGCTCTTTGCCCATAACAAATTTAATGAACATTTCTTCTTTATAGGAGCTAATAGCCGTGTTAAGTTTGGCGATTTCCTTACTTTCCTCTACCGTCGGAGTAATGAAAGTCGGCATGACGTGCTTAACAGCATCCGTCTCAGCCCATATTTGCATAGCATCGTTTTGCTCTTTATAGGTATTGAAATTCTTTCTGGAATCGCCCAAGAACGGCCCGTTCGGCTTTGTATATTGGGATACCATTTGCTGCAAGTTCAATTTAGGATCCTTAGTAATTTTGTCAGACCAAGTTGGTACACCACTCACGAGATTGAAGCTTTCGCCTTCGATACCGAAGTTAAACAGCGTAGCCCCTTTCTCACTGTAAGCGTAATCCAACCACTTCACTGCGAGTTCCGGATCCTTAGCAGCTGTCGTAACGGCTTTACTCGCTAACGGATTGTATTTGAAATCACGTTGTCCGATAAAAGCACGCTCACCTTTCTTCAAAGTTGGATAAGGTGCTGCGATGAGATGGTAGTTCGGCTCTTTCTTCTTCGCTGTATCCATCCAGCGGCCGATGACGCTAAGCAGTCCGACCGTTGAACCGGATGCATTGCTAAGCATCTTGTTATCGAGCGATTTCGAATCCGTATTCAAGGCAAAATCTTTATCAATTAGACCCTCTGCATACCATTTGCGGAAAAGGGTTAGTACTTCTTTGAACTGAGGGTCAATTGGACCGTATTTTACTTTTCCTTGATCATCGATGTAGTAGCGATTCGCAGTTTTGTAAGCACCAATGAACGCATCCTGGATGTTGAGCTCGCTACCTGTACTGTATTGCGCAGTGAACGGAGCTGTAGCACCTTTCTTTTCCTTAAACGCTTTCAATACGGTATACCATTCATCGATTGTCGTTGGTACTGGTAAACTTAATTCATCCAGCCAGTCTTTCCGAAGAATTGGACCACGGAATACAAGTCCATTGTCCGGACGAATCATCGGGAATACATAGTATTTGCCGCTATCCGTCTTCATCATTTTATCCAGTTCTTTATCTTGTTGTAAAAGTTTCTTCAAATTCGGTGCGAACTTATCGATCAGATCGTTCAAAGGAATAATCATTTTATCTGCGATTGCCTTCTCAGGACCGCCTGGGTACTCTTTGTTCCAATCATATTCGATCACATCTGTTAAATTATTGGAGGCGATCAAGAGATTGAATTGCTCCTTCTTCTGACCGTCAGCAGGGTGTGTATATTTCACTTTAACGCCGGTTTCTTTCTCTAACTGTTTACCAAATGCCGATTCACCCAAATTAGGTACAATGGAGGTGATGTTCGGATTAATTTCTTCCCACGAGCTGATCGTTCCTGCGCTTGCAATTGGATATTTCGCTGCTTCAACCGCTGGTGCGGATGATGACGATGCTTTCGGTGTGCTGCTCGCTTCTTCTTTCGAACATGCGGCTAATAAGCTTGTTGTTGCCAAGATAATGGAGAGTGTCGTTCCAATTGTCTTCATCTGCTTTTTCATAGATATCCCCCTCGTGAATGCGTATTCCTACTTGCTCATGCAGCTCACACTGTCTGGTGTGGTGCACCGATAACGTTATTATGCGAAGTAAAGCGCTGTTTGGGTATCATCAAAAACAGAAAACCATCATCAAAATCTGTATTTTCACATCTTTAAAATTGGAACTCACGTGTAAAAAGAGAAAAAGCCACACAAATGGTGGCAACTTCCCCAGCTAGGCTATACAAAGTCTTTGTATTTCCCAGGTGTAATTCCTTCATATTTCTTGAAAATACGATTGAACGTATTGATATCCTCATAGCCCACTCGTCTAGCAATGTCCACGATGGAGGTCGATTGTACGGCTAAAAGCTTTTTCGCTTCCTCAATCCGTGTCTTGTTGATGTGTTCGAGCAGCGCTTCGCCTGTCTGAGCTTTAAATTGCTTCGATAAATAGGACGGGGTTAAGTTGAACACATCCCCGATCATCGTAATATTTAAATCCGTGGAACTGAAATTCTCTTTCACATAGGTAATGATTTGTTGACTAAGCTGGTTATGGTCCTGCTTGCGTTCTTGCTGAATAGATTGACATACTTGCTTAAGCACATCGCTAATCTGCACTTTCATATCTTTAATCGTTGTACACGCTGTTAATCGATCAATAGGATTGACCTGATTCATGAATTCCCGCTTATTGCTTGCGCCGATTTCATCAATGGTTTTGAGCATGGTGGAAATAAGGTCGAACATCAAGCATTTCGCCAGAGGAACCGATAGGGATGCACCGGATACATTGATTTCGATAATTTCATCAATCATCGCTTTCGACTGATCGTAGTCACCCGTTTTCACAAAATTGATTAACTGCTGTTCCACATGCAAGGGATAATAATAGCTTGATTCCCGTTCCGTTTCCGCATCAGGTAAATCGTTGTAGCGAATGATTTCGCCGCTTCCCATCACCATTCGATATTCAAGTGCCGAAAGTGCTTCCTGATAAGCAACTGGGATGCCAGCCAATTCTTGATGAATGCGGCTAATGGCGATGGTCAAATGTACATGAAAGTGCTCCAACATGAACGCTTTCACTTGTTCCGCGATATCTTGTACCTCATCCGATTCAGGGTTCTTTTTAAAATTAATGATACATGCTTGTAAATTATCTAACTCCGTTGAAAAGGCTTGATGCTGAATGCCAACAACTTCTTCTGCGACATTCATGATAATAAACTGAACATGCTTGATCTTCTCGGCGTAAGCAAACTCGGTGGACTCCAATTTGCCATAATGATCAACTTGAAACAATAATACAGCAAAATGTGAAGTCGCCAGCTCCATATTATGAACCGCAAGTGATTCATGAACAGGTACATTACGCTCTAAGGAGCCTTTTAGTAAGCCTTGGAGGAAATGGGAACGAATCGTGTCCCGATGCTGCTCCAGACGTTGACCGATCTGCTCTTTCTCCGTGAAGGTATCATTCAGTGCAGCTTGCAAATAGCCATACTCATTGGAGCCTTCCTTGAAAGAAATGCTAGATCGCGTAGATAAACTTCGAATCAGCTTGCTTATCGGATCATAATTACGTTTGAGCATCAGAAATGTGACAATGCCGCCAATCAGGAGACTGAGCGCGATACTAATCGAGATCAGGTTTTTGACATACTTCATTTTTTCATCAAAAAGATCCGCAGGCATCATCGAAATGTATTTCCAGCCGGCTCTATTCGAAGTTGTATACGAAACCGCATACTGTTTGTCTATCAATTTATCGTAAAAGAAACCGTTCTCACTTGTTAGCTTATCGAGAGATAGAAAATCTGGATTTTTATCTAATCCCGTTGAAGCAATTAAGCGATTCTGGCGGTCGAGTACCGCGATAGACGAATGATTTGGTGACATGATATTCTCAAGCAGTTTGGAATCTTTAATCGTAAATAGGATAATTGCACCTGGCTGCTCGGGTGTGTCAAGAATGATTGATTTGGCATACATCACGGCTTTCACCGCTTGTCCATCTTCGCGAATCGTCACTGGCGAGTATTCTTGAATATATCTTTTATCAAAAGTAGCTTGCCATTCCTCATAGCTCATGTCTTCGCGAGTCCGAACTCTTTCATATAATTGGCGGCTGTTGATATGATCGCGTGTGGAGACTACCGTATCACTATTTTTGTAATACACATAAATTTGATCGATATAATCGTTAGCCACTTTGTATTTGCGCAAATCATCAACGATTTCAACGACGTCATAATATTGCTCATCCTTCAACGGTTTGGATACCGTAATGAAGCCTGCCAGACGTTTGCTTAGTGCCATCTCAACACTCAAGCGTTCGATACCAGCCAAATTACTGTCAATCGCTTGCTCTATCTGTTTGAGCAGCGATTCATTGGCGCGATTAACTTCCGATTCAATCACATGCCAAGTTGCCGTATAAATAATGCCGCTGATCAAGATAGGAACGAGCAGTACAGACATGTAGGATATGAGCCAATTCACCATGACACTCCGTTTGCTAAATCGTAAGTTTTTCATTGTCACAGCTAGTCCCCCGTGTTCGCATGGAATTGATTTCAATTAATTATACACGAAAAGCAAAAAGAAACACCGCTTTCCCTTATTGAAAAAGAAAAGTGGTGTTGTACTAACTTACTGCTCAATTAGAATATTCGTTGCTTCCAGCCCTGCAATTTAGCTAAAGCCTCAACATAATAGTAATCTCCATAGATGAGCGAAACGTTTACGTTCTGACCAGCCGGCTTATGCCCTGTACCCTCGAGTAGAATAGCTTGATGCTCTGGCTTATCCCATGTCGCATACTTCTGCGTAAGAGACAATAGCGTACGTTCTGCCGCATTACGGTAGACCGCACCTTCGGTTGGCGGCAGGAAAGCTGCTAATTCAATTAAACCGGAAGCGGCACAGGTAGCTGCAGATGTATCTCTTGGCTCATTATCCAGCGACTCGTCTGCGCGGAAGTCCCAATGAGCTACGCCATCCTCTGGCAGACAGGCCAAGAAGTAGTTCGCTACGCGCTGTGCAGCTTTTAAATACTTCACGTCTCCTGTAAAGCGGTATACATTGGCTAAGCCATGCAGAGCCCACGATGCTCCTCGGCTCCAAGCCGACTGTGGCCCGAATCCTTGACCGCCGAGCGATTCAATAAGCTCACCTGTCTTCGGATCGAAGCTCAGGATATGATTGACGGAGCCGTCTTCCCGGATGAACTTCTCCACAACCGTATCGGCATGTGCTCTTCCAATATGTTCGAAGCGCGGATCGCCTGTCGTTTCTGCTGCCCAGAACAAAATGGACAGATTCATCGTGGAGTCAACAATCGCCCAACCATGCTTATCTTGGTTCCAAGCGCGAAGGAAGTTACCTGCCATATTGAAACGACCTGCCAAGAAATTAGCTGCTTGAAGGCCGCGACGCAAGCCATCCGTGTCCCCTGTCAGCTTATGTTTAATCACCGCTGTCGGCAAGTATTGGAAACCGACATCATGATGGAAATTATGATCTTGAATACTTTTTTGCTCGAACTTCCCATCCCACTCCCAAGCTGCTTCTTTGTAGTGCTCTTTGCCTGTCATCTCATGCATAATCCATAGAATTCCTGGCCAGAAGCCTGAAGTCCACCAATCGACCCGCATATCGTCATAGATACCGTCTTCTTTGGCTACGTGGGGAGATTTGTCCCCGATTTGTTCGATCATCCGATCAACCTTCACTTGAAGCTCTTTCCATACATCAGGCAAAATATCCCCAAGCTTCTGTGCGTTCTGCCAGTTTACGGCGTTTTTAAGTTCACTCATCTTAAAATCCTCCTCTAAGTGGGTTTACTTCACAACTTCTATGATTGCTGTTACTGTAGACATCCCTTCGCATGCAGCACTAATGACAGATGTGTAACTCCGCTGTGCAGCGCGATTGCCTTTGGATTGGGAGGCTAAAGAGGATGCTGGGCCACCTGCACTCACGAAATCCGTGACGGTTATGGCAGCAGGTAAGCCTCCCGTAGGATCTAGGTAAATGCCTGCACGACCACTGGCGAGTTGAACTTGTCGCGAACCACGGATTGTGCCGAGATTATCAAGCAGTTTTCCATCCCCAGCTAACCCAAATCGTACAAATAAGGCTGAATCGGGGCAGAAGATACCCTTCGCATCATAAGCCCGGACTTCTGCATACACACGTCCATCCGCTAAGGTTTCCGTCGTTAGTTGGATCTCGGTAGGCTCACCCCATGCGTCCGATTGATACGTGAATTGCAGCTCGTCGCTCACAACCTCGCCATCCACAATCGCTACCGTACGTAGTTGATATTCACCCGCGGTTAACTCCGTTTCCCAACGAAGACCTGCGCAAGGGAAGTCTTGCGAATCACGCTGCTTCACGCCCAAGCTCTCTCCATTTAGGAAAAGCTCAACCTGTGCAGCGTTCGAGTACACTTTGATAAGCTTACGTTCGCCCTCCATGCCCCAGCGAGTCGGCATTGTATGCCCATAGATACGAACCATCGGCTTGTCAGACCAATAGGATTGGAACACATAAAAGGCTTCCTTCGGTGTCAGATCGCGCTCGACGATCCCTTTCATATTCAAATATGGAATTGGGGAATCCGGCCGAACTGGTGTTGCGAAATCTTTGAATGACCACTGCGCTGCACCCGTCAGCCAATCCATCTTCTCCTGTGACTTCAAGTACCAATCGATCATGTCACAGAAATACGTTTCCGACCAATCGCCATCACGTGATACGCGAGGTTCGCCACCCGTCAATAAGTAATCCCCATCACGCTCATCCGTGACGCCATCCGTGTTTGTCATAAAAGCAAAGCCAGTGAACGGTTTCTCCACATGCCGAGTGGGCAAATTGTCCGCGCCCCACTCCATATGGAAGAACGAGTCCACATTCTCAAATGCTGTCTGACAGCTCGATTCATAGTCGGTGTAGATGCCACGATACCATCCTGCCCAAATAGAAGGGGAGTACACATCGATAATATCCTTACAAAATTCACATCGACGAATCGCCGTTAAGCGACTTGGGTCTAGTTGATGCGACAGATCATGCAACGCTTTCATAAAAGTGCGAATTTCTTGCTGATCGAAATGATCAAAATCGCACTCCCAATCGTTCTCATTGCCCAATCCCCATAAAATAACGGATGGATGGTTATAATGCTGTGCAATCATGGCCGTAAGCATATCTATACATTGCTCGCGGTACGCTGGACCGCCTAGACCGCCCCGGCACCAAGGGATTTCTTCCCAAACGAGAATTCCTAACTCATCACACAGGTCTAGGACAATACGCGACTGCTGATAATGTCCAAGGCGAATGAAATTAGCCCCCATGGCTTTGATCAGCTGCATTTCTTCACGAATCATCGCTTCCGTCATGGCTGCCCCAACTGCTGCATGATCTTCATGACGGTGTGTACCTCGTAACAAGAGACGCTCACCATTGAGCTTAAACGGACCTTGTTTCACAAATTCAAATGTCCGGAAGCCAAATCGTTCTTGACTTGTCGTTTCGCCATCCTCACATTGGAGGACAACGGAGCAGTCGAATAAATAAGGGTCTGAAACTGACCACAAATGTGGATCCTGTACATTGAAGACCGCAATCTCCTTCTCATCCTGCCAAGTTGGCAACGAAAGTTCTGTTTGCCCAACAATCGCCCCATCCTGCTGCTTCAGCACAATAGAGAGTTTAATTGTCTCAGCTAGCTGATCGGGATTGTACAATTTCGCACGTACACTGACTTTCCCACTTCTTAGCGTTTGATCAGAAACGTCTTCTAGTTGTGCTTCCACATGCACTTGAGCCAAGGAAATCTGCGGTACATAGACGAGATTCAGATAACGATACACACCGCCATATAGATTAAAATCACTCGCATCCGAAGGAATCGTTTCCAACTCACGGCTGTTATCACATCCGATTGCGACAGGTACACGCCCTGCATAACGTTCGATCCCTTGGGCTCGCACAACCGCTTCCGAGATATCTACCGTAAACTCGTCATACCCGCCTAGGTGGGAATCCACCTTTTCCGTGTAGACATACACATCCGTGCGCTGCCCCGCCCCTTCAAAATGCAACAGCGTTCTGCCCTTCGGATAAGGGTTATTTATCTCCAGCTTGTTCCGGTACCAACCTTGTCCTTGATAATATTTATGATCGGGATCCATCACATCATAACCATTATACGTGTGTGGAAGCGTAACCGATTCCCAAGGCACATTATAATGATTTTGCAGCTTGTCTGAACGCCATACCTCCCAAACCCCGCCTAAAGATCCGCGATAGTGCTCCCATTGCTCATTTAAACGCTGTTTCAACATCTTACGTGTCTCCTCCTAGTTGCGCATTCACTTGTCTTCATCGTATCAAAAAAAAGCCCGAAAAAGTTTAGGCCTCTTATGATAAAATGTTGTTAGAATACGATGAGGTGATCCCCCGTGAAGCTGATGAATTACTTAAACTTAAATGTGCATCCTGTGCAATTATCGTTTTTTAAAGATCGGACAAACTCATTCGAAGAAGTGTTTCATGCCCATCAGGGAATGGAGCTTCTCGTCGTCCATGAAGGCACTGGGTTTGTCGTAATAGAACAACAAATTGTCGAGCTGCAGCCTGGCACGATTTTCTGCTTCAGACCGTTTCAGCTGCATCGCATTCGAATTCATAATCTGCCTCAGGATAGCTACATCCGATCGCTTTTCGTACTTGAGCCTGTTGTTCTTGAGGCAGCTCTCTCTGCCTTCCCAGCTCTTCGCGATTTTCTACGAAAGCTTTGGAAAGAGCCGCTCGTTCCGCAAGCGTTCCGAAGCGATGATCTTTCGGCGCTTGAAGCCATGTTTCGCAGCTATATGCCAAGGCTTGATGCAGCCAAAGATCGAGGACCAGAGCGACTGTTGGAAGAACAGTTGCTGTTCCTCACAGCTTTCGTGCATCAGCTGCGCACGGACTCAGATAAAGCTGCTTTCTCACAGCCTGATTCTGTTCCCATGCCTACGCCCAAAAGCTCTTCAACAGCCGAGCGAATGCTTGCGTGGATCGAGGCTCATTATATGGAGCCTTTCAAACTGGAGGAGCTGGCCTCGGCGGTTCACCTAACACCAAACCATGTATCTGCCACTTTTCATCAATCCATTGGCAGCACAATAACAGAGTACTTGACGGCCCGCCGGATCCGACAAGCCTGCTGGCTGCTGCGCACGACGGATATGTCCGTTCAAGATATCGGGGAATCCGTGGGATTAGGTAACTTCTCGTACTTCTGCCAACTCTTTAAGAAACATGTGGGGTTCACTCCTTACAAATTTAAGGGGATGAGTGCCTATACGATTTTCATTGAGTGATACAACGTTGCTTTTGTTCAAAATTAGTGACAAAATGCTGCTTTTCATCTATAGTAGCAATTACATATCAACGCGCGTGAAGCACACCGCTCCCTCCCTATTCGGGGAAGGCGCGGTGTTTTTTGTTCTTTAAATGGGGGGGAATGTTCTTGGATATATACGAAGCATGGTTGGACAAACAGAGGAGAAGTCTTACCGGTGAAGCTCTCCGTCGATTAAATGAAGGACATGCTCACAATGAGAAGTTATTTGTACATGATTTATGGTTACCTGCCGTCGGCAACTTAGACTTTTTGCATGCAGAGTATGAGGTCACCAATTTTCGGGATGGTTTCTTCTATTTAGACTTCGCTTATATCAGACCACCTTACTTAATCAATTGGGAAGTCCATGATTTCAGTTCACATGCCAAACTTACGACCCGTCGAAGTTTTGCGTATGAGCGCGAAAGACAAAATCAATTGATGCTAGATGGTTGGCAAATATATCGTTTACCACTGGACACCATCAAGGAGAAACCACGACGCTGTCAGCAACTCATCCAGCAAGTGTTAGGAAAACTCTACGGTGGTGGGGGTGTGACTACTGATGTGAAACTTTCATTAAAGCAGCGGGAAATTCTTCGTTTCGCCACACAGATACAGAGACCTTTCATGCCTCAAGAGGTATGCGAGCTGCTTGCCATTAAGGGACAGCATGCTCGGAAATTGCTTCACGAATTAGTCCAGTCTGAGTTGCTGCTTCCCGCATCAGGCTCCAATCGCATTCGAACCTACCGCTTAGGCGACAAAGCCATGCAGCGACTACATATAACGTTATAGTAGAACGCTATTCCGCTCCAAAAGACGCCACAGCTGCAATTAGCGTTATGCCATAACGCTATTAACCCCATAAATTGATGGTTCCTCAGGAATTGAACACTTTAGCGTTATCTCATCACTTTATTTGCCCCGAGAATAGCAAAAAAACCAAGATAAGATGATGCCATCATCTTATCTTGGGTTTGAGCTGAGCGACACTATGTTCTTTCTATTATTTACTTCCAGGTTACTCAGGCTCCAGACGATCAGGCAGCTGCGTCACATAACTATCGGACAATTGCAGCAGCTTCAACGAATGATTAAACTCGTCTTCCGTCGCCGATTGATGCTCCGTGGCGTTGCCGGCAAGTGTGAAATAATTGCCATCCTCAAACCCTTTTCCCGACATAAAGAGCTCTTCGTTGTTTACAAACGAGCCTGTCGGCAGGTAGTAACGTTGGGGCAATAAATTGTAGGACGTCTGATTAAGCAAATCTTGACCAAAGTGAATGTAGTCAGTCAACGATACACCTAAAAGGTTAGCAACCGTAGGTAAAATATCGACTTGACCACCTAACTGCATTTTCACTTGCGGCGTGGTCACGCCTTCGGACGCGATAATAAGAGGAATATTTATGAGTTCTTTTTCGCCGTATTCATGACCTAGAATTTCCGTCATCAACGCTTTATCGTCAGCTTTTAAAGAAAATAAGGGAAGGCCGCGGTGATCACCGTAGAGAACCACAACACTATTCTCCCATATGCCCCGCTTTTTCAAATCATCGATAAACAAGCCAAGTGCATAATCCGCATAGTTTTCTGCGCGAATATAATCGCCTACAAAGGTGCCCTCGTAACGCTCAGGCAATGTCATCTTATACTTCTCTTCCGGTATTGTGAACGGGTTGTGAGAACTCATAGAGATGACATGTGCGTAAAAGGGTGTACCTTGTTTTTGATAGCCAGCTAATTCCTCAGCCGTTTTCCTATACAAAACTTCATCGGACGAGCCATAGAAGAACGCATCCTCATCTTTGAAATATTGCTTATCATAGTACCGATCGTAACCAATGGCCTGATATAAATCATCCCGATTCCAGAATCCAACTTCATTCGTATGGAAATTCATCGTCGTGTATCCTTGCTTCTGAAGCAGCTTGGGAAGGCTAGGTAAATCCTTCTTCCCATAGACTTGTGTAGCCGCGCCATCGGGAGGTACATAATAAGACGTGTTTACGATAAACTCAGCATCTGACGTGTTCCCTTGGCCAATTTGCTGATAAAATTTCGGGAAATAATAGCTGGATCCAGCCAACCGATTCAAATTCGGTGTAACTTCTTTTCCATCAATATGCAATCCGATGAGAAAGTTTTGAAATGATTCCATTTGAATGATGATTAAATTCTTCCCGCTCGCCGCGCCGTGCAGGACGGGCTGTTCCACTACTGCTTTATTCTTTAAGCTATCTATCGCCGTCTGAGTAATCAAATCGGGACTGATAATTTCTTCTTTCTTCTGAGAAAGCAAATTGTACATTTCATAATTTAAGATGCCCATTTTGCTTGCTTTTACATTTTCATTAAAGGAACTCCGGTTAGGAATCACACTAAGTGCGCAAAGTAGTAAAGAGAAGCAAGCGACACTAGCAACGATTTTCATGCTTAGCGGCTTCCATTCTCTTGTTTTAGGCTTAATGAATGCAAAGAGTCCCACAATGACAATGTCCAAGAAGAACAGCAGATACTGGGGCTCGATGACTGAGAAGATACTCTTTTTGACAGCACCAACTTGCTTGGCTTGCGTTAAAACATGATACGTTGCGATAACACCGAAATGTTTATAATAGATAACAAGTGCAAAAAACAAAACAGTAATAATAAGATCAACAGCCAAATACCAAGCTAGTTTATGCTTTTTCACAACATACTCAATCACACAATACGTAATCAAGATCGCTGGAATTTCTGTCAACAGAATCCTTGCCGATGGACCTGTTTCAAATAAAATCATCCAAGCGACATAGATTTTAATAACAATAAATAATGGAAATAAAAACAAGCGATGTCTGAGCCTTTCCAACATGCAGATAGCTCCTTTCGTTTATTACATGGTCATAAAATCGACTGGAAGGAATGTCGAATTACATCTCCTCTACTAATGATTCCTACGAGTACACCTCGATTAAGAACGGGTAACTTCTTTATTCGTTTCTTACCCAATATGGCTGCGATTTGCTCAATATCCTCTTCTGCATCAACAGCAATCACCTTTTTTTGAGCTATTTTCATCACATTCAAAAGCAGCAAGTTACGCACTCTATCTTGGAACTCATTATTATCACCTTTGATTACAGCGGTGTACAGATACGACCCGAATATATAATCATCATGCTTGCCGATATATCGCATAATATCTCCATCACTAATATAGGCGACGACTTCATTCCGATCGTTCACGACAGGAAGTCCGCTAATTCGATGACTGAGAAACTTCTCAATAACCACACGAACCGTGTCTTCCTCTTTTACCTTATACACCTGTCGAACCATAATTTCCTTAGCTTTCAAATTGTGCCCACTCCCGTCTGCTATTGCCTTCTGTTAAAAGAAGAAGTATGATGACACTATATACTTGCATTATACAACTATGTCGAGTGAAGTCAATCCTTATAAAGTCGTTTACTCCTATTTGGAACATATTCAAATCATCCGCTGTGTGTTACGATACAAGCATAAATGAATGAAAACACCTAAATACGAGGTACAAAATGACCAAAACTCCCATTGAATCCATTGAGATTGAATTAGCCGTATTTATACGCCGTTTTATAGCAGCAACTACCAATAAAAAAGTCGGTAATTTGGATCGTGCAGCCTACTTATTGCTCCATCAGATCTCCTCTCATGGGTCCGCTGGTGTCAAAGCATTAGCTGAGGAATTCCATCTCGATATGTCGACAATTAGCAGACAAACAGCCGCTCTTGAGCAAAAGGGCTATGTGTTTCGAATACCCGATCCCCAAGACGGTCGCGCGTATTCCCTAGAAATTACAGAAAGCGGAACAGCGGAATTGGCGTTAAATAAACAATTACGATTAGCCTATTTAACAAAGCATTTGCAAGATTGGACTTCGGAAGATCAGATAAGGTTCGGTGAATTACTTAATAAATTTAATTGTACCTTCTAATAGATGTAGTGAGTGATACCTCCTCTTACGTAAAATCATTCCGATGGTTTCCAATATTTTGATTTCGCCACCGTCTTGCGAGTATCGCAGGGCGGTTTTTCTTTTAGTTACGAAAAAGCTTCCAGTCACATGACTGGAAGCTACATATCTTATGTTTATCTCGTTACTAACACATCATCAAAATAGGCTTTCGTATTCGCATACGTCCGTGCTCCGATCTTCCCGCTAGCATGAGACGTATCTACTACACTGAACTGCTGTACACCGTCTTTGAAGACGGTTATTGTACTTCCATTTAAGGCAATTTTGTACGTGAAAAAAGTGTCGGCAGCAATACTAGGATTAGTGAAGCCCAATACCGTTTTGACGCCAGCGACCGATTTGATTAATTCCATCTTTCTGCCAGTTCGATCATTGTTTTTCAAGAGTAGTAAGTAGTAGTTATCAATGTCCGTGTAGCGAACCACTAAGCCTGCATCCTTGTTGCCGTTGGTGTTGTTTGTAATGTTGACCTTCGCTTCTAGTGTGTAGTCGGTCCATGTGGAATCACCTGCAACCGAAAAGCTGCTAGCGCTGCCTGCTTGCCCGCTGTATTGTGACGACTGTACCGACCATGTGCCGCTCGTAGGTGTCCAACCCATAGCAAGGCCGTTGTTAAAATCATTGAAAAGCAATTGCTGCGTAACGGTTGGCCCTGTTTGAACCGCGCTACTAACCGCATTTGAAGTGGTATCTGTCGTATGGAAATAATAAGAATGGTTACCTACCGGCAATTTGGTTGTATATTTATAAGCCTTACCGTCGCTGTAGGTGACATCTGCTGGGTCCACAGCTTCCATTTGACGAACGATGCCATCCACAACAAGCTCCATTGCAAATGGTTTCTCATTTTGCGCGTCCGTGTATGTGGTATTGAATTTGAAGTTGGTTGCTGCATCACCAGAAGCTTGATCTACGCTGATCGCACTAAGTGTCGGTGCTGTACCACTCGCTACGTTCGTTGCTTTAATCTCATCCATAAACATCTCACCATAACCGACAGCTGTTTGGTTCAACCAGATGGACATTGTCGTTTTCTTTTTATTTATGACAGGTGTAAGGGCATCTAAATTATAGGATAAATCTGTCCACGTAGTAGGAACAGCTACCCAGCCGCCTGTCAAATTATAGGTGCGAGTACCATCATTTAATTCAATTTTCATTTTCAAATTGGCATGGCTTGGATTCTTGACCTTGAAATTGAGATAACGGTAGCCAGATAAATCAACGAAATCATGCCAAGGTTGGAATTTGGCATAGGAATTAACGGCGGTCGGCGTTTGCGAGAATTTACCAACCGTTAAACCATCCAACGTTGTCTTCACGAATGCCGCTGTCCCCCCATTTTGCGTATACCAGTTAACCCATTCCCCATTACCTCCAACCGAACCCCAAATACCGCCACCTCCAAAGTCATCATAAATAAGTGGTGTTGAAGGATCTGGCAGAGGCGCAGCAACTGTATAGTGTGTTGAGCTGTAGCTCATATTGCCTGATGCATCTGTACCTCGGATATCCACACGCTTATTCGCATAGGCAACGGATGCACTTTCATCCACCGTCGCTGCATAAACAGCACCAGAGACAGACATCGGCAAGAATGTACCTGTGGTACCTGTTGACGAGTACTGAATGTTACTCAATCCAGTTGTAGCACCGCTGAACACGGTTACGTTACCGCGAACATAATCACCAATAGTTGGTGAGGTAATTGGCAGATCAGCTGGTGTCGTACCTCCGGTGGAACTTGCGGTTGCATTCGCGCTTAACCCCATAACCGTATAGAGTAGCCCCGCTTGAATACTTATGCTGAACTCGTTATAGCGCCATTGGTTCGTATCATCTTGATACAGCGAACGATCTTCATACCACGGGCTGACACTTGTTTTATCTTTCGTATCTTTCATATTAGGCCCACTGACCATCGCGCCAGGGAACACCACGCCAGCACCGAGTTTGGAATTCGAACCTTCGTCGAATCGGGTATGCGGGTATGTCACGAAGTCTGAACCAATTCCAGATACCCAGCTCATATTCCATGGATTTTCCCCAAAAACCCAGTACATCCCCTTCTCCACCGCACGCAGCGCTGCAGGATCCTGGAACAGTTCGTAGTACCGCATCATGTCGCCAAGGTAAGAAACGTGCGGCTCATTCACGCCGAAATTCTTAAATTGGTTCAGCACGCTGTAAGGAGTGTCGTCTGCTGAGGACAAGAAGAAGTCGACCTGCTGCTTTAGCAGCTGCTGAATGTGAGACTGCGTTGCGGAGTCAGCCACTGGATAAAATTCAGCCAAAGACATTGGTCTCATATCCCAATAGTTTGTTGAGGCCAAATCGGCAAATGTTAGTGTGTTGATATTTGCTGTTGCCGCATTTTTGTACGCTGTGTTATTCGTTAACAAATAGAGTTCTACATCCGCGAGAAGTTTGGAATTAGGAATTCCGCCACGCGTAGAGTAGGAGCCGACCGGCCCATTCGGATTAGCGACGACATAGTTGTAAAAAACAACGGCAGCAGCTTCACAATTGTTAGCGAAGGTTGTAAGCGCTGTGACCTTGGCAGGCGCGATGTCTCCCTTGACAATCGCTGTACGGATAGCTCTAGCTGTTGCTGCAAGCGTTCCAGCTGCTTTGGCTGAACCTCCTACGCCTAAACCAGAGATCTTCCGATCATCAGCTGTGCCGCTAATGTTATCCGTTGACTTACTCGGATGAACGAAGCTGGCGTTATTCTTAAGATCATAAAGTTCGCCACCAAATTGATTGGCAAATTTAATCAAATATTCGCTGCCAAAGACGGCTTCGTCAACAAGATCGGGGATGCCGTTGCTGTCATTATCGAACTTGGAACTCGCTGCGTTTGCATGGCGAATGTAAGCCAAGGCAATCTCTGTGCCTACCCACTGATTACCAGCGTATTTCCCGTAATCTCCGGCATCATACCAGCTGCCCGTTAAGTCATAATGCGTCAATCCATCCGCTGACTGTGCATCGTCCAAATGGCCAGCCGCATGAAAAATATTGGCAGACGGTGCCACCGAGCTATAACCAGCAGGATAGGCATCTGACGTCGCCACACTCGCACGTAGGATGCGATAGAACGCTGTCATTTCATCCTTGTAATTCGTCCATATATTCGGTTGAATCGCAAAAGGGAACGATGAAATGCTGTTGCTGACAATGGTATAGTTCGTGCCACTTGCTGTGATAGACGAAAAATCGATGGTATATACGTGCTTATTCCAGAAGAATCCGTCGTACGTCATATTTCCTGTGGCCACAACTGTAGCGCCATTTTTGACGACGTAGGACAAATCCGTCAACGCAAGTTGCGAGGTTACCTTGGCATTCTTAAAGGCACCGGCATTGTAACCTGCTTGGCTAACCGTGACATCGATCACCTGTGCGGTGCTCGTAACGACGGGTCCATTCTGGACGGTCGTCGATACGGGATTCGACGTTAAATCGGCCGTTCGGAAATAATACGTGTGCGAACCTACAGGAAGTTTCGTGATGTAATAATAGTTTTTGCCATTCGCATAATTGGTGTCCCCGTTGTCCTCTTCCCTCATATCATAGAGAGTGTCATCCACGACAAGCTGCATGGCGAATGGCTTCTCGTTGTCCACATCCGTATACGTTGCTTTAAAGGTAAAAGAGGTATTCTGATTATAGCCACTTGCCGAGTTGGCCGTCATACTACCTGTTAAGGTAGGTGCAGTTCCACTGCTATCCGTCGATGCAAAGATGTCATCAATGAGGGTCTCCCCATACGTGCCTCCGGACTGACGTAGCCAGATTTCAAACCTAGCTGTCTTTTTGTTCAGGGCTGGCGTCAAAGCGTTCAAATCAAATTGACTTGTCGTCCACGTTGTTGGGATCGCAACCCAGCCAGCGGTTAAATTGTAATTCGTTGTTCCGTCTCCGACCACAATTCGTATAAGAGAATTTGCGTAACCGGGATTTTTCATGGTGACATTTAAGTAACGATAACCCGTCAAATCAACCGTCTCATTCATAGGCTGAAATTTGGCCCACGAGGAACTCGACGTCGGTGTTTGCGTGAACAGCCCCACCTGACGTGAATCCACAGTCGTTTTCGAAAATGTACCTGTACCACCAGCTTGGTTAAACCAGTTCATCCAATTCTGTTTGTACAGACCTCCTCCATTGAAGTCGTCGTACATGAGTGGATTTGCTGGACCCGGTAGTGGTGTAACGGCGGCAGAGGTTGTGTTAGGGGCAATAAGTAACGTGTTCAGTGCTAGAATTAACCCAAGACAGATACTCCAAAATCTCCTAGACCTTCCTTTCCAACGCGTTTTGCTTGACATTAACCATTCCTCCTATGCTTCTAAAATATAGAAACCGCTTACATACTTATTATATGTAATCTTCGAAATGCGCACGATGATGTAATCTCCACATCTTGTGATCAATTCTGTTTACTGTTTAAGATGCTACATTACCGGTTGCTACTGTAGCGACTGCTGCTCCACGGACTGCTACTCCACTGACCACTACTTCACCAACCGCTGCTCCATCGCCATGCCACCAACGGCCACTCCCCCCTGGTCGTTTAACTGGAAAATATCCATCTAATTTGGCCATATCGTCTCAATGCATTGAATTCTCTGTAAAAAATACAGTTAATTCTCCCCATTGTACTGATTTCGGCGAGAATAGCTGATTTTACCTGTAGAAAATACAGTTATTTGGTATTTTCATCACATTTCACAAGAAATAACTGCATAAAATCCATCTCTTTCAGTAAGAGTGAGTAGCCTCAGAAAAAAAGAAGCCCCGCAAAAGCGAGGCTTCCTTCATCTAGTTATGTCTTTCTGTTAAGAACCAAGCGAATCGTCCTTGTATCACCCGTCAGATTGAAGCGTAGGAAAACCAACTCATCTTGAATCACTTTCGTCTCCACATCACCCGTGCAGCTTTCAATTTCATAGTCACCTAGCTCATCATCCCAATACGTTAGACCGAACGGCATTGGCTTCCAATTCCCAATTTCGTAGACAAGCTCGATCCGATCGCTCGTTTTCTCGTATGTTGTTATGAACAAGGGTGGAGTTTTCTCCTCAAAATCTTCTTGCATATTCCACTGCCCAACATAGTTGCGGACAAGCCGCGGTTTGCATTCCCCTTTGACAAATACCATCTGACACTGATGATCATAGAAGAGGAACGTATCCGGCCAAGGTCCTGAGGCCACACCGCCTAGTGTCATCGTGTAGTCGTTGACTGCTGGACGAATCGGCTTATCCTTGGTTAGCATATACGACGGCGCCGTTATTTCATTGCGCTCATGATACGTGGCTAACGCCTTCGGCAACGTTGTCAGCGTTACACCGCATTGTGCAACGTAGGCAAAGAAAAGATCCAGCATTCCCTCGCAAGCTTCAACGTGTGAGGCAGGGAATACAGCAAACCGTTCACTGTATTCCATTTCATGCGCCTCTTGCTGTTGAAGGAAAAACACCTGTTCATTATGAGCCGTATTGGCCAAATACTCGTCAAACAACATCTTCCAATACGTAATCTCGTCGCCTGTACACAAACCTGCACGAAGCACATCATTGGGATCGGTTGAGTAGATGACCGGACTGCCGGTATGATAGGACAGATGCAAGTCCCTTGCTGTCCACTCGCAGGCAACTACCTTTCCCTTACCAGGATGCGGCACCTTGTATCGATGGCTGTCTACATACCAGGAACCCCACGGGATTCCTTTATGGGTAATGCCATCCCACCATACTTGCTCCCAACAGTAACCCCACATGCCTTGGAAGTCTAGTTCCTCTAGTACCTCAATGACTTCATTGTATATTTTGCCCCGTGCTGCGATCTTTGTTGTCGCCCATGGAAAAGCTTCCTGTACGAGCTGCCAATCACTCTCCAGCCTGGCTTTGAACTTTTCCTTCGACATACCGGAATCTTCCATGAAGAAAGGGCTTTGCAAAATAATATCATCGCCATATACCTCATGCCAGTGCCGAATTTGTTCGCGAAGTTCAGGAATGGAGCCTCGATTGACGATCCATGTCACGGGTATGCCATGTGCATGGGCTAATCTTGCTGTCCGCTCCACACCTTCAACAGCTGTACCCTGCCCCCAAGAGGTATCATAATGGGAGGCATAGCTGACGAAAGTGTAAATTAGGTTCTGGGGTTTCAACGTGATTCACCTCTTGCTCTTCCTATTTTTTGTTCTCTTTCCACCATGCATCGATTTGCTTCTGAAGCTCGCTACTCACTTTCTCAAGTCCTGCTGCTTTCAGTTTCGTGTTACGCTCATCGATCAATTTGGAAGGATTCGGAACAGCACCCGTGCTCGTAACTTTATACTCATTAACAATTGTCGTCAGTTGCGCAATTTCATTCTTCACATTCGTGTCATCAAACACAAATCCGATCAATGGGAAGCGTTTCGCGTCATTGTTGAATTTCTTCCAGCTGTCATACAAATCATCCGGTTGACCTGGCTTCATGTAGTTCAGGAATTGATTTCCAAGTACCCAGAACACTTGGCTGTCATAGCCAGAATCTTTGATTGGCTCGATGCGGTTTGGTCCTACTTTTTTGTAGTGTTTGCCTTCAATACCATTGACTAGAAGGTTGATTACGTAAGGATCTGTATGAAGATAATTAAGAACCATCATTGCTCTTTCTGGGTTTTTCGAAGTTCTGGAAATTGACAACATGGAACCTGTAGCCAAATCCGTTGTTACGATTGGCTCCTCAATGACGCGGGAAACCCAGTCATACGCGCCGTTATCAGCAATCTTCAACTCGATATCTGAACCTGGTTTCCACACTGTAGATTGCACCCAAACTTTACCTTGCTTACGGATCTCCCCAATATTGGTCGTTACCGTAGCTGCATCAGCATTGGTGTACCCTTTTTCATAATATTTACGATACGTTTCTGCATCGGCTTTGTTCAAATCAACAATATCTTGATCCAATACAGTTTTGACCTTCATATCCGTTGACTTGTAATCCAAGAAGAACGTCGGCATTTTGGCAGGAGTTGGTCCGATCGGTCGATAATTCGATTTGGATTCATACATCATGAAGCTCGCACCGTTGGCTGTTCCGCCAGCGACATAGTTATTGATGATGTCCGGATTATCTTTTTTAATTTTTTCGAAATACGGCTCCAAGTCTTCTACCTTATTGATCTTATCGATCGGAATTTGATACTTGTCAATGATATCCTTGCGGAATGTCCAGGCTTTCCCTTGCGTGATTTCTTTATCCGTTGGAACCGCATACAACTTTCCTTTGTAGCGTGGTGCTTCTAGGTATAGCGGGTGAAGCATTTTCTTCGTTTCTGGTGCAAATTTATCAAGCAGCCCATCGAGCTCCAAGAAAGCCCCTTTTGTCACATTGGCAGAGAAGTCCAGCCATGACGCTGTGAATACGAGGTCCATTTTTTCCCCAGTATTCATCATCAGCTCGGTTTTCTTCTTGTAATCGGCAGATGCAATCGGCTGCAAGGAAACCGTAGTGTTAATTTTCTCTTTCAAATATTTGTTCAGTTCCTCCTGAACGAGCGCATCGTCCTTCATCGGTTTGGCTTGATAAAGAAGAGATACATCGTAAGGCTCCAAAGCTGCTTTCGGACTAGCTGGAGCTGCTGAACCGGCAGCGGCTGTCGCAGCCGGACTTGCTGTCGTTGTTTTGGTGTCACTGGAACATGCAGGTAAAACAGCTGTTAAACCAAGTGCGAGTGCCATAGGTGCGAGTAATACTGATTTTCTACGTTTCATAGTGGACCCTCCTGTATTAAATATTATAGGAAACGACTGACGAAAGCGAGTAGCAAATCGCAGTCGGTATTACAGTGATCAACCTTTGACGGCACCGACAGTTAAACCTTTGACGAAATATTTTTGAAAGAACGGGTAGACAATGAGGATCGGGCCCATAGCAATAAAAGCTAAAGCCATTTGCAGTGACTCATTGGGTAAATTCTTAAGCAACTCTGGATTCTGAGCGGCTATTGTCAGATTTTCACGAATATACTGAACATCTTTCAGCACACGCAACATGAGGAACTGTATGGGATACATATGCTCCTTATTGATGAAGAGCAAGGCATTGAACCAATCATTCCAATAATTAATCGTTGAGAATAAGGCCATCGTCGCGAGCACTGGAAGTGATAAGGGAAGTACAATGCGTAAGAAGATACGTAGTTCACCTGCTCCATCAATACGCGCAGATTCGATTAATGCGGGATGAATCGTTGACTGAAAAAATGTGCGCATGATAATTACATTGAACGGAACAATTAAAAGCGGTAGGATCAAGGCCATATAAGTGTCTTTTAGATGAAGCGTCTGGGTGTAAATCATATAACGACTCACGATTCCACCATTAAATAACATCGTGAAGAATAGAAAGAATGTAAACACGTTACGATATGGATAATCCTTACGAGATAAGGGATACGCGTATAAAGCCATCAGTAAGACACTTAATAGGGTGCCTACGACGGTAATCCCAATAGAAACTTTGTACGCATTTGCCATCGTCGTAAAATCCTTGAATACAGTCTTATAAGCAATCAACGACCATTTCGAAGGGAAAAAGCTGTATCCTTCATTGATCAAAGAATCACTATGTGTGACGGATACAATGATGACGAGAATGACAGGTAGTAGGCAAGCTAGCGCTAATAAGATGAAAATGACATTAAATATCGTCTCAGCCAGTGGGGAAATTCGATTTTCCCTGCGATACGATTTGGAGACCATCCCTTTCACTTCCTATCCAATCAATTAGAATAAAGCTTGATCCGAATTTATTCTACGGACCGCTCCATTCGTCAGAAATACCATAATGAAGCCGAGAACCGACTGTACCATCGCTGCTGCCGAGGACATGCCGATATCATTCAGTTGCGTCAAAACACGATACACATACGTATCTACGGTATCGGTGGCTGGATATAAGACACCAGAATCCAAAGGTACTTGATAAAATAATCCGAAGTCTGAATTGAACACATGTCCCATATTCAGAATTGTAATGATAATGATAATTGGCATAATGGAAGGCAAGGTGATATGCATCATTTGCTTCCACTTCGAAGCTCCGTCAATGACTGCCGCCTCGTAATACTCATTGTCAATGCCGGCGATAGCTGCGATGTAGATCACGGCCCCGATACCGACGCCTTTCCAAGCGCTGACTATTGTGAGTATGAAAGGCCAATATTCCTTCACCATGTACCAAGATACCGGCTCTTTCCCCAACCATTTCAGAACAGTGGCATTCATGAAACCATGTGTCGGGTGCAGGAACGCATATACGAGATAGCTAATGACAATCATGGATAAAAAATGAGGCATGATCAGAAAGGTCTGATAACTCTTAACCGCTATTCGGCTCCGGAGCTCATTGAGTGCCAAAGCAATACCCACGGATAAAATCAAATTCACTATCATAAACGTCATACTGTAGCCTACTGTATTTCGTACAATTCGCCACAGGGATCCATTATTGAATAGAAATGTGAAATTATCGAATCCAATCCAAGGACTCCCCCAAATCCCATCGACATAATTGATTTTCTTGAAGGCAATGAATAACCCAAACATCGGTAAATAATTATTTAGCAATAGCACGAGGGCTGCAGGCACGATCATCAATGTCAGCGTTCTAAATTGCCAGAAGTTTCGTATAAACTTGATTCCCCTTGCTTGATATCGAGTCTGCCCTGCCTGTCGTGGAGGTGCGGTAGTCTCTCTCACTGCGTCCACTCCTTTCTCTGTTACATTTAGTATAGGATACGCGACTCCCTATTTCGATGATGTATCTGTATAAGAACGTGATGAATCCTCAGCAAGTAATGTCACAACGCTGCGACTCCCGTCACGCTGCCCAACCTGAGAATAGGCGGCATGCACCGCCGGTCGACCCCATCCTTCCCTCGCGCTGAATTGTTCAATTCAACAAAAAAAATCCGGCCCGAGGCCGGATCAAAATCACCCTTATTCACTTGTCTGAATCGGGATAACAATTGTGGCTATAAGCCCGCCACCATCCCTCAAACGATAGCTCAACCCATAAGTATCACCATAATGCAGCTGAATGCGTTGATGAACATTGCGAATGCCGTAGCCTTTGTCATCCATTTCCCCACTGACTATCATCCGAAGCTTATCGATATTCACCGGAATAAATCCATTATCCTCAACGGTGATATGAATCTCAGCTCCTTCGCGTTTCATACGAACCCACAGATGACCTTCCCCATCCATACTCTGGATTCCGTGGAAAATCGCGTTTTCGACAAGTGGTTGAATCATCACTTTTGGCATTTTGAACACTTCGAGATCATCTTCGATGTCCCAGAATACTTCGAAATTCCCAGGATAGCGCTTCATTTGAAGCCGAATATACGCACGAACATGCTCCAACTCTTCACTAATCGGAATCAAACTTTTCCCTTTACTTAGCCCAATTCGGAGCAACTTGGATAAATCCTTAACCATGCCCCCAACATCCTCATTGCCGCTTTCCAACGCATACCAATAGATCGAGTCCAGCGTATTATATAGCAGATGCGGCGTAATCTGGGAATGTAGCGTGTTCAGTTCCTGTTCCTTTTGTTTGATTTTCATCCCATAATTCTCTTCAATCGATTCATTCAGCCTGCCTGTCATACGAATAAATGCCGTATACAGAACGCCAAATTCATCCGTTCGAGAGCGTGAGGATGAATTCCCGAAGTCAAAGGGTCTACCTAACTCATACACACGTGTAAAAGTTACTAAACGTGCTAAAGGTTTAATGATATTTCGCAGTAAATACAAGACGAACAGCAATACGAGAATCAGATAAATCGCAAGCATCACCATAATTAACTGCTGAAAGCTCGTTTGTTTTCCCATAATGGAATCCAAAGGAATCTTATAGATGAGTCTAGTATGGAAGTTAAACTCATACGAAACCGCATAGAGATCCTTATGATTGTTCGATTCTGAATAATAGTAGCCTGACGATTTGTTACGAATCGATTCTGGTAATTCCGACAGCTCCATGTTAGCTGAACCAACTTTCAGCAGCAATTCATCGCGGTTATCGAAGAGATATACACCAGCATGATCTGGCAGTTGGACTGAGACGAGATTTTTGGTTAACAACACCTCCAACTTGGAGACGGCCAGAAAACCTATCGATTCATCATACTTTTCTGGGTGCAAAATACTTCTCGTAAACGTCACTGTTGGCTGCCCTGAACTTGACTTAGCTAATCGAAGGCTTCCAGCGCCTTTTTCCGCTTGTGTCTGTAAGGCCCACTCCGGGTAAGCACTGCTGCTATCCAGATAGATCAGTCCTTGCTTTTTATATAAAGCATTGACCGGAAACGGTTGATTCCCTTTATTCTCCATATAAATCGCATATTCGGTGCCATCCGAAGACCAGCGCTCCAGAATCGTATCCGCTTCACTCAGTGCATTGATCGTCTGAATATGAGTCCAGAATGCAAATTGCTTTTGATTGCTGAAAAAATGATTGTCCAGAAAAGTCACCGTCTTATCTCGGACCGAAGATAGCGTGTTCTCTATCGTAGCATGGTTCTGTTTGACTAGTTGAAGCATCGTCTTCCCGACCTCATCTTTAATCGTAGCTGAGGTTCGTGAGAAGGAGATCCATCCGACAATTAGAAATGGCCCGATGATAAACAAACAGAATGCAACAATCACCTTATATTGGAGCCTCAGTTTAATTCCCCCTGATCTCTTTGCGATAATCAGCCGGGGAGATGCCGATGAAGCGCTTGAACATTCGGCTGAAATGCTCAGGCGACTGATACCCCACTTGATACGAGATTTCATATCGCTTCAAATCTGTAACGGCAAGTAAACGCTTCGCTTCTTCGATCCGAACTTCGGACACGAAGTCCCAGACGTTTTTGTTGGTTTCTCTTTTGAATAAATAACTGACATATGCCGCGCTGAAATGAACTTCTCCCGCAATATCCTGAATCTTAAGCTCGTGATTGCCATAATGATTGTAAATGTAAGCGGATATGCGGGACACAACCGTCTGATCTCGCTCGCTAATACAAGCCTGAATGACTTCTGAAAGCCCTTGCACATACGCCTGTAAAGAGGCTACCTTTCGACTAATTTCCATGCCTCTAAAATAAACATCCGGATCAAATTGCCGGAAATTACTGCTCGATTCTTGGCCATTATCAAATAGCAATCCATATAATCGGTACACTAATAATCCAAAGCAGCTGTGGAACAATCCTTCTGAATGAGTGCTCAAGTTGGACAATATTTTGACAGCGGACTGAAGCTCCTGAGAAAGTTGCACTTCATCCACGGTCTTCATGTGAAGAACAAGCTCTTCGACCTTATCTGCCCACTCCATCATTCTCATGTTGCCCAAAGCCGACATATCTTCATAATAAAGCACATGATTATCGGGGTGCAGCTTGCGCCACTCAATCGCCGCATTCGCCTCTTCCATCAACTTCGGAAGCATTGACAAATCGAGGCTCAGCGTACTCATCCCGACAGTCACATCCACATTCAAATACTGTTTAAGGTTAAAAATAATCGTCTGGCCGATTAGATTAAGCTGGGAATTCATCGGCAGTTTGGCATCCACGGAGTCAGTCGCTTCCAATTGAATCACGCAAACTAGCTGATTTCCAAAACCATAAAAAGCTACGCCACACCAATCAGATAAGCTCTCTTCCAAAATATTGACAGAGGCATATTTCAATAATTTACGGTCCATTAATGTGATCTCTTGATTGCTAAATCCGCCCTTGCTCAAATTCAAATGAACAGCAGCAATGCCATACCAATGACCTTGTTCCTTAAGTGAGCTGCCGATTTCACGGAGGAGATCTTCATAATCTTTGTCCTGGAGATCAGTCTCTGTTACCAATTCGATGAGCGCTTCATGTCTCTTTTTGAGCAAATGACCATCTTGCGCTGTATCCGCCTCGGGACGTTGCAACGTCAGTCTACCCATTTCCTTTTTCTCTTGGAGCGCTTTGCTCACGACTCGCATCAGTTCGTCCAGCTCAACAGGCTTGATTAAATAATCCTTGGCACCTAACCTGAGTGCTCTCTTGGCAAAATCAAACTTCTCATGGGCCGAAATAACGATAACCGGTAGATGTGGCTGTTCCAAAAGAATCGCCTCCATCAGTTCAATCCCGTTCATCATCCCCATCTGAATATCTGTCAAAACGAGATCGTACATGTCCATGCGTAAACAATCCAAAGCCTCAAAGCCATTTAAGGCTGTTTCCACATGTTCTATGCTTAGTTCTGATCTCATCAAATAACTTTTAATTCCCGAACTCACTGTCGGTTCATCATCCACAACCAGAATTTTATACATCGCCGGTTCCCCCTTGTCAGACAACCTACTGCCAATTATCCTCTATGATACCATCTTAGCCCTCGCTTTTTGCACTGTCTATGATAATTTCGGGGAAGAACGTGATCAATTCATGGAAGGATTTTTCCCGGCAAAAAAACCTCCCTTACATAATCAACCTTGTCATTCTGCGAGCACAAGAACATCAACACTTTTCTGATTCGCGCTTACTGCTAAACCACCTTCCTTCATTAGATCGATCTTGTCGTCCGCCAGTACTCATCGTAGGAAGCGTTAAACAACTCCTTGGAAGCTTCATCACCTACGAAAATGGCACTCGTGATAACTTTCGGAGGCTTGCCTGCATCTGTAAGCTTTTGAGCAACTTTACATTTAATCAAATTTACGATAATCGTGTTGCCAATCGTCGAACCAGGGCCAACCGGCGTATGGAGCCCTTCTATTTTGACCATTGCATCACCTGGAACTGCGCCGTTATCAATTACAATATCCGCAAGCTCAAATAACCTGCAGCCCGTGCTATGCTTGGATTTACTAAGTTGACTATGTCCCACGGAAGTCACCGCGACAATAGGAATCTGCCGCTCTTTCATGGCTAACGCGATATCGATGACAACACTACCGGCACCACTATGGGAGAATAAAATGATGCTGTCATGCGGGCCATAATGAAAATTATCGGCAATTACACGTCCAAAACCTTCTACATTTTCCAAAAACATCGCCTGACGCTGACCATTGCTGCCCACCACCGCATGATGATTCGTCAGCGACAGCTCCACCATGGGATGGAACCCAGGGAAGCTTCCGTAACGAGGATACATTTCTTCTACAGCCATCCGTGAATGACCACTGCCGAATAAGTGAACCAAGCCATCCTTATGAATGCTTTGAAAACATAGCTCCGCTGCCCGATCGATCGCATCCATCTGTGTCTGCTCAACACGTTGAATTACTTTCTGTACGCCATCCATATAATTCGTTTCTAAAGCACGGTAAGCCTCATTGTTTATTGTTGTCATTGGTAACACTCCTTTGGTTATTTTATTGCGCGCTCCAGCCGCCATCTACGGGTAATGCGATGCCTGTAATAAACTTAGCACCCACTTGTTCGTGCATCCCCTTCTATTTATGATTTTAATTATTGGATTCGCGCCACCTTGTACAATTAAAATACGTTTGTACGTACAATCATATTAATTATATTAGGCGACGTCTCCCCTTTTTGTCTATCTTTATTTTTAAAGCTGACCCAAAGCCACGAAAAAAGATCGTTTATCCCTCAAGAACGAGTTGGACAAACGATCTTTTACTTTGCGTTGTCTTAGCTTTCAAAGCCTTTTTTTAGTCGAATCTCGTACGAATACATATCAGCTCGTATGATACCATCTTCGTAAACCAAGGGGCGGCCGGATTCATCAAATGCGGTTCGATGAAACCGTAATGCCGGGAATCCTGCATCGAGTCCAAGATGCTCCGCAGACTCTCCTTCCAACACAGCACCTTCGATAACATGATGGGCTTCGCTCACACTTCGACCCGTCTGTTGCTGAATTAATTCATATAGAGATCCTGAATAATCCAATGCTTGGCTCATACCAAGCGACATTGGCAGATAGGCTTGTGAAAATACAATAGGCGTCTGATTCCCTGTACGGATACGATTCACCAGTACAACCTGCTCCTCTTGACCTAAAGCTAACGCTGTAGCGACTGCCTTCGGAGGATCCATACGGGCAACAGCAAGAAGATGCGAACCTGGCGTCATGCCTCGTCTCTTCATTTCTTCACTAAAGCTAAGCAGATTCGGTAAATCTACTTTCAGCTTCTCTGGAGCAAGGAAAATCCCTTTGCCTGTAATCCGGTTAATATGACCACTGTTCTCAAGCATGGTGAGTGCATTCCGAATGGTCGCCCTGCTGACCTGAAAGCGTTCCTGAAGCTCCAATTCTGTGGAATAGTAATCACCTGATTTCCTTGTCCCATCCAGAATTTCGGCCTCGAGCATTTGAAAAATTTGATAATATAACGGAATGGGTAAATCCCGATTTAATTGTTGCATCGTGCACCTCGTATGTCCTTTGTACGAACAATAGTATCATATTCTCCGTATTTTGTGAATGACGAGGAGGTTTGCTTAGGTGCGTGGCGGTAAGCATCGCAATAGATGCAGCGGCTCGTTCGCATGTTCACTTTCGCATACAAGCGCATCCAAACCTGCAGGTAAAAATATTTGATCCCCTCGCTTAACGCATAAACGGCCATTTTCCCAAGAGAGCGTTCCTGTACCTTCTGCAACAACTAATACGGAAAACTCGCCATGCTGATGCAAGGCATATCGTTTCTTAATATCGATCGATTCCAATCCAAAGTACGGTGTATCATCATAAGAGAGGAGCGCATATTTCTCGAAGCTCTCCGTCTTCTGTATAAGCTTCGGCTGCAAACGATACCGGGACGTAATCTCTTCTAAGCTGTAAGTTTCGTAATGGAAGCAATCGAACATGCGGTCAAAGCCCGCACCTTGGTGACACATTGCGTCAGGAATCACACGACCGGTTGGTGTTGTTCTTTCTATGCGAATCGTATAGTCCGTTGGCTCTTGTATTTCAATTAGAAAGCAACCCGAGCCAATAGCATGCGGCATCCCGCCTTCTACTAGAAACACCTGACCCGGCTGCACCTCAATTTTGTGTAAGGCTTGAATCATTCCTTCAATATCTTGATCCCAGAACAATTTCTCCCAGATGTCGCGTGTCATGCCTGGCTTAAACCCATATAGAATATAGGGGGGCTGTCCCTCTATTTCCCTGCCTCCAAGGATATACCAGGCTTCTGTCTTGCCAAATTGTGACTGAAAGATCTCCTGTGCCATGACACGATTCGGATGGACCTGAATCGTCAATCGTTCAGCCGCATCCAATGCCTTGACTAGTACACCTGTCTCGGTGCCATATTGCTCATGATGACGCCCACCAAGAAAACCTACCGGATCCGCTGCTATCAAATCTTGCAACGTAACTTCTTCATCACCTTCCGTCAGAACCTTGCTTAGGCCCTCAACGATATGCTCTCTACCAACATTGCGAGCTCGTACCACAGAAGCAATCCACTCTTCAGGCATGGCATTGTCTTTGGGATGCTCTTCACCTTGCCAGGCTTCCAGCATTTTTCCACCATGATACGTTCGCCATACTCGGTTGGAAGCAAGTTTATGCGGCCTGCTACTCAACTTCTCATTAGCACCTTGCATGCCATTCACTCTTTTCGTCTCCGATTTAAAAATACACCACAAACGTCTTAATTTCATATGGATTCATCGTGCAGCTGATGATGCTGCTGTCTTGCTTATCGGTTTCAATACGTTCCATGAGATCGCACTTTGCCCATCCGCGTATTGGCAAACTGCTCGTGATCTCTAGTTGGCCCCTAGCCCCGGCGAATTCATGAATGCGCAGGATAACTGCGTTCTCATCTTCGGCCTTTTTCACAGTATCAATGAAGGCATGTGGCGAAGAAAGCGTAAATAACGACAAGCCAGCGTGCGAAGTTCCGCCAACCGCAACCGTTTGTGGACTATTTAAAGACCATGCTTCACGCACAGTCTCTCCCTCTCTCCAGTCACCAGCATGTGGCAATAGCGCATAAGTGAATTGATGCTCACCGCGGTCTGCCTCTGAATCCGGAAATACCGGGGAATTAATGAGTGATAAGCGCATGACGTGATTTTTGATATCGTAGCCATATTTGCAATCATTCAACAAACTGACCCCATAACCATGTTCAGATAAGTCTGCCCATTGTTGGCCAACCGTTTCAAATCGCGCGTAATCCCAACTTGTGTTCCAGTGCGTCGGACGCTTCACATTGCCGTACTGAATATCATACGTTGCTTCCGTCGAGCGAATGCTCACTGGGAAAGCGACCTTCAACATTTGCTCACGTTCATGCCAATTCGCATTCGTTTGGAAATCAATTCGACGGCTATGTGTATAGACAATTAGCTCTTGGGTGATCTGTGATTGGCCGAATGTCCATGCAAAACGAACAACTGCCCTAACGGGGCCAACTTCCTTCAGTTCGACGGAAACTAACTCCGTCACTTCGCGTTTCTTTTCCCCGTAATAGATGTCGATTCCCCATGCGTCATCACGCAGCGGCTTATTCTCAAACACCTGCAAAACGTTCCCGTATTCACCAGCTTTAAGCACTTCTCGATCATTCTCTTTGTCATAGATACGAGTCAGTTGACCGTATGTATTCCACTCCAAATCATAGAACGGTGTAGTTAGGCTATTAGCTTGGAAGCCAAACTCATGTGCAGGTTCACTTTTATTTTCTCCTGCCTGAAAATGAATCTCCGTCATCCCCATCGCAGGCACGCTGTTCGTTTGAACGATCCAGCCATCTCCGCTGCGCTGAGCCAGCAGTTCAGACCCATTGGTACCTAGCCATGTCCCATTTGAATTAGCTTCAGGGATGTACACGGATTCCCCGCGATCCCATGATGCTGAGTTATAGATGGTATACGTGCTTGCTTGGGACTCCTCAATCCGAGTAAGCTCTGCCAATGCTTGCTTCCACAAACGAACAAGGGAGTGATCCGCTTCTTCGTATTCTTTCCAACTATCTGTATACACCTCACGAATCGACGTTCCTGGCAAAATATCATGAAACTGATTTCGCAGAACTGTTTTCCAAATCTTTAACAGTTCCTCCCTTGGATACTTGGACCAATTTTCTTTTAGTAGTCCTTCTAGAACGAAAGTAAATTCACTTTCTCTCAATAGAAGCTCCGCTTTACGATTCAAAAGCTTATTGCGTGCTTGGCTTGTGTACGTCCCGCGATGATACTCCAAATATAGCTCGCCATCCCACGTATGGACATATTCGTCACTTTGTGCGACCCGCTCCTGAAGTCCTGCGAAGTAATCATCAGCCCGACTCGTCTTCACATTCGGTAAGCCAGGCAGCACATCCAAACGTCTGCGCATTTCCAACATCTCGCGAGTTACACCACCGCCGCCGTCTCCATACCCATAACAAAGCAGCAAATCCTTGTTGAGCGCCTTATCCTTATAATTATCCCAAATACCCTGTACCGTTTCTGGGGTAACCATACCGTTATATGTGTAAATCGTATTATTAGGTTCTGGTGTTGTAATAAAATGGGTCAAAATCTCTGTACCATCAATCCCCCGCCACATAAAAGTGTCATGCGGCATGCGATTGTATTGATTCCAGCTGATTTTTGTTGTCATGAATGTATGAATGCCTGATTTTTGCAGGATTTGCGGTAACGCCCAGCTGTAACCGAATACGTCGGGCAACCACAAGTAGCTGCATTCCACGCCAAATTCCTCACGAAGGAATCGCGTTCCGTACAAGATTTGTCTAACCAAGGATTCACCTGAAGTCAGATTGCAATCCGGCTCCAACCACATCGCACCGTCCGCTTCCCATCTTCCTTCTTGGACTCGGGTGCGAATTTGTTCATAAATTTCTGGATAATCTTCTTTCATATATTCGTACAGTTGCGGCTGCGTTTGTAAAAACAAGTACTCCGGATACTGCTCCATCAATCGGAGCACGGTTGAGAAGGAACGCGCGCATTTCTCACGCGTATGTTTCAATTGCCACAACCAGGCTACGTCAATATGCGTATGCCCTACACAATGAACGGTAATCGCAGAGTTCTTGTCTAGCGAATCAAGCTCACTACGAAGAACAGCACTCGCAGCTGCAACGCTCTCATAGAACGCTGGAGACCCAGGTTCTGCCCAGTTGATTTGCAAAAATGCTTTATTCACCGCTGCAAGCAGCGTTTGCTTGTCTGCACTGTTTTCAGGAAGACGTTTAATCGTTTCCAACGCCGCTTTTGCTGTAAAGAATACATCATCTGCGGTTTCATCCAGCCACGTCAACTCTGCCTTGAGAATTTTATGCTCTGCTTTATTCCGTGGACCCCAGCTGCCGTAGCCCTTCAAACCTGACCACAAGCGGAAAACGAGTGTGTGCGTCTCCATCGTGCAAGCTTGCGGCAGCAACACCTCTTGATGGTTCGTATCCACGCCTTGATAAGGTACGCCATTTACATAGAGCAGCGATTCAAATCCCGATATATGATTGGGACCGGAGGTACCAAAGTCGAAACGGCCGACAATTTTTCTTCCCTGCCAAGCTTCAGGAGCTTTTATCTCCGTACGGAGCCAAAGGTACGTATCATTGCCTTCCCATGAGTCACCTAACTGCAGCGCTTGTTGTTCAAATGCAGTTGGAGGTCGTTCTCCAATATTCCCCTCCTCATCCCATGCACATTGCAGAGAACGAATGGCAATAGCATCTCTATAACGATATTCTGAGAGCTCGGCAATTCGTTTATCTAGCTTTTCTATCGTATAAAACATGTCAGTAATCTCTCCCATCTCATTTGCTACCTATATCTAGCCGTTATCCTTTGATCGAACCCGCAATTCCCTCAATAAAGTATCTTTGTAGGAATAAGAAAACGATGATAATTGGAATCAAGGACATACATGCCCCCGCTGCAATTCCCGTCCAATCCACTGTGTTCGTACCAAAGAAGTTATACATTCCAACCCCAAGCGTTCGAAGCTCTGGTTTACCTAAGGTAAAGATCAATGGCACTAAGAAAGCATTCCATGCAGCAATAAAGGTGAAAATGCTAACCGTCGCTATGATAGGCTTAGTTAAAGGCAGCATAATATTGAAGAAGATACGAGGTTGACTCGCACCGTCCATGACACCAGACTCTTCAACCTCTTTGGGAATCGAAGCGAAAAAGCCCATGAACAGCAGAATAGAAACCACATTGGAGGGTCCCGCTTCGGCTAATACAACGCCCATGAGACTGTTGTTAAAGCCTAATTTTACAATCAGCTCAAATAACGGAATAATTGTAAAACCCTTCGGCAAAAACATTGCCACAACAAGCGCAGCTAGAATGATCTTCTTTCCTGGCATATTACCGCGACCGAGCGCGTAACCAGCCAATGATGAAACAAGAAGTACGACTAAGATAACCATCAAGGTAACGAATACTGTGTTAAAAAAGTATAAGTAGAACTTGGCGCTTTCCCATGCTCGACTAAAATTCACTAAGGTCGGTTCCTTTGGAATTAATCGTAAGCCGCCGAGAAACATTTCACCTTGCGATTTGAACGCGGAGGAAATCATCCACAAGAACGGATAACTCCACAAGAAGGTAATCCCAATAAAGAGAAGATGCATGGCGGTCTGTGCCAATGTTTTACCCGTACGTAGTGTTCTCATGCCGATTGTCCTCCTTTACCAGGTCTTACTTTCTTCATAACAGCCGCTTGAACAAGTACAACTAGAAATACGGCCATACTAAAAACGATCCCCGCAGCAGATGCGAAACCATAACGTGTAGTCGAGTACTCCGTTGTTTCGAACGCATAGCGATAAATATAGGTATCAATGACATCAGTGGATTTGACTGGTCCGCCTTCCGTCATCGTTTTGACTAAGTCAAAGGGATGAAGATTGCCTATGAATGTCAACAAGACAATGATAATACCGATCGGCACGAGCAACGGAATCGTAATACGTGTAAAACGTTGAACAGCGCCGGCTCCATCGATTTTCGCAGCTTCATACAGTTCTGCAGGAATGGTTTGTAAGCCTGCAAGCCAATAAATGAGCGGCGTACCAAAGCTTTTCCATAGCGAAATAAACAATAAGGTAGGTAATGCTAGTTTCTGAGACCCGAGGAAATTAATCGGGCTATCGATCAATCCCATTTTCAACAACACATCGTTAATTGGCCCGCCAAGCGGATTTAACAAAATGACGAATACGATACCGACAACAGCTGTCGTCGAGATCACTGGCAAAAAGATCAGCAAACGGTAAATATTTCTTCCTTTTACGCCAGGGTGATTAAGTATTACAGCCACAATTAACGCTAGCGGTAATTGAATGCATACATTACTTATTGCAAATGAGAAGGTAACTTTGAAAGCATTCCAAAATCCTGGATCTGTATAGATCTCTATAAAATTGGCGAAACCAATAAAGTTCGTTGGTCTTCCTGTCCCGTCCCAGTCAAAGAAAGCGTAGTACCAGCTGCCAACAATAGGCCATATTGAAAACATAAGAAATAAAACCAGCATAGGTAATATAAACAAGTAATGCCAGCGATGCAGCTTGATCCGTCTCCATAAAGCAGATGTCGATGTTCTACTTCCAATTACTGAGGTCGAGGATGGTAATGTCCTCTCTTGGTGTGCGTTCATTCCTTCCACTCCTTTTCCCGAGCCATTAGGTGAAAAGAGATTCCACTCAAGCGATTATTCACTCTTGAGGGAATCTCCCCACGAAATCACTTATTTTCTAAGATAATCTTTCATTGGATCCCAATCTGAGAATTTCAGGTCATCGATTGTGATTTTACTTCCGCCATCACGAGCCTTTTTCATTTCTGCTTCAATTAGTTGATTAACTTTCTTGTCATAGTCACTAAATACAGCTTTCACATCTTCATTATTGATAATCGCTTTCACGCCAAGGTCTTTAATTCTTGGTTTTGGCAGTCCGTCAGCGATTGGTTTGGACAACTTATCCATATCCACATTTTTCAAGCTCACATGCGGTGCCAAACGTAAGGTCTCGTTCATCACTTGCAACACTTGTTTCGATACACTATCCAACTCAATACCATCATATGCCTTAGGAATAACTACCATTTCCTTGGAAGACTGGAAGTATGATTTTTGGAATTCAGCAGATCCGAAATAATCAAGTACTTTCCAAGCTGCATCCTTCACCTTGGAGCCAGATCCGATTACGAACTTAGGCTCAGCTGGTGTAGGCACATCTCTAAAGCCTTTACGTCCTGTATCAGGTACTGGTGCTGCAGCAATACCAAGCTTAATATCTGGTTTCAGTTTTATAATTTCAGCAGCTTGCCACGCAGCTCCAACGAACATCGCCACTTTGCCTGCTGCAAATTGCTGATGCATTTGCGCTGGATCCCAGTTCTCCCAACCAGGTGCCAATACTTTCTGTGCATTCAAATCTCTGAAGATCTCTACCGCAGGAGCCATGGAAGCGGCATTTGCCTGACCCGTTAGGAGGCTAATCGGCCAATCTCCTTCTTGTTGAAGAACCCCACCCTCGTTAGATACAGCGAAGCCTGCAATGGTAGCGGAGAAAGCCCCAAGGTCTTTGCCCATGATGGAAGTCCCATACACTTGTCCTTTGCCTTCTTTGGTGATTTTTGCAGACATATTCTTGAATTCGGAATACGTTTTCGGAGGTGTATCAATGCCGTATTGTTTCAAAATGTCGACATTGTAGAATAAAGGTCTAACTTTACTGTAACGCGGATCCGCCAAAGGCACGCCAATCACCTTGTCTTTATAACGCAACCAGCTATCCTTGTCGAAAGTACCTTGCGGGTATCTCGCTTTGAATTCCGGCGTCAAATATTCATCAATTGGTTGAATCCAACCATTATCGGAAGCAAGCTGCCACTGCGCTTTTCCTCCTACGATGAAAAATACATCTGGCCCTTCATTTGTCGCAAACATCAATTGCACCGCATTGTTATATTGTGCGGAAGGATTCATTTGCAAATCAACTTTAACGTCTGGATTTTTGTCCATAAACTTCTTAACTTCTGACTTATAGAAAGCTTCATCTTCCGCTCTAGCTGAAGGCAGTACAACTTTAACCGTTTTTGGCGGCTGCTGAGCAGTAGGTTTGCTTGTTGCTGGAGCAACGCTTTGTGCAGGTTCTGCAGCGTTATTGGAACAGCCAGCGGACACGATCGTTGTACATAAGGCTAAAACTGCCAATGCCGACGTTTTGACTTTTTTGTTCAATGTGTTCGACTCCCCTTATTTACTAGTTTGATTTTGTTTACAAGTTAATTGTAGCAATCGTAAACCTTGTGCAGTATCCCACCCTACTATAAACGAGGTGGATAAATCTATGGAAACGGATCGATCATAGACTAGCTCAAAGATGCTTCGTATATAAGAATTCTACAAACTGTGTGGATTAATCTATGGACACCCCAAAATACATTGACATGCACCCTTGCTTGCTTAACAATTACTTATAGGAACGATTACGAAACAGGACAGGTGCAACATGGGAATCATTCAACATTATCTGCGTTCCACTAAACGCATTCGTTTTAAAATTTTCATCCTAAATTCAACCGTCGTTATTGCAGCCGTACTACTATTAGGCTTATTCGCTTACCGATACACACTCCAAATTGTAACGCAAAGTCAGTTAGAGCGAATGGAAATACTAGCAGATCGGACCGAGGAACAATTAGCAAGAACAACGAGTGATTTACAACAAGCACTTTCTTTAATTTCTAGTGAGATTGCCCAATCCAATTTAACGGAGAAGGAAATCGCTAATATTCTCAAAACGTACAATTACTCACTATACCCTCTGACACAGAGTTTATTTTTTATAGAGCCTTCAGGCCATGTTATTCAATCCAGTGGCACTTATACGGTTCCAGCTGACATCTCAGATTACATTATTAACCAGACAGGCAGCAAAATAATCAACTACATCGGGCCATACTACTCTCCATCCAAAGGTCTCATTAGTACAGTCACAGCCAATGTCAGACAAGGAACTGAAATCAAAGGTATACTTGCGATCGATATCAACTCCGAGAAAATCAACAAATTATTTATGGACAGTAACATTGATAAGGAAATTTCTACACTCGTGTTTAATAGTGAGCTTCGTCCCATTCTCAGTGACATCAAGCTGCGTGGCACCTTTCAACAGCAGGAATACTCCGAACTGTTTCCCGCTCTACAGGAACTCGTTTACACAGCAAATAATGAGACCAAAATTGTTAATATCCATAATGATGAATATATCGTACGGATCAGTACACCGGATTTGTTCAAATTGAAATTGCTGCACTTCGTTAATAAAGATCGTTTCTTGGGTGAAGTGGAAAAGTTTAAAAATTATACACTTTGGTTCGCAGGTGTCTTCACCTTAATCGTGTTCATCCTGTCTCTCTACTTGGCGAGGTCGATTAATCAACCGATCCAAAAGTTAATCATTCAGATGAATCGGATTAAAAATGGCAATCTGCATATCCGTATCCGTCTTAAACGTCAGGATGAATTTCTATCCTTAGCAGACTCCTTTAATGAAATGCTCGACCGGATTGAAACCTTAGTTGATGAAAAAGTACTCATTGAGAAAGCTAAAAAGAAATTTGAACTCAAAGCACTGCGATCGCAAATTAATCCGCATTTTCTATACAATACACTAAACTCGATTAACGCACTTGTCGACCTGAATCGCACAGATGAGATTCCCAAAGTTTTGAATGCGCTCGTACGGTTGTTTCAATATACAATGGATCATGGGCTTGAATTTACAGAGTTAAGCGCGGAACTAGAAGGTCTTGAACAATATGTCTATCTCCAGCAAATACGTTACCAACATAAGTTTGAGGTACACTATTCCTTTGATGATGAATTACTATCCTACAAAATGCTGAAGCTCTCCTTGCAACCAATCGTCGAAAATGCGATATTCCATGGTATCAAAGGTAAGAAAAAAGGCGAAGGCATCATAACCATCGGAGGCGGCTTCACGAATGGCAAAACCACAATACTATTATTTGTGGAAGACAACGGTACAGGGATACCCACAGAGCGGCTCGCGCAGCTGCTAATTGATAACTTAGGAGCCCCTTCGCCTGCTAGGCCAAGTGGATTTAATTCAATTGGTTTACGAAACGTACATGAGCGTTACCAGCTTCACTATGGGAAGGAATATGGATTAAGTATTTCGAGTCAGGAAGGATTAGGCACTCGGGTTGAACTTCTCATGCCAGCTATGAAAGGAGATGACAGCTTATGAAATCGAATGTGATTATAAGCGAAAATATACGTTGCATTATCGTGGATGATGAAGACTTAGTACGGGAAAGGTTCCGTATCGGATTTCCGCTCGCTGAGAACGGATTTGAAATCGTGGGGGAAGCAGAAGATGGCGAAGAGGCCCTAGAACTGTGCAAACAGCTTAATCCCGACATCGTCATTACCGACATCGTCATGCCTAGGATGGACGGACTGCAGTTGACTGAACACTTGAAAACCTTAATGCCACGTGTAAAAGTCATCATCTTGTCCAACTATCAAGAATTCGATTTCGCTCGCAAAGCAGTTCAACTTGGAGCGATTGGCTATCTCTTAAAAATTACTTCCGGTCATCGCGAGCTCCTCGACCTGCTTGAACGCGCTCGAAAAGAGATTGAATTAGACCGCGAATTATTACTAGAAAAAATACAAGAACGTCATCGCTTCCAGCAAAGTAAACCTCTGCTTCGCAAACAATTCATCATGAATGTGATGGACCAGATGTATGCTACGCCAGAATCCCTATATAAGGAATTCACCATGCTTGAGCTTCATCCGTTATCTTATGGATTTACGATTGCCTACCTGGAAATTGATAAATTTCCTGAACTGAAACAAACCTTTCATTCTCGCGATATTTCCTTATTCAAGTATGTATTGATGCAGATGATCGAAGAGGTTAGTTCAACCCACTACAATGGCAATCTATTCCCTTGGACAGAAGAGAACTCACTTTGTTTATGGCTTCATTGGGATTCAGCCTATCAAATGGAGCAAGCGGAGTCGCAAGTCTATGCCTTGTTTCAAAGAATAAATGAATTTATCAAGCTTTATTTGCCCTTTACCGTGACTAGTGGTTTCAGTAAGGCAAAGAGAATTTCTTTGGATCATGGTCAACTCCCTACACGCTTGAAAGAAGCAGTTAATGAAGCTATTAGCGCTACTTCACAGCGCTTCTACAATAATTTAGGCATGGTGTACACGTATTCCCATTTCGTACCCTATCACACATTAGGTGAAGCCCAGAAACAAACTTTAAACAATAGTTTGCAAAGTATTAACCCGTTCCTAGATGACAGCAGTCTGCGAAGAAGTCTCTATGAGGAAGTCATCAGTAAAATTCAAGAGCAGCATGTTCAGCCCGCACAGCTGATTAGCTGGCTTGAAGAGCTCAGCAAGTATTGGACAGTGAATGACCCGTTAGGTGCAACGGCGCTTATCGATTCCCTTGAGCTAGTTGAAGTCCTCCAGGATGTTGAAGCCTACTTACTTCGATTAATGCACTGGAAACGAACCGTTCAAGTGTTATCCAGTAAGGATCATCACTATCGCATTGAAATTCAGGATGCGCTTGATTATATCAATACTCACTTCCACAAACCGATCAGCGTCACTGATGTGTGCCAGCATCATCAAATAAGTCCAAACTACTTTAGTCATTTATTTAAAGCCCAAACAGGCAGTAACTTCTCTGATTACGTCACACACTATCGCATGCAAGCTGCTAAAAAGCTACTGAAGGAAACAACACTTCAAGTACAGGAAATATCCGAGCGCGTTGGCATTCCAGATTACAAATATTTTACCAGGTTATTTCGCAGATCCACGGGCCAAACACCCAGCGCCTTCCGTGAACAGTCCAAAATTCCAACATAAACTTTCCCCTATCATGCTAGTCGTGGTAGGGTTTTTATAATTGGAAATATCGTAAAAAATGTGGATATAAACGCACCGAAAAGAACGCACTCATCCATTTTCTAAACATATCTTGTTCTTCGTATCTGATATTTCTTCGGCTCTTAAATAAATAAGCAGCCAAAACACTTGTATTCCCTTTGGGTTGGGCAAGCTTGGTGCTTTCATTTTCACTGCAGGACTGCGCTACGTCTTCTTCTATGTTAACTTCCCTATGTTTCTCTAACTTCTTATTCCCCATACGTGCGTATTGCTTATATAAAGCTAATTGTATTTTTTCTATCATCAACTTAGCAGTTCGATAATTCACACCAAGTAAAACGGCAAATGATGGAATCGAATAAGTAGCCTCATCTTGAATTAATAAACGAATGGCTTTGAACCAGATTAATAAAGATAACTTGGATTTATGCATAACAGTACCAGCTGTAATAGATACTTGTGTGCGGCACTCCTTGCATTCTAGTAAGCTGCGTGTTTTTACTTTATAAAAAGAATCATGATCGCATCGCGGACAATTGAACCCATTCGCCCAGCGATTTTTCATTAAAATCATCTCACAATCTTCCTCTGTTTGAAAAGTATCGTCCAACGAGTCCACAAAAATCATATCCATTACTACAATCACCTCGGAATAAGAACTTATGTTCTTATTATAATGAACATTTGTTTCCATGTAAAGAAAAAAATGTATATTATGGGGAGGTGTTTCGAATTAGAACACATTCTGAGATATCTACAAATCTGGTTAATAATTGAGGAGTAGGATGCGAAGAACTCGTTCAAATCCAGTAGACACAACGCGCGCTCAGGAAGCGCGCACGCTGTTAGCGGTATGTGTTAAATTACCTAACGACTCTACTCATTTCTTTATTTGTAGATACCTCAGAAAATTGTTTTTTTGACATACTTACCTCCTGGCAAGCTAGAGCCGTTTCAATTAATTCCCATTAAATTTCTAGTCCCCGGTTCGAGTGGGATGGTTCGTTGGGTGGTTCGTATGTAGCTCGGGTGTAGTCCGTGGTGTGCAGATCCTGTGTAGCTCGAGTGTAGTCCGTGTTCAGTTCCAATGTAGCTCGGGTGTAGTCCGTGTTCAGTTCCTGTGTAGTTCGCGTGCAGGTACTGTGTAGCTCGGTTGTAGTTCGTGTGTAGTTCGTGTGTAGCTCAGGTGTGGTTCGCGAGCGGTTTGTAGGGGTTAGGAATATATTGAAATGGTTTTCCAAGGTTCTCTTCGATATGGGGATTGGGTTAGTTTTACCAAATACTAGGAATTTGATTGTCGGTAATGATAGGGGGTAATACCCTTATGGCGTTTAAATACGCGAGTGAAATAGGACGCGCTGTTATATCCGATTTGTTTACTAATTTCTTGAATGGGCAAGGAGGTGGATTTCAGTAACTTACTTGCTTCGTGCATTCTTCTTGTGGTTAGATACTCCGATAGTGTCCCTCCTGTTTCTTGATGAAAGAGATGTGAAATATGAGATGGCGATAGGTAAAGTACGGCCGCTAGTCGTTCCAATACACACTTATGATGATAATTGGTATCCACCCATTCCATCATTTTCTTTGAATAACGAGTGGAGCGCTTGAAAAAACTTGCTTCTGACAGCAGCACATCCGTTTTCAATTTCTTTCCCTCCTTCTTGGTGAGCTTAATTAGAAACGGCTAGAAAAGACAGGCTAAGTTATTCAGCCTGTCTTCTTCTGTAATTAGTTAATAAATTTCGCGTATTTAAGTAGTCTGCCTAATGTAACTGCCGCTTGTGCACGAGTAGCATTTGCATCTGCGCCAAAGCTGCTTTCTGATACTCCCTGCATAAGGCCAGTTTCTAAACATTTGTTAATAGCATCTTTCGCCCACTCTTCAATTAATGCGTGATCTGCAAAGCCTGATGCTAGTTGACGTTTCTGCCCATTTGCAAGTTGAATATCGCTTTTTGTAAATTGTAACGCTCTGGCAATCATGACAGCCATCTGTTCACGAGTGATCGTTTCATTCGGTCTCATCGTTCTGTCGTCATAACCATCGATCAACCCTGCTTGTAAGGCAGCATTTAGTTGTCTACTGAACCAGTCTGATTCGTGGACATCTTTAAACTCTTGCGTAGCACTATTTTGTTGTGCTAATCCGAGTGAGCGTGACAGCATGACCGCGAATTGCGCCCTTGTCACAGCTGCTTCTGGATCAAACCCATCCGATGTCATTCCTTTGACAAGTAGTTTCGAAGCCAATGTATGGACGTCATCTTCCGCCCAATGTCCCTTCATATCCTTAAAGTTTTTATCGGATTGAACAATGGTAAAGATTCCGCTCCCGTTACTACGCAAGGTAGCTACTGTTTGACCATTCACTACGGTGAATGTCGCAGGCACGAATACCATCTCACCAGTTATATGATCAATCATAACGCCTGTAACCTTGTTGGCATTCGGAATAGCTGGGAATGTCATAGTTTGTGTCAAATAGGTACTTCCATAACTATGAATTTCTTGTTGACGATTTCCCGCTTCTACGAGAATTCCGAAGTTGATAACTTCAGTGGCAAGCGAGACTCCTGTTGCCGCAGAGAGCGAGCTCACTTTCTTCTTGTCATCTTGTGAGGCTGGCTTTACAACAAACTTCACTCTCAGATCTTCCTGTTTTACTTGCCACTCTTTTGCTAATTGTTCAAAGTCTAAAAGACTTGCTGGCACATTCATTGTTTGTTTGCCAACGATTAGCGTTAGAATGGCATCTTTCTCTTTTTCTAATGCCGCTGCTGCCTTTCCGCTAATTTCGAGTTGTAATCCGCTACTTTCATTTTCTTGGATTACTATCGTTTTATTTCCTTTACCGTTATTCTCGATTGCGTCAAGTGCTTTAGCCATTAAATCGTCATTGACGTGCATGCTCGTCAATTTGTTCCCGTCTTTGGACTCAATAACCTTACTACCCGCATCCAGCGAAATCACAATACCTGCGTCAGTAAGTTCAACCTTTCCTTCTTGATTTGCGACTGATCCACCAATCGGGGATGACGAATTTGTAGTAGTCGAGTTCCCTACTGTCACCTGACTCGTTGCAGTAAAACCACCATCTACTGTTGTTACTGTGATGACAGCGTTACCTACAGCATGTGCAGTCACAGTTCCGTCTGCAGCAACGGTTGCTACTGCGGTATTGCTTGAGGTCCATATCACAGCTTTATTGGTTGCGTTATCTGGAAGCACAGTAGCTGTCAGTTTTTGTGTTGTTTGTGGATTAACCAAATCAAACTGTACTGTCCCCTTATCTAACTTGACACTTGTTGCAGCAATGTTAGTTGGTGTTTGAACAAGTAATAGATCTCCATATAAGCTTGGATTTTTGCTCGATCCGATACCACTCATATATTCAATCCATCCACGTCTTCCTGCGCCATCATCATCATTTAGTAAGAATGAGAAGCCAATACGTTCTGGTACATTTTTTAGTGCATCTGGTAAGATTTCAGTCCAAGGTAGTGCGAGCTCATAGGTTGTCGTTTTACTCGTCTCATCCCGTTTTACAGCTAACTCGCTGCTAAACTGATTACCTGTTGCTTTGCCATTTGGAGCTGTTGTTCTCCACTTTGCGGGCTGATTATCCGCTGTTAGTGCAAATGTAAGCTCGCTCGAATAGCCAGACTGCCCACTAGATGTAGCTCTACCCGCATCAATCGCCAGTTGCAAACTATCTCCTCGCCAAATATCGGAGCCCGTATTCGTTTGAGTGTGTACGTTATCTTTGACGACTACTGAGAAGTACAGGTTCGTTGTATCATGCTTCACGTATCCCGTTGCACTCAAATCGTCAGCACCTGCCCAATCCGATGCAGTGAATTTAACCTGGCTAGCCTGATTCAGAATTGCACTATTCGTGTCTATCCATTCTGACGCAGTCCCATCGATGACTGGCGGCATTTGCGCCTCAGAGGAAGCATAGAAATTCACGCTTTTGGTGAGATTGGTGATAGTGCCCATTTGATCAATCTTCAATGAAAAAGGTACAGCTCCAATGTTGGCTGGAAGTGGTGCTGGAATTGGAATCAGTACTGTTTTAGATTGACTAGGAGCGATCTCGCCAAAAGTGACAGGAGCAAGGGCAGCTGCCCATTCCATTGGACTTGTTACACTGACAGTACCTCCAGAGCTTGGTTGTAGTGTCATTAAGTTTTGAATCGTAACTGCGATTGCCCAACCAGAGCCGTTAGAAATCCGTTCAGGTTTCGTCTGAACTGCAATTTGATCTGTATTCGCTGTATACTGTTGAATATTCATTAATTGATCGCTAGCGATGTCAATAACCGCCCCGCCTTTTGTTGCGGTATCGGTAAATGAATTGGCTGTTAACTTTAGCGTTTTGAGCGTGCTGTCTTTTACCCAGATACCCGAATACGGTGTGGATTGAATTGTATTTTCAGTAATAGTGAAATTTCCGCCTTTGGACATCATCGAACTTATCGCGCCGTAAGTAAGCGTATTTGTCCCCGTATTCGTATTAATCAGTGTATTGCCCGTTACTGTAATCTGATCTGTCGGATATACTTCACTTGTGTAATAGAACAAGACTCCAGCCATGTGCGTGTTCTTAATTGTATTGCCGGTAGCTAATATGTTGTCGCCGGAAGCAAACGCGATACCGCTTTGTTCTGAATTCCCTTCACCATCTATTACGTTACCTGCAAGCCGAATGTACTCGGATTGACGCGCAAGGCTGCCTTGCTTATTCACGAAGATGGCATGGTCACGATTGCCTTTCAGCGTAGAATTTTCCACATATACTTGTCTGGAAGCCACAAGCAGGATACCACTCATATTGGAGTCGATTACGGTACATGCTTGAATAGATACGCCTGTGGATGCATCCACTTGTATACCAGAACCACCTGAATTCGCCACTGTCACATGCTCCGTTACGATGCCTTTGCTGCCAGTAATATCAAGCAACGAACGATTATGGCGTAAAAACGGCTTATTCGCAAGCTCCAGCTTCACGTTGCGTATGGATGAATTGGTTGCATTCAGAAGACGAATGCCAAAATGATCCGCGCTTGTAAAGCGCAGTACGGAGCTATCTCCATCCCCTACAATGTGGACATTGTCACGACCTTCAAGCAGCAGATGATGCTTGATTTGACTATATGGACGTGAATCTTTGCCTGGAATTGGAGGTAATACATAGGTCCCTGCTGGAATGCGAAGTGTGCCGCCAGTAGTTGGAATCGCATCTAAGGCATCATAAAAAGCTTGCGTATCACTCGTTGATCCGTCGCCTTTTGCGCCATAATTCTTGACGTTGATTTCATTTGCAGCAGTTGTGACGACTGGAGCTCCTGCCCAAGCTATCTCAGAAGGCTCTGCAGCAATGGCTGCATAAGGATCCGTATACACAGGCTGGGTCGTAACTTTTGGGAATCCGTATGCATATGTCGTGTTGGAGACCGTCCCTGAAACCTTATTATTTGACAAATTTACGTTTCCTGACAAGACGGCAGCATTAAAATTAATGCTAGGATCAACGGGAGTTAAACGTAATTCATTGCCGAACATGTCATTATTCGTAATATCAATGTTATTCACTTTGATATTAGAATTAAATACCATAGAACTTCCAGCAATAGCTGCAATTTCGTTATTTTTAATACGAACGTTGCTGATTGTGGATGCAGGTCCCCACGGATTGAAATATATCCCATGCGGTTGCCCACCGTAAACATGGTTATTTTCAACGGTTAGATCATCTTTATACTGGTTAAATGCAATTGCACCTTTTTGATTATCATTCAAACCCATGAGCCCGGAGCGAACGATCGTATTATTCTTAATTAATAAATGCTCCGTATCATGACCGTTACCGGACACACTGCTCTGACCGCCATTGTTTGTATAAACACCGGATGACTTAATGTTTTCAAGCCAGTTGTCTTCTACACGACTATTCGTTCCCGTGACGGTAATTCCCCGTCCCCAATAACTGTTTAAGATTGTGTTATGCAAATATTGATGATTATCTGCGACTTTATATTCTTTGTCATCAATACTAGCAATGGAGTCGTCATTGGCCCCATCGACAAGGTTGTAGGCTGCCACTACATCGGCAACGTTAGCAAAGTGAATACTGTCTGCTGCTGTATTACGAACTTGCGTGTCGACGACGTACACATTTTTCGTATTTTGCCAAAATACAGCTCCGATATTCCCTTGATCAATTGATACGCGATTCATTTGAATGTTCTCGCCTGATGTTGCAACCGAATAGCCACCTGCTCCGCCCCTCGCGTCATATCGTGGGTACCAGGAGAAGGCCAAATCCTTATAAGAGATATCCTTGCCATCAATTCGCCAACCGTAAGCAAAGCCTGAGAATACACCATTTCTATTCGTCCATGTTCTTCCGGCAGGCAATGTTGGTATTCCTGGAAGCTTGAAGCGAATAACCGATTCGTCACCTTCACCGATAAAATGAACATTGTTATAATTCCGCTTCCATGCCCAGCGATTCAATGGATCGGTCAAGTCAAACGGGAAGTAGTAAAATCCTTTTGGAACGAAGACTACGCCTCCATCGACAGAATTCAAGGCATTAATCGCCTTTTCAAAAGCCTCGGCATCACTAGCATTGCCGTCCCCAACTGCTCCAAAATCTTTGACGTTCGCCACTTTCATGGCTTCATAATTCAAATGTGGCATGTTTTCAAGCCCGTCTCTGTTATAGTAACTATCAGGCAAGTTCGTCACAGATGACGTTGGCGTGTAAATCGTATAATCATATTGTGCAACAGCAGTGCCGATAGTACCGTTCAATTCTGCGTAAGTTTTAACTGTTGTTGCTGCTGTTACGACGATCGGCGCTGTATATAACAGCTTGGTTCCCGAAGAAACAGGATCGCTGCCATCCAACGTATAATAAATGGAAGCCCCCTCAATTGTCGAAGTCAGCTTAATCGTTCCACCGTTAAAAATGGCACCAGAAATGGCATTAGCCTTCACGGTCTCAGCAAGTGTCACCGTATAGGTATATACCGATTCATCACTATCTGTCATGCCCGCTTTGATTGCATATGCGCGCAGCTTTGTATTTGCAACTATTGCGATTGGTGTAGTATAGTCTTTGCCACTTGCTGATGTTTTCGGATCCGTACCATCTAGCGTATAGCGAATTGTTGTTCCTGCAGATCCGGTTAACGTTACCATTTTGCCGAATGGCACGTTACCCGTGGGTACAGATGAAGTCGGTGCTACCAACTTGTTTGTTAAGGTATATGTAAAAGTTGATACAGGACTGTCCGTTAATCCATTCCCTTTTGCTGCCGCTTTAATCGTCGTGTTGCTTGAAATGACAATCGGAGACGAATATGTCAGACGAGTACCTGAAGTCAGCGGGTCACTGCTATCAAGCGTGTAGTACACAGATGCTCCGACAGTCGGTGTCGACAGTGTCACAGCTTGACCAGCCGTAATTGTTCCTGAAGGTACATTTGCAACGACAGGCGATACTGAAAAATATTTATTCATTAAATAGGTATCAACCGCTTGACGTTCCGAGTTTGATAGAACACGTTGGTATACAAGGACTTCAGAAACGTCAGCAGCCATGTGCAAGTTACTAGGACTGTAGCTTTTACCTATCACATAGTGTTTAAAGGTTCCCATGGTCTTCAACGAATCATTCGTCCTGCCCCCGGATGACACACCGTTCTGATACGCCTTTACCTCACCTTTATCCTTATCATGTGTGACAGTGAGTATCGTTGTGTTCAAGGTAGATGCGCTTTCCAAGTCACTGTTGGCTGTTCCCGAACTTAACGGGCCAAAAGCAATTAGCTTCTGCACCGCAGTAGAAGGGTCGCTCGTATAATTGGTCGCGATAGCCCACGCGCCAATATTGCTGGCAATATCAGTAGCAAAAATTCCTTTATTGCTGAATTGTTTAAGCGAATTCAACTTCATTACCATAATAACGGTACTGTTTCCAGTATAGGGTACTGACAACTCTTTGCTCAGAAACTGCTTTTTATTTCCATTCACATCTCCATCAAAACGAATAGCTGGTTTACCGTAAACAGCATCCGTGACAAGACTAGGAAACTTTCCATCTACTGCTTGAGATACATGATTACCTTGACCGGACTGATCCGCCCACTGGCTAACCTTCCCATTCGCATCCACGGTAACTCCAGCATCTGCTTTTAACCAAAGATCGAGTTTATCTGTCGGAATAATACTATCCGCATAAGCAGATGTTGTGGTTACACCCCCAACCACAGGCAATGGCAGCAGGCTTAAGAGCATGGCCAAAACCAAAAGAAGCGAACACTTTTGCTTGAACGCTTTCAATTAAATCCCCTCCAATTTTTTACATGAATACGCTTTCTTAAATTATTGTACCAACAGTCTTCTTGCCTCAATATCCGATGATGCTACGAATGATGTGCATATTTCTATGAAGTTTGTACATTCGTAAAATAGTGCTATTTCCAAGCAAAAAGTTCAATTCCTCCCCCTTATACTGAGGTAGTACGTAAATCCAAGTTAGAAAGGGAGAATGAACATGATGATTCGAATCCAGTTCCACCGAGCATGGAGGAGTTTCCTTTCGTTGATGCTGATCGTCGCACTCAGCGTCGGCCTCATCGGATTGAGTCCTTCTACTGTATTGGCCGCAGATGCTATTTTGTCCCAAGGGAAAGCAGTAACCGTAAGCTCTACTCAAACAGGTAATGCGGGCAGCAATGCGAACGATGGCAGCGCAACTACGCGCTGGGCCTCATCAAGCGGCACCATGCCCCAATGGTGGCAGGTCGATCTCGGCGAAATGAGAGCATTAACCAAGGTTTCCTCACAATGGTACTTAAGCGCGAGCCGTTCTTACAAATATAAAATCGAAGTAAGCCCAGATAATGTCACCTTTACAACCGTTGTCGATAAAACGAGCAACACGACATTAGGAGATACAAACGATAACTTCCTGGATGTCGGCAGATATGTAAGAATTACGGTAACCGGATCTTCAGTCGCTGGTGCTTTTGCTTCGGCGAATGAATTCCAAGTGTATGGCAAGCCGAATGTCAATATTACGAGCTACGGAGCCGTCGCGACAACAGGTACGGATAATACAACAGCCATTAACAATGCCATTACAGCAGCAAAAGCTTCAGGCTCCGCCGTCTATGTTCCAAGTGGACGGTTCGAGCACGCAGGTCTCATTCAACTAGACGGTGTTGTTATGTATGGAAGTGGACAGTCGTCCATCCTCGCTGCCACGAATCAAACGAATCAGGCCGTACGCATGACCAATACGAATGCTGTATTGACTGATCTTAAACTGACAGCCGTTACCTCTACTCGTTCAACAGCCAATACAACCTGCGGCATTTATGTGGAAGGCGCAGTAACAGGCGGTACGAGCAACATTGGCTATTTTCTAATTGAGCGTGTCACCGTAGATGGTGCGAACGGCGCTGGTATGATGATTAAAGGGGCCAGTAATGGCCTCGTGCAAAATAATACAGTGACAAACACATTAGCCGACGGTATTCACACAACGGCTGGCTCTTACAATATTCGTATCCATAATAATAATGTCAGCAGCACAGGTGACGATGGGATTGCGGTTGTCAGCTACCAATTAAAAGACCCTCAAGCCGTCCACGATGTGTGGATTACGAATAACCAGTTTTCCAACCAACCAACGGCAGGTCGGGGAATGACGGTCATTGGTGGAAACAATGTAACGATTCAAAACAACACGATTATAAATCCGCTGAATGCAGGTATCTTAATCGCTTCTGAATCCGCGTATTCCACCTTCGGTGTGAATAACGTTACCGTAGACAACAATACGATTACAAATGGTGGTAGTACCGCGACAAGTCATGGTGCTTTAATGGTTTCATCTAGCTTTAACAACGTATCCAACGTCACTTTTTCGAATAATAAGCTATATAACTCTCGCAAAATGGGGATTAACGTTACAGGCGACCATGTCCAAAGCGTTACTTTTACGAATAATACTATTACAAGTACATCCCCTAGCGTATCCAGCACGAGTACCGAAGGAGCCATCATTGACTCCAGCTTTATCGGCACAGCTACGTTTACAGGCAACACCTTTGTCCGCACCGCAACGAATGGCTTGAAATGGAAAAATGGCATGACCGCAGGCACCCTGAATGTACAAGGCAATACATTTCAAGACATCAATACCTCGAATACAGCCGCTAACGATGTCATTAAGTTGGAAACGGGCACTGTTACAAGTGTCAAAATCCAAAATAACACGCATACGAATGCTGCCGGGTATACAGTAAACTACTTCTTAGAGGAGCTCGTAAACGGCTCCACGCAGACATACAGTGGCAATAGTTCTTCCCTGCAATCGTATATTAATGGTGCAGCTGTACCAACACCGTAAGGACATAAAAAGGCTAGTTCGAAGGTCAATGACCTTTGAACTAGCCTTTTTGATCTGTTAATTCATTACTATTTCTTCGGTGCCGCTAACTTAATTTCGTTGTACACTTTCGTATCGGCCCAGTAAGGCAAATTCTTATCTACCCAGCTAACGAAACCGTTGCGTACGCCATCTCCGTTGGAATCGTCATTCGCGCTTGCATTAAATCCAATGATGCTGCCAGCCGCAGGCTTCAGTTTGAGATAAGGCACGGCAAACTCGACCATATATCCGCCATCAACAGTGGTTACAGCGCTCTCTACGTTGCTTAAATCCATGCCTTTCATCGCTGTTGATTTCACATTCTTCAGATCCACGCGCATCTGGTAATCGCCTACCGTTTTGGCACCGTTTTTGGTGTTGAGCTCATCTACCCAGACTTCAACGGAATCGTTCTTCTCATTTTGGGATACGGCAAAAGGTGTGCTGTCTTTCATATCAAACAAGAAATAAAGCGCCTTCTCGTCCCATGCCACTCTAGCTGTCCCTGTTGCACCGGTCGCTGGAGTATTCATTTGCAATAAGGTCGATTGTTCCCAAAACGGATCCATCTTGCCATCAATGACAGGTTTGCCATGCGCTGCAACTGGCGTCGTAGAACCTGCAAGTTTCACTTCATTGTACACCTTCGTATCGGCCCAATAAGGGAGATTCTTATCTACCCAAGTAACAAATGCGTTACGCACACCGTCGCCGTTGGAATCGTCATTGGCACTTGCATTAAATCCAATAATGGTGCCAACCGCAGGCTTCAGCTCTCTGTAAGGTACAGCAAACTCAACGATATAACCGCCTTCCACTTCTTTTACAGCGCTGACAACTTTGGTTAAATCCAAGCCTTTCATGGATGTTGATACCGCATTCTTCAAATCCACGCGCATCTGGTAGTCGCCTACCGTTTTGGCGCCGTTCTTCTTGTTAAGCTCATCCACCCATACTTCCACGGAGTCATTCTTCTCATTCGCAGATACAGCAAAAGGCGTGCTATCCTTCATCTCAAATAAGTAATACAGCGCATCCTCGTCCCATGCAATTCTAGCTGTCCCAGTTGCTCCGGTAGCAGCCGTATTCATCTGCAATACGCTTGCATCTTTCCATAAAGGATCAATGACACCGTCGATCGCAGGTTTACCGTATGCAGCAACGCTACTTGTTCCCGTGCTACCGTTACCGCCGCTTTCATTCGACAGATCACTGATGATTCGTTTATCGCTCGATTGATTCGCATAAACGGCTTTGCCTGACTTCGTTACCTTATTTCCTGCAATGTTAATGTCGCCAACGATTGTTTTTACAATAAGAATACCGTAATTCTTCGGATTCACAATGGTATTGTTTTTAAACTGCACACCTTTAATTTCAAAAGTACCCGCAATCAATACACCATTATCGTGTGAATCGGTGAATGTATTATTTTCAATGAGGACGTTAACCAAACTTGGATTTTTGTTCGTTGCCGTAATATTTAAACCACCTTGTGTCGGACTTCCTCCATCACGACTGTCATTCACAACTGTGTTATTGCGTACGATGGTATCTTTTACCGCATATGTCTTGTAATTGCCTTCCGAGCTAAGATAAATACCTGCCCCATCAATATCGGACACTTTATTATTCTCAACTAGCACATTTTCCCCGCCTGAAACGGTTAGCCCTCGCGCCTCACCATCAGAAACATTATTATTTCGGATCGTGACGTTCTTTACCCAGCCGCCAAATTTCTCATACGAGACAACGGCAATAAAATCGTCCCCGACACGGTTGACGGTATTGTTCTCAACGAGAATTTCGCTGGATAAAGCAGTGATATGAATACCGTCTGCCAGCATGTTTTTGACCGTATTCCCACTAATGACCCCGTTAGTCCCCGCATTGAAAAACCCTACGGAAGATCCACCGTCAATCACAATGTTGGTAATCGAATAGTTCTTCGCATTCGGACCTACACGCACCCGAGCGGAATCATCGTTGGTCAATCGGACTGATGCTGGCACCGAGATTAACTTTACTGCGCTGAGATCCGTACCTTCACCAGTCAGGATAATCGATTGCAGTTTGAGATCCATACTTTTAAGAATGGAAGTCTCTCCGTCACCAATAAGATCGACAGAATCCAACGTCAGTAAGCCGTTTAGGTTAAATTCTCCGCTTGGTACGTAAACGCCCTTGCCCTTCGCTTTTGCCGCTTCTACAGCAAGTTTGATGGCTGGCAAATCATCTTTACCATCATTCGGGATCGCACCATAGTCCAGGATGGACAAGTTCTGCAACGGCGCTGCAGCCCGATTCAATACGAGCGCCGCTTCCGCACGGTTAATAGGGTCCAGAGGTCTCAGCGTATTATCGACAGCATTTCCAATTAAAATGCGACGAGCTACGGTCATATTTACCGCGTCCTTCGCCCAAGTCGCTATCGAATTGTTATCCGAGAACTGAGTTGCTGTACTTGGTGCTGAGGATAAGCTTCTCGCTCTAGCGATCATCACTGCAGCTTCCTGGCGGCTGATGGACTTACTCGCTCCAAAGGTACCATCCTCGTAGCCCTGAATGTATCCAGCTTTCACGGCTTTGGCGACTTCTTCATAAAAGGAACTGCTCGGAGCCACATCACGGAATGATATACTCGCTTTTTCCGTAAATCCAAAAGTACGATTCATCAACGTGACGAATTCCGATCTGGAAATAGGCTGATCGGATGATACAGCAGAAACCCCGGCTGCGCTTGCAGTTCCCACTGATGTGACTAGCATGCCTGCTAACGTCATACAGGACATCCATTTTACGAACAAAGTACGTTTCATTCTGATTTCCTCCTACTTAATAATTGCATCTATTAATGAATGCGCTTTCTCAACAGTATTGTAACAACGATGCTTATCCCTTTATATCCGACGCTACTACGACCGATGTGTATATTTCTATGATACAGACAGAATCACAGCACCGATGAAAATAAAAAACGAAGCATGGAATTGCTCCATGCCTCGCTTCACACGACCTTTAATTAATCGTCCACTGCTGATTGTTGCCGCCATTCCACGTATATTGAATGTTCTGACCCCCATCGGCTGTAGAGCTTCCACTAATGTCCATAAATTTACGACTATTGCGATTCTCAATGGCATAATAACCAGTTCCTAGATCAACCAGCAGCCATTCTTGATTCTTACCGCCATTGCTTGCATATTGAATGTTCGTGGCACCATCCGCCGTGGATTGACCATTGATATCCATGTATTTGCCGCTTTGTTTGTTGATAATGCTGTAGTAGCCGTTGGCTTTTTTCACGAATTGCCATCTTTGGTAAAGCGCAGTCGTATCCGTAAATTGCTGGATTGGCGCTGCACTGAGATTTTTATCCGTTCCACTGACAGCTAGTGACTTATTGCTATTCCGGTTGAGAATCTTATAATTCGTCGTGGTGTTAAAACTATAATTGGACCCAGAAACGGTGCCAGTCGCTGTATCGATCGTTATTTTATCATAATACGTTAGACTCATCGATGTATTGGAAGGGAATGAAATCGGCAGGAAAACGTACCGCGAGTCATTCACAATGCCGCCCCACGCCCCAGCCCACCGATCTCCGATGTAGAGATAGGATGTTGTTGAAGTACCTTGAACAGGGAGAATATAAGCTGGCTGGGAATCAAATGAAGTGCCGTCTCCGACATTGCTCAGGGCGCTCCATGTACCTGCAATGCTCGTTGCTGTTCCGTACTTCATTTGATTCGGCGCCCAGCCAGTTGCTCCAGAGGTCACGAGGAAGTACACGCCATTCCTTTTAAACATCGCTGCCGCTTCACGTTGACTTCCCACCCAAACCTTCTGAACTAAGGAGGCAATGGATCTATAATCGGATGAAAGCTTGTAGATATGCGTATCTAGATTTTCTCTAGCAGAAGATATGAAATATGCGGAACCGTCGTCATCTACGAACAAGGTGTCATCACGAGACATGTACTGACCTTGTGGTTGGAAGCTGCCCTGCCAAGTGTAGTTGCCATCCACAGTGGAAGAGTAAGCAACTGCTGCCCTTGCTTCACTGTAATCCACACCATTTTCTTTATGCATCCACATGACGAATTGACCTGTAGAAGCATTATAAATGACTTTAGGACGCTCAATATTCGCAGTAGCCAGTTCAGGAGCTGAAGAATGCTTGAGTACATTATTGCGGAATTCCCATGTTTTGAGATCTGTTGAGCGGTAACAAGCGACTAAGTTATCTCCACTTCTGTTCTCACCAAACCAGTAGTAATACGTTCCTACTTTAATGATGCCTCCACCATGTGCTTGCAAAAGATTGCCTGCCGAATCCTTTATTTGAACACCATTACTTGGTATGGTTACACTCGCTGCTTCTGCTTTTTGTGCGGATAGAAACAATGATACGAATAAGGCAATGATTAAACCGACAATCACTAACTTTCTTACATGTCTAACTGAATTTACGTACACGGCTCTCATCCTTTCGTCCTAATGTGGGACAAGCGGTGATTCGATTTTGCATGGCCATCTACTTGATTCATGTCTTCCTTAAGCTCACCTCCCATTGTCTTTCTGAGATTCATACTATCGGTTTTATGGGCTGACTCATAGTGAATAATTACAAGTTCTATGAACAATTCGAACAATGGGCTTCCCCACTTTCATCACATTCCTGAACTTTTTGCTTGTCCTTTTCGAGGAAATGTTCAAGAACAACTAAAAAGAGCCACGCTGAGCAGCGGGCTCTCCTATCATATATTAATGCGCACTTTCCACTTCATCCACGTGTTTCAAATGCTGACGATTCATCCACAGATAGATAACAGCCACGACTACACAAGCGCCGCCGACAATAAACGGCATTTGCGGGTTGAACCATTCAGCCAACTTGCCTGCTAGGAACGGAGCAATTGCCCCTCCGATGAAACGCAAGAAGCTATAGGCTGCTGAAGCGGTTGGACGTTCGACCGGCGCAGCATTCATTACTGCAGTCGTAATTAAAGTATTGTTATTACCAAGAAACGCTCCCGCGATGATAACTGCGATAATAATAACGGTTTTATCAGTCGTCCAGTTCGCCATCACAAACAAAGTAACAGCGAATAACAATAATTGAACGCACATGGAAGATACTGTACCAAAGCGTTTTTGCAGTTTCGGTGCCGTAAAGACAGATGTAAAAGCAAGCATAAGTCCCCAGCCCAAGAAAACATAACCAAGTTGATGCTCATCTAATCCTAGCTTGCCTAAGACTAAAGCTGCGTATACAAGTAAAGTGAAAAAACCAAAGTTATATAGAAAAGCCGCGATTCCGAAGGTACGAAGAGCTTTGAATTTCAAAGCGCGGAATGGATCCGCTAACGATGCTTTGGTTTTGCGAATTTGTGTTTGTTGTTTGGGCATGATAAACAAAATCATAAAGAAAGCAATGACCATAAGACCGGCAACGCCGAAGAATGGGCCTCTCCATGAGATGGCGCCGAGTTCCCCGCCAAGTAATGGACCAACGGAGATCCCAAGACCGACCGCGACTTCAAACAAAATAATGGAGCGAGCAACGCCGGTTTTGGACAAAGAGACGATCGCAGATAATGCTGTTGCAACGAACAACGCATTTCCTAGCCCCCAGCCTCCACGCAGCCATACAAGACTCCAAATACTATTTGACATCCCACCTAATGCAGAGAAGAGGGCAATAATGATGATGCCTGCGAGCAGTGTTTTTTTGATACCTAGACGGGATGAAACGACGCCCGTAATTAACATCGCGATAGCCATAACTGCGTTATAGCTCGTGAATAGCAAGGTGACATCGCTATGGGAGGCATGTAGTTTTTTAGCAATAGCGGGTAAAATCGGATCTACCAGACCTAAACCCATGAAAGCGATAATGCTGGCGAAAACGACCGCCCATACCGCTTTCGGTTGCGTAAACATACTAACTTTCTGTGTATTCTGATGATGTGTGGCCGTATTGGCCTTACTCGTAGCTGTTGGTTGCATGACTCAGAAGACTCCTTTTATGTTGTCATTTTAGAAATACCATCATTGACGCGCTTTTGCATGGTTTCGATTTCTTTGCGAAATTCAATCATCTTATTAATTTTTTGATCAACCATGTCCATCTGCTGATCAATCATGACCTTTATTTCCTTCAGCTGCGAGAGCTTCTCTTCGGCTGCTTCGGTTTTCCAATAGACTTGCTTCTGTTCGTCCAGCTTTTCGCGAATCGCTACGAAATCCTGAATTTCCATAAGTGAAAATCCGAGAACATCCCGGGCATTGACGATTTGACTCAATCTTTCGATATGCTTGCGCGTGTATAAGCGCATACCTCCCTCACTACGTTCTGGAGGGAACAAGACGCCGATTTCCTCGTAGTAACGAATCGTCCGCTTCGTTAATCCACTCTCTTTAGCAACATCATCAATTTTGAATTTATCCATCTAAGCACCACTCCTTCCAAAATAATTTTCTTCTCGATGTGTTTATCATAATCCGTTATAACGTTAACGTCAACGTTAACTTTTAAATAAAAAGTTAACCCTGATCTATCAGGGTTATTATGTGCTACTGCTCGTTTTCTATACAACTTATCGCAGCCCATAGTTGTGCTACCAAGCCTGTTCCCATTTGGGAAAGAACGCGATACCCTCCGCGCTGTAAGCTTTCCCCTCCCTTATTACCTTGAGAAACACCACTAAGAATACCATCCTGTGTCAAATAGGGTGTTAATGCTTCCTTGGCTAGCGTTGCGGCAGCTAATGCATCCCTGTCTAACACGCCCATCTCGACTCCAATAGCCAGCGCCGCTGCAATCCCCGCAGAGCCTGACGTTTCCGGACCTGTGTCCGGCTCATCTAGGAACACTGACCACAAACCACTAAGAAGCTGATAACGCATTGAGATTCGAGAAACACGCTGTAGTTCTTGCTTCAATGCCTGAATAGCGTGAATCTCATTGTTCATTAAGAAATCTGCACCATCCAGTTCTTTCAACGTACGAGCCAAGCCTAACAAATACCACGCATAGGCACGTGACCAATTTCGAAACGAATAGCTCCCGTCCTGATGATAACGTAGGTACAGTTCATCTCCCAGAGTCAACTTCTGTCTTGCTTCCAGCTGCCGGAGGGCAAGACGAGCTAAATCCAATCGTCCCCGCTGTTTAGCGAGCACAGCCATCGGATAAGCAAGTGTATAGTTTCCTTCTGCGGTAAGCATCGTATGATCAAGTAACACACCATCCTCATTACGCGGGTCCATCCAGAATTGGATAGCGCGTTCTAGCGTGGGGTGTGTGGCATCCAACTGTGCGAGCATGGCGAAGGGCAAGGTCCCTTCAATGCCATAAATCTGATCGTCAACAGGTTTGCTTCGTGGATTCTCATAGCGCAGCTTCTTTTCCTCATCGATAAACATGTGAAAGTGCCGTGACAAAGCCTCGCGGTATCCCCGCTCCCCCGTTACTCGATTTAACTCCATTAATCCATGTAAAACACAGCCCTCTAACCACCCAAATGCTTGTAACGAAGATAAAGTAGGCAAGGTTATTTTCATGGCTTCCCACCGATCCACACCTTGATCCTGAGCATCATACAAATGTGGAAACAGAAGTGGCGCTTCCTCCGCAGATGCAGGCTTTCTCCGATCGGGGACAAATAGCCATAAAGGCACATCCCCTTCAGACTGTCTAAGTGAAATACCTTCGCGAACCGCAAGCTGTACCTGCTCTCTAGAGAGGAGGAGCTGGAATGGCTGAAGTACCGACGCGTATCGGATATCGAAGCTCCCTAGCAGAATATCCGATACGGCGCTTCTAGCTTCCAACTTCACTTCTTCACGTAAATCCAGTGCCACCGTAATTCTCAACCAAGCGGAGCCGTGCGAAGCCCTATTTTGCCATAATAGCGTAATCTTACGCTCCTCTATGCTACTAACTGATGCTGCCGGCCATCCAAACGGAACACGTTTATCCGCTGGAACAACAGCTTCGACAGCTTCATACTTATCTGCAAGCCAGTATGAATCATTCTTTTTCCATGTCGATTTTTCCATCCTCCGCCACCACCCTTATCGATTCTTAGTCACTACGTTTCCAAGTTAAAAAAGCCAGTATAAGCTACTGACTGTTCGTAATTACACTGCATATACCTGTGATGACCCTGCCATCCAAAGTTGTCAATGTGTAGGGATAAGGATTCTTCGCACACAACTGATACGTACTATTGGGAAGAGAGTATTCAACTTGCGCGACATGATCTATCGAATCCAGCTCAATTTGAAAAGGTTTCGTGTACAGGTAACCGCCAATCTGCAGCGTCCCTTGCTGTGGAATGGACACAGGCACAGCATTATTCCTGCGATTCGCCTCCGATGCTTCCTGTATGCCAGCCAATTGTTCAGCCGTAATGCCATCTTGGTGACCTTTACCACCAACACCTGGGAGCTCTTCATATTGAATGAGCTGCGTTTTGCCAAGCGCCTGTGCTTGTTGAACATAAGCTCTCGCATGGTCCACAGGGACGCGAATATCTCCATCTCCATGGGCCAAATAGAGCGGGGTATGCAAGTTATTCACGAGATCAATCCCACTTCTAGATGCATATCTCTCGCTGTCCACCTCTGGTGGGCAACCGATCCACACATCCATTTCGTCTCGAAACTCGCCTACTTCGTCTTGCACATACCATTTGGCATAATCAGACATGGGGTAAAAGGAAGTAGCAGCAGCAAACGTATCCGGGAACTTGCCTAACATCGCCAGCACATTGCCGCCTCCGCCGCTTCCTCCCTCTAGATAGATGAGTTCAGGATCAGAAAGATAGTCGGCATATTCTTTTCGAACGAATTGAACGGCATCATAAATATCCATGAGTTCATAGCCATTGCAGTCAGCCTCCCCTTCCGAAAAGGCTCTGCCTCGCATATCCACTTGGACTACCACATAATTATCTATAGTTTCTGCTGGCTTCTCCCTCTTCTGAGGTTCCGGCATACTCATGTGCCACCCATGAAGCTTTACCAGCATTGGAGCCGGCATAAGTGGTTTAATCACATTGATGGCAAGCTTAATATCAGGCGTAACCGATGAGGAATGATACCTGAAGTCCTGATACTCCGTTGTAAATTCAGATAACGAGGCTGTTTTTTTTCGTCTTATATGATCCTCGTACATATCCAACATTCGCTTACCATCCCCTTATACAAGCATGTAAATATGATCGCCATCCACTTCTAGGTCATATCCCCGAAGCTTCACGCCTCCCTCAACTAGATGGATGCCCGTCTTTAGATCAAACTCCCAACCATGCCAAGGACAACGCAAAATTTCTTGGTCTCGTCCATGTATATATTCGTAAACCATGGAGGGCAGCCGGGTTCCACAAACCGTCCCTTCACAAACGGGAGCAGCCGCATGCGGACACACATTTCGCCAAGCATAGAAGTGTCCATCCACGCTGAAAATCCCGATTTCCATCCCTTTCACTTCCACAATCTTTCTGCCTAGCTGCTCTATTTCAGCAACAGTTGCTACGACATGTCTTGATTTGGATGTTGTCGTCATGTCTACACCTCCGTTGCTGCAATCGGAGCGGTTTTGAGATTATAAAGCGCCATCGCATTTTCCACTAATATTTTCTGTCTTAGCTCTTTTCGGATCGGTTGCAGTGCCATTTTCGGATTATCGAAATCCCAATGAGGATAATCGGAGGAAAACATCACCATATGATCCCCGCCAAGCATATCCAAAATTTGATTGATGTGGTCGGGTTGGCTCGGCTCTTCAATTGGCTGTGTCGTTAATCGAATATGCTCCCGAATATATTCAGAAGGAAGTCGGGTCAACCACGGTACTTGATCGCGAAGTCCTTTGTAGTTCTTGTCCATTCGCCACATAAGATGCGGCAACCAAGCGAGTCCGCCTTCAATCGCTACAAATTTGAGTTTAGGATATTTCACGAAAACCCCTTCACAGACCAAGCTGTTGATATGGGCCATGTAATTCGTTGGTAAAATATTATGCCATTCAAAATATTTCGTCGGATATCCGGATGGTGTAGGTGCCCCCGCGATGCCCCGTCCTTCGGTTCCTGGATGGATGGCAACTGGCAAACCGTTGCGTTCCGCTGCTTCATATATCGGATGATAATAACGTTGTCCGAATAACATCGGTGAGCCGGAAGCCATAATGACTTGAACCATATCGGGGTGTCCGCCCATGCGATCAATTTCTTTGGCTGCTGCTTGTGGATCTGAATGATTGATCAAGATGGAACCTTTATATTGCGGGCTTACTTTCAACCACGTTTCCACTAACCAATCATTATAAGCGCTGGCTACCGCATTTCCGTAATCAGGATCTGGATTTAAAGATACACCCAAGATACCAGATCCTGTCAGTATCGCATAATCAATACCATATCGATCCAAATGGTGCTTTTTCAAAAAGTGAGGGTCACTTCCAGGAATCCCACCATTGTCTGGTCTAGCATCTTTACGCATCACGCCAAGTGGAGAATAATAGACGCCAGGAGCGCCAGGTCCAGATGACAGAAGCTGTTCATGCCATTCTCTTGCAAGATAAGGGAGTAAATCCTTGTTGTGCGGTACCGCATTATGAACATCCGTATCAATAATTCGAGGGGCATTACTCATAGTCATATCGCCTCCATGTAGGAACTTTTGTTTTATAAGTCTTACTATAAAACGTTTTCAATTCCCCGTACATGAAGAAACTTTATCAATAATCTGGATTATTGTTAGATGACTTTTTTATGATTTTCGATAATCGCTTGGCGCCATACCTGTTTCTTTCACAAACATTCTGGAGAAGTAAAAGGAATCTTGAAATCCGACTTCCTCTGCCACCTGCTTGATGGGATACTTCGTATTTTTCAATAGGTGCTTCGCTTGGTCCATACGAATTCTATTTAAATAATGAATTGGGCTTAGGCCTGTATGCTTTTTAAAAAGAATGGAAAAGTAACCCGGTGATAACGATAACCGTTCAGCCATTCGTTCCCGCGTCAATTCCTCCTTATACGAGGTTTTCATAAAATCGATAGCCTCTTGTACGGATCCTGCAGAACTGAGTTCTCCCGCAGGGAGCTTCCCTTGCAGAAAGCTTTGCAACATATCAATTAGCAATTGTCTTACTTGCCATTCGTATCCGCTATTTTTGTTTTGCCATAACGTAAATGCCTGCTGGAATTTGTCTGCGAGTGCATTATTTTCGGGCCACAAGTGTGTCTCTGGAAGCGGCAATGCTCCTTCACTCGGTGCCATACGAAGTTCAGTCCCTTCCCAATGTGCCATTCCATAACGACAATGAATCGAATAAAAGCACAACGTATGATCAGGCGTTGTCGTGATCTTCATCGCTTTACCTGGCGGAATCTGAAATGTGCAGCCTGTAGCGAGTGGTGTCCGCTTCCCGTCAACCTCCAATATCCCCTGCCCGGAATAGACATACGCCATGACATGGAGAAGTGTACGGTCTCGCTCTAGTAGGTATTGGAACGTTTCCCAAAAGGGTTGATCTCGTTTCACGACATCGATAATTTTAGGAGTAAATGAAATTAAAAATTCATAATCCATCCATATGGCCTGCTTTCATTCTGAGATACATTAGCGGATTGAAGGGGTGAAATCCCGATAAATCTATCATTTCATAATCGCTACCTACGCACAAGTCCCTTTCCTCAGTCTTCTCTTCCCTGCTACTAAAAAAAATCGAGCATCTCCCGTTAAGGGAAACACTCGATTTAATTAGTTCTTCACATCCAGCATTTTACTGATAATAGCCGCTGCTTCTTCTCTCGTGATTTGTGCCTCCGGCCTCAGTGTACCATCTGGGTAACCACTGATGACGCCAAGCTGCACAAGCAACGTTACATATGGCATAGCCCAGTCAGGAATAGCATGCGCATCCGTAAATGAAACCTTAGTATCTGTTGGCTCCAACTCAGTTTGCGAATGGATCATCCGACCGATGATCGCTATAGCTTCCGCTCTGGAGATGGGCACCGTTGGATCCAAGTAGAGTTGCTCATCTCTCTTAGCACCGCCGAGCCATTGATGCTCGATAGCCGCCGATACATAAGGCTTTGCCCAATCAGCTACGCGCTCTCGATCCGCAAAGTCGGCGGAAAGTTCGCTTGTAGGCGTTGATGCTGCGGCTCCAAGAACACCAACGGCAATTTTGGCAAATTCTTGCCGTGTAATGGCACGCATCGGCTCGAATGCTAAGCCTTCATCGCGTTGAACACCGTTTACTGCCCCCACGGAGGCCAATCGGTATACTACATCATTCGACCAGCGATTGATCATATCCATAAAGACCGGCAAATCACCATTGTACAGTAAGGCAAATTTACTGAAATGCGGCAACGTTGCCGTAACCACGCCTGTTATTGGATTTATCGAACCACCGATGTATTCCCAGCTATTGGTCTGTTCGTTGTAATAATAGATCGCAGCTCGCCCAGGATCCTGGAGCTCTTCCATCGAATAGCGTACCGTGAGTTCCGCAAGCGTTTGAAGTTGGGTAGGTTTATCGAACTTGAATTCGTAGATATCTCCAATCACCTTTAAGCCGCCAACTTCATACTTCTTCGGAATACGTACTGCACCAATGCCGAGTCCAACGCTTTCTTTAAGCGGTTGTGCTGGTATGCGAATAACAGCACGATCGCGAATTGTAATGATACGTTCCTGATTGGCTTCAAGTTTGGCTGAAGTTACGAATTCTACGCCTTGCTCTTGCTCAATCAATCTTTTTAGGATATTTTGCAGGGTGTCTTCGACGGGACTTCCAGAAGCTTCATTGTCATCACCTGGGAAAGTCGTCGTCGGAGGGATATACCAATCATTGTAGTCAACCGGTGGCGACTCTGGTGTTCCAGATGGTTGCGTTACATGGACAATAAGGGTATCCTCAAAGGCAAAGTCGCCTGCAACCGAATAAGAAGCTTTAATGACCATATCGCCCTCATAGGAAGTAAGCAAACGCCCTTGCTCTGAAATGCTTCCGTTCGTATCCCCTAGTAGAACGCTCCATTGTACACTTTTTGAATTAAGGTCGAACGAGTTACCGTCTTTGTCTGTACCTACTAATACCAAGGATTGCTCACTGCCTGCAGGAAGCTGGAGCTCGGCGTCTTCCGACAGAGTTGCAGCAGGACGAAGTTCAACTTTAGCTAAGGAAGTCACCGTGCTATTGATAACTTCCGTATTCAGCACGGTTTCATTTCCTGCCATATCTTTTGCTGCAATCACAATCTGCTTAGAAAGGTAACCATCTAAAGGAATCGATTGCTCGAAAGCACCGCCCTCTTGGACAGCCACCGACATGCCGTTGATTGTCACCCGACTGCCTGGCTCAGCCATCCCTTTCACTAAGGCCGTCTGTTGGTCAGCATTTGTTCGCGCGTTCTCGACTTTCAAATCAGGTACGGTCATATCAGAAATGACACGAACACTGGTAGAACTCCTATCGCCTCGCTGATTGGTTGCGAACAATTGGATAACATTTTCTCCCTCGCGTAAAGAAATTGATTTGCTCCAGTCTGCTCCCAAAATGGGCTCAGCAGTTTTCACATTATTCACAATAACTTCTGTTGATACGGATTGATCTGCATGCATGTGCAGCTGAAAGTCCGATTCATTCATGATATACGTTGTCGTCCCATTCTGCGTAAACGAATTGGTTACCGGTTCGTTGTTGGTATGAAGAACAGACACCTGCACACTTGCAGGCTGTGGCTCTGGCAGCAGGACAGCTGCTGTAACAGCAGGCTCACTGTAAACTTTGACGCCATGTACAAGCTTATAAGCACCCATCGATACTTTATACGTTGAACCGGGCAACATACCGATGGTTTGGCCTGCTTCGTTGTTCACCGTCCCACCAATCATAGCCTCATGAAGGTCACCATTCAGCTCGATCACACCCAAGCTTGAGATGGCCTCGCCATTCCCATCAAGCACTTGGACCGTGTATCCATCCGCCGTCTGCTCGTCCCAAGAAAGCTTGAATAAGCCGTTGCCTGCAGGATTCAACTGGACGTGACTCGGTTTCACTGGTTGATACGGATTCACAACGTTAAAAGATTGACTACTGTAGACGCTGTTTAGATTCGTATCTCCCTGTGACAGGACAGCCTTGACGTAGTAGTTCCCACTTGCTAACGATTCAGGCAACGAAATTTCCGCTCTTTCTTCAGATACATCGAGGTCCTGAATCAGCAAACTGCCTGGATCGTTTTCATTGTTCGAGCTAAGGAATAACGAGACCTTTTCATTCGTCGTATGATCCCCCTGCCAATTGACCGTTAATTGATGAGAAGCCGTGTGCTCAACATCGACACTTACCAATGTCGGAGGCACAGTTACCTGCTGAAGCGTCCATTCTAATTCACGATCAGAGGTAACTCGCCAAGTGCCGCTGGTTGGATTTTTAATAGATACAAGCACACTTTGCTCTAGTTCGCCTGAAGATGATTCCGTAGCAGGCACTTCCTGAATATCATAATTCTCGCCTGCAACAAGCGGGTAATTATTTCCCGCTGGGTCCTGAACCTGGAGTTCAGCAGGATCTCCTGAGTAGGCAATGTCCAGCAGAATCATTTCTTGCCCTGATGAAACCGGTATCGCATATTCGAACGGATCTGCTGATCTTAACAATTTTCGAGATGGCTGCTGCACATGACTTCTCGGACCGGAAGTTGCGACGGATGTCATATTCGTACCGAAACTCATCGTTCCGGAGACATTGCCTGACTCATCATAATACGTTTGCTCGATGAAACTTTTCGCAGGTTGGTCGCCAGTTGAGGACTCATTGGATGGTGATTCTGCATCCAGGGCGGAGCTTCTGCTTTTGAGCAGGTTCATCTTACCAATGCTTATTTCTGGCTTTTTGTCACCCCATTCATATTCAAAGCCCCATGGAATGCCGAGAAACTCTACGTTACCTGCAATCTTCTCTGAACTGATTTCACCTTCAGCAGCTGCGAGTACTAAGCCACGCGGAAGCTTCACCTGCACGTTGCCTCCTCCAGCTAAATAAACAGGCCCGAGCTTGCCGTGCTTCTCAGGATCGTAGCGGAAGACGACATACACTTCACCAGTAATGATATTTTTAATATTAATTTTCGCACCAGCCATGAGTTCAACGCCAAATTGAGACAAAGAATCTTTCAGCAGTACGCTGCCATACACTTCTTCAAACAGAGATATGCCAAGCACTTCGAACGCGCCAGAAAATTCAACACCTCGCATCGAAAGCCCTACTGTGGCATCATCTGCCTTAAACACTTTGGCAACACTAAGTCCGCCAATCATCTCCAATTTTAGTGGTGGCAAGAAATTATAGTTGCCCATTAGCGTATCGTAGATGTTGTAAATCCCGCCTCCACCTTTCGTTATATAGGCCACTGGAGCGATTGGAATTAATGGAATTCCTGGCTCCCCACCGACCACGAAGCGAAAATTATCTACAATCGGAAAGTTACTGTCGGTTAAACGAATGGTCAGCAGTCCGTTGACTTCGACAACTTTAAACTGAACATTCGCTTCAACTTCATATTTCTTCTCGAACGTGTCTACGCGAACAATCCCGTTGAGCCCTAGATCCAGTCCTGGCACTAACTGTTTGGGAAGCCCCGCTTCTCCTTCAGCTCTCAACCCTAGAAAACCGAATTTACCAGCAGGCCCAAAGGCGTCGGCATTCTGCCGAATACCAAATTTGGCTTCATCCAAATCAACGGAAACCAGTACCGAACCCGCGCCATCGTCTTCACCGTCGGTATTCTCTGATAAATCTTTCTCATCTGGCGGATTCGGAGGATTATTGGTATTTGGCGAATCTTCTTTAGCAGTATCCGTTTTCTTCTCACCTGGTTCAAAATCAAGAGCAAGCCTTCCGCCGAATGACACACTCTCCGTTCCAATAACAGCATTCTTAATATTCAACTGAAACCAAGCAAGACGTTGAATGACGGATAACCCTTTTAATACATCCCACTCAATCTCAATCTTGGATTCTTCATTCTCTTCGTTCGCTTCGAGTGCGTATTTCTTACCATCCTCTAACTCAATACGGAAAGGTCCATAAGCAAATTTGAAATTAGGGATCGAAAGCGCACCATTCCCCATCACATTAATATAGTCCTCACTATGCGAGCTGTCCTTGGGACTCTTTTGAATTGTGATCTTTTGAGAAGCTTCACCAAAAATAGCCGTTAACATGTCCGTCGTATCATGGCGAATCACAGAATTAATCGTTGAACCTTGATCAATCTCATAAATAACCTTGCCGTTTTCTCCATTTTTACCGCGAATCGAACCCCGGAACTCCAACAAGGAAACTTCGCGGCCTCCAGTACGTTCGTATTGCGTTTTCAACTCTGTGAGTTCTGTCTCACTTTTCACAGGAACAAGCTGATACGTCTGTCCCTCTTCTTGCGTCATGTTATTACCGACAACGAGTAAAATACCATAGTCTTTTGATTTATAGGTTTTGTCCGTCGTAAACTCCATTTTTTTAGTAAATACTTTACCGCCAGCAGTCAACCTCACCGTGTACGAGCCAACTTCCAGCTTATGCAGCTTCCAAAGATCACTCTTCAAATTTAGTTTTGCCGTAATCTGCTTGTCATCTTGAATAGATACATCTGAAGGAGGAACAGCCACGCTCGCGCCATCGCGATCTCGAATGAGATCAACATTCCACCCTGATGATCCTTTCAATACTTCAAAACCTGCTCCTTGCAAGGTTAGTGCAGGATTATCATCCAATGTGTAAACCTTCTTAGGAAATACTTCCATTAGCTGCATGTTAGGTATTTCACCAGTCAACGCTGGAAGTACGACGAAGGAAGCTTGTATACTTTCCTCACCACCTGCCGCTTGTGCAATGACTTGAAATGGCGCAGCTTTGAAAGCGAGTTGTACCTTTGGCTTGACTCGCCAAGTGACGGTTTTCGTCTCACCGACCTTCATGACGCCTACCTTTTTGGTCATTGTCTCCCCTGGGGCAAGATCTAGTTCTGCGGGGAGACCAAGTGTTACTTCGACACCGTCCATATTAACCGAGCGATCAATCGCATTGTCGATATCGACGCGAATGTCAAACTCCTCTTCCTTATAACCATTGCGATCATCCGTTAATGTCAGCTGTTTCGGCGCACCTACTTGCAGCCTATATGTAGCTTCTTTCTTTGATGTGAAAAAGCTGCCTAAACCATAATACGTTTCAAACACCGCTTCTCCTCCAGGAGCGAGTCCATCTGGCTCCCAGTAGAGAGCGACCGCGCTGTCGGCTGAACCATACGTATTCAACTTGCTGGTGAAATCAAGCAAAGGATTCACCGTGTAATCCCACTTGGTTTGGGAAATACCGTTCCAATGGGCAATCACCATCTGATTCGGTGCTTTATTCCCCCAACCTTGCATGAAACCGTAGGACATCACTTTCGGATTCATTGGATTATCTGTCGCACTCCAGTAATACGGAAGCTGTCCCGTAATGACCTTCTCATTGCGAATATACTCACTTCCGCTAGCTATCGAGATCGGAGAAGCATCTTGTGAGCCTAGCATCGTATCCAACAAAATCCTAGTTCCGACACTTTGATTTTGTTTGGTTGTATTTTTCACGAGATAAGTGACCTTCATATTACCTGCATTCGGGTTCGTTGGATCATTAACTAACGTTAATGTCTGTGTAATATCGAGCCCTTCGATACGCCAGGTTGACTTATTCGTGAAGCCTTGATTGGCTGGCGAGAACGTAAAACTACTGTCCGACCCCATAAAGCCATAACTGTTTCCGAAAATATAATCTTGTCCATTAATGCGAAACGTCGTAAAAGAAGTCTCTGGAAGTCGCTCTTTAAAGAGGAGCGCTTTATTGTCGTCTCCCCCTTTTAAAGGAGAACCTTGCTTCGTATTGACACTGAACCTTCCTGACTCCTTATTGACGCTAATTTCCATGAAGGTATTGGCAACAGTCACTGGCGTTAACTCAGCCTCTATGGCAGATACCAAACCACTTCCAACAGGAAAGAGCAGGACAAACATGGCTCCAATTAACAGCAACTTTTTACCTAGCTTAAACTTCGCTTTATTCATTGCTCACACTCCTAAGAAGCTTGCCTCGGCAAAATATACACACGAATCAGCTTCAACTGTCGTTCTTGATCTTGGATTAAAAATGTATAGTAGCCGTATTCCGTTATAGGTAAAATTCCGTTACTTACTCTGTTCGCATTGGTTTTAAAATCACCTATACTTTTGGGACCCCGCGCCCATTTAATTATGTTGCTGCCTTGTTGGCCAAACAACGAAAGTTGGATCGCATCCCCGTTTACAATGACGTCTGTATCTTGAACTTTCACCGAATTCACGTATATCGTGAATTCAGTCGGGGCAATAACAATCGCCTTCCGGGTCATAACAGTTTCATTACCTGCACGATCCGTCGCACGATACACAACTGTATATTCGCCTGGTACTTGTGAATTGATCGAGTTGGTGCTGACGATCATCTTCGATGTCATATCACCCTCCATATTATCTATCACCGAAACATCAGCTAATGGATTAACAGGGATGCCGACTTCTATCAGCAACTGCTCGCCACCCACAAAACGAAACTTCGGTGCTTCACGATCAATGTTAGTCACATCCACACGCAACGCATATGTATTACCAAGCGAATCTATGGCATCTATCCAACGTGTACCGTTGCTTGTAAAGGTGACCTTGTTGCTGTTCAAACCGACATAAGTAAGTGGTTGGTCTGATGTTAGCGTAACGTTCACATCATTTTTCGTTGGCAGCGTTTCACTAAAGGCAGCAGTCACTTTTGCCTTCGTTTTATTGATATTGGTTACTGCTGCTTGTATTTCAGTTAAATTCCCAACAACATCTTGCAGATAAAAAGTAAACGTACCGTTGTCCTTAAACACGAATTGCTTCGAACGGTTATTGTTCAATACATAGAACGGCTCATCCGCATCGACCGTTACGATGACATCATCCTTTGTAGGAGCCGATGTGCTGTACGAAAGTCGCGGTAGGGGAGGTGTTCGGTCTATATAATTGACTGTTGCCGTTACACTGCTTTGGTTGCCAGCGCGATCTTTAACGATAAATGTATAACTTCCATTGCTCGTAAAGTCATAGGTTGTATGGCCATTATTACCTATCACTGTGATAGGTTCATCCGCAAGAACGGTGGTCCGCACATCCGATCTTGTCTTCAACGTTTCCGAATATTGAATGGTTGAAACTGGCGGTGTCTTATCAATTCGATCAACAGCTGCAACCAATTGCTGCTCATTACCTGCCGTGTCTCTATAAACAAATGTAAACGTCCCATTCTGTGTAAACGAATGTGTATTGCCGCCAGTACTTAGAAACTGAACAGGCTCACCGGAGTTATCTGCCACCACTAATGTCGCGACAACATCTTGATTCGTCCATCCGATCTGACTATAAGAAACGGTCGCTGTGGGTGCTTCACGGTCGATATAAGTCACAGTTGCCACAGCATGTCCTTCATTTCCAGCTGCATCGCGAAACTCAAATGTGAATGTACCATTTTCTGTGAATGAATAATGACTATTGCCACTATTGTTCGTCACTGCGACTGACGAAGCATCTGTAAAGGAAATTGTGACCCCGACGGGATCTTTGGTCCAGCTGGAACTGCTATAAGTAAGCTGCGCTAGTGGCGCTTCCTTGTCAATCCAATTGACCGTAGCCGTCTTGTGTACAAGGTTACCTGCCTCATCTTCGAAATCGAATGTAAATTGACCATTTTCGGTAAACGTGTAAGTAGGGCTGCCCCCATTATTCAAAATGCTCACGGTACCATTGGTTTCATCTTGCGTAATCAAAGTCACTGTAACATCCTGATTCGTTGCACTTTCCGTGCTATAGATGAAATCCGCTGTTGGCGCAATCAAATCGATGTTATCAATAATCACTTCATCGATGTTCATTATGCCTGTACTCACATTGCGTACGGTATAGTGAATCGAACCGTTGGTTGTAAATTCATACACAGCTTGGGTCACAGTCTGACTGATGACTTGTGCATCGCCTGTCAATTCAAAATTCGTTAACTCGCGATCAGGACTGCCTTGCGCATCAATCGTGACGCGGACTGGACCATTCGTCCAACCACTTGGAGATAGTGTAACTTCAGCAGAGGGTAAGCTGCGATCAATCCAAGTAACCGTTGCTAACGCCGTTCCTACATTGCCTGCCCCATCTCTAAACTCAAATTGGAACTGTCCGTTATCTGTAAATACAACCTCTTTCTTCCCAAGGTCCGTGTTCGTTACTGTAACGGGTTCATTTGTCGATAGCATCGCTGTCACATTATTTGCAGTTAAACCAGTAGGTTTATACGAAATTGTACCTATTGGTTTTGTATTATCGATGAGAAACGGATTGCTGACTATAGTTGCTGCATTCCCCGCTTTATCGGTGACTTTCACCCATAAATACCACGTGCCGGTCACGCCAGACTTCGTTGCAATACGTTCACCTGTCGCATTCGCTGGGAGAGGTAGCCATGTCGCAGGAACCGTTGAACTGGAGTTCGACCAGGCATGAACGAACGTTAAGTCACTCTGTGGTGCCCCTGTGTCACTCGCTGTTACGGCTGTACTCACAGCTTGCTGTAGGGAGGAGCCGTTCTGTTGCAGCGTAATAACCGGATTAGACTTATCAATCCAGTCAACTTTTGCTTGAGCTGTGTTCACGTTACCAGCCTTATCTCGGAAGGTGAACGTATACTCCCCATTCGACTGAAAGTGGTACGTAGCCGCTGTGACACTATCCACCGTTATATCGGCTGCAGGTGTAACATTATCCGTCGCGGTCAATGTTGCAGACACAGGCTGGTTCGTCCAAGCCGTTGTACTATACACAATTTTGTTTAACACAGGCTTAACCGTGTCATACGTTACCGTATCGGAATACGTCGTACTATAATTGCCCAATGCATCAATAAATTGAACGGCTATCGTGTGCACACCTTGTGTCGCAGGGATGGTCATCTGCTTAAGTGGCGGTGTCGACACGTAAGTCTCCAAATTCCCCCACACGCCGCCGTCTATGGCGAATCTCATCTTATCTACGGAGCCTTGTGCATCTGTTGCACTCAATTGGATTGGCACAGTAGTGAGATTCGTAACCTTATTAGGAATTAGCAACGTCCCTGTCGGACTCGTGTTATCCAGCTTGAAGGCCCCACTATTTACAATCGTTGCATTCCCAGCTTCATCATACACTTTGGCATGAATATAAAAACTCCCCGTCTGGCCAGTTATTGAAAACTCATTACTTGTTGAAGTATTCCAAGACGTATCATTGCCGTCCGTTGTTGCTAGCTGATCTATTTTATATTTGATAACAAATGAGGCAAGAGCGGTTGTGATGTTATCTGTCACATTTAAAGCGGTAGTAACTGATTTGCTGTACCCTGTCGTTGAATTTAGTGTAAAAGAAACCGTAGGCGCAGTCGTGTCGAGTTTAAATCCCTGTGTTGTTTTCGCATATCCGATGTTACCTGCACTGTCACTTGTTTTTATATACAGGTAGGTGAGACCATTCGCTGTTGGCGGTGAAGTCAATGTCGTGGTCCATGTGGTCTTATCACCTGTACCATCAAAAATCTGCTGCCAACGAGAATCACTCGCAGTAGGTGTCGTTACATCTGTTGACCAGATATAATACGCCTGACCTAACGTTCCTTTCGACTCCTGCAAAGTGAAGCCCACTTGTCGGGAGGTGGCTGGTACAAGATTGCCCTGAGTGATAAACGTGACGCTTGGCGCCGTTTTGTCAATAATATACGTTGAACTTTCCTGTGTGCTTACATTATCCAAGTTGTCCTTCATTGTGAGCTTTAACTTGTAGCTGCCTTCTGCGGTGTTTGGCACCGCAAGCGTACCTCCCGTGATACTCCCTGTACCCGTTGAATAGGAAATACCCTCCTTCAGCCATTCGTAGCTCACCTGTTTTAAACCAGAATTCGCATCTGCCACGGTATAGGTAATGGCATGGCTAGGCTTCGCCACGCCAGAATTCGGCGTAATCGTTGCAGTGGGCCCTTGATTATCATAATTAAAAGGCCCGGCTGACTTAATGTTTGTATTGGCAGCAAGGTCAATCGCCTTCGCATGCAAATAATAAGAGCCAGTACCTGTTGGATCGATAGGAGCTGCCCCATTAAGCAGATTACTTGAAATCGCCGATGCTGCCGGTGCTGACGCACTCTGTGTCCATGTGTAGTAAAGCGTCGTATTGGCTGTTAGCGGTGTGTCCGATGTCGTTACAGTTACACCATGGCTTTTCTTATAGGCTTCATCTTTTTGCTTACCAAAAGTAAGTGTTGGTACCGTATTATCCAAATAAAAGGGGCCTTTCGTCTGGACAACTTCATGTCCAACAACGTCCACCACGCGAGCATGAAGAAAATAAGTACCAGGTACAGCAGGATCTGGAACAGCGGTTCCGCTTGCTATTCCTGTATTAATGGCTGTAGGCAAAGGTGCTGTCTGACTCTGCGTCCACGTGTAATAGAGCTTTAAGTTTTCGTTCAGTGGTAGATCATTGGCCGTCAACGTGATCCCCAATGACTTCTTGTAGCTGGCGTCCGCTGGCAAATTACCAAAATCAATCGTCGGCGCCGTGTTGTCAATATACATCGGCGTTCCGATCAGGCTTTTGAAATAGTCAACGTTATTCATCGACGTCCCATCGGTAAAATACGTTGTGCCATTGGTATTGGCATTCCACCCATTCATGGGGAGGTTCACGCCGTCAGAGGGGCCGCAGCTATCTGGGCCTCTTTGAATTGTGATGGCACCTGAGCTCATATCCGCCGTTATTCCCCGAGCATAGACGGGTGGTGAGTAACCTTCAAACACTGCGTCGTATAAGCGGAGCCAGTCCTGTGTACCGTTGATGGAGATGGGAATCACCGATTCCATATCGCATTTGACAGAGGGGCTCGATGACTCAAAAGCCACATTCATTTTGATCGTCTGTCCAGCTGTAAAAAAGTACTTACCATTTACCGGAGCAACCGCTGCTCCAACAGAACTGATCGTGACAGCCGTAGGCTGCTTGACGGCACCAGCTGGTTTTAGCGTGGCAGCCATCGTTGTATTTGTGAAGGGTACTGCAGCAGTAGCCAGTAACATCGTTGTTACAAGCGCAGTAATTTTTCTCATAAAGCCTCCTTTGATCGAACCAGCGATGCTAGATGCAAGATGCTAGAACCACCCTATTCTAAGCGCCATTCGACAGGATTCGATAGTACCAAAGGTCATTTTCGGGAAAATAAACATGAAGAAGAGGGTGCCCCTCACCACATTAATGGCTTTAAGGACACCCTCTGGAAAACGCGTTCTTCATCTTGGATTAAGTCGACGGCTAGATAGACCAATCCTTTGCTTTGGCTACGGCCTGTGTGCGTCGGTTCACCTGAAGCTTGCCATAAATGACAAGTGTAATGTTCTTCACCGTCCCAACCGCTAGTTCCAATCTTTGTGCAATTTCGGGATTCGACAAGCCTTTAACCATTAATCGCAGCACGTCTTTTTCACGCTCGGTCAGCGATTGAAGCAGCAGACTAGTTTCAATTCTCGATCTCCCTGTATCCGAGATCACCGGCTCCACTCTGCCATCCGCCACTTCACTCGCGAAACGATTTAACACGGCAAGCTGAGCAGACAACATCTGCATAAGCTCCATACGCTGGCTGGCTTGCGCCCCGGTCACGGCCTCATTTTCCAAGTAGACAATGCCTGCTAATCGGTCCAATTGCTGAACAGGCAAGCAGATGATGGAACGAGGATGAACGCTGCGTATATAAGGATCCCATGCAAATAGATCATCGAGATGGGCATCGCTCAGTATCAACGGCTCTTGCGTTCTGGCTACAAACCGGACCACTGAAATCGGTAAATCAAAGCAGCTTTCCAATGGAGCGGAATGACCGCTTCTTGACACATTACGATTAACGTCGTGCTCCGCTTCGATCCACCAGTCGCCGTCCCTATTCACAATCCAAAAGCCTTTGGCAGCCCCGGCGTTTTCGATCAAGGTGACTAGATATTGACCCAGCAGCTGCTCAAAGCCGCTTGCCTGCGTCAGCCGAGCAGCCGCTTTTTTGAACATATCCCGTTCCACTTCCAATGACGGCTCGTCATCCACATCCACATTTTCAACTTGTGCAGATTCTCGGGCAAGCTTGAAATCCTGCTCCCATACGCGACCATACTCCTGTGACACCAGCAGCAAATCCGCGTTCTGCTCTCGCAGCTGTTCGCACTTTTCGTGCGCTCCCCATTGCTTAAAACCATGATAGGCATCCATCAGGTACGTTTTGGCGAACTTCTTTTTGCCCATCATAAGCAGCAAGCTCCCGGCAAGCTCACACGCCACGGCTTCCAAATGGGTATACCCGCATTCACTCGCGGAGTCTATAGCCTCATCGAAGCAGACTAATGCTTGCTCCCACTTCCCTTTCAGCCGTGCCGCCTCACCTTGCATAAGTAAATACTTATGTTTGAAGTGACTAGGGCCCAGCTCAGACCACTTGCGCATATGAGCGAGCATCGATCGCATCTTCCGTGCTGTCTCTGCCTGTTGCTCTTCGCACAGGGTTGAATACATCCGTGACATAGCCAAGTAACCGTACAGCACGCCCTCGGGCAAATGTGAATGATACGTATAGTATCGCTCACTATGTTCCGTTCGTTCCCAAAGCGCTATCGCTGACTCATCTTGGCCGAACATATACATCAGTTGAATGGTGCAAATATGATATTCAAATAGAAGGCCAATTCGAATGTCCGCAGGAGTCATTTCCTCCACAAAATTCTCCCCGTCAAAGGAGCGATCATTCATAGATAAACGTCCTTCTGTTTCTCCTTGCAAACATTTAGCAAACTGTTGATACAGTCGAAATGATTTTTGTGTGAAGGGATCTTTCTTATATAAAGTCCCGCCTTGTGTTTCGCAAAACTCCAGCAACTCACCCAATTGACCGCCGTAAAATAAACTAAACATCATTCCGCGAAGCGAAAATCCTGCATAATAGAAATCTCCACTCGCCAGACTGACTCGATGCGCTTCCTTAAACAGAGGCCAAGTCTCTTGAGCACTCATACTCCAGAAATGAGTTAAGGCATAAATAAATGAAAGTTTTGCTTTCACAGGAGAAAATGACGCTTCACCTAGGTGTAGTGCGGCTTCTGACAGCTCATTTCCATCCTTATGCCAACCTTCTTCGCTGGAGATGAAAGAAGCAAAAATCGAAATGATTTCTGGAAACTGATTTGCTGCATGGTGGTTGAGCATTTTGCGAATACTTTGACAAATAATCACAACAAACAGATTCATATCTACAAAAGAAGAGGCTCGCGCTACGATGGGCAGCAATTGAAGCATCGCTAATTCATGCGGAGAGGCTTCCTGTCTTTGTGAAGCATGCAGCTCACCTGCCATGCCACCTTGAAGCAGGATGCGTGTTTGATTCAGTTCCTTTTTGCGCCTCGTTGTCTCAACCTTTCTTGGCAGCTTCACACCCAATCGGTCCAACAGCTGCAAGCCATCCTCGAAGGCTGCTTTCGCCTGGCCGCGATTAATATCTATTTCAAGCTTGATCGTCTGTATCCGAAGCTCGTCCACACTGCCGCCAGAATGAACGATTAGCTGTTCAAATAACCGTTGTCCCTCATCTAGATGGCCACATGCATACTCTACCTGCATTCGTTCCGAATATATTTCATACGTGAGCGGATATCGTGATACCCACTCCTGCTCGGTCAATAGCTCTGTACCGAAAGTAATGAAAGTAACAGCAGAGAAGTAAGCAGCCGATTTTCTAGCTTTCCGACTCGCTTGTAGTGAAAGTTCGGCCACTTTCAACTTTTCCTCACGATCGATTAATCGATTTTTCCCAAGCATCAGATGGTGCAAAAGGGTATACAGCTGCTCTTCCGGCTTGTCAGCCGAATATTGCCCCCATTTGTATCGCCCTAATTCCGCATGAATCATTTCTTTTTCAGGAGTGGGAATGGCCTCATAAGCAACTTGTTGAATCGTATCATGGATAAAGACAAACCACACATTCGGCTGTGAAGATGCGATTGACAAGGAATCTATTGCATGTGATCTCCCTTGCCAAGACTCACGTTCTCGAACAGGCAGAACTAATCCTTCACGCAGTGCTGGCTCCAAATGTAGCATCACATCTTCAATAGCGTGTTGGCAAATCGCTGCCAACGTGTGTAAATCAAACGAATGACCGATACACGCTGCTCGGCTTATCGCTTTTCCTGTTGGCTCGGGGAGCGTTTGCAATCGATCCATCATAAGGTCCCGAACATCACCCAGCGCATCTTGCTTACGAATTTGCTCTGCGTCCCACTGCCATCTTTCCTCATGGGTATTAAACCGCAGCCATTTATGATCGTATAAAGATTGCAAAAGTTGCTTCATATAGAGCGGATTACCCGCTGTTTTCTGAAAAATCACCTCAGCAAGCGATCGAGATTCTTCGATTTGTAGCTTATGACATAGATACTGTTCGGTTTCTGCCAAAGTTAAAGAAGAGAGCACGATTCGCCGTTGCGGCAATGCTTCTTGATTACAAAGCCAATGTCCTGTTGGCATTTCTTTCTCGCGATACGCCACGATACATAAGAAATATCCTAAATCTTCACTGTCCGCGATGCTGCGAATAAAATCCAGTGTTGCCGCATCCGCCCAATGGACATCGTCAAGAAATAAAACAAGCGGTGATCTTTTCACGGCAATCGCACGAATCATCGCTTGAAAAGCAAAATGCAGTCGATTTCTTGACGCCGTCCATGGCAAAATGTCAGCAGCTGGCTGCTCGCCTATGAGTAAGATCATGTCCGGGATAATTTCGGTTACAATGCTCGCATGATCGCCTAGTGCAGCGATTAGCTTGTCTTTCCATCGTGTGAGCTGTTCCGTGCTGCCGGATAGAAATCGATGTATAAGTTCTCGAAATGCATGGATTAAAGGTGCATACGGGATATCCCGCAGCAGTTGTTCCGATTTCCCAGAAATAAAATAGCCTCTTTCTTGCTGCTGAGTTCTGAACCATTCACGAACAATCGTCGATTTGCCGCTTCCCGGCTCTCCACTAACAACCACGATTTCCGTCTTCCCGTCCATCGTATTCACAAATGCGTTCGTCAATTCGGACAGCTCACGCTCACGACCACTTACAACGATTGGCATCCGCAATTGACTCGCAAACTCTTTACTGCCAAGCGGGAACGCTTCAATAGCGCCGTTTTCCTCCCATGTGGAGCGACACTTTCTGATATCGTAGCGCAAGCTATAGGCACTTTGGTAGCGCACTTCCGGCGTTTTGGCTAACAGTTTTACAATGAGGTTTCCAATCATTTGTGGAATATGAGGTTTAATCACACTTGGGTGTGGCGGTCGTTTAGCGAGATGGGCATAAATCCATTCTGTCGGCTCTGCAGCAAGATAAGGAAGTTCACCGGTCAAAAGCTCGAAAAAGATTACCCCTAGCGTATACAAATCTGTCCGTTCATCGATGTCTAAGCTCATCCGTCTGGATTGTTCAGGCGCACGATACGCCCAGCTGGACACAGCTAACTCACTTCCTACCGGTGAGTCCGTCTGATCCTTAAGCAGCGTAACGTGAATGGCTTCATCTATTCGATAGACCCGCATTCCATCTTCGATTTGACAGACAAACACTTCCGGACTCAACCGGCGATGGACACCATGTTCTTCATGATACGCTAAAACCGTTTCTGTCATGGCTTCTGCGATTCTCAAAAAGTCATGCAGTCCGCCTTGCTGATATTTCCAATATTCAGGAAGCGAAACGTCTAAAATTTTCTTCGTGACCATACTGCCTCCCACACACTCATTCCGAGCACTTTGTTCTAATGAAGCAAATTATATCATACACGGCTCGTCTTGCGGATGGTAGACTCAACAAGGCCGATGTTTGGCTAAGTCAGCTATCTTCCCCTCTTTCCCTCTAACTACGCGTTCTACTACGATGCGGTGGTCCCCACCAATTCCATTTGCCAAGGATGATCATCAGCGCTGGCACAAGCACCAATCGGATTACCGTTGCATCGATAAATATGGCAGCTGCAATACCCAGTCCTAGCTGTTTCACACCAACAACCTCTCCAAACGCAAACGGCAATGTGACAGCTATCATAATAGCAGCAGCGGAGTTGATGATTTTACTTATCGAAGCTAAACCGACAAGCACAGACAGCTGATTATCATGAGTCCGCTGATACTCCTCATAGATTCGCGAGACTAAGAATACTCCGTAATCCATCGAAATTCCAAACGCCAGCCCGAAGATAAATACGGGAATCATAATTGCGATTTTGCTCGGCTCCAAGCCAAAATTCCCCTGCTCAAAGAGCCAGGTTAGAATCCCAAAAGAGGCACCAAGGCTCAACAGGTTCATGAGAATCGTTTTCAGAGGAACAAGAATAGAACGGAAAGCGATGAATAACACCATATAATTCGAAACAAGAATGAACAGCAGCACATAAGGTAAATGGTCAAAAATAGCATCAAAAATCTCCTGCTGATATTTGGCTTCCCCACCTAGTAGAAATGGGAGCGTACCCGATTCCCCCTCTTTTTCCCATACTTCCAGCCAATTCCTCACTTGCTGAGAGGACGGTTCATCCTTTAGTCGAACTTGAATGAGCATCTTGTTCTCATGCACATAAGTTTGAAGAAGTTGCTCGTATTTGGCTTTGGTCGTTGAATTGTAAAATAACCCATATAGTTGATCATAGGGCACTGGCATTCTCTTAAAAACCGAATCTACGCTTGCAACGAGCGGCTCTCTCTCTAACTTTTGAATGAGCAAGAAAGCGTGTTTCCAATCACTCTCCGTCAGTTGGGCTGATCTTCCAGTCGCAAGAAGAATGACATCTGAGTTTGTTTCACTACTACCAAAATGTGTTTGATACACCTCGAAAGCGGCTCGGGACGCATAGCCTTCCGGTAAGGATGTCGCATCAGGAATTGCTAATTTCATCTTCGTTAAAGGCAAGAAGCAACATAGGAGGATGCAAGCCGCGATCAATGACATTTGAACAGGTTTTCTCATTACAAATCGCGCCATGACAACCCAAAAATTGTACGTACCTTTTGTCGTAGAAAGCAGTCTGCGTTCGGCCCGAATGGCAGGCCACCACAAAGTCAGAAGCGCTGGCACTAAAGTTAACGTCAGGGAAACAGAAATGGCTACTACGATCATTGCACCTAACGCTACGGTCGCAAACATGGGCAATGGAATGAACAATATCCCCATAAGGCCTAAACCTACACTAAGCGCAGAGAATAAGACGGCTCTTCCCGCTGTTGTCATTGTGATAAGGATGGCTGTTCCTACAGCATGCTGATGAATTTCCTCACGAAAACGACTAACCATCATCAAGGCAAAATCGATACTAAGCGCGAGCCCTACCATCGGAATGACATTCAGTACAAAGTTAGATAAATCGATCTGAGTTCCCAGTCCATACATCATGCCCATTGTGCTTGCAACGCCAATCAGCCCAACAATAATTGGAATTAAAGCTGACGTCATGCCGCCAAAAGCCAACCAAAGGATGAGGAAGGCCGCTGGAATGCCTAAGCTTTCCGCTCTTCTTAAATCATGTTGACTCGCTCGATTTACATCTTCTTGCACAACCGATTTCCCTGTCCATGTCACTTTCATCTCTTTGTGCGTAGGCAAGCGCATTTGAAGCTCACGCAAGACAGGTTTCATTTCATGTGGACTTTGGTTGAATCCAAGCAGCGCATAAGCAAAATCCCCTTGCAACATCCCCTCTCTTTCGAGGGGTGATATGATCTCCTGCAACCCTTGCATGCCCTGTAAGGATAGCAAATCTTGTTGCATGTATCGCTCAAATTGTCTAGCGTCTAGCTTCTTATTTTTTTCAAATACTAACATAATCGGATTGGCTGGGAGATGAAAATCTGCGGCTAATGTGTCTCGGACTTTGACAAAAGCACCGTCCGCGATTAACCCATGATCCTTCAGAACGGTAGGTAGCTTTGGAGCGAAGAACCCGGAAAAGAGGAAAAATATAGCCCAGATTAGCAAAATAATTTTAGGATAGCGAAGGGAAATCATGGCCAGTTTACGCAAGGTCATGCCCCCTTCTTAGAACTCAGATTCGTTAAGCCTAGTCGCTCTAACCAATTTTTCAGCTAATCGTGGTGTGTATTTTGCTGCAGCAAACATCATGTTGGGTAAATACGGCACACGTAACAGTCCCTGCAACAGATGGCCCCATTTCAGGGGGCCCTTGAATTCCCGATGAATGGCTTGCGTGTACAACAGTTCCCACTCCGCTAAGGTGATATCCCCCTTCAGATACCGTGAGGCCAAAGGCGCACAGAGCGCTGCTGATCGCAGCGCCATCGACATCCCGTCACCGCAAAGCGGCGGTAACATCATGGCGGCATCTCCAAGGCAAGGCATTTCATTCCATGCCATAGGTTTGTTCGTTAGCTTTACAGGCGAAACAGCCACTTGTGTTCCAGGAACTGGTCGTGCAGACGATAGGCGCTCAGACAGCTTACCATGTCTAGCGCTTGCCGCATCAATCAACCCGAGAATAGATTTCTCAGCATCCGGAAACTTTCCTCGCTCCAGTAAAGCGGCCATGTTCACCCGTCCCTCTTCAATTGGCGATAGACCTAGGTAACCGCCTTCAAAGAAATAGAGCTCAACAACCCCACGCATGTCGATCCCTTCATAATGAGATTTCACGCCTAGATGTGTTCCTGGGATCGATTTCACAACATCTCGCTGGTGATGCTTGTTCAGTGTGCTTAAGCCAATCGCACCGCAAGCAGCAATCACAGCCCGCACTTGATACACATGAGCTTCTCCTTGCTGTTTCGTCTCAATCACATATCCCCGTTCAACAGGCTGTACAGCACTTACCATAGTTTCAGTCTGCACCTGCACACCTGAGCGCAAAGCGGCATGGTGAAGAACCGTATCCAGCTGATATCGGCTTACTCCCCAAGCTGTTCCCGGAAGAGCTATCTGAAGTTGCTTACCTCGGCTAAGAATCAAGTTTGTCTGCTTGATCTTACTTGGCTTTAGGGCAGCAACTGCCTCACGCAGTCCAAGCATTTTCAGCATTGCGAGGGATTCAGGGGACAGAAACTCTCCGCAAACCTTATGCCTTGGGAATGCTTTGCGATCGAACAACACGGTATTCCAGCCGTGATCAGCTAAGGACTTCGCCATCACACTGCCTGCGATACCTGCACCAATCACGGCAACGTCATAGGTGTGAATCATCAGGCTTGCTCCTTTTTCTCAATCACAACCGCATATCTGAACAAAGGCCTCCAAGAAACCAACATATTTGAGATGCCCATCGCATTACGAAGGGACATCCAATCCCCTGCACGGAAGCCTTTCGCTACCGACAGAGGCCCGTCATTCCGAATATATCGATTGTTGGAGATGAGATGTGCTGTAACCCATACTGCCGCCCAAGCGATCCAATGCCGGTGGATATCATTAATAACGACGCCTAGCCGCGATGCTTTCAGCATACATCCGACAACTTGAGGAAGTTCATTATTGTTAAAATGATGCACAAATTGTGTGCTGGTCGTAATATCGACCCCATTTTCTGGAAGTTCAAATAAGCTGCTTCGCATGACACGTACACGTGGCTCGCTGCGGAATAGCTCTCTTGCTTCCGCACAAGCTTCCTCGGTAATATCAACTAACGTGATGCTAAGCGCTACCCCATTTTCATCCGCCCAGCGCAAAAGATGCCGATTAACATCTCCAGAGCCAGATCCAACATCCAGAATCGATAACGTGCGGGGTTTGCCTGCTTGTAGCCAGAGACGCTTAAAGCCAAATAAAGTAGGCCCTGCAGCACCAAAAATACGATTAAGAAGGCGCAAATGCTGCAGGGCTTGTCGAAGTTCGGGGCCACCTGAGGAAAAGTCATCCATTAATTCATGCTGCACAGCCCTTTGTTTGAGCCCTTTAAACATAGGTTTCATCTAACTTCTTTTCATCATGGACAGGCATACCCAAATAAGTAATTTGAATCATCTCACAAGTAAGTCCTGGTCCGAATGCAAGGGATATCCCACTTGTTGGTCCAGCTCCGCGATTCGCGAGTTCCTGCCTAGTTTGATCTAATACAAAAAGAATCGTTGCAGAGGACATATTGCCAAAATTGCGCAATACGGTTCGGCTCGGATGCGTTTCATCTGCTGATAATCCGTAAACCTCCTCTAAGGTATCAATAATCCCTTTACCGCCAGGATGAATCGCCCAAATATCTGGTCGCGGACCTCCGGACAGCAGATGCTCTATTTGTTCGGGAATCCATGTCCCAATTAATTTAGGAATATTCGGGGACAGATACAGATCAAAGCCGTGATTTCCCACATCCCATTTCATTTCATCCGCACAATCTTGTAATAGAATCGAATGATCGTTCCCTAGTTGAAAAATGGGATGCTGCTGATCATTACTGACACCGACTACACAAGCAGAAGCACCATCTCCGAAAAAGGAAGCACCAAATAGAGCCTCACGATCACTAGAAGGCTGAATGTGAAGTGTACAGAGCTCAACACAGACTACTAGTATTTTGGCTGTTGGAAGGCTGGAGGCGATTTGGCGGGACAAACAAACAGCCTTCAAACCAGCCGCACATCCTAAGAAATTGAATGGAATTCGATTGACATTGGCGGCTAGTCCCAACTGATGCGTCAACGCAGCATCGAGTCCTGGCAGGAACTGACCCGTACAACTTACGGTGATCAGATGCGTAATGTCAGACACGTCTACTTGAGCATCATCCAATGCTCTGTTAGCCGCCTGCAAAGCTAAAGGCACAGACTCGCGCTTGTACGTCGCCATTCGATCAGAAGTCGATGGTGCTTGGTCATTGTTTTGTGAAAAATATCGGCAATTCTCTGCTGTTTCCAGCAGGTTCGGTTCACACGTATATCTGGTTTCTACGCCGCATTGCTTGAAAATTTTTTTCGCCCAACGCGCGGAGTTAGGATTGTCACGTAAGGCGTCCGTTAATCGCTGTGAAGTATCTGCTTGATCTAGACGGAATTCAGGCACAGCTGTGCCAATCCCAAGAATTGCGATAACCTGATCTTTTTGTTTCATGATCTATTCTCATCCCCTTGGCTCATTCAATTCTTGGCTGGACATGCAGGTCACTTTACACATATCTATTCAAGAAACAAGCCTTATATACGTAACAACAAAAAACCGCTGGTCCAACATGACTTCTCATGTCGGATCAGCGGTTTAAAAACTTTTTGGTGTAAGCAAGGGTTATAGAAATTTATCTAGCTCGTCATACCGAATAGGCTGAATGCCTTGCTCAGAGCAGTATTGCATAAGACGTTTGCTCAGTAACAGCTCCCGATCCCAACTACGGTCAAAGGCCACCTTGTCCCAAGGAGAACGTTGATTGCCGAGCAGGCGCATATCTTCATAACTGTAGGCAGGATGACTTACCCATGTGTAGCAACCAGGGGCGACTCCCTCGAGAGACGCTATCAGATTGTCAACCCTATCGGAGCTTCCTCCATTCCTAGGTAACCGACGGTCCATCCAGCGAAAATAAAACAACCCCTCTTGCCGGCACCAAGCCGCTAACGCCTCGGTAAAACCTTCAATGACAAGACCGAATTGCATATGCTCATCTACATAGGAAATGTGAAAACCTAACTCACGGAGTCGGTCATACTGCGCCTGCACTTCACTCATGGCTTCCTCCAGCTGTGGATGATTGGCTTGAAGCAATGCCGTTGTAGGGTAAAAGTAACCATCACAGTCTACAAGCGATTTCACTTGCTCTCTCGACTGGATCGGTCCCCACTTCAATTGATCCCACTCGGAATTAAAGGTTAAATGAAGTCCAAAACATATATCATCATGACCTACGAACAGCTGGGCAGCTTCCTCGATAGCGGGACCATTCGCCATTAATGAAACGTTTTTTAGGATGCCTCTGTGACAAGCCTCAAGGAGGGCTTCGTTCGTAGCTCGATTAAGACCACAATCGTCCCCTCGTGTAATCACATACACTTGTATCTGCTTACTCACTTAATTTGCACCAAATTTCATAGGACTGACACTCATCTACTGCTATTTCTGTCCCGTCGGGAAGCCTAAGCTCGACAGGTATATCCGATGGAGCTGAGAGGCAGATACGGAAATGGTCTCCACCTTCAATCGACCATTCCACATGAACAGGACCATTCACTGTCGGCACCGTACCTTTAGCCCATGTCAAACCCTCTGTCTGAGGCGCGACTCTAATTTTATTAAAGCCAGGTTCGGTCGGTTGTACACCAAGCACCATCATGGCATATTCAGATAGCGGCAACGCACTCCAAGCATGGCAGTCGCTTCGTGGAGACTTATGATCGATCTCAGGAAGTGTCGTCAAATGCTGGCTAAGAAAGGTTCTCCAACGGTCCCATTGCTTGTGGGCATGTTGATACAAACCAGTCATTTCTAAGGCTCGGAATAATTGAAATGACATAGGTGTAGATACCTTATCCAGCGATTTGTCAGCCAGTATTCGGAGCATCAACTCACGAGCTTCTCCGTCTTTGACCGCACCTGATAAGACCGCCAAGACCTGCACATGCTGGCTGGTTTTCTCTGTATTCGGTATATCGACAAAAATCTTACGCTCATGTGACCAGCAATTCTTGCGAACAGCCTCATGGACTCGCTCTTGTTTTTCAAGGCATTCCCGTGCTGCATCTTGCCACCCCGTCCATTCGTAAAGCTTTGCCGCTCTTTCAAGTGCTGCAGCGTACATGAGACTTAGGATCGTAAGCGGCGGATTTTCTCTACCTGCAGGGGAGCCCGAAGTCCAGTCCTTCACATTATCGATGTAAGCCCAGTACTTATCTGGTGTAGCCCCTATTATTCCTTCAGGTGTCAGCAAGTTGTCGAACCATTGCAGCAGATCCGACATCGTCGCCCGATACGACTGAAGTAATTCCAGATCTCCGAAATACATATAATGCTCATACAGCATATGAATCCAATATAGCGAAAATGAAGGAATTACGCGCGGCTCCATGGACGGATATCGGCATTGCAGCATGCCTGATGGCAGTCTGGAGCTATGGAAATCGAACATCGCACGCCTGGGCAGACGATCATCTGTCGACAACTGATAGGTATACATCATTTGCAGCCTGGTATCCATGATATACTGCAGCTGCTCATAATAAGGGCAATCCTCATAAGTCTCGTGCATACACCTTTGTAGCGTATTCAGGCTTATTTCCCATATTTGATTCAGCTCTGGATCCGAACAAGCGAAAGCCCCTTCTATTTCAAGTGGGTACCCCGTATCCCTGAATGTAATCCCAATTAGATGAATTGGTGCATCTCCAGCATGCACTTCAAGCCGTACGAAACGAGCCGTACGGAACGTGAATGGTTCATAAATCTCTGGATTTTGCTCGGTTCCAACTCCAGCCACCGTATACTGATCGTATTCGCCCAGCAAACAGCCACCTTCAGCTTGATCGCGAATTCCTTTTTCTCGGTTACCAGACATCGACGGTAGGGGTTCATAGCATTCTGCACAAAGTAGGCGGATTAGGCTGCTGCCTCCTCCACCCATCGAAAGCTGAATATAGCCGGTTGCGAGCATGCCCACATCGAACTCTGCCCATACCTTGCCTCCAGCTGGTACGGTTAAGACATCTAAACCTTCAATCAGCCGTTGCACTTTCTCAGCTTCGATCCCTTCGACCCGTACAAGCTTTGCCCAGTCAGTATCCGTTTCATAAAGCGGGGGAATTGGCCTTGCTTTCAAATTCCATGGCTGGAACAACCCCCAATTATCCCTCGTGGCCATAAAGGCTACTGCTGGTTTCCAATCACCGTCATGGTAGGCAATCTGCTGCCAGCCATGTGGCAGGTACTGGCCTTCGACACGCTCTAAGCCTCCCAGCCACGAAGTTACCTTCGTAGGCTCAAGATGGAAACCCTGATCCTCCATGCATTTCCATTGGTGGTCCGTATGCAGTGAAGTTACGAGGGTTTCATCCCTCTTAACCAATGCCCCATCCAACCAGAAACCACCTAACTCGGCACGGGTTACAGACATTGGCCCCGCCTTACCCTCGCCATGCCACGGAGATGCGTAGTAATAGTGCAGTACCTTTGCTGCCAGCACGTTTTTTCCTCGTTTTAACTTATCGGTCAGATCAACTGTTTCATAATAATGATTCCAGGTATCCCCTTTGCAAGGACCAACGGAGACCGACTCTCCATTTAAATAAAGACGGTATCGGCTATCTGCTGATATTTGTACGATGAGATTAGCATCTGAAGAATCTTCAACCTCGAATTCACGTCGAAAATAGACGAGTTCATGGTCTCTTATTGATCTGCTTCGCTCCATGCCATTGGCCCAGATCCACATGCCCTGCCAACGTTTGCTTTCTTCCCTATAAGCCATGTTGTTGACTATCCTCCTCATTCATGTGATTCAGCCAATTGCGCTGTTCTCTGTGATGCATCACAGACATGTACCCGAACATTAGAGCCGCAACAAGAGCTAATAACGATCCCACTGCATACAAAGTATTGAAGTTAAAACGATCTATGATCCAGCCCCCACCGTTGCTGGATATCAGGCTTGCCAAATTGACTGAAATAACGGCAAACATCGTTTGTCCCGTCGTTTTAAGTCCATCATGAGTCATTTCATAAATAAAAGTGATACCAGCCGCTGTATATAGTCCAAACGTTATGCCGTGCAGTACTTGATTTATAATCAGCCAACCGAACGTTGGCTCTAGAGACATCACGAACCAGCGCAGAGCGGCTGCGAGAGCGCATAAAGCGAGAATGTTGAAAAAACCAAATCGTTTAAGCAAGTAACCCGATAAAATTAAGAAAGGTAACTCACTGATTGCCGAAACCGTATTGAGCAGGCCAATGTTCTGTGATACTGCACCCCCCAGCTCGCTGACGAGCATAGGGAAAAATACATTGTAAAAGTTGCTTGCGATGCCAAGTAGAAACGCACACACAAGAAATAAGATAAAATTGCGATTTCCCATTAACTGCCGAAATCCGGAAGCCATCGCTTTCGTCTGCGGTGTCCCGGAGCTTACCGGCTTGACGATTAGCAGCGCAGCGTACGAGAGCGCCATCATGAGCATATGGACGACAAACATCGTATTAATGCCATATGTATTGTACAAGATGCCTAATGGCGTCACTGCAAGCGCAAAGCTGATCGACCCTAGCACGCGGATGTTACCGTAGCTTTGTCCATGCGCCTTGGCATGACCTACAGTCAGCTGTTCCATATTCGGTCGAACAACGGAGAACAAGAACGTGTAAAAGGCGGACACGATGATATACAAGTAAAACCGATCCCCAGCCAGCAGGAAACAGAAGGCAACGAGGGGAGTCAATAAAAGACTAGCCAAGACTAATCGCTTGCCAATGTTAAATCGGTCACTTAGTAGCCCCCATACTGGCTGAGCCGCGAGTCCGATCATGGGTCCTAGTGAATATAAAAGACCAATTTGGCTGTTACTCAAGCCCTGTTGGGAGAACCAATAACTCAAAAATGGTTGATAAGAAGAAACCGCCATATAGTACAGCAAAATATAGAGGTGCATGGCATATTTAGTTAAATGGTTGCTCTTCAGCACCGACATCGACGCGGGCCCTGGTGCTGATTGCTTTTCAAGTTTGGATGCCATTAGATTGGGATCATCGTAGATTTGGATTCAGCGAGGATTTCGTCCGCTCCAACTTCTCGACCTAATCGATCGGACATATAAATCCCTTCGCTGATCAGCATCGTCTGCAAAGCAAGCTGCGCCGTCGGAAGCAGCGGTACGCGACTCTGCAGAGCTGCAATCCAATGACTCTGCGAGGAATCGTAAGCATCCTCATTCTCAAATAGCTTGTGACGGCGGAAATCCATCGCATCCAGTTTCACGGTAGAATCGATCTCCAAATCGCTGAGCGTCGTATGATAACTGAATGGCGACAGTCGAATTCCTCCTTGCGATCCTACGATGCTGCTACCCTCGAATTCGTTCATATGAATCGCCCAAGCCTCGATAATATCCAGTGAGGCACCACCAGCGAACTTGATGAACCCAAGACCTAGCTCTTCTACATTGTAGCCGCTCTCCTCACGACGCTTCGGATCCATGTCGGTTTCCTGATATATTTTCCCGCTCACCCGCTCCACTTTTTGCTGACCCAACAAGTACAGCATTTGTGAAATATGATAGATCCCCATATCGAAAAGTGCTCCACCTGCAGATTCCTGCTTGCGCACAAATGTCGGCGTACCATAGCCGTCGACGTAAGGACGACCCCGACGACGGTATCCTGTCGAGCGTGCATGGTACAACCGGCCCAGCTTGCCGTCTTCGATGAGCAGCTTCGCAGCCTTTGTCTCTTTCGTGTACAGCTGTCCGAGCTGCACATGCAGCATGCGACCGGTGTCCTCCGCAGCCTGAAGCATCTTGACTCCGTCTGTGTAGGAGCCAGCTATCGGCTTCTCGCAATAGACATGCTTGCCGGCTTCCAGCGCGGCTATCGTTACGGCCGCATGGTAGTTGTTATGCAGGCATACATCGACGGCATCAAGATCATCGCGCTCCAGCAATTTACGGAAATCGGTATACTTATTCAGAATTTGATTTGCCGAACAGACACGCTCCAGCTCGGTCTCATTAATATCACAGGCTGCGACAATTTCCACATCTGCGATTTCTGCATATCGCTTCAAATGACCTTTGGCAATTTGTCCAACGCCGATCATGCCGATTCTCTTTTTCCCCATGTCGTTGTACTCCTTTCAATTATTGTTGCTTTGTTTTTAGAGCACGCTTAACGGAGGAAAGCAGCCATTCCACTTCGGCATATTGATCCCCTGGTGCATTGTATTCCAAGCCTAAACATCCTTTGTAATCGGCATCTCGCAAAATACTAAGACATTCCTCTAGTCGAGTCACCATATTATTGGCGTCTAGATGCGTATGCATGATGTACTTGGCAACTCTTCGATCACCATTCTCGATATCGCTGCGCCAGCGATTGAAATGCAGCAATATCCCGTATGCTGGATGGTCTACCGCTTCGGAAACGCGTTGCATCACATCTGGGTACAGCTGAGCACCGTAATGATTTTCGGGTCCTACCTTGAAGCCTGCGTTGTAAGCAAATTCGCTGTACTCCTTATATCCGGAAACGATGCAATCGAATTGCTCTTCCGTTAAATCTGTCTGATCACGTACGCCAAAGTCGAGGCGCATTGTACGTGCTCCGAGATACGCTGCCGCCCGTAGATGAGCAAACGCATTACGTCGCAGCTCCTCCCGCTGCTCCCGATCGTCATGCCACAAATCCGCCCAGTCGACGCACAGATTCACAAGCTTAAGCTCCTTCTCTTCAAGCGCTTCTTTGACTTTGCGCAGATAGTCTTCTTCCGTGCTTACCAGCATACCGTTCCAAATATCAGCGGTTTCTAGACCATATCGATATTTACATGATTCCAAGTACCCGAATAGATCCATCTTGCCTTCTTTGCGCAGCCCGTTAAATGAATATGAAGCAATGGAAATGTTTTTCATTAAAATCAGCCTCCCATAAATTTTTGAGTATGAAACATATAACCGGATACCCATCTCGAACCAACGAAGCTGCTTAAGCAAGCGTTTTCACAGATAAGTTAATGGATACTGCTTGCACAGGCAGTTTTTTTATTATATGTTCCTCTTCTGATCCCCATTAGTCCGAAATTACCGAACTAAATTCTGATCTAATTTTCTTAAACACCCGAAAGCTCCGCTCGGCACATTCCGATATCGCAACCGGATGGAAACCTGGAAGATTCGAATACAAGGTATCGTTCAATGGTTGTGTCCATTGGGAGGGGATGTTTTTCGCACCAAGGAATGCCCCCATGATCGAGCCTACGGTTGCGCCATTGCAATCTGTATCCCAGCCTCCAAGTACAGCAGTTGTTATCGCCTTGGTAAAATCACCATCACCATGGATAAGTGCAGCTGTTACAAGTGCAGCGTTATTGTTGGTGTGCACCTCATGATAATGATTGAACGCTATCCAGATTCGCTCAATCATCCTCTGTTGATCCGGTGTGCTTTTGGCAATCTGGACCGCCTTCCGAATATCCTGGGCCAGCCGGCACGTTTGCGGAATTTCACTCAAGCCAATCTCAACGACCTTTTCGATATTCGTTTCAACAAAAGCTGCCGCTATCATTGCAGCAACAAACATTTCCCCATAAATCCCATTCTTAACATGGGAGAAAGAAGCATCTCTCCAAGCTAATTCTGCGGCTAATGCCGGATTCCCTGCAGCTCCATAAGCCAAGCCATTTGCACGAATCTGTGCACCGATCCATTCTCGGTAAGGATTCTGATGATGCCTCACCCAATTCAACTTTTCCTGCCAGTCCTCTGGCTGATCTGCACCGAGATGATGTGTCACATGAGCGAAATTCATATACGCTTGTGTTTCTGCTGTGCATACCGACTGATAGGGCAGCATTTGGTGCCATAGCTTGCCCACATCCCAGGTGTTAAACTCCAAGCCATAGCGTTCCAATAAGACCAATCCTAGTACAGTATAACGGATATCATCATCGGTCGGCATGAATTGGATTTGTTCCAGAGTCGCAGGCAAATGCGACGGACGTATCGATATCTCCCAGTTCTCTTCAACTTTTGAGTGGATGGGTGCATAATTCACGATAGGCCATGCATTCGCTCCTTTAAACCACAGCTCGACGTATTTCCAACCAGGATGCCAGATATCCCCTTTCATAAACGGAGCCGTTTCAAAAGGCAGCCCCAGCGCACAGCCGGAACACCGACCGAGCCATGCGCCTAGGAACTTATCCCGCCACTTGTCATCTGTATAAGACGGCATTCTTCTAATAGGACTTTCCGGTCTCAACTGCTGGATGGTCTCTAAGTCATTCGGCTCGTTGAAAGGGAAATCAGACTGCGGACTTAGCTGAGATAAGACTTGGTAGAATTCCTGCAGCTCAGCTTCCGTCCACTCCATGGATGCCTTCCATCGTGTTTCAAATTCCTTAACTTCGCAGCCCTCTTCTCGCTTCTGCCGAATTTCCTCTCTTACTAAATCTCTCACGTTCATCCAACCAGCCAGTTACATCACCTTCTCCATCATGTCCCTAGCCTTTATTTCATATAACGTGTGTAAGCTGCTTGCTGAACTGCCGTCAACTCGTCTACACCCATATCTTTCATCTTCTTCATGAAGCCATCGTAACTCTTCTCGACATCCTCTGCGCCCATAATCCACTTCTGAACCATTTCTCTTACATATGTGTTGATGGCTACCGATAGTTGATCGAATTTCTTCTTCTCATCTGCTGTATAATTTAAGATCGGAAATGGTTTTTTCATGTATTTGTTCTTGGAGTAATCATCAACGGCTACAATGGAATCTGGTGTAGAGACTACTTTCGTGAACTCCAGGGATTGCACATAACCGAATTCATGCTGGGCACCGAACTTATACATATTTTCCAAAGGCGTTCCTTTCATAATCTCCGGCATCATTTTGATTTGCCCGTTTTCCTTGGTATACGTTTGACCTTCAATTCCGAAATTAGCTAAACGATTGCCTTCTTCGGAGAACCAGAAATCCAAGTATTTGATGGACTCTACCGGATATTTATTTTTCGCGCCAATGCCCCAACCGTGATTACCGAATTTTTGTTGCCATGTCGCCTCAACATGCTTGCCGTTTACGTTCTGAGGAGGTGCAATGACCGCTAGCTCTAAGCCTGGAATTTGCGTAGCTAAAGAACGATTAAAGTTCAATGTACTCGGGAAGAAGTCATGTGTAGATCCACCTTTGTTCTCACCCAATAAAACATCTCTAGCTTTGGCCCCTCTTGTAAAAATCTCAACATCAATAAGTCCCTCTTTATACCATTTGGCAATATTCGTCATCGCGGTTTTGAACTGTGGTTGTGTAGGTCCATATGTCAGTTTGCCATCGGATTCAGCCCACTGGAGCGTTAAATCTCCACCGTATGTAGCATCGAAAAATACAAGGAGATCATACACACCACTAGTATCTCTGCTAAAGTACGGCACTTCATCTGCTTTACCATTGCCGTTTGGATCTTTCTCTTTAAACGCTTTTAGAACGTTATAATATTCCTGATACGTCTTCGGAGTGGAAAGACCAAGCTTCGTCAGCCAGTCCTTCCGAATGAGCCAACCTTTACTAACACCACTTCCATCGAAGACGTAAGGGATGAAGTACATTTTACCATCAGCAGCTTTCGCATACCTTGCGTAGTCAGGGTCCTTTTCCATAAACTTCTTAAGGTTCGGTGCATGTTTATTAATCAAGTCTGTTAAATCCATCAAAGCACCTTGCGGGCCATAAGTTTTCATCGTCTCACGGAAGCCGTGAACAATATCAGGAACTTCATTGGATGCAATCATCAGGTTGAACATTTCACCACTTTTGGAACCGCTACTAGGTCCCGTGCCTTTTAAGGTCACATTCGTTAACTCGGCTGCCTTCTTAAACACCGCCCAATTATTATCAAACGCGAAGCGATCGCCATAATGCATATGTATAGTCAGATCAAGAGGTTTCTCGCTCACCAGGCTGCCAGCTAATTTCTTCGGCTCTGGCGTTGCTGCAGGAGCATTGCTTGCTGCAGGTGACTCACTGCTGTTGTTGCTCGTGCTGCAACCGACTAATCCAGCAGCAAGACCCATAGCTAATACCAACGAAATCCCTTTGTTCATGCGTGTTTTTCTCTTCATCATTGATCGTAAACCTCCCATTATATGTTTATTATATATGAGAAAAACGTCATGCGACGTAGTTCCATAAGTTAACAATCCTGTTTCTTTGACCCAGAATTGCGCTAGCCCTTCAACGAGCCAATCATGACCCCTTTAACAAAAAACTTCTGAACGAATGGATAAACAATGAGGATTGGCAGCGTCGCTACAATGATCGTGGCATAGATAACCGTTTCCTGCGCTGTAACACTTAAATCGCTCAAATTCTTAATTTCATCAGATACTTCCATTTGCACGACTAACTTCTTTAACAATACCTGCAAGGGCATTTTCGATTCTGCCTTTAGCAGCACCATGGCCCAGAAATAGGAGTTCCAATGCCCAACTGCGTAGAATAGACCGATTGTCGCCAATGCTGGTTTAGAAAGCGGGAGATAAATGCTCCAAAGAATTCGCCAGTCGCTAGCCCCGTCCACCTTCGCTGACTCTTCCATTTCCTCTGGTATGGCCTGCAAGAACGTTCTAAGAATAATGACATTCATCGTGGATATCGCAAAGGCGAGTAAAAATCCTGTTCGACTATTGAGCAAGCCCAAATCCTTGAGGTTCAAGTAAGTGGGAATCATCCCTGCACTAAACATCATCGTAAATGCAATGAAGAAACCGATTGCGGTTCTGCCCACTAACCTTTTTTTCGAGAGCGGATACGCCCCCATCGTTGTAAATAGCAAATTGACGAGCGTGCCTGCCACCGTATAAAAGATCGTGTTCGCATAAGCGACCCAGAGCCCCTTCTCTGCCAACACCGTCCTATAAGACTCCCAAGTGATCCCTTTAGGCAGTAAAATGACATCTCCTCTTAGTACATACTGCGCCTTACTAATAGAGGCAGAGAAGACATAAATAAACGGATAAATCGTGGATAATGCAAGCAGTGAAAGAAACAGATAGTTAATAATTGAGAAAATCTTTTCTCCTCTAGAGAGTCTCATGCTGGTCACCTACCACAATCCGTTGCCGGTAATTTTTTTGCTGATTTTATTGCTCAGAAAGACTAGAACTAGACCTACCGTGTTATTAAAAAGGCCTACTGCTGTCGCCAAATCATATTTGCCTTGGACTAAGCCAGAACGATAGGTATAGGTGCTCAACACATCTGCCGTTGCATAGGTTGATGGCTGATATAATAAAATGATGGCTTCATGTCCTACTTCCAGAAAGTTGCTAATTCGAAGCAGCAGCATAATGACGATCGTTGGCAAAATACCGGGGAGGGATATATGCCACATCCGTTTCAGCTTATTCGCCCCATCCATGGTTGCAGCTTCGAACAGTTCTGGGTTAACCCCAGATAAGGCAGCGATGTAGATGATGGCACCAAAGCCGACTTCCTTCCAGATGCCCATCGATATAAAGATCGTTCGGAAGTACTCGGGAATAGTCAGAAAATAAATTTTGTCCCCGCCAAGTTTCTCAATTAGAAGGTTGATAAAACCATTTGTTGGAGCGAGAAAGTTGGTTACAAGCCCAGCGACAATGACAATGGAAATGAAATGCGGCATATAGGTCATCGTCTGAATGATTTTGGTAAACCAAAGTTTTCTAACCTCATTAAGAAGAAGTGCCAAAATTATTGGCGCTGGAAATGCAAAGAGAAGACCATACAGACTAATCAAAGCTGTGTTTGACAGGTTTCTTAAGAAATAAGGACTTTTGAAAAAAACCTCAAAGTTTGCAAATCCTACGAAGGAGCTTCCCTTAATTCCTTTAAATAAGTTGTACTCCTGGAAGGCAACAATTAACCCGTACATCGGCTTATATTGAAACAAGAAGTACCATAATACGAATGGGGCCAACAATAGATATAAAGCATAATCCCTTCTCACCCTACTCGTGATACCGTTTACATTTCTGCCAATCAATTCATTCACTTCCTTCTGCGAACTGGATAGGTGATCATCGTTTGGTTCATAGCTCAGTTATAAAGGCTGAACGGGTTCACCGTAAATCATTAAAATTTGTGATGATCACGATTTTGCAGACCCGCAATAAATCAGTATTTCTCGCCTATTTATCCAAAAAAAACGAGATACATATGAGGGCTAGCCCGCATTCGTATCTCGTTTCTTCATATATTGGCCTGGCGAAATTCCTTCATATTTCTTGAAGATGCGAATAAACGTATTCGCATTGTTACACCCGACAAGCAAGGCCAAATCTTGAATTTTCACGTCTTCTCGCTCTAAGAACTCCTTCGCCTTCTTCACACGATGGATATTCAAGTAATCTTTAAAATTTTCACCGGTATACTGTTTGAAAATAACGCTGACATAACTTGAAGATAGTTGCAGATGATCACTAATATCTGTTAGCGAGATGTCTTTGTCGTAATGATCACGAATAAAAGCAACCATTTTATCCGTTAAGACGTGATCCAGCTCCGCATTTTTCACATCTACTTTATTCAATAGTAAACGGACCAAAACCATGATAGCTTGTCGATATCCATCTACCTGCTCCTGATTCTGAAGCAAGCGAACTTGCCACTCATGGCCAAAGATATCCGAAGACTGTATCTGCAGCTGTAAGCACATTCTATTAATCGTAGTGATGAAAGCAAACGTTAAACTGCTGATATTCCCGCGGAATGAATGCTCATCCTCACAATTTCTAGCAATGAGTTGATGGATCAAAATTTCGGACTCTTTCTCATCACCCGTCATAATGTGCTGAATGAGCTCACGTTCGGCTTCCAAGGGGTAATAGAGATGATTCGCAAGAAGGGAAGATCGATCTTCCTCGGAAATCACGGATTTCCGCGTAAATTCAAAGCCTAACTCAAGCAAGTATAAGCAATCTCTATATGATCTTTCTATGTCTGCGTACGCATTGACGGTTCTGCCTACCACTGCTTTCCACTGTAACGGATAAGTACGATCCATCTCTTGTATGTATTGATTACAGAACTTAGTCATGTCATCAACCGTTTTTCCACAAACTAAGATTGCTAGTCGATGAAAGTCTAAATCTACGACAAAGCCTTTTCCAGCTTCACGCAGGTCCTCTTCTGCCTTAGCGATAAATTGCGACTTCACCGCCAACACACTTTCTCGCTCCATCGTGTCCAACGATTTAATGTCTGACATTTCAAAAACGGCAACGGAGCAAGGCAGCTCAATTACCTGCAGATCATGTTTTGACAGCTCATCCTCCATTGCGGCATAAGAAACCTTGCCTATAAGCAAATCCCTTAAATATTTAGAATGTAAGGAGCCTTTCTGATTTCGAATGATCTCCGTAAGCTCTTTATTTGCACTTTGGAACGTATCTGTAACTGACCTTAGGAATGAAAACTCATCTTCCTTTCCATTCACTTTACGACGATTACCTGCTGCTTCATGATAATGTACCAACGTCCGAACGGGTTTATAAGCGTTTCTTGCTAGCACAGCAGCTATGATTAATCCGGCAGTTAGACAAAGTAAACCAATAATCAGGGAATTACGTAGTACACCGTTGCTTCTCTTCCCCGCTGCACTTTCATTAATAATGTAACTGTAGTTCCAATCTTTCAACACTTTGCTGGATAATAAATAAAAGGTATGATCCGTTTTCACTTGCCGCTCGACTTGGGTAAAGCTTTTCCCCTCATTAAGCGCGTGCAATGACTTATGTATGGGTTCACTATTCGCTTGAAGTTCTTTATCTCCAGTATAGAAGAACATCATCTGTTCCTTATACACAATGGCGATGGCTTCATTCGATAGTTGACCTAACGCTGGAATAAACGAATCTGCCTTGAACGTTACGAAAAAGTAAATTTCTGCTGTACTGGGCAGCTTTGCTTTTACAGCTAACTTCACCGATTGTGAGGCTGAGCTTTCTAATTCATAGATGGAAGTTGGCCTGCTCTCGGATGCCGGACCAAAAAGCTTCTGTGAAATTTGCTCTTTATTCAAGCCTTGCTCTTGAAAATACCTATCGGTATCAATGGTATAGTCGGGTGTTATGACAGTACCTGCGTTGTTCATCGTCATGTCAATGCGAAAGCCAATGTTCGCATACGCATCATTATTTGTCCGCAATTCCCCTAAAGCTAAGGTATTGAAATAAGGATTCACGCCATTCCCACGGCTGTAATCTACGATCTTGTCATTACTTTTTAATCGATTAATACTATTGAGAGAAGACAGCAACATGCCGTCAATTTTGTCACGAACCTGTTCGATCAGCACACGTTGCTGTGCATCAATTCGTTTATCAGCAAATTCACTCTGATTGTAGTAATATACCCCTGAAGTCACGGATGCATAGAGTAACGCAACGATAAAAATGACTAAAAGCAGCTTAAAATAGTATTTTCCTGCTCGCATGTCATTCTCCTCCGGTCATCCAAATATGTTATGTAAACATGGATTGATAACGCTTACCTAAGGATTTTATATGCATTTTTTTAGATTATCAAGTTAAAAAAATAACCATTTTTTTGACTGATCTCGTTTTCATCTACTTTTTGCTCCCTAATTCAAACAAAAAAGCCTTGCAACAGCAAGGCTTCTTTCATTTACATGTTATTTAGTTATTAATATAACGTTCGAAAATGGCACCGAAATCCTTAACCTTTAACTCCGTGTGTTTCCCTTTCAACCAATTGTAGGTGGATTCATTAATCGCATCGAATTGGGTGACCGGAGAAGTCGTCTGTGTGGAGATTCGACCTGTTGCTTCCTTCGCAACAACTACGCTTTGCTTGGCGTATTCGAATAATTCCTCGTTATGCGCGACTGTCTCTGAAATTTTAATCAAAGCTTTGTACAAATCTTTGATTTGTTCAATTTGCTTTTTATCTACATCAATGGAGAAGTTGGTGTTACCGATAATGAATTTAATCTCCACATCAAGGTCGATCGTTCCTGCCGTTTCCATATACACTTGGGAGATCGCATGTGTATGGTAGCTAAAACGTTTCAGCACTCGCTTAGAGCTAATCGCACTATCTCCATCTAAATGGATGAGGGCAAGGTTCGTAAAACAATATTCATCCTTCTTGGACTTAATAATGAAGTAAATCTTCTCGCCATCCTCATGCATCACATAATCATCAGAATCGACCTTATCGAAATCCGCTGGGCTAATTACTTTACCAATATCACTTAAGCCTAATGCATCTGCTGCAAATTTCTTGAACACTGCAATCATCCTCTCATTTTGTAGATTAACCCCTATTATACTTTATTGGTAGAAATTAGATAAGTAGGAGATTATTCGCCATCGTACCGCTTCTCCTTTTGGCGAAACTGACCTGGCGGAAGCTTTTTTTCCATTTGAAATGTGCGTGAGAAATAATGAACTGAGGAAAACCCTGTCAATTCAGCTATTTCTTTAATCGGCAAGTCACTGTTTAGCAAGAGATGTGTGGCTTGTCGGATACGTTCACCACGAATAAAATTAGTGAAATTCTCATGAATCCCTTCTGAAAAAAGGCGAGAGAGATGCCGCTCTGACACACTCAAATAATCGGCAACGTCTTTCAGCTGCAACGATTGCGAGAGATTGTCGCGAATATAGAGCTTTGCACGTCTCATCAAGACATGCGTGCTTTTATGACGAACGACGGAAGATCTCGTACGTGATCCGAATACTGCCGGAAACGATACCAGCAAAGCATAAGCCACAGCATGCACAGCCGCATAAGGTAAACTGCCATGACCTTCGCGAATCAGCAGCGACAACCATAATTGAACCGTAGGCTGATGTTCCGCATCATACAGGATGACATCACCTTGCATAGCAAGTTCGTGATACGCGTCTCGGATCACATCCTCACTCATGCTCTCATCTAATTCAAACGCAATATATACGATGTTTAGTCCTTTGCCCGTACGAATTTGGTGCGTAATGCCAGGCTTAGAGCAAAACAGCGTTCCCCGACACAAGGGATATACGAGATCTCCCTCCGAATATTCACCTTCCCCATCCAAAATATAACAGATTTCGAAAAAGGAATGCTTATGCGGTTGATTATCGTACAGACAGGGATCAGCTCCCCAATAATTCACTTTAAAAATAGCTTCCGCGCCTTGGATGACTGTCAACGCTTCATTCAACATGGCATACGTTTCTTTATACTGATACATGAACTTCACCTTTTCATAAAAATGGCCTTATTGTGCAAAAGTATGTCCTCTGTTGAAAAAGATTACACTGACGCGATCTCCTATAATTATAGATAGAAAGCGGTTTAATGAGCAACCACAAATTGGAGGCATGGTACCATGATACAACCCAAGGATGTTGATTTTTACAAAGAGAATGGATATTTGCTAGTCAAAGGGGTTTTTAATGAAACGGAAGTCGTAGAGATGAGAGATGCGGTTGAGAACATTATTAAACGTGCTGCTCTCGCGAAGGCTGATCGAAATGATGCTTGGCAAGGGGATTATTTGCCTGCAGAGGAATTAAAAAAGCTCGTCCTCAAAGGCTTTCATGATGTCCATTATCACGATTCCGCCTTCATGCGAGCTGTAATTCATCCGAATATGGTAGCGGTTTTGAGACAAATTATAGGACCAAACGTTCAACTCCATCATTCGAAAATGCTGGTTAAACCGCCTGAGAATGGTGCAGCCTTCCCGATGCATCAGGATTATCCCTATTTCCCGCATGAGAAGCATACGATGCTAGCGGCAAGTGTTCATTTAGATCGCGCAGATGAAGAAAACGGCTGCCTCCGCGTTATTCCGGGCTCTCACCTCGCAGGGAGCTTGCAGCATATCGGCAGCCATTATCTGAATCATAAGGAATATCCCATTCATATGGGAACTCCGTGTGAGGCGGAAGCCGGCGATGTCTTGTTCTTTAACTATTTAACGATACATGGTTCATCATCGAATAAGAGCACAAGAACACGGCGAAATGTGTTGTTCCAATATCGGGAGGCTAGTGATTTCCCGACGACACAGGAGCATTATGACTGGGGCATGGGGTTAATGGTCAGCGGTGAGAACCCTAATTTCACGAAGGTGAAGCCTAACTACAAGATTATTAAAGACGCTTAGCGTGCTGTTGATATAAGCAAAAGCCCTACATGTACATGTAGGGCTTTCGTATATGTATTGGGCACCGTCTTCAAGGAGCAAGCCATTTACTTCGCAATAATGAGGACTTGCTTGGCTGCCAATGTCGCTTCATTTTCAAGGAAATCTCCCGATAGTAAGTCCGTTCCCTTCAGATCTCCAAGCGCAATCGTCGCAGCTTGATCATTATGATTTAAAATAAAGACGAAGGCATCGTTATTGTCGTTCGTTCGGATAGAAACTTCTACACCAGGCACTGCTGAAATCGGTGCCGTAATTCCTTTTTCTTGGCATAAATTACCCAACAAGCCTTGCAAAAATGCTGGTTCTGGACTTGTGGCCACATACCAAGCTTGACCCGCTCCGTATGAATTCACCGTAAGTGCTGGCATACCTTGATAAAAATCTTTGCCATACACAGCTTTCACTTCCGCACCCTCCGCATGAATTAAATCACACAGAATCCCACATTGGTAGCTGCCATCAAGCATTCCCCAAGACTCATTCAACTGGATTTCGTTACTTTGATCTGGGAATAACGCGTCGATTTCTTCCGCCCAAATCCCGAGTACCTTTCGCAATTCTCCCGGATACCCACCGAGGGTTACACGATCATGCTCATTGACAATGCCGCTGAAGAAGGTAGTCAGAAAGGTTCCTCCGGCATGAACGAATTGTTCCACGCGCTTCGCATATCCCTCTTTTACCATGTAAAGCACAGGTGCAATGACGATATCATAACCCGTGAGATCCGTATCCGTGCCGATCATATCTGCTTGAATATTTTGCTTAAACAAGGCGTCATAGTACTTATGAACTTCTTTTACATAATCTAACGCAATGGTCGGTCCGCTCGAGAGTCCAACCGCCCAGCGGTTTTCCCAATCAAAAACAATACCAACACGCGCCTTCACTCTTGCATCGAGCACTTTATCTGATAAGCGCACTAGTTCATGCCCTAACTCTGCGCACTCACGGAATACACGCGTATGTTCATGTCCGACATGCTCTATCACTGCGCCATGAAACTTCTCACAAGCACCTGCCGATCGGCGAAGCTGGAAGAACAGAATGGTATCCGCGCCGTGAGCAACCGCTTGATAACTCCATAACTTCATGACACCAGGACGTTTCAATGAGTTGTATTTCTGCCAGTTCTGTTGACTTGGCGTTTGTTCCATTAGCATGAATGGCTGCCCGTTCTTCAAACCGCGCATGAGATCATGTGTCATGGAAGTCAGACTGACCGGTGTATCTAGGGATGGATAGTTATCCCATGAGATCACATCCAAATAAGGCGCCCATTTGAAATAATCTAATTCTTTGTAAAGTCCCATTAAATTCGTGGTGATGGGCACTTCAGAGCAATGCCGTCTGATCGCGTTATACTCTAATTTATAACAATCTAGTAAACTATCCGACATAAATCTACGATAGTCTAGTGAAATAGATTGAAAGAAAGAACGATCACCAGGCGTCTCCTCCGTAAGCGCATTAGGCGGTTCGATTTCTTCCCAGTCGTAGAACGTGTGACCCCAGAACCCTGTATACCACACTTTGTTTAATTGCTCTAATGTTGTATATCTTGCTTGCAGCCATGTGCGAAAAGCAGCGGCGCAGTTATCACAGTAGCAATATCCGCCATATTCATTCGATATGTGCCAAATGAGAACAGCTTCATGATCTTTATATCGCTCTGCTAATTTCGCTGCGATTCGCTCCGAGTAGGTACGATAAGTTGGACTATTCGGACATGAATTGTGTCTCTTACCAAATTTATGTTTACGTCCTTCAAAATCCACACGACAAACATCTGGATATCTCTTAGCCATCCAAGCCGGGTGAGCTCCTGTACTCGTAGCTAGGCACACATAAGTTCCATTCGCATGGAGACGATTAATGATGTCATCCAGCCAAGTAAAATCATACGTATCTTCATTCGGTTGTGACAGCGCCCACGAGAAAACATTGATCGTCGCGACATCAATTCCTGCAAGGTTAAACATGCGTAAATCTTCGTCCATTACCTCTTTATCCCATTGTTCGGGATTGTAATCTCCACCGTACCAAATTTTTGGCAGCTTAGTATGTATCACGATTCGCACCTCTTCGTGTAAATTCATATAAGAATAAGTCCATTATATTAAATTCATATTCATGTTAAAATATAATATAATTGCAATCTCATATAAGAAAATGGAACAGGATGATTCATCATGCATACTCGATTTCTCCTAACGCCTAGTACGGCCCAGCCCTACCCTTTATTTATAGATAGCATTGGACATCATGAAGATCAGGAGAAGCTCAACCGTAAGGATGGCCTCCCTCACTATCATTGGCTGCAGACTTTTTCTGGTGAAGGCGAATATGAAATGGGCAATAAGAAAATTATTTTATCCAAAGGCTCTGGCGTTCTCATGCTGCCCGGTGAACCGCACGCTTATTATGCCATTACGGATACCTGGTGCACACAGTATGTCACCTTCGGAGGTAATAGTGTACATACGATCTTAAGCACATTAGATATGCTAGAATCAGCTGTCTTCCGGTGGGATGAGGATGGTCCTCTCAGCCTAGCTCTCACCCATATTTTGACCAAACTTAAGACACAAGCTGATTATTCCGGCTATGATGCATCGGCTGATTTGTACCATTTCTTGATTCAGATTAAAAAGCATGCCCAAATCAATAATCGCACGTCGATTACGAATCAAATGCTTCATTTGCAGCCACTAACGGATTGGCTAGAGGATTACTATCCGAATCCGGATACTGGAATTGAACAGATGGCCGCAGTCCTTGCGATAACACCACGCCATTTGAATACCTTGTTTCAGCATGCTTTCGGTCTTTCACCTTATGCCTATCTCATTATGATGCGGCTTCGCAAATCCAAAGAGATATTGCTCACTGAACGACATCTCGCCATCAAAGAGATTGCTGCCCGTGTCGGGTTTCGGGATACAAGCCATTTTATTGCGAGTTTTCGCAAACAAATTGGCCTTACGCCGGAGCGATTTAGAGATTTGAATTAGGGGAGTCGGGCAGCAGCTGACTCTATCTGAGAAGGCCACTTTCGACGGCTCAGAGCACGGTTGGTGCTGGTAGGCTGCTGAGACTGCATTTATCGACGGCTCATGAAAGGAATCGCTTCTTTTTGACTAGTTTGTTCTCTGAGAAGGCCACTTTCGACTGCTCAGAGTACGGTTGGTGCTGGTAGGCTACTGAGACTGCATTTATCGACGGCTCATGAAAGGAATCGCTTCTTTTTGAATAGTTTGTTATCTGAGAAGGCCACTTTCGACGCCTCAGAGCGCGGTTGGTGCTGGTAGGCTGCTGAGACTGCATTTATCGACGGCTCAAGAAGGGAATCGCGTCTTTTAGACTAGTCTGTTATCTGAGAAGGCCACTTTCGACGCCTCAGAGCGCGGTTAGTGCTGGTAGGCTGCTGAGACTGCATTTATCGACGGCTCATGAAGGGATTCGCTTCTTTTTGACTAGTTTGTTATCTGAGAAGACCACTTTCGACGCCTCAGAGTGCGGTCTGTGCTGGTAGGCTGCTGAGACTGCATTTATCGACGGCTCAAGAAGGGAATCGCGTCATTCCGGCTAAATTACCTGTACGTTTTACAGTTATTACAAAAAAAGATCACAGACAGATGAACATCTGTCTATGATCTTTTTTCAGTCTTTTAGATGAAAGAAACCACAATACGCGGCGGTACTGGTAATCCGAACCTGACAAACGTGTATCGGTCTACGTACATCGAGACGCCATGAGGGATCCCTTTGTCAGTCCAACCTGGTGTATTGGTGAAACTGGACGGGCCTACTTTGTAAATTTCACCATGAATATGATGATGAGGGCCAAGTAAGTTCCGACAGCTATTCGTGAGCTCTATCTCGATGACATTTTCCCCAGAAATTAGCCATCTATCAATGTCAGCTTCATACGGTTCCCACAAGAATGTACGTACTTCATGACCATTAATCCACAGTTTGCCTACAGCTGCATGAGGTGGCTCTGGAAAGAACCACTTCGCAGAAGCGCCATCGTCCACATTTACAACGATCTGCTGCCGCAATCGAATCGTACCTGCGAAGAAAGGAAGCCCCTGCTGAACAAGTTCGTTCGCGTGCACGACCTGAGGAATCTCGGTAAGGACAAAAGGTCCCTCCGTCTGAACCGCATTTCGTTCACTGTACACATAGCCCGATTGGGATTCAACACCAAACTCACCAAGAAGATAGATGCTCTCAATTTCGGTATCAAAGGTTAACTTATTGCCTTCTGATTCGAATTTTTTCGCATTCTCAATCGCTCGATACGTTTCAGGCGAGTTATAGAACTGCCTTTTCATCCAAATGTGATTTTCCCCGCTATGTACGCTGCCACTGATATCGACCTTGTGAAAAGAAACATCTCGCCAAGTTCCGCAGCTTTCAGAGGAGACCTTACTGCCATTAACTTCTATAGCGAAAAGCTCCGGGCTTTCCATCACAACAAATAACTCCCTGTTATATCCGGTTTCCCATCCAACATGAAATGGAAAGTCTAATTCGATATCAACAGAACGACCAAGTGCTAGTAATTGCTCCTGGATAAGAATCACAGGCTGCAGTTCAGACCACTCGCCATCCTCTACACGTAATCGGCACGTATCCAAGGTGAGGCTGTTTGCGGTGATGGAGACAACGTCCCAATAGGAACTCAGTATCGTTGTTTCTGTAGATTGACAGTTACTCTTATTTTGTACCCGCCTAAGCTCCTTAGCCTGTTGTCCGCTCCATGGCGCCAGCCGCAACATATAGGATTGACCAGGATGCAGCGGCAGCTGAACCCGAATACCATCTGCTGTTTCCTCTTGCTCCAATTGAGCTAACTCATCGCCGTTTGTAAGATCAATCAAGCTCACATTGCCTTTGTGAAGCAGCTCAATCTCAACCCGAGCATAGTGTTCCTCGCCGGAATTGACGACATAATACAAACGTGATCCTTCCAGTTCCAAGGTTTGCACGTTGACGGTGTCCGCAGCGATCGTAACTCCGCGCTCATCCGTCATCCGAATGGAAGGTGCACTTACCTTCGTTATGGCATCTACTACGGCAGCGGATGACCACTCCGGTTTGTTCGCTTGCAGGAACAACTCCGCAAGTTCAACCTGCAACACCCCATCAACTAGCTGCGGATAAGGTGCACATGCAATCAGCTGGCCACCTTGCTGCACGTATTGTTGCAGCAACGTGAATGTCGTCCGGCTCATCGTCACACTTGGCGGTAGAACCACCACACGATAGGCCGCCTCTCCGATGATGAACTGGCCGTCTTTTACATGGCCATGCCCCTCCATAATGGTTTCACTGCCATAATCATGTTCGATAAAGGATTGGCACATCCAACGCGATAGTTGAGCAAACGCCGCGTGGAACCGCGGAATATCTGAGCGATCCTCGCCACGCTGCAAAGTCCACGCGCTGCGAATCGGGTGCAAGAGCAGCACTTCGACTTGTCTTGTACCTTCTGATAGAAGCATCGACAATCTAGCGAAATAATCATTGAAGTCCTTATAGTCCTCCCACCATGGCTGTTGGACGAACAAGGATGGCGGATAATCCCGCTTCCGCAGGCCTTTCAAGCTATAGCTTTGCAAATGCTGGCATATCATCGTAATGCCATGGACGAACTGCCACTCACCAATTCGCTTCAAATCAGCGAAGCTAATATCCCAACCCGAACAGCCGAAGCTTTCGGTAATCGTTTGCTTTTTCCCAAGCTGATGAGCGACAGATCCGACCTGCTTCGGGACAATCGGTTCATCTCCAATGAAACGACCGAGCCAGTCACACCCTGGCATATGCAAATGTTCATAAAACGCCATGGGATCCCCAGTTGACGTTACTTGAATCATCAGCGCTTGTTCATCGACCACATGTCCCGTAAATGACCATCCTTTGCTTTGGCACCAGTCACCGATTTGCTTCGCATACGCCTTCGTGAACATCGCTGTTACACATGCCCAGTAGTCGTATCTGGCTTTCGCAGAGTCGTCTAATTGCAGGAATAATGCTGGCAATACTTCCTTCAACGCATACCCATTCGCGGCTTGAAAAGCCTCTTCTAATTCAAAGGACCACGGTAATTGACCACGAGCAAACTGAGGCTCATCGGTAAAAAAGCCCTTAATCACATCGCCGAACTCTTCCCCGAATCGCTCCCAATAGACTTCATAGGTGGACTCAATAAACGCTTGAACGGCTTGCATACTTAGCGCATCTATATAGAAGGGATTGACTTCGTAGTAGATTCGCAACTGAGCATTCGTCTCGTCCTCCTGTCCTAGCAGCTCATACCCGCTCTCCGTCTGCTCGTAGTAAGCAATGGTATGATCAGTTGGACTCTGAAAAGGAGCATGTTCAACCATCAGCTTCTTTTGCTGAAAGGCTACCCCTTTGGCAGGTACTTGTCCGTCTGCGAAACCGCTTGGCCACCCATTTTCATCATATAGCCATGGCGACATGCCTAATTCTTTGCCTTTTACAAGACAAGCATGAATTGCCTCCATCCACTCCTCCCCCATATAGGGGGTCTGAAGTCCACCTCTCGCATGCATAAAAAAGCCGCCAATCCCCGCTTTATGCATCTCTTCAATTTGCCGTTCTAATTCTGCGATCTCTAATTGATCATTCCATGACCAAAAGGGAATCGTCCGGTAATCATTTGGTGGATGAAGCAATTGTTCCCATATATTTGACATAAAAACCTCCGAAAGTAGTTGTAGGTGAAAGGCAACATTGCGGTCACTTTTCACTCACTTTACCTACTTCGGAGGTTCTCTTCAATCTACATTTCTTTGCCCAATTAACATGCGTGCCGATCCTATTGATGCACCTTCCGATAATCCCCTGGCGTTGTACCGATCATTTTCTTAAACGCGCGAATAAAAGACATCTGATGTAAGTATCCTACACGTTCCGAAATTTCTTGGATAGGCAGCGGAGTCGTTCTTAGCAATTCCTTGGCATGCTCCATCCGAATTTGGCAGAGATAGACGACGAACTTCTCACCGAAATCTTCTTTAAAAATCGTACTTAGGCTGGACGAATTCATATTAAATTGTTCACTTAAGCTCGATAAAGATAGATCCGGATCACTGAAATTAGCTTCTATGTACTCTTTTACCTTTTGTACCACACCGTGATTTCCCTTGCTGACACGAATGTCTTCCATTTGCTGTGCACAGGACGAAATCGTTTTTAAATAAAAGGTTTCAAGCTCATCTAACGTTTCAAGTGTCTCCATATTCTCATCCCATGGTGTGCGGAATTCACGATTCCACAATTCTTGATAATCCGGAGGCAGCTCCATCATTTCACGATAAAAATAGTAATTCATATAACTTAGAATGCCGCTGATCTCCTCTTTTGGAAGCAAAAGCCGACGCATACCCTCAAATAGCAACTTCAGTTGCTCCTGCCACCCATCGTTACCAACACGAAAAGCTTGCGCAATCGTCCGTACATACTGCAGGTAGACGTACAGATCATCATGCGATAACAGCTCGATTTCCCAATGGCCGATTACCCGATTGCTGCCAAGCGCAGACTTATAGTCCAACGCCCTTGCCGATGATTCATAGGAGCGGTGTATCGCCTGAACTTCATGTACCGTAAAGCCCAAACCGAAAGTTACTGTCAGCTTTAAATTGTTCTGCATCCATTGACGGACTTGATCCGTCAGCGTTAACATCATGGACTCCAGTGGCATCTCATGTTGCTCTTCAAGAAAAATAATACACAACCGATGATTCGTGACCCATTCCTGCCAAATGCGCAGACCACAGGCTTCTGCCGATTCTTCTACTACTTTTTTCAAAATATACTTAAAAAGCCCCTGATCCTCACGCGAATGCATACTAATAAACTCGGTATATTTATCAATTTCGACGATGCTGACGGCGGCACTTCCCAATTGTTTCATGCCAAGATCCATCATTTCGTTGTTCCAATCTGCTTGAACTAGCGGGCGACTTCCATCAATAATCTCGTGGAACAACTGAATTCGTCGATACTTCTGATTAACGAGACTTTGATTCTGATACGCCTGACTAACTTCAATGATGTTGCTCAACGTGTAATCAATATAACTAAGCTCATCGACTGTCGGTCCTTGAATCGGATGCTCTTTGTGCACCTGATTGTACTTCTCAATACGCGACATAATCGTTTCAATTGGTTTGTAGTTTTTACGGGTAATATACACAATCCACCCTATCGCTAGCAGCAGTCCTAGGAAGCCAACAATAAACCAACCGCTCTTCATATAGTTAAAAATATTACCCAGCTCTTCCTTCTTCAGCGAGCTCGTGTACATCCAACCTGTATAGTTGGATATGATCGTAATATCATCAACCTTTGGATCCTTACCTTTTTGCTCAAAAATCATCTGACCATGACTATCTTTAAGCGCAATCTGATTCACTTCAGATATCCCATATTTGCTCAGAAACTCTTGAATACCGCTCACTTTCACGTTAATAACGAGCATGGCGATCCCTTTACTTTGCAAAGGAATACCTTTGGCAATTGAGATAACTGAACCTTCTATATTCCCATCTTTGAACATCCGGTAGGGACGCGGAAGACTCCAGCTATCTAATTCAGGATTATTGATATGACTTTCTATAAAAGGCTTATCGGCAAATTGTTCTATGTTCAGCTTTGTTTTATCACTCAGAACCGTCCCATCGCCCGTCCGATACAAGTAGACCGAATCAATCCATGGATTAGTAGCCGTTAGACTCTGAAGCAATTGAGAAAGCTCGATGAAGAAGACGGTATCACTTTGCATCCCAGCAAAGCTCGTTATTTTCATATTGCGTGTTATCGATTCCAGCATCATCATTTCAATCGAGTTCAGCGACATGTCGATGCTGCTCTGAATATTTTGCACATACACGCCACTGGATTTAAGGGCTTCTTTACGGGACAAATCATTGAGCTGAACAACCCCGATAAATACGAATAGGCAAACGATAAGAATAAGCACAGGAACGTAGGAAAGTAGCAAGCGATGGAACCAATTTCTTCTCAAGTTGGGCTCTCTCCTTCATGATAAAAGGGTGTTTATTCTACCATTCTATCCTTGAACGGATGGCGGAGCAATATACAACCTTTCGCGGAGTTAACATGGATTTATCTGGAAGCAAAATGAGGTTAGTGCGACGAGTTAGGGAGCTTGCAGGCGCTCGGTTGGGTTCCCTAACTCGATTTTTTCGAGTTAGGGAGGGCGCGGGCTTACTTTTGGGCTCTCTAACTCGATTTTTTCGAGTTAGGGAGAGCGCGGGCTTGCTTTTGGGTTCCGTAACTCGATATTTTCGAGTTACGGAGGGCGCGGGCTTGCTTTTGGGTTCCGTAACTCGATTTTTTCGAGTTAGGGAAGGCGCGGGCTTCCGTTTCATCTACCTCTCGAGTCAAACTCCGCCAAAAAGCCCTCTCAGCAACTAAACTGCGAGGGCTTTAAATCAAGCATCAACCTAACAAAGGAAACTCAAACTCATTATGCCCATCATGCAAAGTGTAGCTTTCTTTACCCCAAACCAATGTGCCCGGCAGACTATCCGGTAGTACAACTTCGACGTGCCACTGGCTGCCCCGACTCGCGACGCACACTTCGATAAAGCCGTTCGGATGCGGCAACTTACCGTGCAGACTGGTTAATGGTCCTGGCTGCGGACGAATCACGACAGAGGTAAAGCCCATCGAGGCCGGTCGTATACCCAGCAAATTTGTATATAAATGGTAAATAGGATGAGCACCCCAAGCATGACAGTCTGAGCGCGTTGAATCCAGGAAAATTTCCGGTGTCGTCTTCAGCCCATTCGCCTCCATGCCAAACCATGGCTCGAGTCGACCCAGTAGCGCGTCAATCTGACCTGCAGACGCCAACGCTTCGAAGGTATAATGGTCAAAATAAATACTTGTACGCATCAAGTCGTCATCCGTTTTGAGTATTTCAGTTACGAGGCGACGGTTGTGTTCTGGTGCAATCGACTCGCACAATAAGGACAGCACCTGAGGATGCTCCGAGTAATACAGGTGAGCGGTATCATCGGCAAAAAGTCCCCGCTCCTCATTCCAGAACAGCTTTTCGACTACGTTTGCCAATTCTTTTGCCTGCCGTTTCGCGCGAGATTCCAGCTCCGTTTCACCTAAGTAAGCTTCGATCTTGGCGACCAACTCCAGCGTATGAATCATCTGCATATTGTAAGCTGCATTCAAGCGATCCGCTCCATGAGGCGGCACCCCCTGGCTCCAAGCCTCAGAAGGCGCGGTCTGCCAGTCCATAAAATTCCATGAAATCGGCAGCTTTACCGCCCCATTCACTGAACGATGGAGCAATAGCCGATCCATTTCATCACGGACGCTGCTCATCGTGAAGCGCACCCATGCCGTGTCATTTTTCCACAGAGCATAGTCATAGACCATCGCCACCCACCACAAGGAGAAGGAGGATATATGTTTGCCACCTTGGTCTGGATAGGCACAGTTCACAAGGCCAAGATGATTGTTACGCGAAGCTCGGAACATATCCAAAGCTTTACGTGGTAATCGATCATCAAGCGTGCTCACAAAGGTAACAAGCGACTGAATGCGAGTGTCCCCCACATACATCAGCTGCTCCCAATAAGGGCAATCCATGTACGTTTCGTGTGCACACATTTGCAACGTTCTGAAAGCTGGAGTTACGATTTGATTTATACGTTCATCACTGCTCTGAATCGAACCTTGCATGTCCAACGGATAACGCGTTTCGAACAGTTTAAATTCATTTAAGTAAAGCGCTTCGCTATCCGTTTCCACGATCAGCTCGCCATATCGTCCTGCGTGCCACCACAGCGTATCAAAGCTTCGACCCAATCCGCCATCTGGACGAAACGACTCACCGATACCTTTGAACCATTTGCCCTCAATCTCGTTCCGATTCGTCTTGCGTCCACCTTGCGCTTCGTCATATAAGGATTCCTCCCAATGAAGTCGGATGACGGAACCTTTCCCGCCCGAAACAACAAGCTCAGGATAGAAACAATAGTAATTACCTAAATCGATAATGACACGTCTTTGGGTAAAAGCTGGAATGTACATCGGTTGTCCGGTAATTAGATCCTGCCAACTGTCATGCTCATCTAGGAGATCGCGACTTGCGTCTATCGGTTGACTCTCCGAATCGAGGATGCCAGCCTGCTCCACAAAGCGAACAGCTTGCGGCGTAAACCGAACCTCTTGCATCGCAGGCAAGGTAGCTGGGCTCATAAGCCGCTGCACCGATGTAAAATGATAATTATCTGTCCTATGGTAGACTTTCTCCGTCACTTGTACCGGAAGCCAATTGTCGCCTCCCCCAACTAGGGCATCCCAATCAAAAGCTGCACCATCAATAGCTAGCTTTGCGCCTGTACCGATGCCGGAGTGCGTCGGGATAAAGCGATAGCCCGGCATTGGCTTCGCTTCCCATTGCGCAACGCCAGTCCCCATCAAAGGGGCGAGCGCTTCATCATCCGGGCTTAGCAGAAAGCCTGGTTGCACACTAACCTGCGCCCACGGTTTATGCTTGCCAATCGCCCAACAGCGGGCAATCCATTGATGTTCTCCTGCCGGAAGCTCGACTTCATACGTCTCATAGAACCAATTGGTGCGATCTCCACGTTCGCTGCCTCGGCCAATCCTTATTTGATTCAGATACAGCTCATATCTTTCGTCGCCAGATACGTGAACCCTTAATCGACGAGCTTCACTAAGCGTGAACTTACAACGATAAACGATGGCATGTGGCGGTTTAACTGCCTCTGCGCAAGTCACCCAACGACTTGGCCAACCTGTCGCTTGCTCCCACGGTTTTTGCGATTGATTTTGTGCGATTTGTTCGCTATAGGGTAAGTCACTCAGCAGTACGCGCAAACCGTACACTTCCTTCCTTATCGGATATCATTCAAAACGTAAAGCTCGATGTTGCAGATATTCATCTCTTCCAATGTTGTTGCTGGCTTCGTACTGCCCGGCATATAGATTTGATCAAAGGTCACATTTTGGATCTGGAACGGACCTGTTCCACGCAGCATGGACGGCAGTCGACCTTGATCGCGCACCTTTATATTTTTCAAGACCACTTGGTTAACAGGCCCAATCCCTCTTCCACTGTCTTCAATTTCTAGATGCAGCCAAAATGGGCCATTTCTTGTATGAATGACTTGTTCAATATCGATGTTCTCAAAGGTAATATACTCCGCAGCGAACGTCCCGAAGCGGTGGTGAATCGCTAATGCACGACTAGCTTGATAGACGTATGAATTTTTAAAAACAACATGCCTTTGCGCTTGCTCGACACCCATCCCGACCTTAAAAGCTGCACAGCAGGTCCATGCTACGCAATCGTCAAACACCACATCCTCAAGGACTTGAGGCGATCCAAGCCACTTTCGGGCAATATCGGTCGCTTCATTCCATGTCTTGGTTGAGAACGGGTCATCCTCCGAAATGGCAATCGTGTGTGTAACACGCACGTGTTGGGACTCTACGATATCAATAGCGTCATCCTCGTAATCGACAAGTGACTGAAAGCCCTTATAATTCGCAATCTTGACATGATTAGAGCGAGTCGGAATGAGCGCCCAGAGCCCCGCATCACGACCAATAATGCCATCAATCGTAAAATGGGACGTAGCTATCGGCACGATTAAATTGCTAACAAAGTTTTGATTCGCTCTCAGCCAAGAACCATTCCCATCAATCGTCCCTCTGCCAATAATCGCAATGCTGGTGGAATTGGCTTCTGTCTGGATAAACCAAGTTCCGTCCAGTTTCAAACTATCTTTATGAAAATCGACACGGTAATCTTCTTGGCGATCGGTCGCCCTAAGCACGGCCCCCCCTTGAAGATAGAGGGTAACATGGCTTTTTAGAATCAAATTGCCGATTAAGTATACGCCTGCGGGCACATAGACAACGCCACCACCAGCTGAGTTTGCAGCATGAATGGCTGCTTGAATCGCCGTTGTAGCCATTAACTTGCCTGTAGGGTCTGCGTCATAATCAGTGACCACATGATAAATATTGTCGCCAGATGAAGGCGGAACGTTCACTTCCAAAGGATCTGCGACGATAACGAGCTCCTTCAAATGGTTGATTTTCACAATGAGGTAACGCGATTCTTCCAAATTGAACGTAAGCTGATTCCCAGCTACCGTTCCTTGTATTTCAAACGCTAACGGACTTATCGTATACGTATCTATTGGCTCGCACACCGTGATGGTAATGGTCACCACGCCGGAAAAAGAGAAATGAGCGTAATCATAATCACGATCCGTCAAAAAAGAAATGACCGGCACGCCGACCTGATCGGCTTTTACGCTGTAATACGTGGATTCCGAGTAAATGGAAGGTACGGAATAGGTCTCAATCGTTGCAGGCATACAAATCCTCCTATGCTTCTTAAATAACAGGTTTACCATACCGACTTTGCTGCGCCTCATCAATCTACATTTCTTTGTAGGATTAACATGTAGGCAGGTAAACAAGAGAACCTGAGACTTTGAGCCTCAGGCTTCTTTGTTACCGATTATGGAATATAGCTCACCTTAGCATCATCTACGCTCATCGAGCTTGCGTTTCCTCCGATCGATGAACCCAGCTTGTCGACCTTGGTCACCCCGGCATACCGATAGCTCCACTGCGAGCCTCGCAGCTCACCATTTATATAGACATCGAACTTTTTCGTTGTCGTGTTGATAATGACTTTGAGATGGTACGACTCTCCGTTCGTGGTCGAGGTCTGTATGTTCGTTGCCGTACCGCCGTTGTAGCCCCAAATTCTGCCTGCTTGCATAATCAGATGAGCAGCACTGTTGTTCGAGGTGAGGCTGCTGTCTGAGACAACCAGTGCATTTTTCCAGTTGTCATCATCGGCAATGACAGTCGCTTCTGCAATGACCGTGCTGTTTGCAGGTGCGGTAAATACCTTATACGCTTCCGCTTTGCCACTAGTGGACGTAGTCGTCAATTTGAGGGATTTGTTCAATCCGCTCACCGTCTGTACCACGCCTGTGTTCCCAGTCACGCCGCCGTTATCAAACACCCAACCGCCTTGCCCGTTCACATTACCCAGTACAAGACCGTCAAACTTTTCATCAATAAGTGAAGTTAACGTAAGCGGCTTATACGACACTTTCACATCGTCCACGCTCATTGAGCTTGCGTTGCCAGCAATGGATGTAGTGAACTTGTCGAGCGTAGCCACGTTGTAACGGTAGTCCCAGCCCGTTGCGAGCAGTGCATCGTTGACGTAGACGTCGAATTTTTTCGTTGACGCGTTGATCACGACCTTTAGACGATACGGCTGACCATTCGTAATCCCGGTTAACACGTCGGTTTTGATAGCGCCGTTATAGCCCCAAATCTTACCGCCTTGCATGACAAGCTGAGCGGCATTGTTATTGGAGGCTATGCTGCTATCTGCGACGATGAGTGCGTTTTTCCAATTGGCATCATCCGCTATCACAGTCGCTTCCGCTGTGATGTACCCGTTTTGCGGGGCATTAAACAGACGATACGCTTCGGCACTTCCGCTTGTTGAGCCGGTTGTTACTTTCAACGATTTTTCTGTGTTATCTGCATTGAGCGGTTGCACAACAACGGTATTCGCAGCAACCCCAGCGTTGTTGAAAATCCAACCGTGTTGTCCGGTCAGCGAACCAGGCAGCATGTCATTAAAATCTTCGTTTACCGTATAACCGGTAATCGGTACGCCAGTAGGCGATGCAAAATACGCCTTGATGCTTTTGCCGCCAGCACCGTTCACATTGATGGTGAGGGTAGTCGTACCACCGCTTGTGCTCGTTGTGACCCGTGAATCCTTATACACAACAGGTCCCAGATTTTGAGCAATTGTCAGCTGAATCGTGCCTGTATTGGACAGTGTCGGATCGGATACGGAAACTTCCGTACCGTTTTCAGTTGTGTGTACCATGACGGAAGCTTTTTTGTTGCTAGTTACACCGCTTACTGTTTTGGAAGCATCATTCCAGAAGTTAATGCCTAGCATGCCCAACGTATTTTCTCTCACAGCCTGTGCATCACCTGAATTTTCTACCACCGTGATGTCAGAATTTGCGGCGTAGGTGTCCACTTGACCGCTAGTCTTGCCTGGCAGCAGTACATAAGCGTAAGTACCGTTTGTCGGATTCGTGCCATGATCAAACCAAAGATTCATGTAGTTGCGGGTAAAATTCGTCGTGTATTCGGTGCCAAGGTTGTAGAGATTGATGCTCGACCATTGGTCTGTACGCGCTTCGCGCAATCCTTTAAGCGTTGTTGACGTAGGGAAATAGTAACCAACATCCGAGCCAGCCACACTTCCGGCTAAATGAATGCGATTAACACCCGTCATTGACTCGCTCCAGCCGAGTGTTGACGATTTAGCTGCCCCGTTTACCGTGAGCGCATTGTTTCCGCTGCTGTTCAGCTTGCGGTTATCGACTATCGTTTCGACAACTTTGCTATCCGTAGACGTAATGCCTGCGCCAAGATTCACGATTTCATCATCAAACATAAACCAAGATTTCTTCGCTGTGAGATTGTAGCCGTTAGCCGTGTATTGCATGCCTGTTGCTCCGTACAAACCTGCAACTTCTGTGCCTCCAACCCAACTATTCGGATTTTTGGCATTGGCAGCAGCCGTGGTATTCTGATTGACGGTCGTACCTGGCATGCGATAACTATTAACGGTTGGCCAGAAGGAATCTTTATATTGTGTCAAGTCCGAGTTATACAGATAGGTCATCCCGTCTCCGGTATGCCAACCCCTCAGATTAACATTATTAATAAGCTCATAATTCCCGATTCGATTGGAAGACATGCTGATACCAAAGGCAAATCCCGGTCTATGATGTACAGCTCTAGCCATACTAGGGTATTGTTTGTTCATGATCAGCGGTGCTCTTGGGGTAACGGATGTATCCCCTTCGATTAGCTTCGCTTGAACGATATCACTCATCATGACCAAATCCGCATACTTCGTAGGCGAAGTCGCTTCCAGCAACCATTTCCTAACCATTGATTTATAAGCCGCACGATCGCTGGGATTGGGTGCGGACAGTGCCATCCGAACCACGGCAGGCCCAATCTCTTTTATCGAAGTTAATCCTTTATCATCGTCTCTAAAGCCAGCAATCCCTCTTCCTCTGACATTATCAAACATGGAGTTATTGTAATAGAGCGGTTCGAAAGCTGTATAAATCCATTGATAGATGTTATTCACATCCGTATCCACGATATCCCAAGTGGACCCAGCTACGACATACATCAATTTAGTCAAATTATCGAGCAAAGCTGTGCCGTATCCCCCGTTGTAAGGAATAAGTGCGGTATGCTGAATGAAGGAACCATCGCTGTACACACCTTCTCCGGAAGTCACGTAATCAAATACCGAGCTAAGTTGGTCTCTGCCCTCGATAATTTTGGCGCTGTTCTTAACGATAATTCCGCTTTGAATTTTAATGTAGCAAGCCCATACGCGATTGGCTCCCGTTAAGCCGGCTCCCCACGCAAGCGCTTGCCAATCGATAACGGCATGCCAATTACTTATTTGCGTAGGGGTTAAACTGTCATACAACCACGTCGTGATGTTATTGATAGCTAGCGGTGAAGTCACCTGCCAGTCAAACCAATTGTCGTATCCTCTTTTCGGAATGCTCGTATTGTATCTGTTCGTATACATCCAATCCATGGCGCTGATAATATCCGCACGCAATGTGGCATTGTTTTGCAGGGATGAGCCTCTCGTTACATAAGCGAGCGTCATGGCCTCTAACCGTTGGTAGCTTTGGGAAACGTGCTCCGACTCCGTTGTCGTTGCCAAGACACTCCACAGATAAGTTCTATTTGTACTCTTATCCATCCAATCCCAGTAGTTCTGTGCTTGGGTCGTAATATTCGTGATCTTGACGCTGATGTCCGGATCAGCCGTATCGTACGTAGATCCTCCTGTTGTAAAATCGTACATTTTCGCGCGCAAGGTGTCATACTCATCTGCGGCTTGTGCAGGTTGAACAGGTAGTGCCACAACGTTGATGACCAGAGCTAATACCAATATAAGCGCTTTCACAACAAGTGCTTTACCTTTTAACATAAATATCTCCTCTCATAAATAAATGGTCTATTCGCTTGAATTATAGGTGGTTATTTAACGTTAGAACAATATACAAGATTCCTGTTAATGAAAAAAAGCTCCTCTTCATGGTTGGAATATGATTAACCATTCCAACCATGAAGAGGAGCTTATGACTGAACAAGATGTTAGGCTAACTCTAAGTGAAAACCTTATGGCATATAGCTTACCTTAGCATCATCAACGCTCATCGAGCTAGCGTTGCCGCCAATGGATGAACCCAGCCTATCGACCTTGGTCAACCCGGAATAGCGATAGTTCCATTGTGAGCCTCTCAGTTCGCCATTCACATAGACATCGAATTTTTTCGTCGCTGTGTTGATGATGACTTTCAGACGGTATGGTTCACCGTTCGTAGATGAGGTCAGAATGTTCGTTTGCGTGCCACCGTTGTAGCCCCAGATCTTGCCGTTCTGCATGATGAGTTGAGCGGCAATGTTGCTTGAAGTGAGACTGCTGTCCGAGACGACTAACGCATTCTTCCAGTTGTTGTCATCAGCCGTCACAGTCGCTTCTGTAATCACCGTGCTGTTTGCCGGTACGGTAAAGGCGTGATACGCTTCGGCTTTTCCGCTGGTGGACGTTGTTGTTAACTTAGCGGCTTTGTTCGTTCCACTCACCGTCTGCACCACACCTGTATTTCCAGTGACGCCGCCGTTATCGAACACCCAACCGTCTTGCCCGTTCAAATTACCGAGGGTCAAGCCGTCAAATTTCTCATCGACGAGGGAAGTTAACGTCAGCGGCTTATACGCTACTTTCACATCATCCACGCTCATCGAGCTCGCATTGCCAGCGATAGAAGATGAAACTTTGTCGAGCGTGGCTACCGTCGAGAAGCGATAATTCCAGCCCGAGGCGAGCAGCGCATCATTGACATAGACGTCATATTTTTTCGTAGTCGGATTAATGACGACCTTCAAGCGGTACGGCTGACCACTCGCAATCCCCGTTAACACATCGGTTTTGGTGCTGCCGTTATAACCCCAAATTTTTCCGTTTTGCATAACTAATTGTGTAGCTACGTTATTGGAAGTCTGGCTGTTGTCTGAAATAATAAGGGCGTTCTTCCAATTCGTATCATCGGCTGTTACTGTTACTTCTGCTGTGATATAGCCGTCTTGAGGAGCATTAAACAGACGAGAGGCTTCGGCGCTTCCACTTGTAGAAGCTGTCGTTACTTTCAATAATTTGTCCGTGGCAGAGCCATTGTCTTTCTGCACCACAACGGTATTCGCAGCCACGCCTGCGTTATTGAAAATCCAACCATTTTGACCTGTCAGATCGCCAGGCAGCATGTCGTCAAAATCTTCATTCACCGTATAGCCTGCAATTGGAACTCCGGTTGGTGTTGCAAAATACGCCTTGATGCTTTTGCCACCAGCGCCGTTCACATTGACAGTGAGAGTGGTCGTACCTCCCACAGTGCTGGTTGTAATCCGGGAATCCTTATAAGCCACGGGTCCCAGAGGTTGTGTAAGCGTAAGTTGAATCGTTCCCGTATTGGATAGCGTTGGGTCGGATACGGAAACTTCAGTACCGTTCTCTCCCGTGCGTACCATAACGGATGCCTTCTTGTTGCTAGTCACTCCGCTCACCGTTTTGGAAGCATCATTCCAGAAGTTGATACCTAGAATGCCCAGCGCATTTTCCTTCACAGCTTGCGCTTCTGCGGAGTTCTCAACGACCGTGATGTCCGGATTTGCCACATACGCGTCCAACTCCCCGCTGGACTTGCCTGGCAGCGTTACATAAGCATAGGTACCGCCCGTCGGATTCGTGCCGTGATCGAACCAGAAATTCACGTAGTTGCGTGTATAGTTCGTCAAGTAGGCTGGATCTGCAGAAAGGTTAACGCTATACCAATTGTCTGTTCGTGCCTCGCGCACGCCTTTGATTGTCGATGCTGTCGGGAAATAGTATCCGACATCCGATCCTGCCACACTTCCAGCCAAGTGAACCTTGTTCACGCCAGTCATCGTTTCGGTCCAACCTAGCGCGGTTGATTTAGCCGTACCATTGACCGTCAGCGCATTGTTGCCGTTGCTGTTCAGCTTGCGATTTTCAACGATGGATTCCACAACCTTGTTGTCTGTGGATGTAATGCCTGCGCCTAGACTGACAATTTCATCATCAAACTGGAACCAAGATTTCTTCGCTGTGAGATTGTAGCCATTGGCGGTGTATTGCATCCCCGTAGCTCCGTACAACCCTGAGATCTCCGTACCGCCAACCCAAGAGTTCGGATTTTTCGCATTGGCAGTTGCCGTTGTGTTCTGATTAACGGTCGTACCAGGCAAGCGATAGCTATTTACGGTAGGCCAATAATTATCCTTATACTGGGTCAAATCGGCATCATAGAGATACGTCATTCCGTCACCTGTATGCCAGCCTTTTACATTCTCATTGTTAATGAGTTCATAATTCCCGATTTTGTTCGAAGACATGCTGATACCAAAAGCAAATCCTGGTCTCAGGTGGATCGCTCTAGCCATGTTCGGGTATTGTTTATTCTTGACAATCGCATCTCTTATCGTAACCGAAGGATCGCTCATGATTTGTTTCGCTTGCACGATAGAGCTAATCATCACTAAATCAGAATACTTGGTTGGTGACGTAGCCTCCGTCATCCATTTTTTAACCATCGATTTAAACGCTGCGCGATCATCGGCGGAAGGGGCGGACAACGCCATCCTAGCCACAGCAGCACCTAAGTTCCCCATCGACGTTAATCCCAGATCATCGTTTCCTTTTCTTGACATGTTGCGTCCTTTGACCATATCGACCATAGATGTATTATAAAATAGCGGTTCAAAAGCATTATAGATCCATTGATAAATGTTATCGACATCCGGGTCTGTAACATCCCATGTAGAACCCGCGATGATATACATGACCTTCGTCAAATTATCAATCAAGTTAATCCCATAGCCACCGTTATAAGCAATGAGGGCCGTATGTTGTAGGAACGATCCATCGCTATACATGCCTTCACCAGAAGTCACATAATCGAATACCGAACTAAGCTGGTCTCGACCTACAATAATCTTTGCACTGTTCTTCGTAATAATGCCGCTCATAATTTTAATGTTGCAAGCCCATACACGATTTGCGCCAGTCAGACCTGCACTCCATTGAAGCGCCTGATAATCGATCACCGCATGCCAATTGGCAATCTGCGTTGCAGTTAAACTGGCATAAATCCAAGTTGTAATGTTGTTGATTGCGAGTGGTGAGGAAATTTGCCAGTCAAACCAATTGTCATAGCCTCTATAAACGACGCTCGTATTATATCTGTTCGTGTACATCCAATCCATGCCGCTAATAATATCAGCTAACATGGCGGAGTTGCCTTGCAGAGAGGAGCCTCTCGTTACATAAGCTAGCGTCATCGCCTCTAAACGTGCGTAGCTTCCGGAAACATGCTCTGATTCCGTCGTCGTGGCCAAATCGCTCCACAGATACGTTCTTCCCGCGCTTTTATTCAGCGTATCCCAGTTGGTTTGTGCAGCCGTCGTAATATTCGTGATCTTGCCGCTAATGTCTGGATCCGCTGGATCGTAGCTCGGGCCACCCATCGTAAAATCATAAAACTTCGCTCGCAACGTGTCATACTCGTCTGCCGCATAGGCAGGGTTCATTGGCAGTGCATTTAAGGTAACCATCATAGCCAGAACCAATAAAAGCGCTTTCAATAAACGTGATTTAATCATTAATAATCCCCTTTCATAGTAAGAAAATGCTTCCTTCCCGAACAGAGTTGCTGCAGGAAGGAAGCTGATAAAACACATGATGATTAATTCATTTCTAATTTCTTATTTCGTCAACAATTTGTAGTAATCTTTCGTGTAAATAACGTCTTTTTTGTTATCTGTGTAGGCTTTTGTTAAGAAGTCATCGACTTTCTTACCGCCGCCTTTTTCCCAAGCATCTTGCGCATCTTTCATCGCTTGGTCAACGGTGTAACTTGCTCCACCTACAACAGCTTTTGTATAAATGTTGATGAGTGTATTTTTCAATGTGTTCTTAATTACTGTCAAATCATCTGGCAATGTAACTGGCAGCACGATCTCGGAAGTTGTTGGACGATCTGGCGTGATATAAGCTTCTCTACCTTGCTTAACTAAGTCGATATACGCTTTATCGTTCGGTTTGGAAGGATCCAATGTGTTCGTGTAGTCCACACATTTGCCCATTGTGCCTGTTTGAGACATCATTTGAAAATCGCCATTCCAGTTCAACTCTTTTTTGTTTTTCTCAGCATCAATTGGTTTCGGGCAACCATCTACCATCTTGTAGTGAACGCCTTCTGTACCATACATTAACGTCTGTTGCACTTCTGGCTTCATCAACCAATCCACATATTGAACAACAGCTTCTACGTTTTTCGCAGTTGCATTAATTGCGGATGTAAATTGCATTGGAACAGCACCAGCTGGTGAGAATTGACCGATTTCAGACTTCGGAAGCGGTAGGATCGTTACCTTCGCATCTGGATTATTTTTCATCAACGTGGTGTAAACGTCGAAACCTTTAGCGCCTTCCAACACGTCAGAACCATAAATACCAAGTTTGCCGTTAACCCAATCCTGTTTTGCTTTTTCCATGTTTTTATCTGTGAACGTATCTTTATCAACAGTGCCAGCATCATAAAGTGCCTTTCTAAATGCTAGATCTGCTTTTGGACGATCCCATGTGCGAACATATTGATCGTTGATCAAGTGATAGGATGTAACCATCCCTAATGTCTCATCACTCGCTTGACCTAATTGATAGAAATAATCTACGTCAAAGAAAGTCGAACCAAGTGTATCCTTCTTACCATTGCCATCGGGATCTTGATCTGTGAACGCTTTCGCAACTTTCAAATACTCTTCAGTCGTTTTCGGCATTGGAAGCTTCAATTTGTCTAACCAGTCTTGGCGAATCATCACATAGTGATTAGCTGAGAATGGCAACGTACGACCCATGAAGAACGTTTTCCCATTATATCTCGTTAATTTTTGCAAGGACTCGTTGCCCGCGATCATTTTTTTGTAGTTCGTGGAATATTTCGAAATCGCATCATCCAACGGGATAATTTGCCCTTTGGACGCCAAATCCTTCATGTAAGGATTCGAGAATTCCATGATTAGGTCAGGTGCTTGACCAGCTGCGAACAGCACGTTCCACTTCTCCGAAGAGTTCGTACGCGGAACAGGGATAAACTCAACTTGTACAGGTGCATTTTCATTGATCCACTTTGTCCAACGGTTATTGGTAATCGTACCTTCACCCTCAGGTACGTTGTTACGATCATAAATGGAAACCGTAATTTTTGGCTTAGGGCCAGCCGGTTTCGCACTTGCCGCAGCTGTGCTTGCAGCGCCTGGCGTCGTTGTAGCGGTATCTGTCTTCTTATCGGATGCACAAGCTGTTAGAAGTGCTGTGCTTGAGAGTACTAGAGCTAAAGATACGGACGTTGCTTTCATTTTGCTGATTTTCTTCATATGAATACGTCACCCCTTATGATATGTACGTGCAATTTTTAGATAACCCCAATATTTTCATATCCTAGTACAACTTAGCCTACCATGTTTAGCGCTGCACATCACCCCTTTCAAAGAATTACCATTATCCTTTTACAGCACCAATCATGACACCTTTGACGAAAAACCGTTGCAAGAATGGATACACAATTAACATTGGCAATGTCATCACAATGACACCTGATGCTTTTACACCTTCCGGCGTAATCATTGCAGCCATTTCAGGCTGTGTGTTGGTCAGCTCTTGCATCAAACTTTGGTTCTGAATCATTTGCTGAACGAGTACCGCTAAGTTCAACTTACTGGAATCATTAATGAAAATCAGGACGTTCATAAAGGCGTTCCAGTGAGCAACTCCGTAGAATAAAGTTAACGCAGCTAGAACTGGCAATGACAATGGCAATACGATTTGAATGATTAAGCGCCATTCGGAGCAGCCATCAATACGCGAAGCTTCCTCCAACTCTTCCGGCAAACCTTCGAAAAAACTTCTCAAAACCAAAAGATTGTACACCGTGATTAAGCCAGGCAGCCACAGAGCGCCGTAACTATTGATAAGCCCTAATTTTTGGACCAATAAATAGGTAGGAATGAGACCCGCTGAGAAGAGCATGGTGAAAATAATGGCGAATGAATAAAATTTGCGTCCGATAAAATAACGTTTCGACAAGGGGTAAGCTGCTAGGATCGTGAACACCATGTTCAAGCAAGTTCCTACAACTGTAATAATTACGCTATTGGTGAAATCCTTAATGATTGGGCTTTCCTTAAATAGTGCTCTATAGCCATCTAAGCTAAAGTTTACTGGCCAAAAGCTGACCATGCCCGACATTAGCGCATGCTTATCACTGAGTGATAACGCAAAGATATGCACAATTGGCAACAAACAGCTGAGACCGATGATGAATAACACTATATAGTTGAGGGTGAAAAATACGTTCTCTCCTCGTGTATGTTTCATAAGCTTCTCCTTCTTAACTTAGTCAGTATGTTGTTCGTATTCTGCGAATTTGCCTACCATAAGCCTTGGCCGAAGTGGCGTGCAATGCGGTTAGCTGCCAGTACCAAGATGAGTCCTACTAAAGATTCAAACAATCCCATGGCAGTTGCAAGGCTGAAGTTCGCTTGCTGAATACCAATTTTGTACATAAAGGTACTAATGACCTCGGATATATCAAGGACGGCATTATTCTGGAGAACGAAAACTTGATCAAAGCCTAATTCCATCAAATGTCCGATTTTCAGGATTAACATAATGATGATCGTTGGCATAATGGCAGGCAATGTAATCTTAAATGTTTGCTGCCACTTATTCGCGCCATCTATGCTTGAAGCTTCATATAAGCTTTGGTCAATCGCTGTAAGCGCTGCGAGATAAATAATCGCGTTCCAACCCGCTTCTTTCCAAACACCCGCTGCTAGAAAGATCGCAGTCCAGGAACCTTCTTTATATAAGAACGGGTACGATTCGCCGAAAATCCTTTCAACCACATGGCTGAGTGTACCTGTACTTTGCGAAAATACCGTTACGACGATGCCCCCAACGATGACCCAGTTGAGAAAGTGCGGCAGATAGACCAGCGTCTGTACCAGTCGCTTAAAGGCCATCTTCCTAACTTCATTAAGCAGCAGCGCTAGTATAATTGGCATCGGGAAACCAATAATGATGCTTAACCCACTCAGTTTTAACGTGTTCCACACGATAGCGAATATTTGTTTCGTCTGGAAAATCATTTTAAAGTTATCGAAAGCTGCCCATGGGCTGCCCCAGATCCCTTTAATGAAGCTGTACTTCTTAAAAGCAATTACGAGTCCTGTCATCGGATAATATTTAAAAATAAGGAAGAAAGCGATGACTGGCACAAACATGATGTACAACGGCAGGTTCTGTTTTAATATGCGTTTGCCATACTTCCTTACTAACCAATTACTTTTGGTTTTTTCTGACGTCGCCTTCTGACTAACCATGGCGGATGTTGAAGGCGGGTTCGCTTGACTCATCGGTGTCACTTCCCTGCTCTGTAATTTGAACTCATCGTACCTGCTCTTCCGTCATCTGTACAATATACATGATTTCGATCAGTTAACAGGCTGATAAACCGCGGTTTTCCGCTGTCCGATATACATTTTTTTGGCGATATACATGTGTAAAATGCTTGATATATCTGGGCTTTCATTCATCGTCAAACAAAATATTTTCTTACAAAATACGTGGGTGTGCAGCTCCAAGCATGGCAATAACTATTAATCAAATTACTTCCATAAGGAGAAAATGATTTATCCGAAGGATTATACAACTCCCAGAAGCAGTCCGCTCCATCCTCGATCATACCTCCCCAATAGTCATGCATTCGTTCTAATGCTCGTTCGCTATTGCCACTCGAAATTAACGCCTCAATGAGATGATGGTACATGTAAGGTGTGTTAATCGGAATTGCGGTTGGAAACTTATTCATGTTCTCCAGCAATGCCGCATTCTTCTCTTGGCTTTGCACCTCAGCAAGGACCATCCAGATCTGTGAAGCCCACGAGACTTGAGCGTCACTTCCACTAATAAAGACCATTTTCTCCGTATCCCATAAATACATCAATGCAGCTGAGGTTGTAGCCTGGATGTAACTTTCCAATTGGTTACATTCATCAAACATCATCAGCTCATTAGCTAATGTTAAGCCCCGTTTTAAACAATAGATCAGCACCGCTTGTGCGGATGCCTGTTTGTTCAAATCTTGGTGCCAATCAATGAAGCACCACCCGGTTGCATCATCTTTTACCAAGTTATTTTGATCCAGTCGACGCAATCCGATTCGAAGCTGCTCCCACGCAATAGGCCACAGTTGTGAAAGTGTTTCTTTATCACCACTCGCGAAATAATAATCATGGAGTGTCGCTACAAACAACAGCGAATAATCATACAGAAGTGTGTCATCCACATGCGGATGTGGCTTCTCGAACACACAGGCGCCAACCTCGCCTCCGTCCAGTCTCATCCCAGCAAATAAATATAAGCAGCGTTTAACGAGATCGTTATTTCCAAAAGTCTCATAATTAGCTAACGCTTGCAGCCGCAAATCTCCTATCCAAAGTCTGCGATCACGCTTAGGACCATCTTCGAAAACAGTTTGCATGCAATCCGCAAGTGTCCGAATGCCAATATGATCCAATTTCTTCAATTTCAAACTCACGTGATCCGGCAAAGGCATTAGCCTAGTGACATCCGCAGAAGTTACTGTCCTACAACTAATCTCTGTAAATGCCACTTTATATTTCGGAGAAGTATCCAGCACCATCACCTTCATATAGCGGAAACAATATCGTCTAGGGAGTTTGATCACCGCTGGAAGTATATCGACATAGAAAGTTTCTTCCTGCAACCACGTGCGACTTAACCAACCTTGATAGTTCTCGAAAGGCTCTGCCACTTCACAAGGCATTTCGCCAAAGATGAGCTTCAATCCGAGCGGTGCATCTGGAGGGCTGCCAACAGCTGATATTCCTAATGTAATATATCCCACTCGATGATCGCCAAAGTCCAAGGTAAAGCTGTCATCTTTAACAAAAGTCATAGCCTTGATCTCTTCGAAGCTCTGTACATTCCGAACGCCCCACCCTTGAAAGGCATTGTCATCTGCGTAAACCTCAACAGACGCCTCCGGTATGACCTCAGCTTCATAAAGCTTCGGTTGTAATGCTTCTGCAACATCCACAAAATTCTGACTGATTTTCAATTCCAGTAGACTCCCTTCTTTCCCTATACTGAGCCAGACGTCATGTCATCGGGGGAGTATTTAAATAGTACAACTCAACGTACCTGCTGCCCCTCGCTCCCAGAAAGATGCGTATCCTCTAAGTTTCGCCAGTGCTTCCATATAGTAATAATCTCCGTAAATGAGCGGTTTATTGATATTCTGATTCATCGGCACGTTGCCCGTACCAGAGAGTAAGATCGCTTCCTCGCAATCGTCAGCAACATAATGATTGGATAGAGATTGCAAGATCGCACACGCCTGTTCCTTATAAAAGAGGGCCCGGTCGCTATCGCATACTTCTGCAAGATCGAGCAGTCCGCTTGCCGCAATCGCTGCGGCACTAGTATCACGCGATGCCCCCTCAAAGGTAGGCAATCGGAAGTCCCAATATGGCACCTTATCCTCAGGTAAGTGTGAAAGGAAAAATGCGGCCGCATGCTCCGCTGCTGCCAGCAGGTCTGCACGGCCCGTATGACGGTAGCTGAGCACCGAGCCATAGATTGACCATGCCGACCCCCGTGCCCATGCGGACTCTTCCGCATAGCCTTGGCCGCCCAGAGCGCCGGTGCGTTCACCCGTCTCCGGGTCGAAGCAGACAATATGATACGCGGAGCCATCCGCGCGAATAAACTGCTTCGCAGCCATTCCGGCGTGCGCCTCTGCCACATGTTTAAAGCGCGGGTCGCTCGTTTGTTGTGACGCCCAGTAGAGCAACGGCAAATTCATCATGCAATCGATGATTGCCCATCCTACACGTTCCGAGTTGTTCCATGCGCGGATGAAGCTCCCCTTGATGTTGAATCGCCCCGCCAAGTGGCTGGCAATCTTCAAAGCTCGACGTTTGGACTGCTCGTTGCCGGTCAAGTGCCAATTCGCGATCGAAGTTAGCGTCCACATGAAGCCCATATCATGATCGAGAGGTTCATACGCCTCGATGACCGTATCCATTTGTGCTTCACAGCTCTCTGCCAAGAGGCGCAATTGTTCATCTTGGCGATCTTGATAGATGAGCCACAAAATACCTGGCCAGAACCCTGCCGTCCAGTAATGCGGCGAAGTTAATTGAAATTGACCCTCGTTCGAGCCGTGAGGAAATGCTGCACCTACTCGAAGGCTTGTGTTCTTTACTTTGCGGACACCTTGTTCCCAGGCGTCTCCTATCCATTGTTCTTGTGTCATTTTCTCTACACTCCCTCTTCGTTGAATGTCCCAAGCATATCTATAGGAGGCCGCTAGCTCAATATACATGTTTTCGTTGGATTAACAACAACATGAAACAGGCGCCATACAAGGGAAATACCCTTGCGTGGCGCCTCATGGCAGGTGGGATTTTCAAATAACTGGATAACATACAGTTATTTTCAGCTGAATCTTATCATTACCTATACTAGCTGGAAAATATACATCTATTTTCATGAATAATTGCCGATTTCGGCAACACCAATCAAAACAACTACATAATTTCCATCAAATACTAAAATTTAGCTTGAAAGATTGAAATTAACATCAGGTTTTCCAGTTAATTTTTTTAGCTTAGGTCAGTTAGGAATGCTGGTTGTTCATGCGCTCTACTTAACGTTTTCTCTTTGGCGACAATAGTCTGTTCATATCTAGAAATTTTATGATCTAACCGTTCAAACACGTTCTTCATTTCTTCCATTCTTGTAAGTAGCTGCTCCCGCTGCTCGATCAAGAGTTCTTTTCTAGCCTCTAGGGTTTCATCGCCTTGCTGAAATAATCCAACGTACTGAATCAAGGTTTCAACGGGGAGACCTACGCCTCGCATACATTTGATAAATTCAACCCACTTGCAATCTTCTTCCAAATAATCTCTTATCCCATTCTTATTGCGGTTCACTCGTGGAATAAGCCCGATTCGTTCATAATAGCGAAGCGTATCCTGAGATAATTCATACTTTTGGCTTACTTCCGCGATCAGCATTTAGACTGCACCCACTACCCGATGCGGAACGTACTGTTCTTCTAGCGAAGCAATTTCCTCCGGGGTTAGCGTAACGGATAGCGCATCTACCGCATCATCCAGATGGGAGTTTTTCGTAACGCCGATAATCGGAGCCGTGACTGGTTCCTTCTGCAACAACCAGGCAAGTGCAATTTGTGCCCGAGGAAGGCCTCGTTTTTCAGCAATGGCTGCAAGTCGCTCTACAATCGGGAGATCCTTGCTTGCAAACGCATCATATTTGGATTTCTGCGCTTGGTCGGTTTCAGAACGATGCGTCGTTTCCGACCAATCACGTGTTAACCTTCCTGATGCGAGTGGGCTGTAGGGGATCACACCAATCTTTTGATCCTTACAAAGCGGCATCATCTCCCGCTCCTCTTCGCGGTAAATAAGGTTTAGATGATTCTGCATCGATACAAACCGGGTCCACCCATTATTTTCAGCGACATGTAAAGCTTTCTGAAACTGCCAAGCGTACATCGCAGAAGCACCAATATATCTTGCTTTTCCAGCTTTCACAACATCATGCAGAGCTTCCATCGTTTCTTCAATAGGGGTATGGTAATCCCAGCGATGGATTTGATAAAGATCTACATAATCCGTACCTAGTCGCTTAAGGCTCTTATCAATCTCACTCAGAATTGCTTTTCGGGAAAGACCAGCCCCATTGGGACCTTGATGCATACGGAAATGAACCTTCGTCGCGATGACTTGCTCATCCCGATTCGCATAATCCTTCAGTGCTCGTCCAACAATTTCTTCGCTAGTTCCGTCCGAATAAATATTAGCCGTATCAAAAAAATTGATACCGAGCTCTAATGCCCTTTTGATAATAGGCCGACTGTTCTCCTCATTAAGGACCCAGGGATGCGTCCACCGCTCAGCAACACCAAAGCTCATACAACCCAGACTGATTCGCGATACGTCCAAGCCCGTATTTCCAAGTTTCACATAGTCCATCTTCGTGTTCCTCGCTTCCAATAAATCGTTTTTTCTACCTCTTCAGTCTACTCCTTGGAGTTAACTCCAAGTCAAGATAAGGTTTACCTCGTTCCTATCCTCATGACAATGAACGCATCATGGTAAACTGCTTTGCAAGAAACTCCGGTGTATAGGGCATATCCTTTCGGAGCCAAGAAACAATCGTTCCAATTAAGGCCGAAGAACCGTACCAGATGGCAATATCCTTTTGAACACCATTCGTAGTTAACGCAGAGTCTCCACCCATTCTTTCTATTCTTAAAGTAATTAAGTCCGTCAGCAAATTTAACAATCGCTCCGTAAAGATTGGCGTACGTCTGGACGCAAGGATGACTTTATAAAACTTAGCATTCTCTGCAAAATGCTCAAGCAAGTTCACCAGCATCGACCAATCATCTTCTTCGGTCATAGGTTGAATTTCTGAGGATATGTTCAAACTACGATGAATGTCCTCGATCATGTCATCTGCTATTTTCTCCATCATGTCCGGGATGTCCTTATAATGAAGATAAAAAGTAACGCGGTTGATTGTGGCACGCTCTGCGATCCGATTCACGGAAATTTTCTCAATATCCATCTCCTGAAGTAACTCTACAAAAGCATCTTTCAGCAATTGACGTGTGCGAATGACTCGCGGGTCTGTACGTGTTGTTCGATTATCCATATATCTAATGTCCTCTACTCTTACATGATTATTGGGTGAAACATGTATTTATTTACGCCATTTTAAAACATGTAAATTATACTACAATCTGTAAATTTAGTCTAATGAGCACTTTATTCACATCAATTAGTAAGCTTACATGACATGTAAATTTTGATTGCCCAATTGGCCGGAATAGGGTAAAACTATACTAATAACTTTTTACTCTATTTTAAAATTGTGAAGGTGGATGACAGCGTGTTAGTTCAAGTGGACAATGATGTAGCAGCAAGAGAATATGTAAATCGCATTTACGAAACTGTAGTCAAAAGAAACCCCAATGAGACAGAGTTCCATCAAGCTGTGAAAGAGATTATCGAGTCATTGATTCCGGTTCTCTCCAAGCAACCGAAGTATATCAAACACGGCATTCTTGAGCGTCTTGTAGAGCCTGAGCGTTTAATTACGTTCCGAGTACCTTGGGTAGATGACCAAGGCGTTACACAAGTGAATCGCGGTTTCCGTGTTCAATTCAACAGTGCAATTGGACCTTACAAAGGTGGCTTGCGTTTCCACCCATCCGTTAATGCCAGTATTATCAAATTTCTTGGATTTGAACAAACATTCAAAAACTCCCTTACAGGTCAGCCAATTGGCGGCGGTAAAGGCGGCTCCGATTTCGATCCCAAAGGCAAGTCTGACAATGAGATCATGCGTTTCACCCAAAGTTTCATGACAGAGCTTTATAAATATATCGGTCAAGACACAGACGTGCCAGCTGGCGATATCGGCGTAGGCGCTCGTGAAATTGGTTACATGTTCGGACAGTACAAGCGCATTAGCGGCGTGCATGAATCTGGCGTTCTGACAGGCAAAGGTATCATCTATGGCGGAAGCTTGGGTCGTACCGAAGCAACTGGCTATGGTTGTGTGTACTTTGTGAATGAAATGCTGCAAGCCCAAGGACTAAGCTTTGAGGGTAGCACTGTCGTCGTCTCCGGTTCCGGTAACGTTGCCACTTACTCCATCGAGAAAGCGGTTCAGCTAGGTGCGAAAGTCGTCGCATGCAGCGACTCCAACGGCTACATTTATGATCCAAAAGGCATTTGCCTTGAGACGGTTAGACGTCTAAAAGAAGTTGAGAGATCCAGAATCAGCGAGTATGTCAAAGAACACCCTCACGCATCCTACCATGAAGGCTGTAATGGCATCTGGACGATTCCGTGCGATATCGCGCTTCCTAGCGCCACACAGAACGAGATTAATGAGGATGCTGCTAAGATTCTTGTTCGCAACGGCGTCAAAGCTGTCGGTGAAGGTGCAAACATGCCATCGACTCTAGAAGCCATTGACGTCTTCCTACAAGCAGGCGTGCTATTTGGGCCGGCTAAGGCAGCTAATGCAGGTGGAGTTGCCGTATCCGCGCTTGAGATGTCACAGAACAGCATGAGATACTCCTGGCAGTTCCATGAGGTTGACGATAAGCTTCATGCGATCATGAAGAATATCTACAGAAGCGCTGTCCAAGCTGCTGAGGAATATGGCCATCCAGGTAACTTTGTCGTTGGCGCTAATATTGCAGGTTTTACCAAAGTGGCAGATGCTATGATCGCTCAAGGTGTTGTTTAAGAAGCGAAAAGCTAGCCATAGTTAAAGTACCTAACATGTCTTTTGTTGCTAGGTACAACTAATAGACATCGCATGGGAACTTTAGTACCTTAAAGTGATAGGGTGTCCCAAAGTAGGTGAAACTACTTTGGGACACCCTATTTTTGTATGTGAGATGCGTGACAATTGTACCTGTTGCACACTTCAGACATTACTCGATTATTTCGAGTTATGCAGCTGCTTTTGCTCTTTCTCTCGCGCGTAACTCGATTTTTTCGAGTTACGCAGCTGCTTTTGCTCTTTCTCTCGCGCGTAACTCGATTTTTTCGAGTTACGCAGCTGCTTTTGCTCTTTCTCTCGCGTGTAACTCGATTTTTTCGAGTTACACAGTTGCTTTTGCTCTTGCTCTCGCGTGTAACTCGATTTTTTCGAGTTACAGTGCTGCTTTTGCTCTTGCTCTCGCGTGTAACTCGATTTTTTCGAGTTACGCAGCTGCTTTTGCTCTTGCTCTCGCGCGTAACTCGATTTTTTCGAGTTACGCAGCTGCTTTTGCTCTTGCTCTCGCGTGTAACTCGATTTTTTCGAGTTACACAGTCGCTTTTGCTCTTGCTCTCGCGTGTAACTCGATTTTTTCGAGTTACAGTGCTGCTTTTGCTCTTTTTCTCGCGCGTAACTCGATTTTTTCGTGTTACACAGCTGCTTTTGCTCTTTCTCTCGCTTGTAACTCGATTTTTTCGAGTTACGCAGCTGCTTTCGCTCTTTTTCTCGCGTGTAACTCGATTTTTTCGAGTTACGCAGCTGCTTTTGCTCTTTCTCTCGCGTGTAACTCGATTTTTTCGAGTTACACGGCTGCTTTTGCTCTTTCTCTCGCACGTAACTCGATTTTTTCGAGTTACAGTGCTACTTTCGCTCTTTTTCTCGCGCGTAACTCGATTTTTTCGTGTTACGCAGCTGCTTTCGCTCTTTCTCTCGCCTGTAACTCGATTATTTCGAGTTACACGGCTGCTTTTGTTCTTTTTCTCGCCTGTAACTCGATTATTTCGAGTTACACAGCTGCTTTCGCTCTTCCTCTCGCATGTAACTCGATTTTTTCGAGTTACACAGCTCCATACGCCTCCCGAAGCTTCTCCAACACGCAAAAAAGAGCCACCTCCCGGCAGCTCTTACTTTCCTTCTCAAACCCTCTATGTCGCTCGTACCCGCAGCTTGCCCTCAACCTCTTCAATCTCAAGAAATAGCGGTCGCTCATTCGGCGTCTGGTTCGGCGTGTGAATCGCGAGCATCAATGCTCCGTCAAAAGCATGGAACATCATCGCATGTCCGCCATCGCTTTGGAATAGTGCCTCTTCCTCCTGCTCCCACGGTCCCAACACATGGCCTGAAGCAGATTTCGCAACACCTAATGCATAGGTGTTATGAATGAAGCTTGCCCACAACATGAACAATTCCCCATTCGCTGCACGATAGAAGGAAGGGCCATCCGTTACGTAGTTGTCCTGTCCTGGGTAACGGGGATGCTGGAAGGAAGTTGGCCATTTCGCATGTGATGCGGAAAAGAGGACAACTGGCTCGCCAACGATATCCCTCAGATCCGTAGTCAGTCGTACCGCACAAACTTGGCCATCACCTACCTGCTGCCATTCACGGCAAAACACAATCCAAGGCAACCCTTCCTCATCGACGAACAGCGTTCCATCCAGCGAACACCAGTCCTTCGGCGTAACGGGACCCTCACTATGAGGCGTAAAAGGGCCTAACAAGCTGTCACTGATCAAAACAGCCGTTCCTAGTAAATTATTATCCTTCCGGCGGAAGGTTGCGAACATATAATAACGGCCCTCGTACTTGTGCACTTCCGGTGCCCAGAAATTATTCTCGGAATAGAAATCCTCACCGGGCCTAAAAACCGTGTAAGGTCCTTCCCACTCCTGCAAATCTCGCCCTACATAGGCATTAAATCCCGTTCCCTTGCCCCAGATATTCGAGTCCGTGCTGCCGAATAAATAATACTTCCCTTCTTCTTTTACAGGGACAACGAAGGGATCCCTTATTTGGATATCCCTATTTTTTAGCATAGACATACTTAATTACCTCCCATTTTACCGATACGTTGGATAAATAACGCCCACATCGCGCACACTAACAAACTGCCCTTCTGAAAGCTCAACCTGCTCGTTCCCTTTCACAAGAAGCGGAATATCGTGACCTTCATAAGTGACAGTCCCCTCGATGGTCCGCACACTCATACCAATAATCGCTTTCAGTTGACCGCTGCGATCCGTCACTGCTCTAGTGCCGAACGGTATCTGCAAATAAGCTTCCCCGTACCGATACACAGTGCTGCCTTCTCTCGTCGTGACGAACTCAAACGTGATTCCATCTATGATTCGACTATATCCCGTCTCTGCTGCCATGACCTCCCCATGATCTTGCGGATACGGTACCAATGAAGTGAACCATAGCGCTCCATCCGGCCTTGGCAAAATACCGCAAAACCGCTCAACAAAGTCAATCAGGCACAGGATAGCCGGAGAGTAAGACTCCGTAAACCCTTCTTTTCCCGTCCACGGGCTTACCGTTTGGGCAAATCGAGTCATCTGCGCTAAGGCTGTAATGATCGGGTTCAATACCCAGGTCAACTCCACATACCGATGATGATGCTCGAACGCATGCGGCGTACGAATCAAACTCAAAAAATTTGACGTCCCTGCCCATGTATTGTAGCTTGAAAACGGATCGAAGCGCGGATCATCCATCGCAATGGATGTGAAGGGATATTTGGCGAAAAACTTGCTCGTGTTGAGCAAATATTTCCGCAGCGAAGCTGCGAAGAACTCCCCATCGCCTACTTCACACGCCAAGACTCGCAATAAGAGATCAGACTGAACACGAACGAATTCATCATTCCGATCGCGATCATAGAAGAAGGCATCACCTTCATCGAAACAATGAGCGAACAAACTGTCTAAGCTTATCCCCGCCTTTACATTCCACTCCGATGCTGCTTGCTCGTCCCCTAGCTCTTGCGCCATCCGTGACAAGTAGAGACGCTGACAATACACATTCGCTGTCAGATCAGGCGCTAAGAAAGGCAAGGTTGGTGAATCTGGATTATACTGCCGAGCATCATCCAGATGCGCTGAATCGGGTACATGCCAGAATCGTGGAGACAAGTCATGCCCTGTATCGAACGTACAGAATGCCTCTACACAGCCGGTATTCCGAGTATTACGATACATCGCTAGCCATTCATCATGACGTACCATCGCTTCATACATTTTCCTCAAAAACGATTGATCTCGCCCATTCAATTCATAATGATTCCACACACTTCTCGCCAGCGGGGTAACCATTTGAATCTGTCGAAACGCCGGGCCATTCTCGGTCACTTTATATGGAAGCTGACCATCTTCCTTCTGATAATCGGCGAACAACTGGAAAGTATCCTCCGACACCGTAGGAAGAAACCTGGACAGCAGTTCATTGTTGATCGTCCCTGTGCTTTCCATCCAACAACCTAGATAAATGCCACCCTCGTGCAAAACAGGCGCATCCCCCATCGTAGGTACGATGCAATCAAACAACCTGCTCAGCGCATTGTAATACGTTTCCTCCAACCGACCACCAGTCGATGTAAATTTAACCCCTGATTGGAGCCACTCGTTCAGCACATCACGATCTTTCGCCTTTTTCAGTTGACCTAATTGTTCCTCTACGGACATCGCCCGAAGACGATTTAAGATGTTCTCACTCATCATCATTGCCTCCCCAAAAGAAATGGACTGCCTAAGGCAGCCCCTGTATTAACCTTTCACACTGCCCATAACTAGGCCCTTCATGAAATATTTCTGTAAAAATGGATAAAATACTAAGATCGGCAATGCCGCAAGGAAAACTTGTGCTGCCTTGAAAGTACGGTCGGATACCTCTGACATGTACAGTTCCGTTGATGAAAGCGTACTGGAGTCAGGATTGACAATGATCGTTTGCAAATAGCTTTGCAGTGGATAATTCGAAGGCGAGTTCATGTAAATTAAGCCATCGAACCACGAATTCCAATGCATGACTACGGTAAAGAGCGTGATCGTTGCCAACGCAGGTTTGGACAATGGAATATACATACTCCATAGCACCTTCCAGTGACCTGCTCCGTCGATGTACGCTGCTTCTTCAATTTCTTTAGGTAAATTTCGAAAGAAGTTCAATAATAAAATCATATTGAATACATGTACGGCCCCAGGAAGGACTAATGCCCAAATGGTATCGAGCAAGCCGAGTGCTTTCATCGTCATATAGCTAGGAATTAATCCGCCATGGAAAAGCATCGTTATAATGAAGAACCAAGCATATACATTTCTTGAACGAAGCGTCGTTGTTTCTTTCGAAAGCGGATAGGCAATCAGGATGGTAACAACCATATTAATCGCATAGCCGAGCGCTACTCTTTGAATGGAAACGAACAAGCCTTCAAGGAATTCCTTCTTCGTTAATGCATGTTTATAAGAGGCGATCGTGAAATCCACAGGCCAGAGCTTGACGAAGCCTCCTGCCGCAGCGCTGCTAGAGCTGAAAGAGACAGCTAGTACGTTAATCAGCGGCAATAGACATAGGAATGCTATCAAACCCAACAAAATATAGTTGATTAACAGAAATAATTTTCTGCTTGTTGAAACTTTTTGCATAGCCTTTCCCCCTTACTTTAAAATATCCGATAACCGGTATACCGATTGGCAAGCTTATTCGAAATGACAATCAAAATGAAAGCAATCACGGATTTAAACAATCCTACCGCCGTTGCTACACCGTATTGCGCATCCACTAACCCGATCCGGTAAACCATCGTATCAATAATATCTCCTGTACTGTAAACCATTGGACTGTACAGATTGAACACTTGGTCGAACCCTGCGTTCAGTACATTTCCTAAGCTCAGAACAGTCATCAGCGTGACAATAGGCAGCATGCCGGGAATTGTAACGTGGAGTGTTTGCTTCCAACGATTAGCTCCATCTACAACCGCAGCTTCATACAAAGACTGATCTATTGCCGTCAGGGCAGCTAAATAAACGATCGTGCTATATCCGAATTCCTTCCACGTGTCGGAAGCGACAAGTGTAAATGGAAACCAGTTTTCGTTACCAAGGAAAAAGATCGGTTCGATACCTAGCAGGCCAAGCATCTGATTCACAATGCCGCCTGAAGGCGAGAGAATATCAATGAGAATGCCGCCTAGGATGACCCAGGACAGAAAATAAGGGAAGTAAATAATGGTTTGAACAGTCCGTTTGAAGGCCGTGCTGATGACCTCATTTAAAAGCAGGGCAAAAATGACGGGCACAATCAAGTGTACGATGATCTTCATAACAGCAATGAATACCGTATTCCATACCACACTACTAAAATTGGGCATCTCCAGCATATAGCGGAAATTATCAAGCCCGATCCATTTGGAATGAAAGATTCCTTTGGAAGGTACAAACTTTTGAAACGCAATAACGATCCCCGCGATCGGGACATAACTAAAGATTATCGTAAGAATAACACCAGGTAACAACATAAGATGCAAAGGAATTTCCTGCAGTTTTTTGTTCATCTCCGTTTTACTCCTCTCCATTTGCATAATGGTACAAATAACGAAGGGGAAAGCAGTGTACGACCGCTTCCCCCTAAGCTCCAATCCGTATTAAGCCGCCAACTTCTTATTTACTTTTTGCATACCAGTCGTTGACTTCCTTCGTAATTTGCTCTCCGCCAAGCTTCTTCCAGTCTTCAACGAATTTATCAAACGTATCGATGGATTGGCCCATAATAATCTTTGTAAATACTTCTTCTTCCAGTTTCAGAAGCGATGCATTTTTCTCAACCATCGTTGGTGTTGCTGCACCATAGAAAGCATCTAGCATGTAGTTATCGTCTTTTACGTACTTGCTAATAACGTCGAAGCTGCTCGGCGAACCGAATACACGCTCCGTACCCCAATTCGCATTGTTTCCTTTACGGTAATCTACGATTTTGTCGTAGTAACCCTTCTCTTCCGTCGTCAGCTTGGATGCATCGTTCGCAGCAATCGCACTCAGCGTATTGTTATGCGCGTTCAAGTTTTTGTTTGCTGGCTCTGGGTTCATAAGGCTGTACAAATACACAGGTACGTTCGTAGGGCTGAAGCTCATCTCTGGTTTCGGCTTCTTGCTTTCGTCATATCCATCCATTGCGAAGTTCAGAAGCTTAATAATTGCTTCCGGATTTTTGCTTTTTTTGCTAACAGCATAATAACGTTGAATTGGCATTTTACCGATTGGTGTAGCCTTCTTATCATCGACAGACACCAAAGGAATCGCTTTCCAATCTGCTTTTGGATCGTTATCGATGTTCTTCTGGATGATTGACAATGGGGCAGACATGCTGCCGTAGAAGATACCTACTTTGCCGCCAACAACAGATTCCGTTACTTTCGCGCGGTCTTTAACTCCGAATTCCTTATCGAGCAAGCCTTGCGCGTACATATCTTGGAGCTGCTTCAGTGCCGTCTTCACTTCTGGCAGTACACTTCCGTAGACAAGCTTGTTACCAGACGCATCCTTCACCCATTTACCCGCATAAGCATGATAGCCTGAGAAGAAGCCCGTAGTTCCAAAATGCGTATCCGCTAAAAATGATTTGGTAAATGCCATTCCGAAGGTATCATCTTTACCGTTTCCGTCAGGATCCTTCTTCGTGAATGCTTCCGCAACAGCCAGAACTTCCTTCATCGACTTCGGCTCCGTGAGTCCAAGCTTTGTTAACCAATCTGCTCGTACGTACAAAAGTGGCAGACCGTCGATTGCCGATGATGTCTGAGGAATCGCCATTAGCTTGCCGCCAATCTTAGCTGTATCGAAAGCCTTCTGATCCTGCTGCAGAATACTCTTAGCCATCGGGGATGCATACTTCTCATACAGCTCCGTCAAGTCGTAGAGCATATCATTATCAGCCAAATCCGTAAGTTGCTTGTTTTTCAGCCACATGACATCAGGAAGGTCCCCTGCTGCGATCGCCACATTCAACTTTTGATCGAATTGCTCAACAGGCACGGTCCATTGATATTTCAAGTTAATGTTCAGGTCGTTTTGATACGCTTTGGTATAAATATTATTTTCAATCGTGTCGCCATTCTCGTACTTGTAGGTTGCTTCTGTGTAGCGCCAAGCTGTAATATCCACCGGTTTTTCATATTTCGCCATCAAGTTCGCTGCAGACGCAGAAGTTGCAGGCGTCGCTGTTGAATTACTATCCTTTGAACCCTCTGAACTACAAGCAGAGAGCACCAATAGTCCTGCTGCAGAGAGAATAACGGCCGATTTAGCTTTATCTCTTTTTCTCATGTGAACCTCCCCGAAAGATCTGAATGTACTAGAGTTGCTACATCTCTAATGGTAATGCGCAATCAATCGGCATTCAATATTCATGTCTTTACATTTGAATCACTTGTTTACTTGTTGAAAATGGAGGTCCGATACTCCAGTGGTGTCATGTGCGTAATCTTGCGAAAATAGCGGGTAAAGTTCGTCGCTGTTCCATAGCCAACCTGTTCAGCAACCTCTTGGATTTTAATATTCGGATTCTCCAGCAAGCTCTTGGCTCTTGTCATACGGGTGGCGGAGATGTAATCAGATAAATTGGTTCCTGTGACTTGTTTAAATAATCGTGACAAATAGGACGGATTAAAATACACCAGCTCCGCCAACTTCACCAGTGACACCTCATCTGGGTTATGAAGATGATCCTTAATGTGCTTTTGGATCAAAGAAATAATTGCATTTGCCCTTCTCTCTTCTTCTTGATTCTGAAGATTGAATAGAATTTCTTCTACACGGGTCAGATACTCAAATGCCGCCCGCCATGACTCATGCTCGCCTGGCTGCATAAGCTTGTGCAGGCCAATTTGGGTCGCAACAGTCTCTACCAGATTCCAACGGTTCATATAGGATAAGAAAACAAGTCCAATGGAATAATAAAGCTCTTGTGCAGGAACATCATGCATGCTGTCGATATTCTTCAACGAATCCGCACAAGCAAGTAACGTATTGCGGAACTCTACACGTTGACCATGCTCCAATTGATCGGCTAGTTGGTCCAATTTGGCTTGCCGGATCTGCGACTTCTCACGCTGACTTCCATCCGACTGCTGAAGCTCATACTCCACCATGTGTTTATCTAGAAGCAGCATGCCACCACCTTGGCCAATTCGATAATTCATCAGCATCGTAAGCGTCGCGAACCGCTCTGCTGTGCCGCCCCATGCTACCGTACTATCATCCAAAACAAAGGAAAGTATTTCACCGACTGATTCGCGACAGGCTGCTTGAACCAACTCCAAATTCCCTTTTACGAACGTCAGCGTGCGCTCCCATCCCTCTTGCTCCAAGTTATCTTCTAGGGGCTGAATTAGCCAAATAAGATCCATATGCTCATTCACTGCATCGATAAAAGAGACATGAGATGACATATATTGTTCAGCGATTTTCTTGATCCTGTACAGCTGCCTAGACTTCTCCGAATACGTCGTCTTGTTAGACAAACTATTGCTTCTTCCCAGCATAATGAGGACAGGCTGATCCGCTTTCAGCGGTATTCCTAGCTCATCGAATTGCTCTTGATTAATTTCCCGCACATCGAGCTGCTCATTCAGAATCTGCTTCACATAATCGTTCTGGAGCATCCCCCGCATATCGTCCAACTGCTCCTGAGCGATCTTCAGCAATGACTGCGCCCTCAACTCTGTTTCAATCTCAGCAACAGTATGTTCAACCATTTGTATGACTTTCTCGTAGCCTTCGGTCTTCAGTAAATAGCTGACTCTTTCATACTGAATAGCCGAGTAAATATAGGAGAATTCATTATAGCCCGTGAGAAAAATAACCCTGCATTGCGGCCATCTTTCCCGTATTTTCTCCAGCAGCTGCAAGCCATCAAGTCCTGGCATCCGAATGTCCGTAAGCACGATATCAAAGCGTGTCCGATCGAATTGCCGCATAGCCTCGATACCCGAGTAAGCTTTATACACATCTAACTCCAGCTGAGGAATGCTCTGTAGAACCTCATATACCCCGTCTGCAATAATCATCTCATCGTCTACGACTAGCACCCTGTACATTTATACGCCTCCATTCGTGTAATCGATCTGAATCGTCGTCTTCAAGCCGCCCCATTCACTGCGTTCCACCACTAACCCGCTGGTCTGTCCGAATTTCAATCGAATTCTTTGGTGGATGTTCAAAATGCCTGTCGTCTCCACCCCATCTTGGTTGGATAAGGCAGCTCTAAGCAGCTCGATTCGTTTCTCATCGAGTTCCTCGCCGTTATCTTCAACGATCATATGAATCACATTGGCGATCTTAAGAATACGAACCCGCAAAATGCCGTTAGCCGGCTTCCTTTCCAGTCCATGTTCAAAAGCGTTCTCAATTATCGGTTGGAGAATTAACCTCGGCACCATGACATGTCCAACATGCTCAGGCAGTTCATCGAATTCAACTCGCAGCCGATTCGAGAATCGCATAGCTTGAATATCCGCATACACTTTGGCATGATTCACTTCTTTCCAGAGCGGCACCTCATCTGAACTATTCCGCGTAACGAATTGGAAATATTCCCCCAGTTGATTCGTAAATTGCTCCAGATTCTCATAGTCACCAAGCCGTGCCATCGTACTCAGAATAAAAAGGTTATTGTACAGAAAATGAGGATTAATCTGGGATTGAAGCTGCTTCAATTCCGCCTTCTGTGTTAAGATTTGCTGTTTATAGACTTGATCAATTAAGGATTTCAAATTTCCTAACATGACATTGAACCGCTTATAAATATACTGAAATTCATCGTTAATCGTATGATCAATCTGAACGTCTAGATCACCATGCTCGATTTTACGGAAAGCTTTAACCAGCTTATCCAGCGGTTTGTGAATATATTTGTACACATATAACGAGTATATAATAATAATAAAAAGCGCTACTATGGCTAGTAAAACAAACCAACTTCTATACTTCTGCAGCGGTTGAAATACAGCATTTTCCGGTACATATTTGCTTAGCACAGCGCCAAAAAAATGAGAAGACGCGTATACAGCGAGGTAATGCTTGTCATTGATGATGAGCTTCTGCGCCTTGCCCATATTCACGTCGCTCGTCATGCGGGCAGTGATCTGTTGATCAAAAGCCGGATCATTGCTAGTTGTGATAACAAACTGAGAGCTGTTAAAAATCAGTCCCTCATCCTGCGAATTCACCATAAATTTCAAATGTTCTTCTAGCTTTTCCTTCGACAGTTCGATGGCTACAATAAAGAGAGGACCTCTCTTACTACTTGGTGTAGAGAAAGGATACACAGCGCTCAAATACATTCGACCGTCAACATTCATCACTTGCGAATCCAATGTCAGCGGAATGTTTCTTAATTTTTGAAAGGCTTGCTGATCAAAAGAAGAGATCGTTAGCGCCGACACATTCTTCTGAATGGCCGGGATGTAAGCGTACACATCCTTTATATATGTGCTGCTGTTCCGAATGGCATTGAGACGCTGCTGGAGTCGCAGAATACTTTGCATTTTCTCAATATCATTCAAGGAATCCGGAATCGCTCCTAAGGCATTCAAATTGTCATCACTTAACACATCGTACTGCAGTGTTTGAATGCGTCGAAATTCCTCTTCCAGCCCACTGAAATACCCTGAAACTTGCGAGATCATCGATTTGGATATTTCGTCTTGCAGCGTTCGAATTCCCCAATTGTAAATTATCATGCTAAGCAGGTAGAGTGGCAAAAGAATGCAAATAAATGAAAGAATTAATCTTCTGAGTGCATTCTTCTTCCAAGGATGTCTCGTTAGATTCAGATTCATAGTAGTCCCCCTTTTGTGGAAAACTTATCCACTTTTGTGATACTTCGGATCATTCACGCGATGACCGAAAGATAGTTTAGTAACAATACTAACATGAACAAAGCCAAGAAAGAAGTCAACGCTCCGTCTCGTGATCCGTATTCTAGCAGTTAAGCTTCAATTTCCCAAACAAAAAAGACACCCTCTCATAAGAGAAGGTATCTTCCGAAGGTCTCTCCTTATTTGGCATCCGTAGCTGGCTCGATCAATCGATGACGATACCACTGATCCCCTTTGAAGCGTAATAGGAAGATAAGCCCACGAACACCCCATTCAATATTCATCGCTAACCATACACCAATAATCCCCATGTGAAACATGATGCCAAGCACATACCCCAGAACGATTCGGAACAACCACATGGACAGCATCGATGTCACGGATGTGAATTTGGAATCACCCGCAGCTCGAAGCGCTGCTGGCAAGAGAAAGCTGATTGGCCAGAGAGGCACTTGTGCAATCGCATTGATTAACACGATAATGAAAAGCTCCCTAATGATATCATCCGGTGGGTGAAATATGCTGATCAGCGGCTTGAACAACGGAATGAGGATCAATGCCATCACGAAGAGTGTAAATGACGCCAGCCAGAGAAACGATTTGGCAAATTTGCGGGCGTCTTTCACATTTTGTGCCCCCATACATTGCCCAATTACTGTTACCGTAGTCAGAGATAACGCGGCTGCCGGTATCTGCAACACACCTGCCAGTGTGCCGCCAATTGCATTCGTCGCCATGGCATGCGTGCCGAGACTAACGATAAATATTTGCGTTACAATTTTTCCGCCATTAAAGAACATCTGCTCCGCCGCAAAGGGAAGCCCGATAAACAATATTCTCTTCATCATCGCCATATTGACATGCAGTAAATCGTACAATCGCATTTTAAAATTCGTATCTAATTTTACGACATACAATACGGCTATGAATGCCGCCAGAAATCTAGACACATTCACAGCGATGATCAAGCCATGTACCCCCATATGTAAGAAATGGATACATATCACATTCAAAAGTACATACGATAGATTCATAATCAAAGAGAGTTTCAAGGAAGTTCGGGACTTTCCAATCCCTCTAAGTGCACCGCAGACAGCTTCTACAATGGCAATCCCCACATAAGATACACTGCTCCCTATCAGATAGGTCTTGGCATAAGCGAACACCTCGGGAGAAGCTGTGCCAAACAGGAGCGTTAAGACTGGACTATGAAACAGAATCATTAACAAGCTAATGCCAAGCGCAAAAGCCGAAACCAAGGAAACGGAGCTAGCTGCAGCTTTGGCTACCATCCCGTCATTTCCGCTTCCTTTATACTGGGCGACCACTACGGTTCCACCTGTTGAGACGGCTACGAACACGCTGATCAGAAATATATGGAGCGAATCAATCATACTTACTGCGCTCACTGCGGCAACACCTGACGAACTAATCATGGCAATGTTCACCAAGTTAAGGCCGACAAGGAAAGACTGATCAATCAGAATCGGTATGTATAAGCCAATAATCTGTTGATAATCCATCACTTTTCCGGAGAAATACTTATGCATAAAAGCTTTTCGTTTCAAGCTAAATGCAGTTCCCATCACATCATCTTCTTTTTCGTTATATTTATTTGTTAGGTAATCATTCTTCGACCTCGCTTGTACAATTCCTTTTTTTTCACTGGTGACTTCCTGACTTCCTTTAGACATTTGATGTAGATGAACAGGAAAAAAGCAAGTCTCCACCATCATGAATGGAAGAGCTTGCTTTGCTTGCGAAGCATTTTATTAAACAGATGACTTACTGCCATACCGCCGCACGCGCAGATCAGCTTGTTCCTTATGACCCATGAAATTCTCAATTTCACAGAGACGTGAAACATACTCTCCGACGATTGCGCTAGCGTCTTTCGTACATCGCTGATAGGTACAAGTTTTCAAAAATTTACCAACCCAGAGACCGCCCGTATACCTCGCAGCACCTTTGGTCGGAAGCGTATGATTCGTGCCAATTGCTTTATCTCCATAGGCCACATTCGTTTCAGGACCGAGAAACAATGCTCCGTAGTTCGACATGTTCGCCAAGAAGTAATTCGGATCCTCCGTCAGTACTTCGACATGCTCGTAAGCAAGTTTATCCGCTTCAATGAGGGCTTCCTCCAAGCTATCCACCACCAAAATAGTGCCATAATCACGCCAGGCGACGCCAGCAATATCAGCTGTCGGGAGAACCTTCAGCTGTTTTTCAATTTCAAGCAGCGTCTCCCTTGCCAATGCCTCGGAGGTTGTAATCAAGGCTGCCGGAGAAGTCGGCCCATGCTCGGCCTGACCTAACAAGTCAACAGCCACCATTTCAGCATCCGCTGTATGATCGGCAATGACCAACACTTCAGTCGGCCCGGCAATCAGGTCGATGCCCACCTTGCCGAATAGCTGCCGTTTGGCCTCAGCCACGTAGGCATTGCCAGGTCCGACCAGCATATCAACGGACTCGATCGTTTCCGTCCCGTGCGCCATCGCAGCCATCGCTTGAATACCGCCAAGCAAATAGATTTCATCCGCGCCTGCGAAGGCCATCGCACATACGGTCGCGGCTGGTATCTCCCCTTTAATCGGTGGCGTGCAGGCAATAACTTTTGGAACACCAGCCACTTTGGCTGTTAGGATGCTCATATGAGCCGAAGCTACCATAGGATAGCGCCCTCCAGGTATATAGCAGCCTACTCGCCCAACGGGAATATGTTTATGTCCCAGAAAAACACCCGGAAGGGTTTCAACTTCGAGGTCATGGATCGTTGCCAATTGCTTTTCGGCGAAATGGCGAATTTGCTGCTGAGCAAAACGAATGTCATCCTTCACACGATCGGGTACGCTGGCAATAATTTCTTGAATTTGAGCTTCGCTCAATCGGAAGCTTTCCGGCGACCAGTTATCGAATTTCTCCGAAATCTGACGGACCGCTGCATCCCCACGGCTAGCAATGGCTTGAATGACATCCTTAACGGTGTGATAGACCGTCTCTTCGCTAAGTGCAGATGATGATTGCGCATTACCTTGTTTGAGATAGGTGACCATGGTAATCTCCTCATTTTTCCGAATATTTGGATTGTCTGGCAATAATCAGACTGCCCACATGGAAGGCGAAATCACGAGTTCAGGTACTTCAGAGAATGCTGATTCCAATACTTGCAATGTCTTTTCGCTGATAGCAGGTGTGGCTAGAAGCGCTATATTATCTTGTACTTGCTTCGGCGTTTCAGCACCAAACACGATGCTTGCAATACCTGGCATATGGTGGATATAAGAAAAGGCTAATTCAGGTACAGACATCCCTTCTTGATCCGCACAAGAGCGTAATAAGGTAAGCCAATGATCAGCGACCTGCAGATTGCCCTTTAACTCGGTTGGCTGAAGGAAGAACAGGCCTTGGAGATAGATGCTTCTGGCAAACAGCTTCTTATTTGCGTTTCTAAGCATATCAAAGGTCCCATTCGCAAACATCCGACGATCCATGACGTTGATCGGTAATTGGATAATTTCGTAAAAATCATCCTGAAGTTCCTGCCAATTTGCCGCAAATTCCTGGGCTTCATAGGAAAGGAGCGACACCCCCATCGTGCCGATATTCCCTCTTTTCACCTGCTTACGCAGCAATTCAGTCACTTTGTCACCGAACACGCCTAATACATTCGGTCGATGCAGCAGCACGGCGGGAATACATGAGGTCTGCAAGCGTTCCAACGACCTTTGAACACTTGCTTCTATTTGTTCCTCCAAATGGGTAATCGTTGTTTCATGATCCACAGTCAAGTGGATTTTGGTTATGACATGGGCTGAGCGCTCTTGCTGTCCAAAATAAGTGCCTAGAACCTGCTCTGAGCTTCCATACACGCTAGCCGTATCTAGACAGGTAATGCCCCCCTCCATGGCAGCATCCAAGATACGTCCTGCCACACTCTCATCGGGCTGACCTAACTGATTCGCAATACCATAGGGCATCCCCAACTGCACAGTGCCGAGCGTTAAAGGGGAGATCGTAGATGTCCATAGTTTGTCGTAGCTTAACATAAAGAATCATCTCACTTTCTCTGACACATGCCATTATTCTCGCTTGCGAATACGCTTGGTATAAGGTGGGCGCCCAAACGGCTCTACAGGCACTTCACCCTGAGGATGGTAACCGAACTCATCTTTTCCTTTCATCATGAAAAGTTTGAAATCAGGGTAGATTTGCGGATCCCATCTCACCATCGTCTTGGAATAGCGAATCACAAATCCGATGCGCCAGCGCTCAGAGGTATTTGGACCGGAACCATGAATGAGGGAATCGACATGCATAGAAATGCCGCCTGATGGGATAATCATCGACACGGCATCCTTTTCGCTGAAAGTTCCTTGGTCCAGTTCGAAAGATAGAATGGCGTCCTCGCCTGCGATTTTATGTTGAATAAGACCCGCTTTATGTGTACCCGGAATAACCTTCATGGCACCGTTCGCTTCATCCACATCCGTGATAGCCAGCCAGACGGTAACCGTGTTATTCAGCGCAGTAGACCAATAATAGGAATCTTGATGCCAAGGGACAATCTTGTCTGAATGCGGCGATTTAGTAATAAACTCAGTAGCTGCCAAATAAAAATCATTGCCCAATACGCCTTCAACACAGCTGAGAATCTGCGGATGCGCGCAAATGTCATATAGAAAGCGGCTCGTCTTATGCCAGCCCATCATGTCAGATGGATTCTCATCCTGCTGCAACAAAGATATGAGCTGCTCATAGCCCCTTTGCATTTGCTTCGCTTCTTCACCTGGGAAAATAGCAGGTAGATCCAATAAATACCCCTGATCTTCAAAAAATTGTTGCTGCGCTGTCGTTAATTTGATCAATTCCATCATCAATCTCCCTTAGTCAAGATCGAATTGAGTGTCCTGCTTTCATTCAACAAGCACCTGCTCAGTGGTACCACCTCTTGCATAGGATTGGTTCAACACCTCCGCTACATATAGCGGGTAAATGCCATCTGCCAACGTACAAAGCGGTTCCACGCCCTCATCCAGGATGTGCACCAGGTGAGCGATCGCATTAACCATTGGGCTGGATTTGCCAAGATCATCTTTCTCTACTCGATCGAGCACAAGCTGACGCATGCCAGCTTGCACCGGATGAGGCTCGGTCCCATAGTATCGAATCTCAGTTCCACCTTGAACCATTTCGATCATGCCGCCTTCCAAGTACAGCACGAGTTCAAACAGATTGTAATTGCGGTCATCAAACGCCTCCGCGTACCCCGTAACCTGATTGTTTGCTACTGTAAACAAAAAGGAATAGGTCCAATCCTCTCTCTCATCCAAGTTGGTAGGCACACGCTCTACGACCTTTACCTGCTCGATGGTTCCTGCCACGTATCGCACCATATCGAATAGATGGGAACCGGTGTTAGAAATTCCACGACTATACCTTAAATGTATTTTCTTCAGCTTCCCATAGGTCTCGTTCTGGACTGCCCTACGGACCTGCATGGCTCCTTCACTCCATCTTCGTGATAAGTTAACGACGACGGTTCGTTCGCTATGCAGCTTGCATAAAGCGGTAATACGCTTCGCTTCTTCAAGCCCATTCGCTACAGGCTTTTCTAGAAAGATGAGCCTGGCCTTCGACTGCTCAAGCACGGTTTGAAGCAAGTCATACCTCACGGCAGGCGGCGTGCAAATACTGATGATATCCAGATGATGATCCCTTAGCATAGATGACAATTTCTGATCCCCATAGAATTGCGCCTCTGGTGCAATCACTGCCAGCTGTTCCGCCTGCTCTTGCCTTCTTCCGACGGCTGCAACCAACGCCACCTCTGGATGCAAATGATAGGCCATTGCATGGCTGTTTACTCTTCCTTTATAGGGAATATCAAAGGTTAAGCCGATCTTGCCAAGTCCGATTATCGCTGCGTGATACATGAAAGTCCCTTCTTTCATCGCACTGAAGAATTAACCTTTCAATGCACCTAAAGTAATGCCTTCCGTAAAGTATTTCTGAAAGTAGAGAAAAATAACTAATACAGGAAGCGTTGCGAACATTGCACCTGCCATGGCGATTCCATAGTTCGTTTCCAGTTCTGATATTTTTTGGGCAACTTTAATACCCACTGGTAAGGTATACGTCTTCTCTCCGCTTAACACGATGACTTGCCACACATAGTCATTCCACGTGTTAACAAATGTGAAGATCGCTAAGACGCCAAGACCCGGTTTGGCAAGCGGCAGGATGATGCGCCAGAAGGTTTGCCATTCTCCGCATCCATCGATTTTGGAGGCTTCTACCAGTTCACTTGGAAGCGTGCTCATGAACTGTTTTAACAGGAAAACACCGAAAGGCCAACCCACGACGGGCAATAGTACCCCCCATTTGGTATTAATGAGACCTAGCTCATTTAACAATTGAAAAAGAGGGATGAACAGCACCGTATGCGGAATCGTCATCGCTGCAATCATGAACGAGAACAGCCATTTAGAGCCTTTGAATGGAATTTTCGCTAAGGCATACGCGGACAACGAACTAACCGTGATCACCAGCACGGTGGCTATCAACGAGATAAACATGCTGTTATAAAACCAGGTGAACACAGGGCTATTTTTTATTAAGGACGTATAGTTATGAAATGTTGGGTGAATCGGTATCCATTCAGGTGGAATTTGCAGCGCAACCTTGAGGTTCTTGAGGGAACCGCTAACCATCCAGTAGAAGGGCCAGAGGAAGAACAAGGTTAATACCCATAGAAATAAATGGCCCCCCCATAGCGGTGACTTTTTATTCGGCATCCTCGTCCCACCTTCCTTAATATTCGTTATCTGATTTAAGCAGCTTAAATTGCACAAAGGCGATTAGGCTGATGATGACACATAAAACAATCCCCATCGCATTCGCAATTCCGAAGTTCATATTAACGAACGCCTGCTGGTAAATAAGCATCATGATTGTAGTGGTGCGATACGCCGGCCCGCCTCCCGTCATAATCATGATGATGGCGAATACTTGAAAAGCGCCGATCGTCCCCGTTACAACGACATATAATAGCGTCGGTTTTAACATCGGAAGTGTGATTCGAGCGAACATATGCCACGGTTTTGCTCCGTCCAGCGAGGCAGATTCGTAGAAATCCTTGGGTATTCCTCCAAGTGCCGCTGAAAAAACAACGACCGCAGAACCTACGGAAATGGTTAGCACAATAACCGACAAAGCCAGCGTGGCCGAGTTGACCCCCAACCAGTTAACGGCATTCATGCCCAATCGATCCAACACATAATTGCCAAGGCCGAACTGTCCGTTATAGATGTATTGCCAAACTAACGTTAGAGAAACAATCGATGTCACGCCTGGTATATAAAAGGCAGCTTTGAAAAAGGATTGCATTTTTTTCGGGTACGTATGAATCGTTACGGCGATCATCAAAGCAATAACCGTAATGGACGGCACTAGATATAAGACAAACTCCAGCGTATTACGAATCGACTTCCAGAACAGCGGGTCCGTGAAAATGGTGCGATAATTGTCAAGCCCTGACCAGTAGTACTTCGTATAATCAAAGCCATAGAAACTGCTTTTGATTGCTTTAAGAATGGGATACACGACGAACAGCACAAAAAACAACAACATCGGCAGGACGAATAACCAACCGCTGATTTCTCTACGTAAACGGATGCTGCTGATTTTCCCCTGTTTCATGGATTGCTCCTTCCTCTACCCGCTAATCTGTTATGGAAATGACGGCAGGAGACCACGGTCATCCTGCCGCCCAGTACCGATTATTTATTGTATTTGGCTATCGTGTCATTAAACTTTTTGGATATCGTATCAATCGTTTGCTTCGGCGTTGACATCCCGATGAACAACTTTTGAATCTCAGGGAACATCGCAGCTCTCATCTCAGGATAGCCTTTAATTCCCCAACCTGGGTCAATAACCGGCCATTCTTTCGTTTTCGTTGCTAACTTAGCAAGGAATTGAAGCTCTGGGTCACTTTCGGTCCAAGCAGGCGCTTTCCCAAGCGGATTAAAGGATTTCATAGCTGTTTGGAAAATCGTGTTATCTCTCATCGTCCAGTAAAGGAATTTCTTCGCCCATTCTTCTTTCACAGCATCCGAGTTCTTAAACACAACACCAAAGCCAACTTCAGACTTTAATGCCGCTTGACCAGGCGTTGTTGAAGGGAAGTTGACATACATATACTCATGCGGTCCACTTACACTTCCATCTTTCAAGCCGTTCTTGATAATATCGGAGTGAGATGCTGAAGCAACGACCATCCCGTTCTTCCGCTGCTTCCAGTAATCGAGTGCGTTCGTGGATGTCAATGTTTCAGGATGCGGCGTGACGAGCCCTTCATCGACGAGTGATTTGAAGAAGGTTAACGCCTTTTCCGATTCAGGGCTGTCACCTGCTGTATATTTCGTGTAATCAGCATTGAACAACTTCGCACCGTATCCGGAAATAATATTGTTATAGATTTGATCCCCTTGTTCATTCAATGCGAATAGTGTTAGTCCATAAACGCCTTTTTCTTTATTAGCTACAGCCTTCAAAGCTGCTTTGAACTGATCAGGCGTCCATGTCCGGAATTCATCCTGTGGAAGCAATTTCTCAGCTCCCGCTTCTTTCCATAAGGATTTATCAAGTATCAATCCGAGTTGGGTCGAATAATACGGCATCGTCACGACATTGCCGCCTACCGAGACCATTTTCATCATATCCGCACTTTTCTTCACTTGGGCCAAATCTTCAGCTGGAATAATATCCTCAAGCGAAGCCAGTGCTCCCATTTGTCCATACGCCAAAGTGCGCCCTGGATAGTCCAAAAATACGTTTGGAGCTGACTTGGAGGCGATGGCTGTTGTGACTTTCTCATTAATCCCATCAAAGGGGATAAGCTCAATGTTGACTTTGACATTCGGATGGAGCTTCGTCCATTCCGGCAGCAAATCTTCTTTAAACCAGTCACCAGCTTTTTGACCTGGTTTGTATGTGCCGTTCGGAGCCGCCCATACCGTCAGCTCGATCTTAGGATCTTCTTTTGGCGCTTGCGAGGCTGCCGCTGTCGGACTGGCGCTGCCCGCAGGTGCTGTACTAGGTGTAGGCTTACTAGCACCGTCGTCTGTGCTGCACCCTACCGTTGTCGCCATTAAGAGCGAAACACTAGTTGCCACAAAAAGTGATTTGAATGAACGTTTTTTCAAGTAAGAAATCATGCTCGTCTTCCTCCCTTTTCCTAATAAATATGAATGAGATGTGCAGAGTCTCTTCGCCTTGTTGGACTGCTCGAAAACGTTAACATTGTGAAGGTTGTATGCTCTTGCTGGAGAAGGGTAGGTAACATCATGTGAGTGGATTGGAAGATCGTAAAGAAGGGGAGGCCTACCAGTTACTCCGGCAGGGGAAACATCTCTCTTATACTCATTGTCGAGTAACTGAGGTGTCTCATGAGAAGATCACTTTCTTGCGCAGCTGCTGTCAGCGGCAGATGTTCATGGGTTTCGTTATAGACTCTGAAAAAGCCTTCGGCAAAATTAACACCAGCCGCTCGGCCATACTCGCCGTTATAGGATTCAAGCAGCTTACGGGCGAATAAGCCGCTGTAGCCTTGGCTTTTGAATTCGTCCATCGCTTTGATCTTCTCACCTACAACTGAACTGATATCAATAAATACATCATTACGAATGCCGTACAGACTTAATCCATCGATCGGACTTACCGGAAGGGAGGTTAAAAAGATTTGTTTGACTTGATACTCAGGCTGACCATCTAGATTTTTCAAATAAAGGGATACCTTGCTCAAGCCAGCAAAGGCCATTTGTGTTGCGATGGTATGGGGGTTGTGAAAGGCGGTATTCATGGGGTAATCACAGATGACGATGTCAGGCCGCTCCTTCGATACCTCTTCTGCAATTCGATTCACGATTTCTTCATTGACCGTTGAATAGTTGTCGTCGTAATCGAGCATGATCAGCTTGGCAATACCTATCGTCTGAGCTGCACGTTCCAATTCGCGTTTCTTATTCAACGCAATTTCTTCCAAGCCCGCCTGGAGGAGACTCGCATCGGGGTTTTCTTTGCGCCACTCCTCCGCATACTTGTTTGGATGAAGTCGTCCGCCGTGTGTCAAAATGAGCGCGACAACTTCATCCCCTCGTTTGGCATGAAGCGCGAGCGTCCCGCCGCAATTCGTAATTGTATTCGCGGGATGCGCGTAAATCGTCATAACTTTCATAGAACCCTCCTCGTTATCTCCGATTAATTGCGTAACCTACTTACAAGTTAGCATGTGCTCCTCGTTCTTGCGTAGGTGAAATTAATTAGATACACGTGGATTTCATTAGTCCTACAAGCAAATATAAAGAAATTGACCTATTTCTGATAATAACAAAGCTTCCTAATTAACTAATTTGCCCTAGAAGCTGCTTGCGAAATTGCGAAGGAGACAGTCCTGTATTCTCTTTGAACCAAATGCTAAAGTAATGCGGGTTCGTGAAGCCGATCTGCAATGCCACATCTTTGATTTTATTGGCAGGGTCCTCCAACAGACGTTTGGCATGTTCCATTCGCACTTGACCCACATAGTCTGTAAACCCAACGCCGACTTCTTTCTTAAATAATTGGCTGAAATAGTTCGCATTTAATCCAACCTGCTCAACAACGGAATCGATCCCAAGCCCAATATCGCTGTATTGCTCGTTAATAATCTGCAAGGATTTGAGAATATTCCGGCTATGCTTTTTCTCTTTCTGTTCATTCGCTCCTAAATGTTCCCTCAGAAGTGTAATGAATTGTCTGCCGTTCTTCTCAAGCGGTTGTGATAATAATTTCTCTTGCACATCACCGAACCATTTTTTGTCCATGACAGTGGACTGACCCGACTTGATTAACAACTTATACAAATGATTATAAAGTGCCGCCATGAAGGCATATAGAACATGCGGAACGAGATGACTAGCCCTCGCGTAAACGATTAGTTCTTCCATTACATCCGCACAATTGTCTATATCCCGTTCGTCCATATAATAGAGGAGCTTATTTTCAAAAGCTTCCGGATATTGTGACTTCCAAGAATCTCCGACAAAATAGATATTCGTTTGATCATCCATCTGCTCTCCGACGAGGTAATTGAGTAGCGCCTTCGCTTCTTCGAATGAGGTCTTAATCAGGTTAAAATGCTCGTAATGATTGCCAACAAACGCATAAATTTGTAGATCCTGCCGTTCTTTAAGTTCGCTGATCAACGCATGGATGTTCGGCAATTCCTCATCGTTCTCACCGTTAAATATCAGGCAATACTGTTCATTGGATAAATAGATGCTAATCATCTCATGCCTGTCTTCGAATTCGTGCATGATCGATTCCAACTTATCTAACTCTTCTTTCTCATAACTACTGTGCAAATGAAGCAGTACAACCCGAAAAGATGCCGCATCGAGCTGAAAGTTCAGTCGTTCTGTGAAATAGCTAGCTTCTGTTTCGGTCATTCTCCCTTCCAAAAGAGAGCGAACCAGCTTCTCCCTCATGAGTGGTTCACCTTCACGCACCTTATCGATCATATGATTGAAAGCCCGACCAAGATCTCCAAGCTCATCTTTAAACAAAGGCTGAAATTTCATATTCAGATTGCCATGCTCAACATTTCGGAGCATACGAATCATTTTACGGAGCGGCATAGAAATGGTTTTGGAAATATACACGGAGACAACGACCATCAGGATGAGAGATACGCCAAGAAAGGCTACCCATAAATTGTTGATATGTTTAAGATCCTTTAGCAATAAGCTCTGAGGGATCGTATGAACGAATGTCCATTGGGTCAAAGGGTGCTTCGAATAGGCTACGACATAGTCGTCAGATTCATTCGTATAATGACCTTTCGTCCCGGTTAATTGATCAATGTGAATAGGCGGAATACTTTCGCCGCTCCCTGCTGAGAAGATATAGCCGTTCGAATCAACGATGCTATTCGTGCCTTCATCCAGATTCGATGAAGCTAAGTAGTTGTTAAGTATCGTAGGGGAAATGGAAATGATGAGATATCCGAGGACTTGCAAATTATTTTTATCATAAATGGTCTTGAACATCACGATTGATGTTTGCTTATCACGCCACTTGATGAAGGACCATAACGAATTACTGCTTTTATTGTTTGCCATTTTGTCATACCAGCCCTGGCTGGTGAATTCATCACTGACCAAATAGCTAGGCGTGAAATTCATGCCAACTCCGCTGTCGTACACATTTTGAAACTTATCCACCAAATAAATGGCTTCGATCCCAATAAACCGAGCTGATAATTGCCTTAATTGATCATAGATGTAGTTGTAGGAAAGAATCCGTTCCATCCCATTCAAACTTGCGGCGTTCGCACTTAAAGGTTCTTGCACATTCTCATTGTAGACAAGCAATTGAGATGATTTCTCAATACTTTGGAAATAGCTGTCCATACTGCCTGTGAAATACTCAATCTTTTGCAGCATGGCATTGCCTTCTTGATCGGTCATCATTCGTTTGATGTACGTTGACGACAATAAGGCAAAGATGACGAGTGCTAGAAGTGTGACAAGCGAGAACGATAACCATAGCTTCTTCACCAATTTTAAATCGTGAAAAATTCTGAAACCATTCGAAAACATTCTCATACCCTTTCACCACCCCTTTTTCTTTCTTGTATAAAAAGAAAGCGGCATCACGCGTTGATGCCGCTTTCCCCTTACTTGGCTGTATAGCCGCCATCCACAGGCAAGTTAGTGCCCGTTACATACTGGGAGGCGTCCGATGCAAGAAATACAACCGGACCCCAAATATCATCCGCTTTGGCCATGCGGCCTAACATCGTTCTGTCATTGTAACGTTGGATAAATTCAGGGAGATTCTTCTCCGTCTGAAAACCGCCTGGTGAGATGCAGTTGCACCGAACCTGACTCGCACCATAATAACTGGCGATAAATCGGGTAAAGTTGATCATCCCGCCCTTATGGAAGAAATAGTCAGGGATCAGTCCATTTAACGGCAACCCCTCATACAGTGTAGGATCGGGTCCGACCATGCCTTGAATCGAACCGATGTTAATAATAGATCCGCCGCTCCCTTTCTCGGCCATCCAATCGCCAATCACCCGCGTTAACTCGAACAATCCTGTTGCGTTAACCGCCATGCTGCGCGCGAAGGTTTCCAGCGAATCGTTATAATGAGACATCGTACGGGCGACAGCATTGTTGATGAGGACATCACATTTGCCTTCTCGCGTTTCTAACTTCTCTCGAATGGAAGAGATCGATCCGAGATCTTCTTGGTCGAAAGGAATGGCGCGGACCGTAAATCCGTCTTTTCTAAAATTCTCTTCGATCTCCTCTAAACGAGCTTCATCACGAGATGTCACGTATATGTTGCCTCCTGCTTGCGCGCAGGCCCTTGCGATTTGTGTCCCATAAAGTCCGGCGCCTCCCGTAATGAGCACCGTCTTATCCCTTAGCGAGAAGCTATTCATTACATTCGTACTCACATCGATTTCCTCCTATCGAATGACACAACTACCCGCGTTACCATGCTGTCCATCCACCGTCCACCATGAGATTCGATCCGGTCATATAGCTGGAGGCATCGGATGCCAGCATAATGACAGCGCCTACCATTTCCTCGGGTTTGCCTACTCGGCCGAGCATGGTTTTGGCTTGCAGCTGCTGTAAGAAAGCTTCGTTTTGACCGATTGCCGCATTGGGGAAAGGTCCTGGCGATACACTGTTGCAACGAATCCCATACTTGGCCAAATGTGCCGCACAGTATCGGGTTAGTTGAACAACACCAGCCTTCCCAACGCCATAATTCGGCGGATTATTTGCACCGCTATCACCATAAATCGAAGGATCAGGCGAGACGACTCCGTACATCGAAGCGAAGTTAACGATCGACCCGCCGCCGCTTTCTCTCAGATAGGGGATGGCTTCTCGAATGCAACGGAAAGTTGTACCGAGAGCCCCATCTACACCTTTATGCCACACTTCATCTGTCATGAATTCAAGCTCGGCCTCTTGGCCATAACCAGCACCATATGTCGCACAGTTAACAACAACGTTTAATCGCCCGCTAGCTGTGTCATGTGACGCAAACATGTCTTTAATCGATGTTGTTTGGGAGACATCACAGACCACCTGCCGTAATCGGCCCTCTTGCAGGGCAGTTGCCAAGTTCGGGTTCGTTCGGAAAGTTAGGTCTGCTACGGTAACATCAGCGCCAAATGCGAGTAACGCTTCTGTAATTGCGGTTCCGAGATACCCAGAACCCCCTGTAAGAATGACACTTTTATCCCGCAATGAGAAAAGCTCCGTATACATGTCGTGGCCTCCCTAGCTTTTGGTTGAGCCGTAGACGGAATCCGTACCTGTTCCGGAGCTGCGGTTAATGCTAGATGCGATACCACTTAAATACTGACCAAAACCAACCACATCGGCTCCAACACTTACAAATTGGTAGCCCATCGCCGTTAAATCATCCAAATTACTCGGACTGCCAACGGTTCCTGCGTATTTCCCATGCTTTCTTGCCAGTCTAGCCACTGATTCCCTGGTTTCAATTAGCAGCGGATGATCCCACTTGCCTGGAGCTCCAATCCCTTGACTGAAGTCTCCGGGTCCGAAAAAAATCATGTCCAGACCAGGCAGCGCGATGATATCTTCCAGCTCACCAAGCGGCTCTGGATCTTCGATTTGCAGGACGTTAAAACGTTGATCATTCGCTTGCGATATATAGTCCTCCAACTCCAAATTGCAGAAAGCACCGTCCGAATTTCCGCCATCAAGCGGCCGTCGACCGATCGGGTAGAATTTGGTGTGATGAATAATTTGCTTTGCATCCGCTAAGCTCATTACGTGTGGAACCATGATCCCTGCCGCATCCATCTCTAACGGCCGAATCAGCTCACTGTAGCTTCCTCTTGCTACACGGACAAGCACATCCACATCATACGCTTTTGCCGCCCAAATCTGTCGTTCAATGACAGCCAAATCATTCGGGACATGCTCCATGTCCGTCCATAGGCAGTCTACGCCAGAAATTCTGGCGGCCATTTCTGTTATGCGTGGATCTGCAAGATTCAGCTTCAACGCGATTGCTGTTTCCCCTGCCCGCAGCTTACGTAAGACTCGACTTTGACGCATATGAAAGTTAGTAGCCATCCGTTTTCGTCCTCCTTAAGGTTATGTACGAAAAGCGTGCTTCACTGTGTTAGTTCGCAGTGATTTCCTCTAGCCTTACAACTCTTCCACCTTCGTCTCGGCTGCGAATGCCGGCAATGATCATGCGCATTAATTCTTCCGTTTCACTGAACGGGAAGGGTCTTTCTCCTGTTTTCAAAAAGTGTATGAAAGCTTCAAGCTGTGATTTGAAGGAATAGAACGTATCTTGAGCGGTAACCGTGACATTGGCTTGTGTCCCACATAGCTGTAGAATACCGTGCGAACCATACATGTCATCCATCGCAAGCACCATCACATCGCCATGCAGGCGATGCTTGAAGTGAACGATGTTACGATCTTGCGTTCCTACGTTTTGAGCGGAAATAAAACCGGGGCCTAGAATGGGGTAAATCGACTCCAATGCATGGATACCGTAACGTTCCCAGCTTTTGCAAGTCGTGATGCTTGTGTAACGAAGTTCTCCTAAGGAGTGAATTGACGTGCGATAAGGCATATATTCTTTACAATAGCGCATGCAGCTAGATGACATAATCGAGGCACCATCGCGCACCCACCTTCGGAACTGCGCAAGATCGGGCTCATTATCGACCAGAGGCTTATCGACGAATATGGGGAGACCAGCCTCAACAAACGGCCGACAGCGTTCCACATGCTCATGGCCTTTATCCGTTGTAATCATGACGGCATCTACGTGTCCGATAACATCCTCTGGTCTGGATACGACGTGCGGGATAAGCGAAGCCTTAGCCACATGTGCGGCATCTAGAGGATCATCCGTCCAAATATGGGTGACAGATGCTCCAGGTATTTGCAGCTTTTCTACGGGCTCTTTGGCTAAATAATTTGGTATTGCGGGATAAGGACACTCGGCCATCGTGTGCTTGTCATAGTTGTTGAACATTGCACTCCAGGAATATGGGTGCCCATTGCCTTCCACCATGCCTAGAACTGCTATTCGTAATGGTTGCATGAGGAACTCCCCTCTCCATTATGTAAACTGATAGCCTAGTTTCCGCGAGATCTGATTCGCAGCAAATTTGATACTTTCGGCCATATCGGGAAATAAATCAGGAGCAAACCGATGCATAGCCCCCGAAATGCTAACCGCACCCTCGATGTTCCCATACATGTTGAAGATCGGAGCAGCTACACAACGTGCACCCTCTACAATTTCTTGATCATCCATGGAAAATCCTTGTTGGTGTACAAGTTTTAATTCAGCAAAAAGTTGCTCGACCGAAGTAATCGTGTTAGGTGTGATAGCCGGCAAGCCGTGAAGTGTGATATAGGCTTTAACTTTATCCTCTGGCAGATAAGCGGACATGGCTTTGCCCATAGCAGTCGCGTGAAAGGGTGCTTTGGATCCTACGGTATCCGTCATTCGCAGTGGCTGTGTGCTCTCTATGATCTCAACATATAACACCTCACCTTCTAACATGACACCTAAGTTAATTGTGTCGCCGTAGAGCTCAGAGAGCCTCTTCATCTCATGCATCGCCGCGGTTCTTAGCTTATTTCGCTCTAACAATCCGCGTGTCAGCATCAACTGCTTATAGCCTAAGCAATATTTGCCATTGTCATCGTCTCTGCTGATGAATCCCCTATTTTCCAAGGTTAAAATGATTCGGTACGTCGACGATTTAGGCTGATCCAGCATCTCTGTCAATTCCAAAAGATTCAAGGAATCGTGCTCCGCCAAAAGTTCCAGTAAATCCAATGCTTTATCGATGGCTTGTATGGTGTAACGCTCTTGTTTCTCTCCTACATCCTTGCTCATTGTATAGTGGTTTCTCCTTTGTCAAGATAACTTAATAAGCTGCCCGCCATCTACGACTAAGCAATGCCCTGTCATATAACGTGAATCACTAGTTGCCATAAATAGTGCAGCGTCTGCAATTTCCTCCGGTACACCAGCTCGGCCCATAGGGATGGTTTCGAGGTAGGGGGCAAATGCGGCAGGATTATCAATCAAGGGTTTCGTCAGCCTCGTCTCAATAAAGCCCGGGCAAAGTGCGTTGACACGGATGCCTAGTGGCGCAAGCTCCAAAGCCATAGACATAGTGAGAAGATTAATACCGCCCTTCGTCGCATTATAATGCGCTTGATCTTTCTCCGCAGCTAAGCCATTCACACTGGACATATTGATGATAGATCCACTCTTGGCTTGCTGCACCATGCTTCTTGCCACCGCTTGCCCGACGAGAAACGTTCCTTTCAAATTAATCGCCATATGCCGGTCCCACTCTGATTCCTCGATCTCCAAAAAGGGGGCAGGGCTGCAGATACCGGCATTGTTCACTAACACATCAATCGTTCCCCAATTTCCCAGAACTGTATCCACCATGCGATTAACATCTGATTTCAGCTGTACATCCCCATCGATCCAGATGACTTCACCGCCTTGAGCTGCAATCTCCTCAGCAGTCACTTGCAGCGCAGCCTTCTCTCTGCCGGTAATAGCCACCTTTGCTCCTTCAGCAGCAAATCTTACAGCCGTTGCTTTACCTATGCCGGTTGAACCGCCCGTTATGAGCACGACCACATCTTTCATTCTCATCCGGAATGCCTCCTTATAAGTTGACTAGCGCTCGATCGACAGCCTTCAATGTTTCTTCAATTTCTTGAGCGCCATGCGTCGCTGACAAATACCATAATCCGTTGGAACGGATGAGCACGCCCTCTTCTAGCATCTTACCAGCAAAATCTGCATACTTTGCTCCGTCCCGCTTCGTAAAGGAAGCGAAATCTTCAACCACAGGCTCGTGAGTAAACATCATATGGAAGACAGGACCGACATGATTGACGATGCCTGGAATGCTGTGTTTGACGAGTAAGCTACGAATCCCTTTAACGAGCTGGGTTGTGTTCGTTTCCATTTCACGGTAAACTCTCCCATCCTCTTGGGACAGTTCCGCTATTGTTGCTAAGGCTGCTGATGTCGCAACGCAATTCCCGTTCAAAGTACCCAAATGGCTAACGGTTCCATTCTCAATCAGCGCCATAATGTCCTTGCGGCCAGCTACAGCACTTATGGCAACGCCTCCGCCTAATGCTTTGCCAATGGTAATTAGATCTGGCTTTAATCCAAATTTCCCATGCGCGCCGCTTAAGCCAAGCCGGAATCCGGTGATGACTTCATCCAAAATCATAACGATGTTGAGCTCACTAGTTAGATTCTGTATGAGCTCAAGATAGCCTGGTCTGGGCAGCACGCAACCGGAATTGCACATCACCGGCTCTGAAATCACAGCGGCGATGTCATCCTTATATTCCCGTAAGGTTGCCTCCAAGACATCGAAATCGTTCCACGGAAGCAAAATGATATCTTCCAAGGCTAGCTCACTCTGACCGCTCGTGCCTGGCAAAAGCCGTTGCTCCTGCGTAGCAGCAGTGGAACTGGACTGACGCATGTCTGAGCTAGGGAAGGCGGTAAATATCGCATCCGACCACCCATGGTAATGCCCATGAAACCGAACGATCTTCCGCTTGCCCGTAAAAGCGCGAGCTAATCGCAGAGCCAGCATCACTGCTTCTGTACCAGAACCGCTTAAGGCCACTTTATCCGCACAAGGTAATATCTCAGTCAAGCGCCGTGCCAGCTCAATTTCCCCTTCATGCTGCAACCCGAAAGTAACGCCACGCTTCATCGCTGCATGGACACTCTCCGTCGTTGCCTCATGCGCATGGCCCAATATTAAGGGTCCATAGGCAAGCAAATAATCTATATAGGTGTTACCATCCACATCTGTTATTCTTGGACCGGAACCCGATGCAGCGAATAAGGGCGTCGGCTTCATGGCGCTTCTTAACGAGCTCGCCACCCCGCCTGCCAAATAGGCTTGTGATTCCGTATATTTCTGTCTCGATTTCTCAACATGCTTCATGCATACATCCTCCCTAATTCGTACTTCCTTGGAGAGTGATTTCGTTATGCAGGCTCATAGATGATATAGAAGTTCAATCATAGGTTCCAAATCTCGGTTGCGGCAACGAATCCATGGGATACGTTGGACGAATAACGTGTTGATATTGAAAATGAGCAAGATTGGCATTACAGCATCCTGGTGAATCCACATTAATGACATGCTTGGCAAACGATCCGAAAGCTGTCTGCCAAGCCAGCGCTGATTTGGCCACGATCATGTGATAATCCCCGGGCCATAAACCGACGGATCGCACATGCCCGACATCCCATGGGGCCACCCGCTTCTCTGTCAGTACGAGCGTAAGCAGTCCGCATTCAACAACAGCTGTTAAGCCCATCTCCGCATGCTGGCCGGTCATATACGGACCCGCATGTCGGTAATGTCCGTCAAACAGTAACCGAATCTTCCCCTTCACCGCTACAGGCTTTCCGTGCAAGGAGTCGCTTTTACCTCCTACCATGCCTTCGAATAGGCCTCCGATTCCGTTCCGGTAAGCCGCTTCCACGGCTTCAGGATCGCGAATTACAATCAATGCTTTCTTCGGCACAGTAATTAATTCAGCAAGTAGATGCGTTGCATCAGCCGGAGCGCCTCCCCCTACATTGTCGGAACCTTCCGCCAAAATAATAGGTCCTTCCGGCTGCGCCAATGCCTCGGCTACGGCTTCACGCGGTGTCGCATAGCTGACATTGAACGTCTCCTTCCGGTCGATCGCCATCTGTGCGAGTTCTGCCGCACAACGTTCAGCTAAATCGGTGTCACCGTCTGTCGTGACTACAACGGACATTCCCGCATCGGGAACGTCACTGTAGGGAAAACCGCCGGCTACCGTCACGTTCAGCACACCCGGCATACGCTCCATATGGAAGGCATGATCCATTAGCAGTTTCATACTGCCTACACTCGTCAGCATACCTTGAGGAACAACCAGCATGCCCGTATGAACCATTGCCCGAACGGGGCGAATCTCACCGCGAATTGTACTAACGAGCAGGTCAAAAGCTTCAACCGCCCGCTCATACATATCCACATGCGGGTAGGTATCGTAACCAACGATCAGATCCGCATGGCGAACCATCGCTTGGCTGATATTGCCATGCAGATCAATTGTCATGGCAATAGGGAAATCGGGTCCTAGCTTCGCGCGAAGACGTCGGAGGCATTCCCCTTCGTAGTCGGCGTAATGCTCCGATACCATAGCGCCATGCATGATCAAAACTAGGCCATCTGACCTGCTGTCGATGGCCTCCACGAGGGCATCGATCAGCGTGTCGCCCGTTGCTGCCTCCACCATCCCGCTTGGTGTCGCTGCCACATACAAGCCTGGCAACAAGCTAACGCCTTGTGCAGCTGCAGCGGCGATCACGCCCCCCATCGTAGTGCGCGTCCCTGCGTAGCGCGCTGCAAAAGCATCACCGCCCATCGTCCACTGTTCCCGAAAATGCGCGATGTCTGTAATGCCAGGAGCGAACGTATTCGTTTCATGCAAAATACCGGCTACAGCAATCTGAAGCTGGTTATTCCTCATCTTAAAGGCTCTCTCCACGACGAGTAACTACATAAGCAATCGCATCAATCTCTACTAAATAGCTGCCGATGGAACAACCAATTGAAGTCCTCGTTGGAAAAGGTTGCTTCATCAAACTTTGATAAGCTTTATTGTAGCCAGGAAAATCCTCTTGTCTGGAGAGGAATGCGTTGATTTTTACAATATGATCGAGCGTGAGTCCAGCCTCTCCAAGAATGGTCTCGATGTTGCGCAAGCATTGGAGCGTCTGTTCTTCAATCGTTTCTCCAACAACTTCACGCGTTATAGGATCTACGCCGACTTGGCCAGACACATAAACGAAATCACCTGCGCGAAGGGCTTGCGAGAAAGGAAGTGGGAATTCAGGTGCCGCTGTAGAATGAATGGGCTGTGACATAAGTAATCGTCTCCTTTGTATGTACAATTTAGATTGCCTATTAAGTAACTTTGCCTCTGGCATCGACCGTAAGGATACGCTCGAGTTGCCCGCCACGTACGCCAAGGAGTCGATCATGGAGGTTGGTCACGGCGCAGCAATGATTAGGTATGATCTCCACGATGTCACCGATATGAAGTTCGGTGCCGTCAGGCACGGAGAGAATGCCATGCTCTTCGCTAAGCCGCTCAACGAAGATAGAAGGAAACTCCGGTATGAATCCGTATCCTTTGCGATGCGCGCTGCTATCGTTGGACAGCGTCTTTGAGCCTGCATCGATGATGACGGTTCCCTGCCTAGGCGTGCTGACGACCGTGGCATAGATGCGCATGGCACAGGCTTCTTCGCCGATTAGGCCTGTATACAGCTGGGAGCCATCACCGAAAACATAAGCCCCAGGCCGCATCTCCGTTACTCCTAAGCCGGCGAGAGCACCAATGAACTTAGATGTCGGTGTCGAGCCCACACTAATGTCCGGCACATCCACACCTAATCGCCGCAGCACACGTTGTGATTCCAGCAAAGCTTCTGCTTCAGCAAGGGCAACTTCCAGACAGTCGTCGGCACGACTCTTGCTGTAAGCCTGCCCCGCATGGGTCATCAACGCGGTCAGACGAATTCCTGGCAGCTTGGCAATTTCTACAGCCAATGCGGCTGTCTCCTCGCCTGGTTCTTTTCCACAGCGGTTCAACCCGCTATTCACATCTAAGTAGAGCGGTACGCGAAGTTTCAAATGCTCACCAAGATCGGACAATCCTTTGGCCACTTCATAACTGTCCACACTGACTGAGACTTGCGTCTGTTGTAACAGTCGTCCCAAACGCTCCAGCTTCAATCGGCCCACAAGCGGATAAGCGATTAGAATATCATCTATACCGCCAGCCGCCATGACTTCAGCCTCGCCAAGCTTTGCCACCGTAATGCCTGAAGCGCCATGTCGCAGCTGCTCTTGCGCGATCCAAATGCTCTTATGCGTCTTCGTATGTGGCCGTAATCGTACGTCTGCTTTCGCAGCCAATTCAGCGGTACTCTGCAGATTGGCATCCAATCGATCCAGATCGATGACGATCGCTGGTGTATCCATATCCGCTTGCCACGCTGCATCATTCATCTCATCACCCACCATCCTGCGTATTAGAAACTGACGCTTTGTCCTTGTAGAATCACATGTTTCACATGAATTTCTTCATCAATGAGTAGGAGATTGGCTAACTTCCCAGGCTCGATACTCCCCATCTGATCGTCCATATGTATGACTTTTGCTGGATTCAGCGAAGCCATACGGAATGCATCCACGAGCCCGATTGATGCATGGTTCATCATATTGTGAACAGCTCTGTCCATCGTTAAACAGCTGCCGGCCAAATGACCAAGATGATTCCAATTCACATCGGAACTGCTGCCATTATGAACACCTGCATCAGGCATAGCATCCGTAATAATGATGACACGGTCAGTACCCTTGGTCTTGTGAATAAGCTTCAGCATCAAGGGACGTACATGAATCCCCTCTGCATCAGGAATGACTTCGGCATAAATATCGTCATGAACGAGTACCGCCTCATCGACACCAACCTCACGAGTTCCCCCGTATCTGGACGGTGAAGGTGTTATGCCTGATGCATTCGTACAATGGCAGCCGATACGCAGTCCTTGCGGGACAAAGCGGAATATTTGCTCCGCAGTCGCTTCGGAATGTCCAACAGAGAATGAAATCTCATATTTCGCAGCTTCATTCACAAAGGCTTCCTGACCATCCAGCTCAGGTGCGAGTGTCCAAACTTTAATGTGCTTCCCAGCAGCTTGTAAAATTTCTTGGTATTCCATAGGGTCAACAGGACGAATAGGTGAAGTGATTGCGCCATATTTCTTATTAATGTAGGGGCCTTCCATATGAATGCCTACAATGGCCTGTGCGAAGGGTTTTTCGGAGTTCATGCTGGATAAAATGGTTTGAATGCCTGTCTTTACCTGCTCTCTGCTCTCGTTGTAGGTAAAGGTTGGAAGAATAGCTGTCGTCCCATGTTTCAAATGGGCAATTGCGAACTCATACGGATGCTCCCATGACCATACACCGCCACCGCCATGACAGTGGATATCAATGAAGCCTGGAGCTATGTAGGCGCCTTGTGCATCTAACACGGGATAACCCTGTGGTATTTGCACTTGTTCTGCTTCACCGACACTCACGATGAGACCGTTCTCGATAAGAACAACCCCATTAGGAATTAAGCGATCGGCTGCAATGATCGTGCCGTTTTGAATGACTAACGTACGCGTTGCCGGCATTCATTCACCTCTTTCACAAAAATGAAACCTTGGTTTTATTTTCAGTATAGCATGCCTTTCAGCACTGTAAAGATCCATTTACAAATTTTCTCAACCGACGTGGGTTGGGTTGGGTTGGGTTGGGTTGGGTTGGAGAAGGTCATGCTGGAAATTTTGGATTAACTGGAAAATGTACAGCTATTTATGTGTAATTTCCTCGAAAACTCAGTTTAACTGTAAAAAATGTAGTTAAAAATGCTGGTTTTATTCATTTATATAAAAATGTAATAAATTAACTGTATGTTATCCATCTATTCTTCAAATAATCGATATTCCCTAGAATTTAACTGGAAAAAATCCATCTATTTGCCTCGCCTTCCTCCATCCTTTGGCCAATTTCCTCAGAAAACAACGCTTTTAGAACACCGCCTGAAGTGATATACATCAATTACTCTCACTCCACTTCCACTATCCCTTTCACTCAGGATATACTTCCCTAACTAGCCCTCCACAACTGTTCTTCTGAGCCAAAGGGATAGTGAGGAGATAAATGGGGTGAACAATTAAGCGACTACGCTGGCTTACTAAGGCGGGAGTGTCACTATATAGAAAACCTCCGGAGCAGCTGCTTCCGGAGGTCTCTATCAGTGGGATGTTATTTTACCCTGCCCGCTCCTCTAAAGACGATTCACACATAGCTAGAGGAAGGCGTAGCGTAATTCGGGTTCCCATGTGAGAACCGCTCTCGAATAGGAACTGTGATTCATTGCCATAGTACATTTTCATTCGGGCAACGACGTTACGCAGGCCGAATAGATCCTTCTCCTTTTTCAAATCCGTAGATATGCCTTCCCCAGCTTGCTTAGAAGCCTCCTCCAATTTACCGCAAATATAGGTGAGTCGATCTGGACTGACACCTACTCCGTTGTCGCACACTTCAAGAACGAGATAGCTTCCATCCAGATAGGAGGAAATGGCGAGTTCACCGCCCCCACTCTGTTTCTCCAAACCATGCAGAACCGCATTTTCCACCAAAGGCTGCAGGAGAAGCTTCAGCACATGATAGTGCGCACTTTCCTCATCAATCTCGAAGCGAACCGTGAAATGATCAAGGAATCGTAACTGCTGCACTTTAATGTAGTATTTCAAATGCTCGATCGTTTCTTTTACCGGAAATGTCTCATTCCCCTTGTTAAGGCTTAGTCGGAAAAATTTCGACAGATTCAACACCATTTCACTGATTTCATCAGCCTCATAGTTTTTAGCTGTCCAATAAATCGAATCCAGCGTGTTGTAGAGGAAATGAGGATTAATTTGTGACTGCAAAAATTTCAATTCCATTTTGGACAATAACAATTGCTTCTCGTAGTGATCCCGGATTAGCGTTTTCTGATTCTCCGCCATCCGATTGAAAGATTCGATCACATAGCCCAATTCATCAATCCGTGTATCTTCAAGCTGAATGGTAAAATTACCGGTTCGGAGCTGCTTCATCCCATAGGCCAGCTTCCGCAATGGCGCGGAAATACCTCGATAAATGATCCAGGACGTCCAGATGGCAAGTACCAAGCTGACAACTAGAATGCCATAGGAGAAAATTTTTAACGAGTCGGTATGACTCCGAATTTCCCACAAAGGCTGCTCCATCATCAGCGTCCATCCGGATAGTTTCGACTTCACGCTGATCGTTACCATCTCCGTACCGGTCTGTGGTGATTTACGAATCGTCCTTACTTTATCCACCTTGCCCCACACTTGGGAATTCACACTTCCGCCCGTGCCGGTTATCGATCTTCCGTCATTATCAAATAGATAGATATTCGCATTTTTCGAAGGCAGCAGCGGTTTTGCAAGCTCGATTAGCGCACTCTTTTTTACCGAAAGGATAAGCAAGTTCGGATTCATCAACGTACGATTATAGGGGTCCATGGTCCGAATCAGATGCACACTATCGGCATCAAAATACGACTCACCTTGTTGCGGAGTAAAGAAAATCGTCCCCCCATTAGCTTCCATTAAATTTCGATACCATTCCTGATTCTCTGCCCCGCTAGGCAGCTTGCCTCCACCGAATTTCGTGGAAATGACGGTGCGTGATGGCATATGGATAATTGTAATTTGGTCGATTATGAGATTAACCGTCGTCATACTCGTGATCTGATCCATCACTTGAGCAAAATGAACGAATGACTGTTTCTCTGGTTCTTGACCGACAGACTGCAGCGTGGTATTGACATTCGTATCGAAAGCGATCAAAGAGGACAACTGCTCGATATTTTGCAAGGTCAGATCAATATAATCCGTCATGGTGTGCAGCGCGCCTTGTGTCCGCTCTCCCGTCTGTACCTCTACGATCGACTGCGATTTGGCAATGGCAAAAAGACTGAACCCTGCTAACGGAAGTAGAATAAGTAAAAAATACCAAGTTAACCGAACTTGGATGTAACCGGCAAGCAATTTTCGAATTTTGGGAAGTATTTCTTTGGTCATTTCGGCAACCTCCATTCATGACCGCTCACACTCCGACAGATTGCCGGAAACGCACTCCTTATTTGGTGGTTTCGCGCCACCACTCGTTTACTTCCCCGGTAATTTCATCACCGCCGGATTCCTTCCACTTTTTCACAAACGCATCAAATTCTTCTATCGGACTCAATCCCGCAATGATTCGTGTAAATGTCTCCTCTTGCAGCTTAGACAGCTTAACTTGGTGTTTACCCATAGCCGGTGTTGGCGGTCCATTGAACTGATCTTCCATTAAATTGTTCTCAATCCGCTGAATGTTGTCGTATAAATGAAACTGCTCACCGAGTGCCTCCAGTCGATCTTTCGTTACGATCGGATCTGCCATATCCGCTAATGCGCCATAAATGCCACGATAACCGTGCTTCGCATGTTCATCAAAACGAATAGATAATTTCCCGTTCACTCGGGTCCAAATTTCATTCTCAAAACCTAGCTTGAGGCTGGTTTGACCTGGGCCAGCGACGAAATCCAAAAATTTAACGACCGCTTCTGGCTTCTCACTTTTGATAGGAACCACATTGTAGGATCGGACGATTGAGGTGCTGTATACGCCATGCTTCCCGCCAGGACCGACCGGAAATTCTAGCGGAATCCATACGGCATTCGGATCTTTTTTACGATTGGCTGCAATATGGGCGCGCGTATCCGACCAAGCTGCCGAGAATAGGCCGACTCGTCCATTCGCAATCTTTTCACCCAGGACGTCAATTTTATTCAGCGGGAATTCCGGATCTAGTATACCCTCGTCGTACAAGCCACGAAGATACATCAGCGCCTCTTTCATTTCCGGAAGAATACCCGAGTATACCAGCTTTCCGTCCCGTTTGTACCACGCTTTCATTTGTACGCCAAAAGCGCCAAGAAAAGGCGACGTTCTGCGAAGACGCTCTAGAATCGATACGCCATAGGTATCATTTTTTCCATTACCATCTGGATCTCTTTGAGCAAAAGCCCTCATCACCGTCGTATATTCTTCAATCGTCTTCGGGGGCTGTAGACCGAGCTTATCGAGCCAGTCTTTGCGGGCATACATGATTTCGGTTCCCTTTACTTCGTTCAAGCTTGGTATGGCATAGATCTTGCCGTTCACAGTGACATTATCCCAAGCTTCTTTTGGAATTTTGGCTTTTAAATTAGCCCCATATTTATCAATGTAATCATTTAATGGGGTAAGCGCCTTTTGATTAACAAAATGAATAAACCACGATGGATCACTGGTATTCAACAAATCAGGCGGCTCGCCGGATGCCATGATAACGTTTAACTTTTCATCATAACCATTCAGTGGAGGAAGCGTGACATTGACCTGAACGCCAATATTCTTTTCAATATAGCTTAGATAGGGATTATGATTCTCATCCATGTTTTCTGGAAAGTTCATACCTAGGCTATTCGCCACGATTCGTATCGTGGGTTCGTTAGCGGTATCCCCTCTATTTTCTTCATTCATATCCAATTTCGGAATGCCACAGCCAGCTGTTAAACAGCCTAAGAGAATGACCAGCAAGGTTGTTTGCAATCTTTTCATCGAACCATCACCCCTTCAGACTTAGCCAAACAAGCAATCAAGAAGTTAGTATCTTCTTCAGTAACGGTGTCAGTCCATCTGCCATCCGCATAAACCCGAGATCCGTCGGATGAACACCATCGACTGTACATTCGTGAGCATTTTCACCAAGCAATTGAGCGCCCTCGTAATAATAAATGTTAGCGTCACCATTTTCTTGCAGCTGTTCAACCGTTCGCATCTGGACTTGCTTGCGCTTCTCTTTCTCCTGCCGCAACTGTGTTTGAAAGCGTTCCTTTGCGTATGAAATGCTTGAGATCACGAGTATTGGCGTCAGCGCATGTTGGTTGCGGTAAATACGAATAAATTCAGGCAATGTCTGTTGTAGTCTTTCTGACGAAACGCAATTTGCCTCATAGTCCAACACGAGACACGCTGGGTCTGGTATTTCTGCTACAAGATGCGCAAGCTCTGGCTCTCCTTTGCCATTCCCTGAGAAACCTAAGTTCAGGAATTCTCTATTAATACGCCTTGATAATATATTGGTATACGCCATGCCAGGTCGTGAAGCACAACCTCCCTGCGTGATAGATGTACCATAAAAAATGATTTTCTCCTTGTTATCATAGGCAACAGGAGGTGTGATTTGAGCAGCTTGGTCTACACCGACCCAAACTTCTACTACGCCTTGATAGAGTGGAAAATTCAACGTAATACTTCGATATTCTGGCTCCATATCCGCAAACAATACACTTTCGAATTCCGTAAGCTTGGCATCATAAAGGGTTGTGCTGTAATAAAACTGTTCCCCCGGAGCGCCTATGTAGCAGTCGAAACCGCACTGTCCCGTTGCTGGCATATGGTACATATTCGCAGCCCCTGCCAGTTTCACTTGGATAGCTAACGAAGTTGCATTCGTCGTGAAGCGAATTTGTCCGCCAGCCGTGCAATTTGCCAAGCTATTCACTGCTTCCGGGAGTTCCCACGCTGGGTGTGTTGGCAACCTGCGATAAAGCCTCTCCTCGTTCAGCCAGCCAAAGCCTGCTACGTGAAATGGCTGCTCGAGTGGTGAAAACCAATGATACGTATCGTCCACCAATTGTTGAATCCGCATATTCGAATCCAAGTGCAAGGGGTTACTTGGTTGTTGTTGATTCGCCATCTTGCATATCCTCCTCTACTTTCGCTTACCGTCTATTCCTCTACTTGCTTGTTATGAAACTTCGCCTTCTAGAAGGCAATCCCTTTTTTTTCATAGCCAATGGGTTATTAAAGTACCAAAAGAAGTCATGGTCCTCCGCTGTGGCTCTTTACCAGCTGTAATACAATAGGGATAACCTGTGAATGACTACAGGCGAATTGGTAAAAGGAGGGACTATCTGCATTGGTGACCACAAACAACACACCTATTATGCATGAATACCATGCTGATATCGTCGTAATCGGCGGTGGTACCGGCGGCTGCACTGCAGCTCTCGCCGCTGCCAAGTCAGGGAAACAAGTCATCATGACCGAGGAAACGGACTGGATTGGCGGCCAATTAACGAGTCAGGCTGTTCCGCCAGATGAACATCCGTGGATCGAACAATTTGGCTGCACACGCACCTATCGGCAGTTTCGGGAAGGGGTGCGTGACTATTATCGCCGCCATTTCCCGCTTACTGCAGAGGCACGTACACGAGCGCTGCTTAATCCCGGTAATGGCGGCGTTTCACGCCTATGTCACGAGCCGCGTGCTGCTTTAGCCGTCTTGCAGGATATGCTTGCTCCCTACGTAAATAGTGGGAGGCTGCAAATTCTAACTCGCCATCGCATCGAATCCGTCTCTGTCGAGGGCGATGATGTCCGCTCTATCACGGTTCGCAATTTGATGAGTGGCGATCAGGTGTTGTTAACTGCCGCCTATTTCCTTGACGCCACAGAGTGTGGCGATGTGCTGCCGCTAGCTGGCGCGGAATACGTGACAGGAGCCGAGTCCAAAAGCGAGACTGGCGAGCCCCATGCGGTAGATGGCGAAGCATTGCCACAGGACATGCAGGGCTTTACTTACTGCTTCGCCATGGATTATATCGAAGGTGAAGATCACACCATTGCACGTCCTGAGCGCTACGATTTCTGGAAGGAATACAAAGCGGAATTCTGGCCTGATCGTTTGCTCAGCTGGTCCGGTGTTCGCCCTCAAACGCTAGAGCCTGTTTCCTATGAACTATTTGAAGGCACTGAAAAGTACTCCCTATTTTTCTACCGACGCATTATTGATAGCAAGAACTTTCAGGATGGCTTTTATCCTGGCGACATCACCCTCGTCAACTGGCCGCAGAATGACTACTGGTTAGGTTCGATTATCGATGTCAACGAGGAGGACAGAGAGCGAAGCCTCTGGGATGCCAAACAGCTTAGTCTATCGCTGCTTTATTGGCTTCAAACAGAAGCGCCACGACCTGACGGTGGGCAAGGCTACCCCGGCCTTCGACTGCGCAAAGATATCGTCGGGACCGAGGACGGACTGGCTATGTATCCCTACATACGAGAGTCGCGCAGAATTAAAGCGGAATTCACCGTCTTGGAGCAGCATGTAAGCACTGCTTGCCGGCCTGATGGGAAAGCGGAGATTTTCCCTGATTCCGTGGGTATCGGCTGTTATCGCATAGACCTTCACCCGAGCACGGGCAATCGTCATTATATAGATATTTCTTCCTTACCGTTCCAGATTCCACTGGGCAGCTTGATTCCCATTCGTATGAACAATTTACTTCCAGCATGTAAGAATCTAGGCGTTACCCACATTACGAACGGCTGCTATCGTCTACATCCTGTCGAATGGAACATTGGCGAAGCCGCTGGATTTCTAGCAAGTCACTCCATCGATCGCGGAATGATCCCCCGTGAGGTACGTAATACGGAATCTGAGCTTCACATTTTCCAACGTAAGCTTGAAAGCTACGGCATCGAGCTGTCTTGGCCCACGATTCGTCCCGTTTAAGCTTGACTATTCTAATGAAGAGGTGTTCGTAGATGAGTAAAATACGTATTGGCGTTATTGGCGCAGGCTCCATTTCTGAAATGCATTTGAAATCCTATCACAATAATCCGGATGCAGAGCTTTATGCGATTTGTGATTTGAATGAGGAGCGCGCAAAAGCAAAAGCTGAGAAATACGGAATTCCACACATTTACACAGACTATAAGGAGCTGCTCGCCAATGAGGCTGTAGATGCAATTAGCATCTGTACGTGGAACAATAGTCATGCTCAAATCTCCATTGCTGCCTTAGAGGCTGGTAAAAACGTACTCACCGAAAAACCGCTCTGTACCTCGGTAAACGAAGCGCTTGCTGTAGAGGATGCTGTTCGACGTACGGGTAAAACGCTTCAGGTCGGCTTCGTGCGCCGATATGCTTCGAATACCCGCATCATCAAATCGTTCCTCGATAACAATGAGCTCGGCGAAATATACTATGCAAAAGCTTCTTGTATTCGTCGTCTCGGCAATCCAGGTGGCTGGTTTTCCGATGTTGAACGTTCTGGCGGCGGCCCATTGATTGATGTTGGGGTACATGTCATTGACCTTTGTTGGTATTTGATGGGTCGACCTAAAGTGAAATCCATCTCTGGCAATACGTACAAGAAACTTGGCAACCGTGCCAACGTGAAAAATCTCGCTTTTTACAAAGCAGCTGATTATGACCCTACGCATAATACGGTCGAAGACTTGGCGAATGCCTTAATTCGCTTTGAAAACGGTGCTTCCATTCTTGTAGATGTCAGCTTTACACTTCATGCTAAGGAAGATGAATTGACAGTGAAGCTCTATGGGGAAAAAGGCGGAGCCGAGTTGGAGCCGCAGCTATCCATCATTACGGAGAAGTACGATACGATTTTGAACCTCACACCACAGATCAATAACTTGAGCTTTGATTTTGTTGCCGGTTTTCAGGATGAAATCAATTACTTTATTGAAGTGTGTCAAGGTAAAAAGGAAACCCTTTCTCCTGTACAGGATGGGGTCGAAATGATGAAAATACTTTGCGGTGTCTATGAATCTAGCGAAAAAGGTGAAGAAATCCGCTTCTAGGGAAGGAACGTGAAACCAGTGAAACAATCGAAATGGCTAATCATGACCTTATTGATTACATTACTCGCTTCTTCTTGGTCCATAACCGCATCTGCGGCAATCAGTCCCACCGATTTTATTGAAGTTGAAGCTGCGCCTGTCGATATCACCATTGATATTGAAGGTCCGCGCAAGCAAATTAATGCCGTTGACACCGATATGAGTCGAATCACCGATTATGTTGCTTTGTACACGACGGAATTTGCAACATCCGTTACCGTTGGCACCACTTCTGTCGGTGTTGTCGTCGATGCGACGAATCACGTGACACGGGTTGTTAACCCTTCCATCAACGGAGCTGTGCCCGTCTGGACAGGACCTACAACCCTTGTGATCCCGCAAGGCGGCTACATCCTCGTAGCCAACGATGACAGTTGGGCGAATAAAACCTTTAAACAGTACCTCGCCAAAAATTTCAAGGTCGGCGACCTCATTAAGCTGCGCAAAAATGGTGAAGTCGTTCCCGTCACTGCACTCATGACAGGCCAAGGACCACAAGCACGTCTTAAACTGGACAATGACGATTGGTTTACAGTAACCACACCGAAAACGACGGTTTCCGGCAAGCTTGAAAACGTAGAATCCGGCGTCACTTATGGGCTCCGCATCAACCAACAAACAGTTACTTTACAGACTAACGGCACCTTCCAAGGTGAAATTAACCTTACTGAGGGGGTTAATTATTTAGATGTCGTCGCCTCCAAGAACGGCGTAGAAAACGATCGTAAGACGTTAGTCGCGTTTTATAAGAAACAAACGAGCACGGCTAAGGAAGTCGTCCTCTGGGTTGACCAAGGTACTAATATTTTCAAATTGCAGACCCCCGAGAACATTCGCGATATGCTAACCAAAGCGAATGATGCTGGCGTAACAGCCGTTGCGCTTGATGTCAAAGGCGTCGAAGGCTTCGCCAACTATAAGAAGAACGATTTGACTGGCCGTCCGCATATCTCAAAGATGACCGCACCGACGCGTGCGGGTGCGAATCCGAATCTGGATATGCTGGAGGAGTTTATCAAGTACGGGCATCAGCTAGGGATTAAAATCCACGCAGCCTTCAACGTTTTTGCCGAAGGTTCGCCTGCGCACAACGAGTATGCACTGCTGAACCAGCATCTAGATTGGGAAGAGCAAGTGTATCGCCCTGAGGATAATGGACAAATTTTGCGGCTGCGTGAAAGCAAATACTATACATCGGGCAAATCTCTCGTTGCTTTTGTAAACCCAGCCAATGATGATGTTCGAGCGTTTGAGTTAAAGAACATGGAAGAAGTAATCAAGAACTATGATGTAGATGGCGTTGTTCTCGATCGCACCCGTTATGACAATGAGACAGCCGACTTTAGCCCGTTGACACGAGCTAAGTTTGAGACGTTCCTCGCTGCACGGGGCAAATCGTTAACGAATTGGCCTGCCGATGTGTTTAGCTATGTGAACAACGTGCGCCAAGCGGGGCCACTCATCAATGACTGGTGGGAGTTCCGCTCACAAACGATCAAGACATTTACGGATGATGTCCGTTTACTCACCGATCGTTACACCGCTTTGAAAGGTCATAAGGTCTATTCCTCTGCTTATGTGGGTTCCTGGTTCGAGTCCTACTACTTGAACGGCGTCCACTGGGGCAGCCCGAATTTCAAATATGACCGCCGTTTGCAATTACCGGACGATAGCCTTTATACAGATTCGTATGCACAGACTGGCTATGCAGGTAACATCGATTTCCTTATGATTGGTACGTATCAAACAACACAAAAAGAAATCGAACATCATATTACCTTGGGCAATATCGTAACAAACGGTGAAGTTCCCATGTACGCGAGTATCGCTCTGGCGAACATCCAGGATCCTCCACTGCAGCGTTCGGTGTTCCAAGCTGGCCTATCGCAATCGAACGGACTTATGCTCTTTGATCTTTCACAAGTCAACTGGTCCGTAGTGAAGGCATCGCTCCATGATGTGCCATATGTAAAGGATTATCAAATCGGCTCCAGCATCCCAGGCAGCCCTGAGTCTTTCCTTGAAGCGGATCTATTTAATGTGAGTCGAAACGAGAATAATCTTAACATTTATTCGAATGACTTCGGTCAAACAACAGCTACCAGTACATTCGGCGTGGAGGCCATTGTAGACAGCGCAGGTAAAGTCACGAAGGTTGTAAACCAACAACAGGCCCTTAACTGGAACTGGGCTACCATGTCTCCGAATAACAGCGTGATCCCACAAGGCGGCTTCGTTATCTCTGCTCTTGATGCTTCTGGCGTAAGAACGAGAAGGCAGCTAGTCGCTAGAACCTACAAGGTCGGTGATGACGTACGCTCGGCTGTGCTTCAGGGGTATCTAGATGATGCGAACACGAGTACAGCACTGCCTAATCTGGAGATGAAAGGCGAGGTTGACGTCATTGGACCAGGGACAGCACGTGTTCTTTTGAATGGTGTACCTGCAACAGTCGCAAGTAATGGCGAATTTGTTGGCACTGTCCCGCTTGCTATAGGTAACAATGCCGTACAAATCTCCGTTTATGTTGACGGTCGCAAAACGAATGAAAAAACAATTAACGTCACACGCACAGCTCCCATCCTCACCGGTATCGAGCTTGATTCAACTGCCTATCGACTTGTTGCTGGTGACAAACATGCATCGGTTACGACCGCTGTCTACTCAGATCAAACTAAAGCCGTTGTAGCTGGGGCTTCTTACACATCTAGTAATCCGTCGGTAGCCTCCGTTTCAGCTGATGGAATCGTAACTGCCTTGAAAGCTGGTACAGCTGAAATCACGGCTACGTTTGAGGGCAAAACCGCTACATCCACAGTAACTGTCGTAGCGGTGACAAAACTTAGTTTTGACGAAAACAAACACAGCCTTGTCAAAGGTGAAACCTACCAAGCACCACTCAAAGTAACTTATTCCGATGGCGTAGAGAGCTATCTCACTCAAGATGTAACCTACGGTTCCTCGCACGATAAAGTGGCATCCATTGCGGCTGACGGCACGATCACAGCTGTAAAACCTGGATCTGCCACCATCACAGCCACCTATCTTGGCATGCAGGCGGACATCAAGATTAAAGTGTTCAATAGCCACAAGGAAAAGAGTGAAGCAAGCGTGACGGATGCTGATCAGGATCTTAGTGAAGAGCTTGAGTAACTAGGCGACTCCGCACTCATTACCGCTGATGCGCAGGAGATAGTCGGTTAAACCGGCTATCTCTTTTCTATTTGCCGCTTCCACCCATACATTCCCCATTCCCCCATTAGTTCGAAATTACCGAACTAATTCCACCACTCGCATCCCAAATCCTCAATTAGTCCGAATTAATACACCTCAATGCCCCAAACAACCCACACACGCGAAAACGGGCACTGAGTGCCGAGACTGCCACTTTCGACCGCTCAGAGTGCTTTCGGTGCTGATAGGTTACTGAGACTGCATTTATCGACCGCTCAAGAAGCGATTCACATCATTTCACACTAGTTGGAGTGCCGAGAGTGCCACTTTCGACGGCTCAGAGTGCGGTCGGTGCTGGAAGGCTGCTGAGACTGCAATTATCGACCGCTCAAGAAGCGATTCACGTCATTTCAGACTAGTTGGAGTGCCGAGAGTGCCACTTTCGACGGCTCAGAGTACTGTCGGTGCTGAACGGCTACTGAGACTGCAATTATCGACCGCTCAAGAAGCGATTCACGTCATTTCAGACTAGTTGGAGTGCCGAGAGTGCCACTTTCGACCGCTCAGAGTGCGGTCGGTGCTGGAAGGCTGCTGAGACTGCAATTATCGACCGTTCAAGAAGCGATTCACGTCATTTCAGACTAGTTGGAGTGCCGAGAGTGCCACTTTCGACCGCTCAGAGTACAATCGGTGATGTTAGGCAGCTGAGACTGCATTTATCGACCGCTCAAGAAGGGATTCACGTCTTTTCAGACTAGTTTGAGCGATGAGACTGCCACTTCCGACATCCCCACCCACCCATGCCGTTCCTAACGCAAAAAAAGATCCGGCCACTCCCACCAGGAGAAGCCAGATCTTTCATTTACTTTAACGTCAGCCACTGATACGGCGTCTTCGCAGCTTGCATACCCACATCTAGAATCGTAGCAATAGTAATTGTCTCCTCTGAGGAGACAGGTGGTTTACCTGACTCGAAAAACCCCACTAATTTCTTAATAAAAGACCCAAAGAAATCCGACTCAATTGTCATAAACTTCGACGTTCCCGCTTCATAACTGAGTGCCATGTTGAATGGACATTCCCAGCCATAAAGGTTGATTGTCGCTTGGCGTTCGTCTGCATAACCGATAAGAAGAGAAGGCGTCTTGTCGGTTCCCGTCCACATCACCCGTCTGACATCCGTTCCCATTAAGGAAACGATCGGCTCCACTTGATGGATGGCATAATTTTCAAACTTTCCAGGCCCTAAACTGTTAATAGATTCAATTCCCGCATTATCGATCCCTGCATACTCCGCTGCAAATCTTAACGCCGAGGTTGAAAACATAGGGGTTCCGTGCTTCTCAGCTAGCTCAAACATTCGTAACGCCGCAGCTCGATCAGGAGCAAACGTTTTGTCAATATAGGTAGGCTTCCCCGATTGCAATGCCAGACTGGATAGCTCCTCGTGAAACTCGGGATGATCCGGTGATAGAACGACCAAATAGTCACTCTTCTCTACGACCTCTTCAATGGAGTGAAGCAGCTGGATCCCCTTCTTCTCACTCCACGCATCATTACTAAGCTTCCCTTCCATGTTGGTCTTCCCATAAGCATACGCAACCTGCATACGGCCATCCGTCGCTTTGTCGATCCAACCTGGGTATTTCTCCGCGTGCCATTCATCTAGAAAATAATCGATAAATCCGATCTTAGGCATCTCAAACTCCACTCCCTCTAGGAAATAACCCCCCACGGCATAACCGCAGGGGGCACATGACTATTTTTTATTTGCTGCGTACCATTCGTTAGCTGCTTTGGTCATTTCGTCGCCGCCTTCTGTTTTCCATTGAGCAACGAACTTGTCATAGTTTTCAATCGGTTCTGCACCCGTGATGTACTTCAAGAACGTATCTTCCATCAGCTTTTGCAACTTCAAGTTGTATTTACCGATCGCTTCGAGCGGTGGTGCAAAAGCAAGTGGATCAAGAACAATGTTCCCTTTAGCCGCTTCTTGAATTTTTGTAAAAGACTCCGTTAAGATCGGATCTTTCCGTACGCGAGCTTGCCAGTAGATCGGATAATTTTTCTCATCCACACCTGTTAAGAAGGTTGAAGCATTGTTGTATTCATCATTGAATTTCGGCAGAATTGGGAAGTAATTGCCGTTTTCCATCTTATAATGAACGCCTTCTTTACCAATCGCCGCTTCTTTGAAAATATCTTTATCCAGCTTCAGATCTAGATATTTAATAATATCTTCTTTGTTATCTGCCCATTTCGGTATGCCCACATAGAAGCTGATTCCTGCGCTGCCCATAACTTGAACTTTGCCATCATCCCCTTTGAGGTAAGGGAAACTGCCGATTTTCGCGTTTGGAGAGTTTTTCAATAAGGCATTTTGTACAGTTGGTGCGTTAAAATAAGCATTTGAAATGATCGCCGCTTTACCACTTGTGAAATTCTCGATTACTTTATTCGCTTGGTTCAGCGACCATTCCTGATCGATCAATTTCTCCGTGTACAGCTTTTTCATAAATTCCACATATTTTTTCATATTCGGATTCTCAATCGCATTCACTAGCTTGCCATTAACATCTTGCCAGCCAGTTGTTGCGTTTGATTGCACCATCGGTATGCCGAATGTCGGAAGAACCTCAGGGAGAAGCGGACTTTTCCCTCCAGATAACCCCATCACATTTTTCTTTTCTTTCAGCGTTTTCAAAACGGTATACAATTCATCACGCGTCGTAGGTGCTTTTAATCCAAGTTCATCCATCCAATCCTGACGAACGATAAGCTGTGTATTAACAATGGTTCCAGATCCCGTTTGCGGAATGCCGAAAATTTTACCGTTCAGCTTCGCGCCGTTCCAGGAAGTTTGTGAGATCACATTTTTCATATTCGTGCCATATTTATTTACCAACTCATCAATCGGCTCAAGCGCCCCAGAGGCAGCAAGCTTCGAATATTGCGGGCCGCTAAGAAGCATGTAGGCATACTTTTCTTTGTTAGCCATGAGCAAATTAAGCTTATCATCCGGATTTTCGACTGGCAGCATATCGTAGGTAACCTTGTAGCCCGTTTTTTCATTCAGGAACTTGGCCACAACTTCTGTATTCGGATCAAATCGTGCATATTGCAGCAATGCTTTGAATTCTGGTTTCGGCTTATTTGCTTCTACGGTCGCTACAGGAGCTGTTGAAACTGCTGGCGTAGTGGAACTGCTAGTCGTTGTTTGAGTACTTCCGCCACAAGCCGTAATCGCCGCTGCCATCGTTGTGATGGACATGAGAACTAACATCTTTTTAACCATGTAAGAGCCTCCCTATTTTTCCCTTTGAGTATGGATAGCGCAATATACCAAATATCATGGAACCATTGTAGAGCCGGCCCACCACCACCCTTCAAAAAATTGTTTCCAGATTCAACCCTTTACAGAGCCTACAAGAACACCTTTAACAAAATATTTTTGTAGAAATGGATACACACAAATAATGGGAAGTGTAGCTAAAATGATCGATGCCGCCTGAATGGACTGCGGTGAAACATTGAGTGACGCGTCAACATTAGTGCGCATAAACGTGTCCGTTGATGATACGAACAATTCTTTCAAATATAACTGCAGAGGTTTCAACTCTGCCGAGTTAATATAGATTAGTGAAGTAAAGTAATCGTTCCAGAACGTAACCGCATAAAACAAGGCGATAGTCGCTAGTACCGGCATGGAAAGGGGTAAAATAATACGAGCAAGAATCGTCATGTTGCTGGCCCCATCCATTTTCGCCGATTCCTCAAGGCTGTCTGGCAGACTTTCGAAATAGTTTTTGACAATGAGCATGTTGTACACATTGATCATATATGGCAGGAATAGCACAGGCAGCTTATTAATTAGATGAAGCTTGTGCATGAGCAGATACGTCGGGATCAACCCACCGCTAAACAACATCGTAAATAAAAACAGCAGGATGAAAAACTTGCGTCCTCTCAGTCTAGGCTTAGAGAGCGGGTAAGCGGCAAGCGTGGTCATACTTAGCGAGATGATGGATCCAACCAAGGTGACTGTAATCGAAATCATGAACGCACTTAGAAACATCGAATTACTAGCTACATACGTATAAGTTCCTATTTGAAAGTCGATTGGAATGAGATTAACCATTCCCGCTACGACTGCCGCCTCACTGCTCAGCGATTTCGCGATGAGATTAATAAATGGAAAAATCGTCGATAAGCCAAGAAGTATAAAGAATAGGTGGTTAAGGACTGTAAAAATCTTCTCGCCGAGCGATGATGGGATGCCTGAAGACCTTCTGGCTGATTTGGGTTTCAGCATGCTTTGCATATTCATCTTCCATGCCTCCTAAAAGCTTTGCTAGTGCAAACCTCGCATTGTAAGCAGAAGCACTTACCAAATGCCTCGTCCAAAAAACTTTCGAGCCAGACCATTGCCCGATAGAATCAAAATAAACGCGACGACGGATTCGAATACTCCTACAGCAGTTGAAAAGCTATAATCTTGTTCGCCGAGACCAATTCGATACACATACGTACCAATTACGTCTGCGACGTTGTATACACTAGGATTGTACATGACGAGAATTTGTTCCGTTCCAGCCTCCAGCACGTAGCCGAGCCGCAGAATGAACATAAGTAAAATGATCGGAATTAAACCTGGCAAAGTGATATGTACGATTTGTTTCCATTTATTCGCACCATCTATCTTCGCTGCTTCATACAGGCCGGGATCAATACTTGCTAAGGCAGCTAGATAAATAATCGTATTCCATCCCGTTTCCTTCCAGCCTGCCGACCCTATGAGTACAGAGCGGAAAATTTGACTGTCTAGGAAAAATCGGATAGGTTCACCGCCCATAGCAACGATGATTTTGTTGACCATTCCCCCGTTCGTGGAGAGCAGATCGATGAATAGTCCGCTGACGATAACCCACGATAAGAAGTGAGGCAAGTAGACGACGGTTTGCACGCTTCGCTTAAACGCGATGTTTTTTAATTCATTAAGTAAAATAGCAATTACGATGGGGAGTGGAAAGAGAAACAAGATTTTATAAACGGAAATCAACAACGTATTCTGAAATACTTGCAAGAAGCTTGCAGAGGAAATCAGTTTATCGAAATGCTTCATGCCGACCCATGGACTTGCTGCCATCCCATCGAAAATATTAAAATCCTTGAACGCAATAATAATTCCGTACATCGGCGTGTACTTGAACAGCAAGAGGAATGCGATGCCAGGAATAAGTGCAAGGTATAAATCCCAATCTTTCCTAACATCGATCCACAATTGCTGCATATATCTCTTATTAACATTTTTTTTCAAAGATAGGACAGTTTCCTTTGTAGTGTTCGTTTCTCTCAAGGTGCCTCCTCCTTCGTACTGTCTTTCTAAACTTAGTGTATCATCCTCCGTTTTTTTGCGAATTAGAGGAATATTACTTGTTTTGGTACTTTGATAACTTCTCGACTGTAAAAATGAAAAAACCTTCCCGATGATGATCGAGAAGGCTGATAAAACGGTATCTATACGATTTAATTACGAATCTCCCCAGGCGTGACACCCCAGTATTTACGAAATACTCTTGTAAAATAACTCACATCCCTGTACCCAACGCCAGATGCGGCATCGTACACACGTGAGCCCTCCTGCAGAATAGCTTTGGCCCGCTCCATTTTTCTTTCCAGTACATAGGTCGAAAAGGCTTTCCCTGTTTCTTGCTTGAAAAGGCGGCTCAGATAGGACGAATTGACATACATTCTATCTGCGACAGCATGTAACGTCATTTCTTGGTCAATCTCATTTTCCACTAGGCTTAAAATGGTCTTGATCATGCCATGACTCGTCGATTTCCGCCTATGGCCGGCATAATCCAAATACGCTCTTATCATACGCTGCAGCCAAAAAAGGATTTGTTCCTTCGATGCGAGCTCTGAATGGTTATGAAAATACACATAATCCTCGCCAGCTACTTCCCTCACCGGCCAACCCTGCTTTTGGATCATGCTGATAAATAGACAGGTGAAATAGAGAATATGCTCACGAATATCATCAACGGTTTCCGCTTTGGCCATCCCGCTGTTCCAAAGTCCCGTTAACGTTTCCATTGCCTTCTCACAATCCCCTGTTTCGAGCGCAATTTCCAGTGTTTTTTCAAGGTTAGGCTGAAACGTCAGCTCTGGCTCTCTCCCCTGTTCAGCACGATACGGGATTGCCAAATCATGGCCAAGCACAATTCGATCCTGCAACGCGCGTACCGCTTGAACATATAGCTTATTCATATCTGCTATGCTGCCGGTCATACCGCTGATCCCTGCACTCGCACTTAGCTTGAGGCAGCTTTTCACTGTGAATAGCAGCTTTTCAGTTAAAGCATTAATTTTCTGCAGAGCAATTCTAGGCTCCTCTTCACTTGCAAGTTGAAAAATGATAACCGTACAGCCCGCAAAATTGGTGGACACCCAGCTCTGTGTATTCGAAAGTGCTTCCTTCACGATACTGCCGAGTGAAAATTGAAGCAGTGACATATCTTTTCTGCTAAATCGTTGTTCAGTCTCCGAAATCGGATCCATATCGACGATAGCTATAGCGTATGAAGCTTCTTTTGGCAAATCCAATTGTAAATCCTTGCACTTCTGCTCAATCTCCCAAGCTTCGAATTTCCCATTAAACAACCCTTGAAAGAATTCATTAACCAATTGCGGAAGGTGCAGCTTCCACTTCATTTTTAGCTCATCTTCGTTATGACGCTGCTCAAGCTCGCTCTGCAACCTCTCCGCTGCTTCTAGCACCGTCTCCAAAATCTCCTCATCGCCGGCTGGCTTCAACAAATATTTCATAACGCCAAGACCCAGCGCCTGTTGGGCATACGTGAAATCATCATGTCCACTAAGCACAATGATCTTTAACAAAGGATCGACTTGACGCAGGTGCCTTGCTAAGGTTAACCCATCCATTTCTGGCATTTGCAAATCCAACAGGATAATATCAGGCTTTTTGCGATCGATGATTCGAAGTGCTTCCGCTCCGTTACCAGCTTGACCTACGACCTCAATCCCATGTTTATCCCACGGAATATTGTTGGCTAGTGCGTTTCTGAGACGGATTTCATCTTCCACAATTAATAAATTCATAATGGGGACCCCCGCTCGATTTTACTTCACTTGCTTGATCTCGGAGTAACATAGAATCTCTTGCACTTCTGTTAACGTGTTCATCAACTGTTGCACGACAGAGGCGTGAATCGTCTCCTCTTCGCTCGCTTTCAACAGCAATTGCTTGCACGCTTCAATCTTCTCATCTAGCAGGGCATACAATTCTTCTACTTCATGCCTTTGCAAAATAGAAAGGAGGGAGTCCACTCTGCCTACAAGATCATTCGCCATTTTCTCATGAACCGCTTGGCGTGGAAGGTAAACTTGCTCTACGTCTGTTTTCACCGCGTTTAATGCCGCTTGAACAGCACCCAGCGGATACATGCCTGTCGATATGGCATCGATTCGCCAAGGTCCTTGTCGCAAAGCGCGTATCGTTTCATCCGTCGCTTGCCCGAAAGCAAATATGACGGTTCCGCAGTCAATCTCACGTGCAGCAAGCAGCTGCTCTACCGTTTCATGCGCTCCCAATTTGGCGTACATCGGATAGATCCCGCTATATACAAGATTGCCTGGGAGCAGCTCGTTTTTGTGCAGCTGAACAGATGCACGAACTAGTGTTGCTTTTTCATAGTAAGCCTGAGGAATAACGACATCAACATGCTGCGACCAATTGCCAATTTTATCAGACTCCGCACCTGGTTCTGGCGCAGCCGATACTATTATTTTCGGGCTGATCTGCTTAATCTCCTTGTACAGCTCCTCTACAAAATCATCCTCGATCTGCTCGACCCACTTCGTCCATGTTGCCCAGAGTTCCGTCTGCTCGTCTGCATGAATCTCAAGTGGATTCCTGCCATATTCCCGTTGAAAAGTTTCACGGGCATGTGGGCTGAAGCAGTAGCCGTCCTGCCAGTCGTCATTCACATGCGGAAACCGCATGAAATCTAGGTTAATACCCGCAACGCCATATCTCGTAATGATCTCTTTCACAATGGCCAGTAAATACTGACGCACAGCAGGATTCGTTATATCGAGCCAAAAGTAACCAGTCCCCCGCTGTGGCATTGGCTTCTCGGCATCCGCTTGTCTTCGTGAGCGCGCAGACCATTCGGGATAGGCACGCAGTACAGGGCCACCCGTTGGGTCGATACCGACCATGAACCCATCCAACCAAGCGTGTACCGCGATCCCTCGTTTTTCACCTTCATGAACGAAAGCCTCCAGTGGATCCCACCCGCGAAAAGCAGGATGCTGCTCTTCAATCTGTTTCTCCACTGCAATTCGGCTTGGATAAATCGTATAGCCCCAGAGCCAAGTCTCGAGATACAACTCATTAAAGCCTGCCGCTTTCATCCGATCTAACGTGAGGATTACTTCCTCAAAGCTATGCTCGGTAGGGCGATACCAGACGCCACGAGCTTCCGCTGCTCTACTTGGCAAAGCACACAAATAGCCTTCCATAGCTACCATGGATGCAAGATTAGCTTTGCTCAAGCTTTCTTCTGCATCCCCAGCCTGACGTGCCTCTTCCAGCAGCCGTTCTGCTTTTTTCACATGTTCTCTTGCCGAATCAAAAGGAGCGTTGATGTAACTTTCCCAATTCTCCTCTAGTATTTTTTTCGCATAGGTTATCTTCTTTTCAGCCTCTTCCAAACAATGGGCGATTGCCTGTTCTGCCATAGGTAACACCCCTTCATGTGTTTGGTATAGAAAATATCATATCCATGATGAGCTTCATAGGGGAGAGTGATTACTTTCTTTGGTAGATTGATGCGGAATAATCGAGACTTTCAAATCTGACATTAGGACATAAACAACATCCTTATGAACATTGTCTTCTGGTTCAAATCTCTCTAGAATGTAACTTATTCACATGATTAGGAGGTTCAAAAATGACTTATTCAGCTAGTTCATCCAGATATGAAGCCATGACTTATAACCGGAGTGGTCGTAGCGGCCTGAAGCTGCCAGCCATTTCATTAGGCCTGTGGCATAATTTTGGCGGTATTGACACGTTCGAGAACGGCAGAACAATGCTCAAGAGAGCTTTCGATTTAGGGATCACGCATTTCGATTTAGCGAACAATTATGGGCCGCCGCCTGGTTCTGCGGAAGAAATGTTCGGGAAGATGCTCAAAGGAGATTTCGCTGCTTATCGAGACGAGATGATCATTTCGACGAAAGCAGGTTACTATATGTGGCCAGGTCCTTATGGGGAGTGGGGTTCTAAGAAGAATCTAATTGCCAGCTTGGATCAAAGCTTGAAACGTATGCAAGTAGACTATGTCGACATCTTCTATCATCACCGTCCAGATCCGAATACGCCACTGGAAGAAACAATGGCTGCCTTGCACCAAATCGTTCAACAAGGTAAAGCGCTCTACGTTGGTCTTTCCAACTATAAGCCTGAGGAGACGAAAGAAGCCTCCCGCATTCTGAAACAATTAGGGACGCCTTGTGTCATTCATCAACCAAGTTATTCCATGATGAACCGCTGGATTGAAGACGGTCTTCAGGATGTATTGGATGAAGAAGGTATCGGCTCAATTGCTTTTTCACCGCTATTTAAGGGAATTCTTACGGATCGTTATCTGAACGGCATTGCCCCGGATTCCAGAGCTGCTAGTTCAAGCGTCTTCCTCAAAGAAGAAGATATTAATGAAGAGCGAATTTCGAAGGTGAGACAATTAAATGCACTTGCGAATGAGCGTGGTCAAAAAATGTCTCAAATGGCGCTAGCTTGGGTGCTGCGAGGCGGTCGTGTGACTTCAGCCTTAATCGGCGCGAGTAAAGTCAGCCAAATTGAAGATGCCGTTGAAGCATTAAAAGCTCCTGCGTTTACGAAAGAGGAGCTATCCACAATTGATGGGATTTTAAATGCCTAACAGCTCTGCTATTTGATCATCCTGCGCTAATGTAGTTCATATTCCGATATTGTTTAGGTGATACACCCTTTACACGTTTGAACATTTTGGAGAAAATCAGTTGATCCTGGTAGCCGACGGAGTTGGCAATTTCTCCTATGGCATAGTTGCTCTTCTCCAGCAATTCACTTGCTTTATTCATCCGATATTGCAGGAGATATTGTTGGGGAGGCAGCCCTGTCGCTTCTTTGAAAATAGCCGAAAAGTATTTACGATCCAGCTTAAGAAACGCTGCAATCCCTTCAATAGAAATCGGCTCATTATAGTGAGCATGTATGAATTCCATACTTTGAATGATATAACTATCCCATTTCGTAGGCAGTACATCTCCACTTGAAGAGGCAGGAGCCACATCAAGAAGCGCCGTCATAAACGCAAATAAGTGAGCTTTGAGCTGTAAATCGGCACTATTTGGATGGGTATTCGCCTCTGTTAATTGCTCATACATCGTCGGCATTACCTTGAGATCCATCGGAAAAACCGCATATTCTGGTGATAATCGTGTACGTGATACGATCGATTCCACCTGCGCCCCTTGAAAACCAATCCACGAATACGTCCATGGCTCCAACTGGTCCGCTTCATAATAGCTAATCACATGAGGAAAGATAAGAAATCCTTGACCCGGATTGAGTTGATGCGTCACATTTCCGATACGAACAAGCCCTTTCCCTTTATGGATAAGGTGTATCTTGTACATATCACGAACACCAGGCCCAACAGCATGGCCAGGCTTACAATCCTCTTTGCCCCAATGCAGCAAATGTAAATCCGGATCCTTGCGAAATAATCGTTCCTGATTGTAATGAAAGATTGCCATCCGTACCTCTCTCCTCCTCTTTTGCACAGACATTATACCATAAACAAGACATCAATCTACCTTGGCACCATGTGAAAGTGAAAATAAGACCGTTTGCTCTCGATCCATTCGCATACCTGCTATGGTGAACGTTTTGAAATCTATGCCTGCCATTTTGGCCCCTCTTACATCTACTCCTTGTAACTTAGCTTTTGCTAGAATCGCCATTGTCAAATCACTATCTCTTAAATCAGCCCTTTCCAAATCTGCTCCTGAGAAGTCTGCTTCATGAAATTTAACGCCTCGCAAGTCCTGTCGTCCTAATCTGCTATGTCTTAAATTGGTATATGACCAATCCCCACGATAAATCGTCAAGCCATCCAAACTCGCACTCGAAAAGTCCGATCCCATCATTTTACAATGTTCAAATTTCGAAACAAACAGATTGGCTCCGTTAAACGTACAATTTTCAAAAGCAGATTCTTTATGAATGGATCCGTTTAGCGAAGCTCCACGAAAATCACACGCAATAAATCGGCAGTTCGTTGTCGTGATTTCCTCTAGGGATCCGTTTGCAAACAAACAACTATCAAAGGTGCAGCTTATTAGCTCACCATATCTTAAATCTTGCGTACCAAAGTTTACGCCGGTATATGTCTGATTCATTTGCTGGAACATGAGTAGCCTCCTAAGGTTAGTTATTTTAATATAGCACACGGCTGTCAAGTACCTGCATAAACGCAATTGCAAATCAAGCACTTTTTTTATTAGACTTAAAAAAGCGTGAACAAGGAGCCACGCTACAGTAAGCAGCCGGCTCCATTTTCTTCATCGAGCAATGCTCGATTTATTGCTCTAGTTCATATAAGGAAGGATCCATCGCTTGGATAAATGGCGTCCACTCCCCTGTCGCGTAAAGCACAAGCCGGTGCATCGCACGCGTACATGCGGTATAGAAGAGCTTGCGTTCACTTTCCCTATCATAGGTTTGCGAAGAGGCATCGTAGATCAGAACTGCGTCGAACTCGACCCCCTTCGCCAGATAAGAAGGAATCACCATAGCTCCCTTCTCGAACGTGAGCGTCTCCTTCGTAATAAGTCGCAGAGCTTCGCAGCCCTGCGATTTCAAGGCTTCATGCGCCTGACGGCTTTCGTCTGCCGTTTTCGTAATAACGGCGATCGAGTCGAAGCCTTCCGCCTGAAGCGCCGCGATGTCGGCTATCATGCGTTCGGCCCTCTTCTCGCTACTGCTAACGTTGACGAGGTAGGGCTTCCGGCCACTCCTCTCAAAAGGCACAATCTCTTCGTTCGGCAATAGCGACTTCGTAAACGTCACAATCTCGCGGGTGGAGCGATAGCTTCGGACAAGCCGTATTAGGTTAGTTTCGCCTTCACCGTAAAGCTTGGTCAATGGCGAATCCAGCTCGTGCAAATTCGTCGCCTGCGGGAAGATCGCTTGACTGAAATCTCCCAGCACCGTCATGCGAGCGCGAGGAAAAAGCTTCTTAAGGAAGTAGAATTGGAACGGCGAATAATCCTGACCCTCATCCACGAATAGATGCCGCACCTCCGTATTCGTCCGATTGCCTTCGACAAGCTCTTTCAAGAAGAGGAAGGGAGCCGCATCCTCGTAAAACAACTCAGACTGACTCAACTTCTCCTTCGTTTGCTTGCCTATCTCCGGCCAATGCATAGGCATATCCATCTCGTTGGTCATTTCCTGATAAGCAGCCGCGTCACCGAACAAACGAGCATATAGTCCGGTCATATCGATGAACTTTAGCCGTTTTACCTGCTGCCTCAGTGGTTTAAACCATGCTTTCACGATCATCTGGCGCAGCAGCTCTTCTTCCTGCATCGCATAATCAAAGTCAAAGTCTTCTGCCTCACCCAGCCCTTCTTCCGCATCACCATAAATACCCACATATTCTTCGTTAAAATGAATGACAGTCCCCTCTTGCTTATATCTCCGGACTAGCTCCTTGTAGGCATCTGCGTATTGTTCGTTGTCGAGATAGTTGAGTTCATCTTGAACCCATTGAGCCCTGCGCTCCTTACGTTCAAGTACGGATAGTTTTTTCAGCAGCCATTCCTGTAAAAGAGCGACCCGATTAGCTAAGCGAATAGAGCTGTCATAGCTGTAAAATTGGGCTTCCATCTGCTCCGCGGATACCAACTCGCCATCACGGAAAGGGATGCTTCGGAATAACATTCCTTCCTTACGCAACCATAGCGCATACTGCTGAAGCGCCTGTAGATAAGCTTCTGATGCTTTATAATGAATGCCGCTCAGCCGTGCTTCATACCCATCTGAATTCGTTGCAGAAAGTACGTATTCAATCTGATCAAAAGGGTTTTCGAGTTGGAACGTGGAGGCTAGCCAATATGCCAGATACTCCTGCATCGTCGTTTGCTGCAAGTTCTCCTCACCGAGCTCTGGCAGAACCGTAGATACATAACTATTAAACATCGGATTCGGTGAAAAGAGCACAATTTGATCCGCTTTTAGCTTATCGCGGTGCTTATACAGCAGGTAGGCTGCGCGTTGCAATGCCGCGGAAGTTTTTCCACTGCCCGCTGCTCCCTGCACGATGAGCATAGCACTTGTATCATCCCGAATAATCGCATTCTGCTCCCTTTGGATGGTTGCCACAATGCTCTTCATTTGTGTATCCGCACCTTTGCCAAGCACCTGCTGAAGCAATTCATCGCCAATCGTTACACTGGTGTCGAACACCGTGTGAAGCTGACCGCCGCTAATTTGATACTGACGCTTCAATCTCATGTCCCCCGCAACACGTCCTCCTGGCGTATCGTAAGTCGCCGCCCCCGGCGAGTAGTCATAGTACATGCTTGCGATAGGAGTTCGCCAGTCGTAGACAAGAAAGTCTATACCATCTCGATCAACGAAAGATGACACACCGATATATATGTGCTCGCTGCGGCTGCTTCCCTCCTCTTGAAAATCGATGCGCCCGAAATAAGGAGACGTAAGTAGCCGTTTCATACTTTTCAAACGCTGCATCCGCTGTCTGTGACTGCGCTCCCGTTCAGTCAATAATGCTTCTTGCTGCTTCATACTGTAAAATGTTTCTTCGAAATCTTCGGCGTTGCTTGTATTGATTGTTACTTCCTCCCAGAACCGCTTGCGAATGTCCGTCACCTGATCACGCAGCCCGGATACCTCTGGTTCCAATTCGGTAATGGTTGCACACAATTTATCCATAACCATAGTTAACCGCTCTTGTTCTTGCTGCCAATCCTTCGCGTGTATCATCTTTACGAACACTCTCCTTCGTGGACTTATGGGAAAAACAAAAAATGTTTGACAAACGGTAAGTCATCATGCTAAAATTTAAGTATAGATAAGATGCATTAACTTTATATTTTTTACATTTAAAAACGGAAATGACTTTTCGATTTTACCATATAGCTCACCCACATGTAAATGATTTATTCACAAAGAAGAACCGGCATTTTTTGCCGGTTCTTCTTTGTGTTTCCTTATACTTCCGCTACTTAAAAATGATAGGAAAAGTAAACGCAACGACTGCCGCCCACACCCCATACACGGGCAAGTACTTCGTAACAGCATCTTGGATCGCTGAAGGACCTGTTTGATTTCGTAGAAACCGTAGATAAGCAATCATAATCCAAATGAGATTAGCCCAGATTAGCAAGTTTACACCAAGAACTGCAAGTCTGTTCGGTGAAATCCCGTAAGAGGAAAGCCTGAACACGATGGCGGATAAAGCTACACTATCAACGATTAGCGCAAGAACAATGAGGCCTAAATTAATATAATCAGATAGGTTCTTTCTCTCGTCTGTGCCGCTTTCCGTAATAGAAAAAATAGTGACAGCCAAAACACTAAGGAGCACACCGTTGAAGGATAGCAAGAAATCTCGGTCCATGAATGGATTTTTCCCGACCCAGATAACGGTGATCAGATAAACCAATAAGGTTGCCAATACGAGTGGACTAAAAATTTTCGCTATATAGGGTGCAATATTCTTAGCAATTTTAAGATTCCGTGCTACGAGATGAGTACCAACAATGGAAAGCGCGGCTGCACCAAATAATACGACATTCTTGAAGTAGAAATCGCCAATATCCATACCAACAAAGCGAAATAGCTGCATCGTTAGCCCTGTTAATAGCATGCCGCTAATGGCCATGATCGCATAGAGTATGCCGAATTCCCCATTAAACTTCAGATAAGCTAGCCTAGTACTGCCTTTACGATAGTCATTTCCTGTAAAAGCTAACCCCACGACTACCCATAAGAATATGGGAAGATGAATATAGGCTAAGATCATACTGTCCGTTTGCTCTAGAGGCAGTATATTCAGATAGACGCAAGAGATTAGGAATAATGCACCAAGCGTGTATAGCACATTTCGGTTAGGACGATTATTCGTTACAAAATAGATCGCCATGATGGGAAGAATACCAAATGCCAAGTTAATTGGGGCAATTGTTTCTTGTTCCACAAATTGAAAAATGATTCTTGTGACGATCCCCGCCAATATGGCTAAGATGCCCATGAAGATAAAATTTTTCTGAAACAAGGAAGCTTTCTCTGCATGTACACTCTCCTTGTAATGCAATCTTTCGTGCCAAACGGCAAGCACCTCCGAATGAGGGTTTTGTTGCCAAGCGGCTGTGAAAGATTGTTTAAAAGCATCGGGATCATGTCTAAACATTCTCTCTAGCTCATGCGGATTCGTCATATGTTCGATTATTCGATTGTTGTTGTCCATGATTTTACCTCCCTCTCATCTTTGTCATCGTAACAATGGAATGTTCATCTCACTTTCGTCAATTTGATATTAACCCACAATTTATCGTTTTGCAATATATAATTGCCGAATATAACTATATAATTGTTGTTATGTAAATAGAAAAGGCAGCAGACCCACTTGGGTCAACTGCCTTCTGATGTTATTATCCTTGTGTTCGTTTCTTAATCAAGCTGATCTGTCCTCTATGGTTGATTTCATCTTCCATGACGTGAAACCACATAAAATAATGATTAGCTTGCTTTTTATACCAGAACTCTTCTTCTTGATATAGCCACTCATCATCCACTGTCTTAAACAACTCAAACGTACGATTCCTGATCTCATGTAAGGTATTCACGTAATAATCGATCGCATTCCCTTTAATCTTCTCCCGACCTTCCTCACCCAGATGGATCGCGGCTCCCCAGATGAGCATCTCTTCTTCATTTAAATCTCGTTTTTCAAACGTTTCAACTTGATAGGCGTATTCGACTGCTGCACAATGTGATAATAAGGCACCGATGGAATTGCTCTTCGCATCTAACAAAAAATCCAGTTGCTGCACAGTTAAATTTTTCGTCATTTCTAAGGTTACATATCTGGCGTAGTTCATCATCGATAGCAACCGACTAATTTGAGGCGTATAACCAGGTATATCTGTAATGAGATAAATATTGTTCATGTTGATCATGATTTCCTCCGGCATAGTAGTTTATCAGAAAGGTAGTATCGCCCGTCTTTGAGTAATTCGCGAACGGATTCTACGATCCTGCTTTCTATCTTACCGAGGTTCGTCTAGATTTAATTCAGGACGAAATAGCTTATTTTTCTTTAAAAAACTCTTTAATTTGTCGTCTCTCACATGAACAGCAAAGAAGCCATTTTCTCTCGTAAATGCGAGTAACGTTGGGGAATACGTTTGGGATGAACTAATAAACATCACGACTTCGGTCACAGTTCCGGTTATCCACTCCGTATGAACCTTGTACGGTGGCATCATAGGGATCTTGATAGCTATGCCATCACTTGGTTCAATTTTAAAGGAACTTACCGTTCCCTGCGCAGAGGACAACCACGCTTTCACCTGATCCTGCAAAGAATTAGAGTTCTCCAATGTAAGGATGATCTCCCCTTTTTTTATATCAAACACTTCTGCTCCATCGGCTGCTCCAACTGCTGAGGCTATCCCTACACTTATTGCACACGCAAGCGCTACTAGACTAACTATGAATTTGATCAACTTTTTCAACCTCCATTTGAAGGTATATTCCCCCATTTAAAAGAAAATATGAACCTCGCTTTGGGCAGGAAGAATCGGATGAACATCCACGTTAATTTTCTATCTTTCCTTCCTCGAAGACTTGAATAGACAGTAATTTCCCATCTGTCTTATTTTCCTCAAACGTTATTGGCACTACGCTGTTCGGAAAAGGCACCTCTAACCGCTGAACACGAATCTTTTCACTGCTTTGGTCAGAGAGTTCCTTGCTTTCAAAACCTCCCTGAATGCCAGCTTTAGACAGCAGTTCCAGGGTCTTCTGAACATCGGTACCTTGATATCGGTTACGCAAGTTGTCGGTCCAAGTCTCGTCATTCCAAGCTGGCGCTTTCACATTCATGCCAGATCTCCGCATCGTGTCTAGCACCATGTTGACCATGTGACCGTCACCTTCCTGCATCGCACAAGCAAGCATGAGGTAAGCGCGATTCATAGTACCTATAACATTAAACTCGTTTTTGGCGGTTAGTAATTTGAATAGATTCTCTTCACTTCGATCTGCCGTGAACCAATACGCATGAAAATCCATAGGATTTACTGGACTTGTTGCCGGGATCAAATAGTTCCCATCCTTCGATACGCGGAATACCTTGGAGACATCAAATCGTGTCGGGTATTGCAAGACAAATACATGCTCTCCGTTCTCACTTGCCATGATTTGTACGGACAATGGATCCCGAGGCCGCGCCTCACCTGGAAGGATCGCGGAAGAACCATGTAAACTAGAATAGTAGTTGCTGCCGTCAGCAGCGGTCTCCCTAACAAGGCGATACATCAAACGACTCTTCTTAACATTCGACTGAGCAGTTTCATATACCGAGTTTCCATTCTTGATACGGACTTCCTCATTGATTTGCCACGTGATGTCGGCTATCCCTCGCAGTTCATCAGGCTTCGATTTCGATAAGTCCGGCAGTTTTATTTCCATATGGTAACCGTTGTTCTGCCACTCATAAGCGGTATATTGTTGTTGGGATGCGTAGAAGACGTCGGAGAAGCTATTCATATAAGAGACACCTTCTAGCCGCTCTTTACTCCCCCAATCAAACGCACTTATATGCCTGCCAACAGCAGTCAAGCTACCTGCTGCAAGAAGTACCGGCACGAGCAGTACAACGATAATATTTACAATTTTACGTGTTTGGACCTCTTCAAATGGCAGTTCTGAAGCCGCTTGGCGGTCTAGACTCAGTTTGACAGACAGTTGACTCATAAACGAGCCAATCAACCAAGTTCCTATGCATGCGTACGCTATTAAGGGTACCACGAATCCCCAAGGGGCAGCCCATGTCTGCAAGGAGCTGATTAATAACGTGCACAGCATCGCTAACAACGCTAGCGGCAGCAAGGAGGTAAAATAGCGCCTAAATATCCGAGGTGCTTTCCCTAATGCCTCATGAAAAGGAATATCTTGAAGAACAATCAGATACGGGGTAAGCGAGTACAACATGCTTATAATTATCAAGACGAGACCCACAGGAAAGAATGCTGTAGCAAGAACCAAAGTCAACACGCTAATTACGCCTTGAAATATTGACCAAGTGATCATATCGCCGAAGTACCTGCGTCCACAAGCAAACAGTGGGACTTTTGTATGGTTCAGAACCCATCCTTTCAAACCACCAAGGTACATCCCTCGGACAAAACTTTGTACTCCCATGACAGCCAATGAAACCAGAATGGCTGTAATTCCCCATACGTTTGTCCCTGCCTGAAGATACGTATATGGGATTTTCAGGTCCTTAAGCGAGGGCATATATAAGGGAATCGTTGCGTTAAATCCGACGGCTCCCATTGCAGCCGTTGTCGATACCGGTGACGGAGAATAGGGAAACACAGAAAATCCCCAATAGATGCCAAGACCAACGAGTGCCGAGATCAGTACTTCAAACACTATCACCACAACAATCAAACGTGTGTAGGCCATCGTTACCTCCTCATTGTATGATCAAAGCTGTGTACTACTAATCAAATCATATAGGAAATTAATGGGAAATCAAGTGCCTATTTACATAGAAAAGGCTGCCCCTCCCTGGGCAGCCTCTCCTATTAATGATGGTCATTACATTTACATTTGCAATGCTTAAATGGATCATACGGAGGTTTAAACTTAGGATTAATCTTATCTGGACCAATTTCTTTAATCAGCTTGTTTATGGCTTTATTGATCCTTCTCTCTCTCTCAGATTCATGTGGAGGATGAGGTCGGTCACAACACGGACAAGCAGGTACCTTCTCCATGTTATGAGTAGGAGAATGACTGATGCTTGCTGTTTGCCCGGAAGCACTTAAACTTACGGTAGCCATTTGGATCAACGAGTTCTCCAGCAGTAATCGGCTCTGACCTGCCACCGTACACTGTGCTTCATTAATGAAAGGAGCGCTTGCTGGGACAAAGCCGTTCATCAGATTTTGCGGATTATCATTATGATCATTCCCTGGGTTCGATGGATCGTTGATTGTAAAGCTGTTGGAGCTATTGCTTGTAAACCGACCGAAAAGCACGTGTCCTGCTTCATGCGCTAATAAATACGAATCGGCTGCATTGTCCGATAAGACTGCCTGTCCATAAACGCCATAATTATTTGTGTTATTAAAATTTATTATCTGAGGTCCACCATTTCCTACCGCACCAGAGCTTAAATTCCCCCCGCTTACGTAAACAACATAAAGCGCTGTCGCATTGTTGTTTACCGTCCTTGCTTGCATAATCAGCGATTGAACCCTTTCATCATTCACGTTTGCAACCGTATTCGATGGGATCGTCACATCTGAAATATAATACTCTCTCAAGGATACAAAGTTTATATTACAACGAACGCCTGGAAAAAATCCGCTCCCCCAAGCCTCAGTCGCACGAGTGAGATCGCTTTGTACTCTAGCACGGCGCAATTCAGGCGTATCGCTAGATCTTGCTCCCCTAGTAAAAATGCTAACAACAGAAACAGTTGCCATTATCTATCTCCTCCTAGTATCTAGTAGCTCTATCTACTATAGGAGATGCATAACAATAGATAATCGTGTGGACAAATTAAACGGGAGATTCGCTTATTTTTGCCCTCTACTCTAGCAGTTGGCGAAATAAAGTTATCTTACTCGATATTGCTCAAAATAGGTTGGAAGAATCGTAGTCGAAGCTCCTGGCATTTGCGGCAACACATAGTGTCCATCTATCACCGTAGCAGGTTCCTCAAAGATATGTCGAATCCATGGAATGTACTCCAACATGATGGCACTCGGTGTCGCAGCTACAAGATGCTGATGAATTTGTCCCATATCGCCTACGTGCGGACAGATCGGCACATCATAGGATGCTGCTAAGCCCGCTACCTGTAACCACTCCGTAATCCCACCTACGCGGGTAACGTCAACTTGACAATATTCGATCGCACCTTGATGAATGTAATCACGGAACGCATATTTATTATACACATGCTCGCCAAGTGCAATGGGAACATTGAGCTCGTCTGCGAGCTTCTTATGCCCCATAATATCATCCGGATTCAATGGCTCTTCTAGCCAGAAGAGATCGAATTCTTCTAGTTTTTTGCCCCAAGTCATCGCCGTATTGATATCCCATTGTTGATTCACATCGATCATGAAAATAACCTCTTCACCGATCGCTTTTCTGACCGCTTTACAGCGAAGATAATCCTCGCGCGGATCGGGCTTACCGACCTTGATTTTGACACCCGTAAAACCTGATTCTACGATCTCCGTTACATCCTTGAGCAATCGATCTTGCGACCAGTTTAACCAGCCGCCATTGGTATTATAGGCTTTAATCGGTTTCGTCTTCGCTCCCCCAAGATACTGCCAAAGCGGTTTATTGGAGGCTTTCGCCATGATGTCCCACAGGGCAATATCCACAGCAGCAAGCGCCATGTGTGTCACGCCTGCTCGACCGATCCAGTGCATCTTGCCAAAACGCATCTCCTCCCATAGTGCTCTGACCATGAAAGGATCTTTGCCAATCAAAAGAGGGGCATAGTAGTTATCAATTGTATCCACGATCATCCCATCACCATGGGCACAAGTCCCTGTATAACCATAGCCAACAAAGCCTTCATCTGTATAAATCCGAACGCCTGCTAATCCCCAATGAGTAGCTATGTTAATTGCATCTGTTATCGGGGGTGTTATCGGTACATGCAAAACAAAACTCTCAACTTTCGTAATTTTCATGGCATCCATCTCCTTTGTTGTAACTATCCTACCTTAGCGAATAAAACCTCGGGTTCGTTGATGTGAATGGGTTAAGTGCTGTAGTAAAGCATCTTCTGCCATCACAGTATCCCTTGCCATTAAGCCTTGAACGACGAGCATGTGTTCATTCCACTCATCCTGCAATAGTTGCTGTTCCATTCCCTTCTGGAAGAGTGATGAATAACGTTGGATGCGATCAATATACACATGAATTAGGTTTCTTAATGCCAAGTTGTCACAATATTCAAGTATCAAACCGTGCAAGCTCTGGTTCATCTCTGCAATTAAGGCAACTTTGTCCTCATCCTCAGCAGGATGACTTTTTGACCATATTTTCATTTGCTGATCTAAATTAGCAATCTTCTCATCCGGAATTTGCGGCAGCGCTTTGCGAATCGCTAATGATTCCAGCTCCTTACGGATTTCATACATATCATCCAACTCTTGCATTGAAATCTGAGCTACATACATCCCCTTGAAAGGCACCGTATACACCAATTCTTCCGCCATTAACCGTGAGAGTGCTTCACGAATCGGAATATTGCTCACTTCAAGATCACGGGCCAACTGATCAATATTAATCTTTTCACCGGATGGGATGTCATGCTGAAGGATTTGTGCCTTTAATAACGTATAGATTTCATCGGTCAAAACATAACGGTTTAAGCCTTTTTTCATCGTAGCCACCTTTTCTTTTACCTCATATCATAAATCATACACGATTTATGATTCGAAATAAACAGTTAATTTCAACACCAATTCCAATTATCGATTCTGATCTCGGAATGCCCTTGGTGATTGACCGTGCAACTTGTCGAATAATTTTGAAAAGTAATGCAGGGATGAAAATCCGTGCTTCTCTGCAATTTCCGTAACCGTCAAACTTGAAAAAAGGAGATCTTCCTTAGCCCGATTAACTCGGTACTGTGTAACATATTGTGTCGGTGTCATTCCCGTAGCCTGTTTAAATAGGTCAAAAAAATAACCGCGACTTATACTTAACTCTCTATAGTAATTTTCAAAAGGTTGCAGTTTCCCTTGTACCAGATCCTGATCCAATCGCTCGAGCAATTTAGACATGTAAAGATTCGGGATGTGTTCCTTTTTCAAGGCAAACGTCAAATAAAACTCGATAAACTGTTGGAAATTACTCTGTATTTGCAAATTACGCATGTATGTCCGATCATTGGCATACTGATTGTCCGTGTAAAACTTCTCGAAGAAATCCACCCACACCCGAAGCTTTTCCACGTTCAAATGGACGGGCAAAACATAAGGAAATTCTGGTCCAATTAAATGAGAAATTAACGTCTCCGAATGAAAACAAATTTTGGCTGGATAAGAGAAGTCCGTTTGTCGATCTATATAGGCCCAATCAAAATAACAGCAGACGTGGACCATGGGGTCATCCCGATCAGCAATCCAATGGTGAAGCTGCCCCGCCGGTACGTATACGAGAGAACCCACTCCCGTTTCATAGGTTCGGCCGCCTGTGTGAAGGGTCCCCTTCCCTTCACTTATCAGGTAAAGTGAAGCCACATAACTAACCCGATTGTTACTTGACTGAGCCTTGGAGAACGGATACCGAGTAGCATAGTAGACGTATGGATGGATATCTGCAAAGTTCAAGCTTGATCACCGTCCCATCCTTCATGTAAATGAATTTCATATGACGATTGTACAAATATTTGACGATCTTGCAAATACAAAACACACCGAACCTTGTAATGTTTATCGTATAAAGAACGATTTACAAGGAGGATGTACGATGATAGACAGCAACTACTTATTGACTGATGAACAAATGCTCCAGTTTATTACCAAGGGCTATTTAGTCCTGCAAAACGACTTACCCGATCAACTTCATCCTAACATCATGAAGCAGATTCATTATGTTTTGCATAATGAGGGGAATCCAGGAAATAACATACTCCCGCGTGTGCCAGATATTCAGAAGCTATTTGAGACACCAATTGTTAAAGGGGCCTTGAGCAGCGTTCTCGGTCCTGACTACTACATGCATCCTCATCGCCACTGTCATTACAACCGACCGGGGAGTGAAATGCCTGGTGGTGGACAATGGCATAAAGATGGGTATTGGTCCGCCATGCGCAGCCATCGACCTTGGTGGGCTATGGTCTTCTATTACACGCAAGACGTTACGGAGGAGCTTGGACCGACTGCCATCATGCCTGGCAGCCAATACTACGAGAAATTCCTTGGTGAACGAGGCGAGACCTACTTGCCCACAGGTAAGGCAGGTACGATGGTTTTAGTCCATTTTGACTTGTGGCATAAAGCATCCCTAAATATCTCGAACTTAGATCGTTACATGCTCAAATTCCAATTCCTCAGACTGCAGGCACCTACGTCGCCAAGCTGGAATCATCAACAGAAAGAGCTGCTTATTCCGGAGGGCTTACCCGCTGTCCATAAGACGTTGTGGCAGGATGTGTGGCAATGGCTGCGTGGAAAAGATGCGTCTAAGCAAGTTCATCTAGTAGCTTCTGAGGAGCGACTAGTTGCCTTACAACAACAGCTCGAAGACGCAGACCCCTTAGATCGTGGGCGTGCAGCCGATGAATTAGGGCTTCTGGGTGTGGAGGCCGCTTCCAGCGCATCATCCCTAACCAAGCTAGTAAACGATCATATGGAAACGACAGCTCTGAATGCAGCTTATGCGCTCGGACAACTTGGCACTCCAGGTGTGGAAGCATTAATACAGCAGATGACAGTGGGCTCGAACCTAGCAGCGGAACGTGCCGCATACGGGCTGCAAGGAGCAGGCGCGCAAGCAATTCCGATGCTGCTCCGCATGTTGCATCATGAAGATCAACATCGTAGAGCATTGGCGGTTTTCGTGCTCGGCATGATTGGTTCATCAGAAGGCGAATTGGTATCTTCGTTGATCTCTAGCCTCCAGGATGAGAGTGAATCGGTACGTCGACATGCCATTGAAGCATTAGGATTACTCAAACATCCTGGTGAACATGCCGTCTCCGCTATTGCAAAAGTATTGCTGGCTTCTTTACGAGATGAGCTAAATGCTGACACGCTTCATAAGGAGTCCACTAAGCCTAACGCCAACTTCCAACCTTACATTACGAATAAAATCGGCTATGCCGCAGCACTTTCCCTCCTGCGCATTGGCCAAACTGGGCAAGTGGATGAGACTGTTCACGCTCTTGAACAAGCACTGCGCAGTAAGGATCGCTATGTTAGAGCCTATGCCATGGAAGCACTATCGCATCTGCGAACGGAGGAAGCGGTCGATATCTTAATTCGATCTATCCGCTCTGCTCGCTGGTGTCCAGATACAAGCAAAGCGAGTACGTTCTAGGTCGTCCAAACACAAAGAAGATCTCTGTACAAGACAGAGATCTTCTTTGTTAGCTGTAAGATGACTAACACAACGAAAGACTTATAAGAGTTCCTTCAGCTTACTTATCGCTTCGATATAATAATAATCACCATAGATGAGCGCACCATTCTCAACCGCTGTACGCTTGTTGTTACCGGGATGGAAGGCTGCTGTCGCGTTGGTCAGGATACACTCATCCGAAAGATCCCAGATCGCACATTTTTCATCGAGTGCTTTAAGAATTAATATGGCTGATTGAAGATACAGCGCCTTTTCTGCTTCTGGCACAGCCTTGGCAATTTCAATTAAGCCGCAAGCGGTAATGGCTCCTGCACTGCTATCTAGCAGCGGAGATTCTACTGGCTGTCTATAATCACACAATGGCACGTACCCTGTGAGTGGTAGGCACGCTAACACATAATGTGCAATTCGTTTGGCTGCGTGCAGATACTCAGGTTTCTGTGTCCAATTGAACGTTTGAGCGAAGCCGTATATTGCCCAGCTCTGACCTCGCGACCAAGACGAACCGCTCTCATAGCCTTGTCCTCTTGGGTTATCCAGGACTTCGCCTGTCTCCTTGTCAAAGCTAACAATATGATTCACCGAGCCATCTTCTCGGATAAAGTCCTTTATTGTCTTGTCTGCATGTTGAATACCAATATGCTTAAACCGATCATCCTTGCTTTGTTCACTAGCCCAGAACAACAGCGGAATATTCATCATGCAATCGATAATAGCCCAGCCTTCTGTGCCTTCTCCATTCCAAGCACGGATGTAGCCGCCTGCTAGATTGTACCTGGCCGAAAGTACATTGGCTGCAAGCATAGCGCGTTGTCTCGCTTGTTGATCACCAGTAAGATCGTAGTTCAGTACGGAGGTTAGCAACCACATAAAGCCTACATCATGATGCAACTCATCATAACTGTGGAGAACCTGATCTAATTTCTTCTCAATACTTTGCGCATATTGCTTGTACACGTCGGTATTCGAGTCTTTGTACAGCTGCCATAGAATGCCAGCCCAGAATGAATTCGTCCACCAAGAAAGTTCATCATGCCAATCATCATAGACCCCGTCATTCGTCGTGTGCGGGAACCCGTCTTGAATGCGTGTTGAGGTCTTGGCTATTTTGGCTGTAATTCGATCCCATGTCCCTTGAATGTACGCTTTATTCTCTTGTAAAATCGCTTTCATCTTCTCTTGCCTCCCTGAACAAATCTGTTTGAATATCCTAAGTATAGCGAGAATTGAAGTTCCTACCTATGGTAGACCTTGCGCGATACATTGCAAAAGTTGCTTTTTCATTTTGCCTTTTATGATATAGTTAAAATATTAACTCTTAGCCAACGAGGGCCGCTATGAATGAAATTCTTACCACCATCAGCTTGCTAAATAACGCATTTAGCTACATCCATTCCATTACGCAAAGTCCTCATGACAACCAACACCACACGTATACGTTGGATTGCTACGAAATTTATTATTTAATCTCTGGTAATGTCGATTATCAAGTTGAAGAGATGACGTACTCCCTTAATCCAGGAGATCTATTAATTATTAATAATAGGGAAATGCATCGTCCTTATTTCACGAGTGATGCTAGCTATGAACGCATTATCATTTTTTTCACGCCGGAATTCTGCCAACATTATCAGCAGATGAACTATCCGATTTTGCAATATTTTGAACGCAAAAAGCCCGGAAGCTTTAACCGCATCCCGAGCAAGCTAATAGAACAACTAAGCGGCTATTTCACGGAGATTGAAGAACATATTCGTAATCAGCAACCAGCGAGTCAAGTGCTCATTGAATTAACGTTTATCCGACTCCTCATTCATCTCAATGAGCTGATCGCCACACATCTGCATACGTTTGAGCTTGAGGGCAACTACAATGCCAAAATCGAACATATCGTCACTTACATTCATCACCACCTTTATCGGCAACTGACACTCCAGCACATCGAGGATGTCTTCTATATTAATCGCTATTACTTCTCTCATCTCTTCAAAAAAGTAACAGGGTATAGCTTCAAACAATACATTATTCATAAACGCATTGCGAAGGCTATTGAATTACTAAAACTATCCATTCCACCAGCAGAAGTATGTAAAATGACAGGCTTCGAGGACTACTCCAATTTCTATAAGGCGTTCAAGAAAATTACAGGTGTTTCGCCAGCGGGATATACATAAAAAGAGAGGATGTCCCGAAAGTCAATTTCGACTTTTGGAAACAGCCTCTTCTTTCGTTAATGATCTAGGAGTAATGAATGTACTTCCTCTGCTTCTTCTGCTTCCCGTAATCTAACTGGATTTTCTCCATCTATTTGAAGCGGATTTCTCGATTCCGAAAGGATAACTGTATTTCCTGTAGTTAAATTCCTTCGATTTGCTCGTATCTTCAAATTTTATATAAAATAGATGTGTTTTTTCCATCTAATCATGAAAACAGGTCAAGTTCGAGCAAATTAGATGTAATTTATACATCTAAACACGAATTGGTAGTCACCCTCGTATCAAAAGAGAACGTAGCTGCGCCTACTTCGCTCCTGCAAGTCTTAGTATCTGTTCAATTTCAGTAAATCTATTTCGTTTCGCATGCTGAAGTGCGGTAACGCCGTCCCTATCGGCTATATGTACGTTTGCACCATGTTCAATGAGAAGTCGGGTGATGTCTTGATACTTGGGTCCGCCATTGGTGAGAATAGCAACTTCAAGCAACGCGGTCCAACCCAAATTGTTAATATGGTTGACATCCACATCTGTCGTTGTAAGCAGTACTCTCACATTTTCCAAATGTCCTTTTTCTGCAGCAGGGATGAGCGCATTCCCCCCGTAACGGTTCGTCAGCTTCGTATCGGCCCCAGCTTCGATTAGGAGCTTTAAAATAGAAAGAAGTCCTTCTGCTCCTGCGTATAGGAAAGGATTATCCTGCATGGCATCCTTGATATGGATATCGGCCCCAGCTTCAATTAATAGCTTTACAATCGCAGGATTGTTGGCATGGGTTGCTGCCATAATGGCCGTTCTGCCTCTGCTATCCTGCTCATTCAAGTTAACACCCTTGCTCAGGAGTTGCTCTACTTGCTCAATGTCACCACGCTCAACAGCAACAATCAATGATTGACTCATCTACTTATCTACCTCCCTTTCAAAAATGTCCAGCCATTCTATTATGCCATAACTAGAAGTGTTCGACATACACCAAAAAGCCCGCGATTTACGCGGACTTCATCCCTTTCCGTTGCAGCTTCCAGGAACAACTGGCATAGTCCCCTGTTAAAACAGGAACATTTAATCCAGCATACATCAGCATTTCTCCAGAATAACTAGCATCGCTGCCTATGATTTCATAATCCATTCCAGGCTCAAGCCCCTTCAGATAAATGCGAGAAAGAGGTTCATTATACCGGGCTAATACTTTGGTATACACGATAAATGCCTCTTGTTTATCCTCAGAAACGAACATCCAAGCTGAATCATTGTGTTCAAAAGGACTTCTTAGCCGGTACATATCGCCGAACTGAACCAGTTTCCTTATTTCTTTATATTCGGCAATCTGACTTGTGGCTGTTTCCTGTTCTTGCTCTGTCAGCTTTGTCAAATCAAGCTGGTAGCCGAAATTACCAGACATCGCGACATGTCCTCTTGTTTCAAAGGAAGCGCTACGGTACAATACGTGACTCGGCGCCTTCGAGACATGCGCTCCCATCGTGATAGCTGGATAGATCATACTGAAGCCATATTGAATTTTGATTCGCTCGACTGCGTCACTGCAATCACTTGCCCATGTTTGTGGCATATAGTACAACATGCCAGGATCGAATCTTCCGCCGCCGCTAGAACAGCTCTCAAATAGAACATCCGGAAAAGCGGTAGTCAGCGCTCCCATCACCTTGTATAAGCCAAGAACATACCGATGAGCCGTTTCCCGTTGCCGCTCCGGCGGCAACAGCGCTGAACCGATCTCGGTCAGATGGCGGTTGCAATCCCACTTCACATAGGATATCGGCGCACTGGCCATAACTCTCGTGATCATGCCAATAACGGCGTCGCACACATCCCCTCTAGATAAATCAAGGACGAGCTGATATCTCGATAGCGTTCGTGCCCGATCCGGCACATGAATACACCAGTCGGGGTGAGCCCTGTATAAGTCGCTATCCGGAGATACCATCTCCGGCTCAAACCACAGCCCGAACTTCATGCCGTTCCCTTCCACGCGTTTCGCCAAACCCTTCAAACCATCTGGAAGCTTTACCTTATGCTCAACCCAATCTCCTAGAGAGGAGGTCGAATCATCTCTTTTCCCAAACCATCCATCATCTAAAACAAACATATCAAATCCAAGCTGGTGTCCAACTTCAACAATTTGATTAATTTTTTCCGCTGTAAAGTTGAAAAAAGTCGCTTCCCAATTGTTTATGATCACCGGTCTTTCCCTATCTCGGTACGCCCCTCTGCACAATCGCTTCCGATACAAGTGATGGAAAGTTCGCGACATTTCTCCTAATCCATTTGAAGAATAAACCATCACCGCTTCTGGGGTTTGAAAATGCTCTCCCGGCTGCAGCAACCAATCAAAATCGAATGGATTGATGCCCATATAAGCTCTCGTTCCATTGTATTGATCCACTTCTGCGCCGGCAGCGAAACTCCCACTATAGACGAGGCTAAAAGCAAATACATCCCCCTGATTTTCATTGACTCCCGGTCTAAGCAATGCAAAGAACGGATTATGCTGCGGCGAGCTGCTCCCTCTGCGGCTTTCAATAGATTGAATCCCTTGTACCAGCTTTCGCTTGGCGACATCAGCCTCTCTCCCCCATGCACCATTCAACTGCATCATGGTGAAATCACTGTCATGAAAATCGACACTCATGCTTAAAGCCTTGCCCAGCTTCAAGCTCCTCACGCCATCATTTACAAAACGGACATGCCTCGTTATTACATTTTGATACTCAAAAGCCGTATAAGAAAGGATAACTAACAGACCTGACAAATCGTCTCTCAAGGTGATTTCTAGCGTTTCTGCCTCGTCGCTGGTTTCCACATATGTGGCTGGTAATCCATCCAGTTCAGGTTTACCTTTACTAATCGAATGGGAGTGATAAGCTAATTCAGTAAGCGTGGAACCATTGTCTAATTGCACTGAAAAAGCGGGACTTCTGAAATCTGAATTTCCGTATGCCGGGTATTCCAATGGGACTGTATCCAGCGAATAGCTCTTGTCCTCTAGATCATGATAAGGTGAAAACTGTCGAAAGGTTGGTCTTAATAAATAGTTGAAATCGCTGCTTTGGATCCTTCTTCCCCAGTAGAGGTGTGTCAAATGTTTTCCTTTATACAGTTGAAAAGCATACGACATACGACCGGCCTGCACATGAAATATTTTCTTTTCTGCAATAAAAACGATACCCATAGCTCCTATCCGGCCTCCTTATACACATAGTGAAATCTCATGCCTAACCGAATAGGCATGAGATCATGAAGCTCTTATTTCATAAACTTATTGGTATTATCCACAAATTCTTTCCACGCTTTAGCTGAAGATGTAACGACTTTCGCTAGTCCTGCATCGTTTATCTGTTTCACATAATCGTCCCATGCTTTGTTTAACTCATCGTCCGTCTTCGCATAAATAATCTTCGGTGCTTCTTTCAAAAAGATGGATTGTGTCTTCGCATTTTCTGCTTTCACATCGTCTGGTACAGGCATTGATCCTAAGTAAGCAGGGATAAATTCGATTGGCGGCAAGAAGTCGGCCCATACCGTTTTTCCATATTTGCTAAGCGTTTCCTTGGACACAGGATCCAGATTGTTGATGATCGAGTCTTTCGTCAGTGTAGTTGCATAATCGCCATCAGCCAATTTGGTTCCATCGCCATAACCAAAGGTAGCACCGGCAAACGGCAATTGTTTTTCACTCCAGCTGACATTTGGATCTGCCGTTAATTTGGCTTGATAATCTGCTTTCACCTGGCGCTTGCCATTTACAACTTCATAGTGTCTGCCCTCGAGTCCCCACCCGAGCAATTTCTGGCCTTCATCGGACATCATATAATCGTAGAGCTGAATCACACGTTCCGGATGCTTCGACTTGCTCGAAACAACCCAGCTCCAACCATTTCTTGTTGAAGGTGCTGTGTTTACATGCATTTCCTTTTGGTTTTCGTCAAATGTAACTGGGAATGGCGCGTACATCATATCGTACTTGCCCGTCGCTTTGATAGCATTATTACTTTCTTGTAAATACCAGTTTGGAAAGAATCCGCCCAGAATGCGGTTTTCCGCTAGTTTTGCTTTTGTTCTATCCGCAGTGAGGGTGAAATATTCCGGGTCAAGCATGCCATTATTTTTGACTTTATTCAGAAATTGATAGTACCGCTTCAAATCGGGATGAATTAAATTACTGGATACAACACCATTATCGAGACGTAATCCGATTCCGTTATTCCCATTTTCCACGTTACCAGCTGCCACAACAGACGGAGCATTCAACAGCAATGTGCTCTCGTAACCGCCAATTCCTGACCAAGGAACGGTAGGCTTGCCATTGCTTTGTGGATGTGCTTTATAAAACTTTTCAATAATGCTGTAAAGTTGATCTAACGTCTTAATTTGCGGGTAACCCGCTTCCTTCAGCACATCTTCTCGCACAACGAATGAGCCTTGTGCATTGGGAGGCGTTTCCGTCAGAGGATTGTTAGAGTAAATGGAATAAATATGCCCATCCTTCGGATCTTTCAGCAAGTTCAAGTTTTTACCGAACGCTTTTTTGATATTTTGTCCGTATTTCTCGATCAAATCATCCAGTGGAACGATGGCACCTGCGTCTCGATATTTGGTAAGCTGGGTCTGTGTATTAATTACGAAACCGTCTTCCGGATAGCTTTTCGATGCCAGCCACAGATCGTACTTTTGATTGCGGTCGCCAATGACAGGATCCTCGACGACCATTTTCACACCGGTTCTCTTCTCAACTTCTTTCCAGACTGGATTGTCTTGGACAAACGTTGCATAAAGTCCCGTCAATTTAAGTGTGATCGGCGATTTGTCAGTAGTAGGCACGGCTGTGGATGAGGATGGTGCCGTTGTACCACTTGCAGCAGTAGGACTTGCTGAAGGTTTATTATCAGCTCCGTTGTCTTTGCTGCATCCAGAAATCGCCACAATCGCCATAGCCGTAAGACTGAGTATGTAAAAAGCTTTTTTCATCGTAACACCCTTCCCTTTTTGTTTATTTATCAACGGATATGATCCGATTGATTTAACCTTTTACCGACCCGACCGTAAAGCCCTTAATAAAGAAGCGCTGCATAAAGGGATACACGAACAGGATTGGTACGGTGACGATGATAATCAGCGAAGCTCGGATCGATTGCGGCGATACTAGCTTCGACTCACCTTCATTTAAACTGAGGATGTTAGATCGATTTACACTCTCTGAGGATTGGGTCAATATTTTTTGTAACTGGTATTGCAGTGTCGTCAAGTTCACATTGTTATTGAACAAATAACTGTCAAACCAAGCATTCCACTGCACAACAGAAACGAACAATGTAATGGTCGCGAGGACCGGCAAACTGACAAACACCACAATACGGAATAAGATTTGAAAGTCGGTGGCTCCATCTAGTTGTGCTGATTCTGTCAGCGCTTCGGGGACTTGATCGAAATAACTGCGAATGATAATAACATTGAAGGCATTTACCAGAAGTGGAAAAATATATACGAGGAAGTTGTTAGATAGATGCAAATTCATAATGAGCACATAATAAGGGATTAATCCGCCCTGTACATACAAGCTGACGACGAGAATCGTGTTGATGACTTTACGTAAGACGAACTCGCGACGACTGAGTGCATAGGCAAGCATCGAGGTCACAAAGAGCGAACATGCCGTGCCGATTAACGTCCGTGAGATCGAAATGAGAGTCGCTCGTACCAGCGTTTTATCGCGAAAAATCGTCTCATAGTTATACAACGAAAATTTGCGTGGGAATAAATAGATACCGCCCCGTACTGCATCACTCGAATCATTGAACGATATAGCAAGTAAATTCAAAAACGGATAGAGCGTAGCCGCTGCCAGCAGGAGCAAAAACACGTAATTGCTAATCGTAAATATCAAATCTCCCATACGGATTGATTTTTTCACTATGATCCTCCTGCAAGCCTTATTAAATGACTCGGGACTGACCGAGCCGCTTGGATATCATATTGACGGTCAAGACAAGTGTAATGCTGACAACCGATTGGAAAATGCTAATCGCGACACCATACGAATACTCGCTAAGCTTGAAGGAATAGTTCAGCGCATAGATCTGCAGCACTTGCGAATAATCGATGACTACGTTGTTGCCGAGCAAGAACTGCATTTCAAATCCGCTGTTTATAATCGTTCCCGTTGCCAAAATGAGCAAGATTGTCGCGGTGGGCATCATGCCAGGAATTGATATGTGCCACATTTTACTGAATCTTCCTGCCCCATCGACATCGGCAGCCTCATACAATTCAGGATTGAGACTAGCTAAAACTGCAAGGTATATGATTGTGCTCCAACCAAGCTCCTTCCAAAGCTGAACGAGCGTATTAATGACCCAAAACCATGAACCTTTGGAGAGGAAAAAGATTGGCTCCTCGATAAAGCCAAGACCAATCAGTAATTGATTCAGCAGTCCGCGATCAGGAGACAATATAATCGTTGAGATGCTGACTATAACCACAACTGACACAAAGTGAGGAATATAGGTAATAGTTTGCACCACGCGTTTGAAGGCCGTGAACCGAACTTCGTTCAGCAACAGCGCTAGAATGATCGCGCATACAAATCCAGTGATTAGACTCATCGTGCTCATCGCCAGCGTGTTCCGTAACGATTGATAGAACTCATCGTCGCTGAACAGCCGTTTAAACTGGTCTAATCCAACCCAAGGACTTCCCCATATTCCTTTCACGATCGTGTATTGCTTAAACGCCATGAGCCAACCCCATAAAGGTCCGTAAGAAAAAACAAGCACGAATAAGGTAGGCAATGCCATCAACAATAGCTGATATTGTTTTTTCCATAGCATCCATTTGCTCTTGCCAGGCTTTGTTCGAATGCGTTTCGTACGTACTACAGCTTCGGCATCTGTTGCCACTTCCGCACCTCCTGGTCCTTCGATTAGCTTACTAATAGGAAACTCTCTCTTCTTCCATTATAAAAACTTGTCAGACGGTCAACCACAGGATGAATTATAGATAATAGCACGTGTAATTTCAGGAACTCCCGCTTCCCTTATTCATAATCCATCCGATATTCACTTGTACTGGTGCCTGTGTATTGTTTGAATTTTTTATAAAACCAGTTCAAATCGCAATAGCCGACAGCTAATGCCACCTCGTAAACTCTCATCGATGTTGATGCCAATAGTTCCTTGGCTTTCTCCATGCGAATCTTCATCAAATAGTCGTTGAAAGATATCCCTTCGGATGTCTTAAACAATTGCCCCAAGTAAGCGGCGTTGATGTAGAGCTGTTCGGAAATTGATTTCAGGCTAATATTATTCATGTATTGTTCGTTAACTTGTTTTTTGAGCAATTTGATGGACGGCTCCGTTTGCGACTGCTTGTAGGGTTGAAGCTGGCGGGCGATCATTAAGCACTTCTGTCCGGTATAGGCAAACAATTCATTCAAGGATCTTGCTTCTAAGATCGTTCTATACTCTCTAATACGGAGTGTGCACATCGAATCATACTCCGGGATTGTTTCTTTACTTACTTTGTATAAATCGATAACTAGTTCGATGGTCCACGATTTGATGACATGATCGGGTATAGATTTGCTGCAGAACATGTCTTCGATTTCCCTCAGCATGGCGTCGAGCCGATTTTCATTTCCTATGCGAATGGCTTGGATCAGATCTTGTGTCAGGTACGCATATTCATTCAGCAAAGTATGACTAGGTGTGGTCAGCCCTACAGGCAGCATCGCTTCAGCGCCGAAAATAAAAATGGTATTTAGCATCATCTCCGCCGTTCGAAATGATGCTGCCATTTCGGAAACGCGATCGACAACAGGATTGCCTATGCCAATCGCAGCTTGCACACGGGCATCCTGCTGGATAGCATTAGTTATTTTTTCCGACAAAAGATTAGCCGTCATCACCATGTCTACTGCCGTATCGGATAGAAGTACAACGCCAAATCGTTCGTCCGACTCTTCAAAAACATACCCGCTATGCTGTACGTGATCCTCTATGATCGTACGCACGGCATAGCGCTGGATGCCAATTTCTGATTCGGTCAAACGAGAATCAAGTAAATGCGGGAACTCCATTTCGATTATGAGCGGACAAAACACATTGGTTTCGCTTGGCAACATGTCAAGCAGTTCGAGCTGCCTTGTTACCTCGTCCTGTTCCGCGTAACCGTGCAGCCATCTTTTTAGTAATTGCTCCCTTATCGCCGGGATGCCGATTTGTAACTTCTTTTGCATAATCAGCTCTTGCTCGATTTCCTGCTTGATCGAATCCAGAATGGGCTCTACCTCCTCTGCGCCAACCGGTTTGAGCAAATAATTTTTGACACCGAAGCGCAGCGCTTCTTTGGCATATTCAAAATCATCGTATCCACTCATAATGATGACCGGAATGTTAGAGAACATACGTATTTGAGCGATCAGTTCAAGTCCGCTTAAACCAGGCATGCGAATATCCGTGATAAGCAGTGCGAATTCACCTGATTTTAACAACTCCAGCGCTTGAATGCCGTTCTCTGCTTCGCCTCCAATGCTAAAACCGTGCTTTTGCCAGTTCAGCAAATACTTCATCGTTTTGATCGCGCCGGGTTCGTCATCAATAAGCAATACCTTATACATGAACCTTCACTCCCCCTCAATACTCGGTAAACGCATTGAAACGATGGTTCCTTGTCCTTCCACACTTTCGATCTGCAAGCCGTATCCCTTACCGTATTTGAGGATGAGCCGCTGATGAACATTGCGTAAGCCGATTTGCTTGGATTCATTCATATCAATCGGATTTTCCAAGTTTTCACGAATGCGATCGAGATTAGCTGCCGAAATGCCAGGGCCGTCATCCTCTACGGAAATGCTATAAGTCTCGTTATCTACGATATAGGCCCGAATGCGAATATGGGTATGGCCGACTTTCTGCTCAACCCCATGAACGATCGTATTTTCCATTAGTGTTTGCAAAGAAAGGCGCGGAATTTTGAACACTTTGAACGAATCCGGAATGTCGATGTCATACGAAAGCTTATTGGAATAACGGAACGCCTGTATACGTAAAAAAGGAACAACAATCTCCAATTCATCGCGCAAAAGAATAATCTGTCCTCCTTTGCTTAAAATATTTCGATAAGACAAGGAGAGCAGCCGAATAATGCTAGCATTTTCTTCATCGCCACGCTCCAATAAATTGCCGCGAATCGCATTAAGTGTGTTAAATAAATAATGCGGATGAATTTGCGACTGCAGCGCATACAGCTCGGATTCTTTCGTCTTAATGGCTAGTTCCTTTCGATTTAGCTCTGAATCATATACTTCGCTGATCAAGCGTTGAATACGATTGACCATTTCGTTAAACACATGCCCGAGTTGACTGACCTCGTCGCGCCCGCGAATGATAGAAATAGGCTGTAGGCGGTCCAAATCCATGCGTCGCATGATTGACGCAAGCCCCATTAACCTTCTGGTTAGGCCAAGTGAAAGGCCATAGTTGAGTATAACCGACACCGAAAGCGCGGCAATGAGCATGAAAATAACGATTTGGCGGAGCTCGGTTGTTTTGGCCAACAGCTCTTCAAGCGGTATGACGGAAATCACTTTAATTCCCATGCTGCTGCTTCGCGTTTTCAATGTGTCGTAAGTAAGTAAAAAGCTCCGGCCGTTTACTTTCCGAATACTGTTGCCGGATTGACTATTCGCAATGGAGGAATAAAATTCGTAATCTGTTGACTTCAATCCATAAGAATGGAGTTGGTAACTGTCGATAATTACGTCTCCATTAGGTAGAAGCAAAATGAACTGATGGCGGGTATTTTCCTTATCAAACAGATTTTTTAATAACGCGGTATCGATATCTAAAGTGAGGTAAAGATTGGCATTGGGGTATTGGTTGTTTAAATGCTGGGTCAAACGAAGACGTTCCATTCTGTTCAAGGGGTCTAACCCTTCCACGGACCATGTTTTAGGGGCAATCTCACCCGTATTGGTACGCTGATTTACATACCATTTGGCTTGGTACAAATCATCAGTAAGATACTTAATATCTCCGAAATGGAAAGAGGGGTTGTCGGTATAAATCGATAAATTGACGATTTCTTTGGAGTTGCGCATCGACGCTAGCAGAGGTCCGAAATAATCCGTATACATCTGCAGCGCCGCAAGCGAGTTGTTGTATGTGCTAACTAATCTCTCTTGAAAATAACCGTTCGTGTAAAAGAAATCAGAGATTTGCTCATAGGATTGCAGCAATTGATCGACGTTCTGCGAGAGCTGTGACACCGAATAGCCAGCAGATTCCTTCATTTGTCCAAAAATGATCGAACTGCTGGATCTATCCATCACATACGTTAATGAACCCAGTAAAAGAATAACTACGATCGTGTGGGCAAGAAACAGTTTGGTCCGAATTTTCATCCGCTGGGCTTTCTCCCTCCCTGCAAGGATATACGATTACGCCGTATTCAGCTCTCGAAAGTACTAGCCACAAGACGGATAAGTAGGCTTTGGTAATCTCCTTTGAGAGCTGGTAACACATACCCGACTCGCTGCAGATAATCACCACCGTAGACGTCTTCCTGTCCACAACCCCCGATATGTCCCCCACTTAAAAGTCGGTAATTGAACTTTTCGTCCAACCCGTTAAGCCGCAGTCTTTTTATTTGACCCGCAACAGCAGCCTGTATCTGGAAATAGAACACTACCGCTTCCTTCCGATCCTCTGTAACAAACATCCACGCAGCTTCCCCTATTTCAAAGGGGGTTAACAAGCGATAAAAGTCGCCAAATTGCACGATACCTCTGATTTCTTTGTAGAGGGCGACTTGTTCACGAATAGCCGCCTTCTCCTCTTCATTCAGCTTTGTTAAATCGAGTTGATACCCGAAGGATCCTGACATCGCAACGTAGCCGCGGGTCTGCAAGGGGGTCATTCGGCCAATTTGATGATTTGGCACTGCTGACACATTCGCCCCCATGGTCACGGGTGGATAGACCAAACTAGTCCCGTATTGGATTTGCAGACGGCTTACCGCGTCAGAGTTGTCACTTGCCCATGTTTGCTGCATGTAATAGAGCATACCTGGATCGAAGCGACCACCGCCACCTGCACAGCTTTCGAATAAGATATGGGGAAACTTGGATGTGATCCGCTCGAGCGCCTGATACAAACCGAGCATATAGCGATGTGCCGTCTCACGCTGCCGCTCTTTCGGCAGAAGCTTGGAGCCGATCTCTGTGAAATTCCGATTGAGATCCCACTTCACATAAGCAATTGGTGCGCTTTCCAGCACACGGCACACTGCCTCTACTACGTACTCAACAACGTCGTTTCGAGATAGATCCAGAACCAATTGGCTTCGACTTTCCGTACGGCGCCGATCAGGTACATATAAGCACCAGTCGGGGTGTTTACGATAGAGGTCGCTGTCCGGTGAAACCATCTCCGGCTCGAACCAAAGCCCCAGCTGCATACCTTGCCTCGCAATACGATCAGCGAGATCCTGCAGCCCATCTGGCAGTTTGCTCGGATTCACAACCCAGTCACCAAGTGACACGTTGTCGTTGTTGCGTTTGCCGAACCAACCGTCATCTAACACGAACAACTCCATGCCAAGACTTGAACCTTCTTTGGCAATGTGCTCCAGTTTATCGGCATCGAAGTCGAAATACGTGGCTTCCCAGTTGTTGATAAGAATCGGTCGTTCCTTGTGTCGGTATGAGCCACGGCAAAGTCTATCTCGATAAAGACGATGGTAGATACGCGACATACCCCCCAATCCTCGATCAGAGAATACTAACACCACCTCTGGTGTTTGAAAGAATTCCCCTGGCGAGAGCAGCCAGATGAAATCAAATGGATTGACCCCCATCTGTACTCTCGTTGTAAAGAACTGATCCACTTCCGCGTGCGCAAGGAAGCTGCCGCTATAAACGAGACTAAATCCATAAACTTCTCCTTGCTCTTCATCCGTCCCTTTGGATAGAAGCGCTACGAAAGGATTCTGCTGATGACCGCTCACACCGCGTCTGCTTTCTACCGTATGACCACCTGGCGTGAGTGGCCGACGATATATGGCCCTCTCCCGGAGATGGGCACCCGACAATTGCAGGAAATCAAAGTCAGAATGGGGCAAATCAATACTCATTGTCAGCGCGCGCTGAAGTCTCAGCGTTTCCTGGCCATTATGGACAAACCTTGCTGAACGAGTGATGGCATCATAGGAGGTATAAACGGTGTAGGTCAAAAACACAGATAATCCGATCTGTGCATCATAGAGCTCGATCTCCAGCGTCTGCGCTTCCTCCTCCGCTTCCACATAGGTTGCAGGCAATCCCTCCAACGTAGGTTTCCCTTGCATAATGCGATGCGATCGGTAGGTCAAATCGGTTACGGAAGTGCCATTTGCAAGCAGCACTTCAAAGGCTGGAGCCCGGAAATCGCCAGCGCCGTAGGCAGGAAATTCCTGCGGTATGGTATCTGGAGAGTACGCAGGTTCCGAGGGGTCGGGACGAGGCGAGACGGTACTGCGAGCGCGAAGTTCTAAATTCCTGTGAAGGTTATCTGTGCGTACCTTTTTTCCCCAATATGTATGTGCAAGCAGTCCCCATTTGGTCACTTGAAATGCATAACTTGTCTGCGCAGTCATGAGATGGAACAACTGATGGGCTTCATCGTACAGAATAGGCATACCAACACCTCGCAAGTAAGAAGTCATTATCCCAACAAAGTATCACGTTTCCTTGACTTAGAAATAGGTTAAATTTGTAAGGATACGGGTCTTTTCCTATGCTGATACGGAAAAACTGTGCATTTTAACTATATTCTAAGAAAAATGATTGTTTAGACGCCAAAGAACCTGCTTCATGGAGAAGCAGGTTCTACTTTAATTTTATTTCTCCCAACGTTTCTACCGCTTAAATAACGTCGGAAAATACACATTATCGAAAGGCTGTCCATGATAAGGACGCGGTCCGAGCAATCGAATGTTGGGATGATGTTGGATACCCGAAAGGTACGACGTGCCTCCAGGCATGACGTGTGCAACTATGGATAGGCGAGCCTCGTTCGTTTGATTGGCACCTGATCCATGGAACGTGAGTCCGTGATGGAAACTCGCTTGCCCTGCTTTCAAAATACACGGCTCCTCCACCCATTCACGCCCACCAGCGTACTTCTCTTTTAGCTCATCCATATTCTGATTAAAGAAGGTATTGCTGTCAGGAATGAGTCCCCATTTGTGAGACCCCAGGATGGTCATCATACCGCCATTCGTCAAATCCGTATCCTGCAGCGCTATCCAGACCGTAATCATTTCACTAGTACTGCTGCACTGCCAATAGCCATAATCTTGATGCCAACCCACATTTCCTGAACTCGTTTCTTTGTTCCCTACACCTGGCTTCAAGATAACTTGATCATGCCAAAGTCGTGTCTCATCAACTTGAAGCAGATCGGCCACAAGTTCTCCAATGAAAGGATCCGTAACGGTTTCCCGAATGTCGTCGTTAATCCACCACCCATTATCCAGCTTCCGTAGGGCATCGGGATTAGCAGAAGGTCGATATGGATTCATTGGCATCCCATCTCCATCATAATCACCGGACCAGACGCGATCATGCGCTTTGCGAAGTCTTTCAATTTGGAAGTCATCCAAAATTTTTGGACTGATCCAATAACCGTCTCTCTCAAATGTCGCCTTATCCGCTTCCGTTATTTTATACGTTTTCTGAGCTTGAATGGCCATATTCATCCTCCCTTTCATCTTCAGATATATTATATATCGCTTGAACTTGTCTTGACGTTCTTCTCCTTGCAGAGTAGTATCAGAAACAATTGGACCATATTCTGTACAAAGGGATGATGTCATGGCCCCTGCCGCCAAGCACCGTTGGACGTATAATCGAGAGCATCAAGAGCCAATTGAGGCTGTTCCTGAGTTGCTTCTTTTCGGATTTGATGAAATTAACAGTGCACTTCGACTCGGCTACCATGAACATCTTGGTTACGAGTTTGTTTTTATTGAACGCGGGAAAGCAAGCTGGGAGCTAGCTAATCGAACCTACGAAACGAAAGCTGGTGAAGTGTTTCATACACGGCCTGGTGAAATTCACCGAGGTGGTTTCAATGTCATTGAACCTAGTCGCTTCTGGTGGTTTATCCTCTCCCCTCCGTCGCATGAAGATTGGCTTTGCTTACCTAAGCATGAGATTACCACCATTCGAACAAAGCTAGATCAGTTGCAGCGGATTGTACATACGGGCATTCAACCCCTAGCTGCCTTACAACGGTTAAAAGATGCACTTCAAGCCTCCAGTCCTTTACGTTCCACGGCTATCCGTCAAGCAATCGTTGAATTGCTGCTTCAGATTCTCCAACCCTCCCAAGAGAGTGGTTCGCTATCTGCTGATCTAATTTATGCTTTCGACTCCATGATCAGAAAAGTGAATGAAGAACCTGATTGGCGGCCAACAATTGAGGAAATGGCAGAATTCGCTTCTATTAGTCCTTCTCACTTCATGCGAACGTTTAGACAATATACTGGCAATACGCCGATGGCTTTTCTGGAACGACAAAGGATTAAACAAGCGTGTGTTTTTCTCTCTCATACCGACGATTCCGTACTTACCATATCGACGAATCTGGGGTACGCGTCCAGCCAACATTTTGCTACCGTGTTCAAAAGAATAACGGGCGTTACGCCGCTGTATTGGCGCAAAACAAACAGTCCCTTGGGTATGTAACCCAGGGACTGTTTCGTTGTGTCATCCGCTGATTATCGATTGTGCCGATTAACTGGAAAAAGTACATCTAATTTGCTCGAATCTGACCTATTTTCATGATTAGATGGAAAAAATACAGCTAATTTATATAAAATTTGAAGAAACGAGCAAATTGAAGGAATTTAACTACAGGAAATACAGTTAACCTTTCGGATTCGAGAAATCCACTTCAAATAGATGGAGATAATCCAGTTAGATTGCGTGAAACAGAGCAAGCAGGTTCATTACTCCTAGGTCATTAGCGAAAGAAGAGGCTGTTACCAAAAGTCTAAATTGACTTTTGGCACAGCTTCTTTCTTCCCTCACTTAGTTCCCCCAAATCGAGTTCAAATACGTATCATTTGGCATAGGTGGCATGGTCGGATTCGTAGCGGACAAGCTCGTATCAACTGTCCAAGCACCGCTGGCTGGCTGCTGGGAGGCTTGATAAGCATAGCTGGTTTTCGTATTGGTTGCGGAAGTCCATGATGCCGAGCCCATTCCACCAATAATGACCGAGTCTAGCGCTACAAAGTTCGTACCGTTGCCATTGAATGCTGCTGTCCCAGCTTCCGTAGATCCTCCGGCAAGGAAAGGATAGCGGCTTCGAGCTACGCTCCCTGCTGCAAGATAGCTATGCTCGAGGACTAGCCCGTTCAAACTGCCTGTTTGAATGGAGCAATTGTTACTGGAGAAGATAGCGGAATCACGGATTGTCATATTCGTATAGGCCCCTGAACCAGCGAATTGCATAGTATCCGTATGCGGTTTCGGTGTAGTAGCTGGATTAAAGAAATGAGGCGCAAGATAGATGCCGTCGAAGCGCCACCCGTCAATAGGGCCGGAAGACACAGAATAGAAATCGGAGGCATCACCATCGACGACTTGAGAATCAGGCATAACAACTTCACTGAATTCTACCATGGATGTTGTTTGGTTCGCGATACCGTACCCTGCCAACCAACGGGTCACTTTGGTCCAAGCCAAGGCTGAGCGGTCGCAGCCTTCCAGCTTGATCTGGTCAGCGATCAGTCCGGCGAAGGCCACACTTCGCACATTCTTAATCAAAGCTCCTCCCGTAATGGTCACCGTTCCATAACCGTCACGAGGTGCCACTGTAATACGTTTCGTCCACGATGAAGAACCAAGATTTTGTAGAACTGGTGTATTGCCTGAACCGGCCCCGTTGCCTGTCAATGTGCCAGGAGCGACTCGGATCAGAACCCCTGCTGCCGCCTGTTCAGGCGTCACGGCCGCGATCGCCGTGCTGATTGCCGACCAAGAGTTGCTGACATCGATAATGTTCGTTACCGTGGTGTCGTACATAAAAGGCGTGGGAATCAGAGATGGCCAGTGTGTACCATTCGGTCCAAAAGATGCATCGCGATCAGGCTCTTCACCTGGGTCAGGACCAGGATCCGTCGTTCCAGACGGTGCATAAACCTCTAATTCATAGATGGAATAACCATACGTCGTCGCAGGCGTAATCCCCTGCACGCGCACATATCTGGCTGAGGCTGCTGCTGCAAGTGTAATGGCGTCAACTCCACCATCACCACTGGTAGTTGAATACGCATCCGTCCAGGTGGAGGCATCGCTGGATAACTGGATTTTAAAGGCCGTAGCGTAGGATGATCCCCACTGAATAGTCACGCTGCCTACATTTTGCGATGAGCCCAGATCCACATACATCCATTCGCTGCTTGAATAGTTCGAGCCCCAGCGGGTAGTGGTGCTGTCACCGTCCGTAGCTTTGCTGGCGGCTAAGGAGCTATTCTTCACAGAACTCGCGACAGCTGTTTTACCTAATGCCAAATTACTAGACGCATAAGCAGGTGTTTCCCATCCCGGAAGTAAACAAGCCAGTGTAAACAAAACAACCAGACAGAAAGCGAACATAGACATATTCTTCTTCATCAAGTCATCTCCTCATACGCTGTCCTTTACAGACTAGCGTCTATTATCAAAGATTGTGACTGCCGTCTTTTGTCCTGAATAAATCAACCCGGCATGAACCAGAGAAGCTGCTCGACATAAGTCGTTCCCGCCTTCAGTCGCTTCACGGCTTTTAGGGCTTTGTTACTTTGACAATCATCGTATCACTGGATGTAGCACCCGCATCGTTCACAAGTTCACCACGATACTCATACGTACCTTTTGCTTTATTCGTTAAGAATGCCACAGCGGATTGAGCATTTGGTGTATTCACAGTCAACGCTTGCGAATAAACAAGTACCCCATTTTCATAAAGGTTATACGTCGTACCATTGGTTCCCCACCACATGTTCATGTTAACGTTGAAATTGCCGTCACCATCCCAATTATCGTTAGCGAGAACTGGTTTAGCAGGAGCTGCATGTTTGACGATAACGGTTATATCTTGGCTTTTGCTCGTACCGAACTTATTCGTGAGCTCAGCATGGTACTTATAGGTACCATTGGGCTTGTTCTTTATGGAAGTTACTGCAGATTGCGCGTTCGGCGATTTGTCCGTAAGAACTTGTGTATCCATTAACACATCATTCTCATAGAGCTTGTAAAGTGTGCCATTATCGCCATACCACATATTCATTGTAACTTTGTACTGACCATCCAATAGACCTGTATCCTGCCCATTGTCGTCTGAAAGCACGATAGTACCTGGTTTTGCAACAGCTAAGCCTTGAGGCTCAAGTTCTACTACCCGCAATGGAATCAGTGAGGGCTGGCTAATCACATTCTCCCATAGTTCCTTCAGCCAATCGTAACCTACATTAGCATCTGCGGTGAATTCATCCCGAATGCCAAGTGACTTCCCTTTCGCATAACCGGAATACCCATTTACCGCTTTATAGATGAGATCAGTACTCCCAATTGCATATCGAGATTGGATCAATGCAAGATCTTCTGGCGAACCCGATGAAGCAACACCATAATAATAAGCCTCCAGCAAACTAAGAATGCTGTTATTCCAGCCCCTTGTCACATAATCGAGGTCGCTTCGAATCCCATTGGCATCCACCGAGTCAAATTCCTGTGCCATTCCCATCACGCCTACATTCGGCAATCCTTCTGGATTAAGAACAAAAGCACGAACAGTATCGTTGCTGGATAACTGTGCTTTTACTGTTTTGTTGTACATAATCAAGGCGCGGTCTTTCATCCATTCGAAGGGTTGATCCAACGTGTGGCCTCTAAACGTAAATTCATTCTTTACCGCTGCCTCGAGCGCAGATTTGCCTGTTTGACGGAAAGTCCAAGCAATGCTGGAAAGTCCTGCTGCCTGAAGCTTGCTCATAAAGTTGTCATAATCGAAACTGAGCAAGAAGTCATTCGCATTGTCTGCCCCGCCTAAATAACGAACCGTAGCTAGCGCACTGGCAATAGCGCCTTCCACATAATTGGGATTCCATCCTTTGTTGAAATTGCCCAACTGATCGATACCCGTCGAGAAATTATTGTCATCATCATGTCCCCAATGCGCCGCTACCAGATGCGCTTGCATGATGAGATTGATTTTGACTTTCTCCTCCGAAGTCAGCTCGTTCCAGACTGCAGGAATCGTCGAAGCGAGATCAAGTGCTTGAATTGCGAGTGATGTCGCTGAGGTATCCAGTGAACCGGACGCGCCAGGCTCCCGCTTGCTTCCGGGAACTAGCATATTGCGAATATGTGCTAGAATCCGATTCTTAATCATCGTACCGTCGCTGCCCTTATAGGAAGGGTCATATAAAGCAGCTGTCGTCAGATACATCAGGGCGGTACCGCTTCGCAGACTGTGCGACGTCCACTCCAGACTTAGTTGATATTGCAGCAGCGGCTCACGGAGCGCGCTGTCGATCATTTTGTGACTGAACGGGAACGTATGCAGGTCTTGTTCCAGAGTGGTTGTAGTCACGATGGCGCTTGGCTCCGAAACCTTATTGGATACGTCGGTTGCCGTCACGTAATAGCTGTATGCGCTTAGCGGTGTCAACCCCTCATCCACATAAGCAGTGAGGTTCGTCGTGCCAAGCAACTCGCCATTCCGATAGACAGAATAAAGCTTAATGCCCGAATCGTCTGTGGAAGCTGTCCACGATAAGCGAATAGCCTTCGAGGATTGTGCCTCCGCTGTGAACTGTCCTGGCGAGCTTGGCGGCAGCAGATCGATCAACTCTGTTCCGTATACGTTCATTTCAGAAAGCGTGACGCGATCGTTGGCACTCGCGAAGCCTACACGGCCAGTCGTATACTGAGATTCCTCCGCTTCACCGATATAATCACCGTCCAGATACACACGGATGATCGAACCTAGCCGGTCAATCCTTAGTTCCTGCGCCGTGCCAGGCTTTAGCAGGCCAATGTTAAAATCCTTGAGTTGAACAAGCGAATTGTTCACGACACGGAAAATACCGTTGGTCGCGTCGTCATTGCTTTTATTTAAGGAAACAAAGCAGTAGTTCTTCTCATCTACGTAGTTGAACACAACAGCTAGATCGTCCCAATCGCTGCGCGGTGTGACCATTACTTTACCGGTCCAGACGAAGTCACCTATGAACGGCGTTGGATGAACAATCACATTCCGGAGCGGATCAGACCCTGCGCTTGCATATGTCGTTAAAGCGAGATTGCCACTTGACGTCTCCCACACGCCTTTGCCATCTGAATTCACAGCCACAGTCCAAGCAGCCAGATTGAAGGCACCGCTCGCAATCGCAGTTACCTGTGGCAACGCCGGTGGACTCAGTTCAGTCACAACGCTCAACGCCGGACCTGGCGACCAATTCCCTTCACTGTCCCCAGCTTCGATACGGAAGTGATACGATGTCGAAGGTGTTAATCCTGTGAGCGAAAGCGACAATGTATCACCGCTCACAGTACGTATGAGATTCTCCCCGTCAAACAATCGATAGCCAGTCACATCCTCATTATCTAAGGCTTGGGTCCAAGTTAAAATTGTCTTCGTCTTAGACGTACCTGTCGCTGTAAGCGTACTTCCGACAGGCCACGTAGGGATATTCACCCCAGATGGCGGGCGAACTTCTACGTTGAAATGGGTTGTTTGACCTTCGGCAGTCAAGCTAATTTGCTGCGATGCGGCTGGCGCGCTGCTATCAAAGCCGCTCACTGCGTAAGCGGTCAAAGGCGTCACCGAGCCATCTTCATAATGACCACTCACGACCAGACCCGTCAGATCCAGCTTATCACCCGGATAATAGACCGTTTTCAGCGGCGGATTGACGACTTCAATGGAGGTCAGAGGCGATTGAGTCGTCCTCAGGACAAGCCGCGGTTCTTTGCCCACGCCTGCTGCATTCTGCTCCTTAGAGGCAAAAGTGATCTGCTGGCCGTGCACCTGTCCTAAGAAAGCAAAGGACAAGGCTTCATCCTGCCAATGGGACTTTACATAAGCTGTCACATCGAAATCATAGAACTTGGTTGCCGGTCCTACCGTGACGACAGTTAGCGGATCTGCAACATTGGCAGGCGCATTATTCCACGTAATGCCTAGCTCCTGCCAGGAATTATCATTGACCGGGTACACACCTACGCCGCCGGTTGTTCCCGTCGTATCTGTTCGATAAACTTGGAGCGTGACGCTGATAACCTTCTGAGGATCCCGGATGCCCAGGTCCGCCAGCGCGAACCTCGTATATATTTTGCGGTTTGTATTGCTGTTGTTATCCCTTTTCAGAACAAGTAAATCCCAACTACCATAATTGGTGTCTGCCCTTGAGTTCAGGGTATAGGCATCAGCTGAAGGCTTTATCACTACCTCTTTGTACACGCTTTCATTAATACTAGTAGTGACACTGCTGTGCGTACTAGCATCGCCTTCACTTGCAGCATACGATATAGAACCGAACCCAGGTGAAAGCAATCCAAGAATCATAACCCATACAAGACTTATTGCAATTGTCCTTCTCATCCTCATTTTCCCCCCAATGCTCATTTTTGGTGGCGTTTATCGTACAACCGGGCTGCCACAAGATGCACAGCCCGGAAATAAGTTGATCGATCAGCCTTTTTTATAGCGCAAGTATGCCTCATTCTTAATTTTTAATACTTCGTCAATTCCCAGTGTTTTGAGTTGTTTGACGAAATCGTTGTATTTGGCTTCGGCGGATTCAGCACCCAACAACCACTTCTGCCCCGTCTCCACACGATACGTTTCAATTTGCCCTTCCAACTCTTTCAAGCGCTCTTGTTCTTTCACTGTAAAGTTTAGATTCGGCACGCTGACTTTCTTAATATACTTCGCGTTATACTCATCGATGGAAGACAGCACACCTTCTGGCGTATATTGCTTCTCATAATCAAAATTCTGATAGAAGCCGATTTCTTGTTGAGCCCCCATCTTTTGCAGATTGAGCAACACATTACCAGTGTCCAGCAGCGACTTCTTGAAGACCGGTTTGCCGTTTACCATGTCATAGGTTTGACCTTCCAGACCGTAATTCGCCATTTGGCGTCCTTCCTCACTGAACCAGAAATCCATGTACTTGATTGTTTCTAATTGATTCTTGTTGGAACTGGCAATTCCCCAGCCGGATGGACTTACTGTAGCACGGTAATCGAACCAGGACACATCCCCTGTAACACTTGCTACAGGCGGGATTGGCGCAAGATTCACATTAGGTACTTTATCCTTGGCTTTCACATTGTAACCATACGTACTTGCAAACCAGTCATGCGTAGAACCGCCGAGGTTATCTGATAGCATTACCAGCCTAGTGTCGCCTTTACGAGTGAAAATTTCTTTGTCGATTAGCCCTTCCGAATACCACTTGGCGAGGTTCGTCATCCCCGTTTTGTAAGTAGGGTTGATCGGATCATAGACAACGGTATCCGTTTTCGGGTCTACTTTGTAGCCCGTACCGGCATCCCATAGGTTAAGCAGCGAGTACACGCCAAAGGATTGACGATTAAAATAAGGAATCTCATCTTTCTTCCCGTTTCCATTCGGATCGTTATCTCGGAAAGCCTTCAAAACGCTGTAGTACTCATCTGCCGTAGTCGGCTTTTTGAGTCCCAGTTTATCGAGCCAATCCTGGCGAATAAACCACCCTGTGGAGGCTGCTCCGTCTGGGACAAAGGAGACATAATAGATTTTGCCATCTGCGGAAGTCAAATATTTACGAACATCCGGACGACTGTCCAAGAACTTCTTGATGTTAGGCGCATTTTTATCAATTAAATCGTTAAGTGCAACAAGGCCGCCCTCTCCCCCAAGCTTGTTGGCATCTTCTTTCTTACTAAAATGAATAATATCGGATAACGTTCCTGACGCCAGCATCAAATTGTAAGCTTCAGCACTGTTGGTCAGTGTTTTGGAAGCGGTTCCCTTTAAGGTAACATTCGTTAGCTCCGCCGCTTTTTTGAAGACTGGCCACTCGTCATTAAATACCTTATCCCCGCCACCGCCATTCCCATAGTGCATATGAATGCTTAAAGTAATCGGTTTAGAGCTGGCTTTTGAGGATTGCGGACTTGCAGGAGCAGCCGATGCAGATTGCGGTGATGCCTGTGTAGAAGGAGAAGCTTGTGTTTGTTCCTTATCTGATGAGCAACCTGTAATCATACTGACTGATAGTGCAGCTGCAGCTGCTGCGGTCTTCCATGCTTTGCGTTTCATTGACATGCAACCTCCCTAGGATTGTACAAAATGATATTGATTTATTTTCTCTACGATTCGTGCCTATCGAGGAGGCACCACCTCCCTTATCTTTCTCTATTTACCCCTTCACGGAGCCTACCATAGCGCCGGCGGTGAAATATTTTTGAATAAAAGGGTACACCACAATTACTGGAAGGATGGCAATGACAATGGTGGCGTAAATAACGGTTTCTTGAGAAAACAACACGGTTGTATCGGTTGTAGCCATCATGCCTTCAGTTGGATTCATAGATACGACTAGTCTGCGTAAAAGCACTTGCAAAGGAATCTTGCTCTCATCTTGTATTAACACCATAGCCCAGAAATAGGAGTTCCAAGTGCCTACTGCATAGAAGAGTGAAATGGTTGCCAGCGCAGGTTTGGATACAGGTAAATAGATGCGTGTCAAAATTTGAAAGTCTGAAGCGCCGTCCACCTTAGCCGCCTCTTCCATCTCTTCCGGTACGGACTGGAAGTTCGTTCGCAGCAAGATGACCAGAAAGGTCGTTACAGCAAAAGGTATCAATAGTCCCCACCTGCTGTTCAACATACCGAGCTCTTTGATCGTCAAATAGAAAGGAATCATGCCTGCATTGAATAGCATCGTAAATGCGATGAAGAAACTGATCGGGGTCCTGCCCATGAATCTTTTTTTGGATAATGGATATGCGCCCATAATGGTGAAGGCCATCTGTATACAGGTTGCAGCTACCGTATAAAATACCGTATTACCATATGCTAGCCAAATGCCCTGCTCTGTCAAAACTTGCCTGAAAGCCTGCAGCGTTAACTCTTTGGGAAACAGCACCACATCTCCAGATAACACGGCATTTGATGAGCTTAAGGAGGCTGAGACTACATACAGAAATGGATACAACGTGGCTGCAGCCAAAAGGCCTAGAAAAATGTAGTTACACAATGAAAAAATCTTTTCTCCAGGTGTCAGGAATTTCATAGGTCATCTCCTACCATAAACCGCTTTCGGTATATTTTTTACTTAATTTGTTTGCACAGATTACCAACACCAGACCAACAACTGAATTGAACAAACCTACGGCGGTGCCGATATCATAACGTCCATCTTGTAATCCCGTCCGGTACACATACGTGCTGATGACATCGGAAACCTCATACGTAGAGGGCTGATACAATAAAATGATGGCCTCATATCCGACATCCAACAAATTTCCGATTTTTAAAATCAGCATAATCATGATCGTAGGCATAATACCTGGCAGGGTTACGTGCAGCACTCGCTTCCATTTGTTAGCCCCGTCAATGACAGCGGCTTCATGAAGTTCTGGATGAATGGCAGAGAGTGCAGCGATGTAGATGATGGATCCAAATCCTACTTCACGCCATATATTCATGGAGATGAAGATGGTTCGAAAATATTCCGGTACCACCAGAAAGTACAGTTTTTCTAGACCCAATTTCGCTAGCAGCAAGTTTACAATGCCATTGGTTGGAGATAAAAAATTAGTAACAAATCCCGCTACAATGACAATGGAGATAAAATGCGGCAAGTAAGTGAGCGTCTGTACGGTACGTTTAAACAGCATGTTCTTCACTTCATTCAACAGCAATGCCAATATAATAGGTGCCGGAAAAGCGAAAATCAAACTGTATAAACTGATCAAGATCGTATTTTTCAACGTTCTTAAGAAGTAGGGACCTTTAAAAAAAGTTACAAAATTATCAAAACCTACCCAAGGACTTCCAGATAGTCCCTTGTATATACTGTATTTTTTGAAAGCCATTTGCAACCCCAGCATAGGATAATACTGAAAGACAAGGTACCAGGCGATAAAAGGAACAATAAGCAAGTAAAGAAAGCGGTCTCTTTTTAAGTTGCGCAAAATTCTGTGCCCTGTACTCGCTCTCGCATGTGCTCCTGGTTCCCATATTGTTGTTTTCATACTCATGGACAATTCCCACTCCTTCTCTTACTCTTGCTGCTTGGTTCTCACGGTTGAAGTGTAGCATCGGCTTCCTTTCTCCGTAAATCCTTATTATTTTACTGCATGTCGATAATTTTGATGGATAGGCAATATTGATTATTTTGATCATCACGACTTCGTTGATAACGCTTACATTATTGTAAGCATCTAGTGCTAACAATATAAAAGCCCACGGCATGTGCCGGGGCTTGGTTTCAATAACTGCTTTTCGATGTAGGTTCATTCATTTCGCTTGGCATACTGGCCAGGAGATACACCTTCGTACTTTTTGAAAATACGGATGAACGTATTGACGTTGTTGCAGCCTACTTTGCCTGCCACATCATTGATACTGTATACTTCCTCGGCATTTAGATATTCCTTCGCCTTGGTTACTCGGTATTGGTTCAAGTACTCCTTGAAATTCTCCCCGGTGAACTTTTTGAACAATAGACTGATATAGCCCAGTGAGAGGTTAAATTGCTCAGCAATATCAGACAATGAAATATCCTCATTGAAATGTGCATGAATGTGCGCAAGAAGTTGCTCCGCTACGGTATGGTCCTGCTTCTCACTGCGGTTCGCCATACTCGCCATAATGACCGCAAACACGTCATATATTCTTTCCCGCACCCGTTTCCGGTTCCCGGTCTGCTTCAGCTCGTCATAGAGTGAGTCTTGACCAAATAACTCCCTATAGCTTTTATTCATCTGATTTAGAATCCGATGCACCGTTACATCGACAGCAAGCACAAAACGGGCAAGCTTCTCCCCGCCTATATAACTTTCCTCCATGTGCTCATTCAGAATACGAGATAGAATAGCCTGTACTTGGTCTGTCTTCCCTTGTAGGACAAAGGTAATCAGTTCACGCTCGAGCTCTAGTGGATAGGTGTACATATCTGATCTTTGCAGCACCACATCATTCACGGTAATGACTGTATTCTTTTCTAGCGAGAAACGTCGCTCCAGCAAACGTACTGCATCTTGATAAGACTCTGCACTGTTGCCTAATGAAATAACTGGACGGCCAATGGCAGCAACCACCCGAATCTCCGTGTCGGCTTCAATGCCGGATAAAATATGGGTGAAAATCCGTTTCATCCGATCGATCTGCTGCTCTTTGACGATGAGAACATGCCGTTTGTGCTCCAGTTCTACTTGTTCATAGTCAAATTCTTTCTCGACCGCCTCTAGGATCATCCTGAATATCCCCGCTTTAATCTCTACCACCGTCTCAACCGGGAACTGCGCATCTAAGTCGTGAGCATCCACGAGCTCCATCACGACAACGGTAACATCATGCTGCACGTGCTCCAACCCATATTTATCCGCATTGTTCCTGACCTCCGCCTCGCCGGTAATCCCATAAAGCATATTGCGTAAAAAATGATCACGCAGGGACAACCGATTATTCTGGATGGTTTCCTTCAGGCTGTCATTCATGCGAGAGATGTTCACAGCGGTTGCCGTAATAAAGGACATGTCATCGGTACTCTCTACTGCTTCTTCACCGACACCTCTTCTGCCCTGATCCAATCCCTTGAAAATCGTCAGCACATTATGAATGGGTCGATAAATATTCCGTGAAGCCAAGAAAGCCACGCCAGCACCGATCACAAGCAGCAGCCCGAACAACAATAATGAATGAAACAACAGGCCTGACAACTGCGGCTGCCAAGCATACCCTGTAAGCATGAACAAATATCTGACATTCGGCAGCACAGAAGAACTAACAAGATGCGCCTGATCGTCGCCGTATTGTTCGACATAAGGAGCTCTCCGCTCCTTCACCTGAGCCAGCACCTCATCTGGAATTTCGCCATTAGCCCCATTTTCTTTGACATCCACTAACTGGTCACCAGAAAGCACGCCGATACGGTTCACCTGGGTATCTAATTTGAGCAAATCCGGGTAAAACCCACCTTTGAAAAAGGAAATTACAAACATGAGGTCATTCCTGCCGGTAAGCTCTTTTTTCACAAAAGAGATCGTATCGTAACCGTAATTCTCCATCTCGGACAATCGTTGTTGGACTAGAACAACATTGGAGTACTTCGAATCTTTGATGTACCCATCGATCTGCTCAATGTCCGCGCTTTTCAGCGCCATTTCCTTATAGTACTTGTCCTTATCAATGGTACCAAATGTCGTAATGACCAAATTGTCATCAGGCTTCATCACATCGATCCGGTAGCCATAGTTCTCAAAAGCTTCCCTGTTTTTCTTAAGTTGTTCCAACACCAACGTAATGTTGGCGTAATTGCGCGTGGAATCGTTGCTGTAATTCAGAAAATGCTCCGTTCGCTTCAATTGGTATACCAAATTAAAGGCTACCTGCAGCCGAATGTCCATCTGTTCCCGCATCTGTTCCACAGATCTTGTGGCATTGGCATCCCACTTCTGGTTGAGGGACTCCATATTTTTATAGACCAGAAAACCAACAGCAATACTGGCGTATAAAAAAACAATTAAGATGCATACGAGATACACTTTGGTGAAGAACTTCTTTTTTTGCACATCCGCCGTTCTTAACATCCACTTTATCCCTCCCCGCCCGCTGGATGTTGCTTCCAAGTAACCGCTATCATATTACTATTCTCTACATCCTAAGCTAACTCTGAGCGGCTGTAAAGAGTATCCTCCTATTTCACTTCATATTTGGAATAAATAGGTCTACCTCCATAAGGTGAGGCTATACAAACAAAAATGACCCAGCCAATAAGGCCAGGTCTACAGTTTCGGTTAGTCTAATGCCCCATAAATAGCATTCCGAAGTCGCGGATGTATGATGGGCTCCTGGCTTGGAACCAACTGCTGCATGTACACAACGGACAGCTCTTCCTTCGGATCGATCAACATGTATGACCCTGCTAGACCCGCCCAACCGAATTCACCGATGGAACTGTTAATGCCACCAGCAGCTGGATCCATCATGACGCGAACGCCTAAACCATAGCCGTAACCACGCAATTGCTGCCAATTGAAATCACCCAGCTGCTGCGGATTTAAATGATTAGTCGCCATCAATTGAATCGTCTTCGGACTAAGAATCCGCACCCCTTCATGCTCCCCGCCTTTCGCGAGCATCTGCGCATACCGGCTGTAATCCCCAAGCGTCGAAAGCAGGCCAGCTCCGCCACTTTCATATCGGCTTTGGGGTTGATAGCTAGCGTCCATCTTTGTATTCGGTGTCAGCGCCCCGCCCTCTGGACGATCATAGATGGTGCATAGACGATCCCTCTTGTCTTCCGTTATCCGGAAAGAGGTGTCGATCATCCCTAACGGATCGAAAATTTCCTTCTGGAGAAACGCTCCAAACGTTTGCCCTGTCAGCACTTCGATCAATGCGGTCAGAACATCGTGGCTGAAACCATACTTCCAGCGCGTGCCAGGCTCAAATTCCAACGGAATGGATGCCAGTCCATTGGACAATGTCTGCATGTCCATCGTCTCTCTTTTAGCGCTCTCCAACATGGTACGGGTGAGCCTTTCGGTTTCCGTGCCATCTCCACCGTAGGTTAACCCTGAGGTCATTGTGAACAAATCCTTGATCAGGATCGGACTGGTCACAGGAGAGGAAGACTTCGTACCATTTTCGTTGTGTTGAAAGGCCTGTTGATTTTTGAAAGCGGGCAGGTATTTCTCTAATGGATCGTTGAGCAGATAAAGTCCTTTCTCATACAGCATAAGCGCCGCTGTGCAAGTGATGACCTTCGTCATCGAATAGATCCGATAGATCGTATCCAGTGTGATCTCCTTCTGTTTCTCTACATCCGCATATCCTAGGGTTTCCTCATAAAGAACTTCTCCCCGTCGCACTACCGTACATGCACAGCCAGCCGGTCCATTTTCCATCATACGCTTCAGCAGTGGAGTCACTCGTTCATTTAAGCGCTTACTTACGTTCATTTCCAATCCCCTCCCAGAAATGTTTTCCTCGCCAATTATAGCATAATGTTCCATTTGTATAGGAAATATTTCTCAATTTAGCTTAAAGTCTCCCCTCCCTATTGACTTACTCTTTGTGATAGAGAGACCGAAATTTCTGAGGATGCAAACCCGTGTACTTCTTAAATACAGTACTGAAATAAGTGGCATTTACGTAACCTACCATCTCTGAAATATCCAGAATTTTTAAGTCTTGGTCCTGCAATAGCTCCTTCGCTGCCTCTATACGCACCTTAGTCACATACTCCGTTATGCTTTCCCCTGTCTCCTTTTTGAAGACCAGACTAATGTAATTAGGAGACAAAAAAATCTCCTCTGAAATCTGTGCAACTGAAAGATTCTCCATATATTTAGCTGCGATGATATCCTTTATTTTATTAATCGTTGTACTATTTTTACTTTTGTGCCGGTTCGACATATATCGCGTCAGTGTCTCCATGTACTGCTGGGTGATATCCATTAATTCTTGAGCGCTTTCTTGCAGGTAAATTTCCTGAATCATTTCCGTTAAAGGCAGGCCAGCGACCTCCAGCTCTTCTCCGAGTTCCAAATACCCCTTGGATGCCTGCGTAATCAGTCCTGCACACGTGTTCTGAACGTAGCGAATAGGTGTAGATCTGCTAGCGCATAGTAGCGATAAGATCTCTTGCACTTTGACCTGTACACCTTCCGAATCTCCTAATTTCATCAGCTGAATCGTCTTCAATTGGCTGTCAAATAGGGCGTTCAGATCCAGTTCCATGCGACTGTCACTGATGTCTCTAATGTCGATCACGGAATTTTTACCAGAAAAAAACTTGTACTCTACTGCTGCACGTGCTTCCTTATAGGAAAGTTGAAGTTCCGTTAAGGTATGTACTTTATTACCGACACCAGCGGACATCGGAATTTTCAGATACCTATGGATCGATTGAACGATCTTGTGGCAGACGTCCATAATCTGTCTATCTCTGAAGCCAGAACACGGAAAGAGTACCGCATACTCATCTTCCTTGATGGTTACCGCCATCCCGTGCTCGGTATGAACCAGAATGTCATCGATAATATTTCGAATGGAGAAGGCCAACAGATTCCGATATTGCTCACTGAAGAATTCGACAGCCTCTTCATAGTCATCCAGTTTAAACAACGCCACCTTCCATGAGGTGGTATCCTCCAGAACAATCTGATAGGCATCAAGTTTTCTTCTAATTTCCTCCATATCCTTAAAGATCCCAGCGAGCACGTCAACCATGAACTTTTCCTTGACCACCGGCATCGATTCCTTAAGATTTTGTTGGAGCCTTTCCATTTGCTGGTTACGACTTTGTTCCTGCTCTAAGGAGGTAACGACCTGACTAACCGTCTCCGTTAATTCATCAAGCTTAATCGGCTTCAAGATGTATCCGTCTGCTTCCAGCTTGAGCGCCGTCTTCACATAATTAAAATCTTGAATACCACTAATGATAACGATGCGCATCAGCGGCTCTTCCTCTCTTAACTTGGAAGCAACCTCCAATCCATCAAGCATTGGCATGCGAATATCCGTCAGTAAGATATCTGGTTTATGCGCGATGCACATGTCATAGGCTTCTTTCCCATTCGCAGCCATCCCAATGACTTCAATCCCTAGTTCCTGCCAATTTACGACCTCTTTCAGTCCTTGGCGTACATTCAACTCGTCATCTGCGATAATCATTTTCCATTTCATGCTTATAATCCTCCATTTCAAGTCGGAATGGGAATGAAACGGTCACGGTAACCCCACAATCCTCATTAGCAGCAAAGTGCAGTCCGGCTTCACTGCCGAACGCTTGTTTAATTCGCTGGTTTACATTGTTTAAACCGAAGGACACACTGCCTTCTTCATTGGCACTCCCCAGCATCGCATTCAGGAACTCGACATCCGCACCAACACCGTTATCGATAACCTGAATTCGAACCCACTCATTTTCGAGCTTCGCGGTAATGTGAATTTCGCCAGGGCCAAGCCGCCGATCAATACCATGCAAGAGAGCGTTCTCGACCAACGGCTGCAATATTAATTTGATTGTGTAGCAATCATACACCTCTGGCTCCACCTGAATGGTATAAGAGAGTCGTTCCTGAAACCGGATCTGCTGAATCGCTAGGTAACTTTCCACCTGCTTCAATTCATCCCTTACATGAATGATGGAATTCCCTTTATTCAAACTGTACCGGAAGAAATCGGACAGTGAAGTTACCATTTTGCTAATATCGGGAACTTGGTGTCGTAAGGCAATCCAATTAATGGAATCCAATGTATTATATAAAAAATGAGGGTTAATTTGAGCTTGAAGTGCTTTAAACTCAGCGTCCCTTTTTTGAACTTCACTGATCGTGAGTTTACCGAACAATTCTTTGATCTGCCGAATCATTTTATTGTATTGATTAACTAAATGTGAGAACTCATCCTTGGACTCGTACGTCACTTCCATATCAAAATTACCGTTCTTAGCATAGGACATCGAGCGAATCACCTTAATAATTGGGCGGGTAATACTATTGGAGAGCAACACCGCTATGAGGATAGCAAGTGCCATACAGACCGCTAGCACGACATACATCACATTTCGAAAAGCAATCAGTTTGCCATTCAAATCATTGACTGGCGAAACGCTGACAACAGTCCATCCAAGCTCCTTCATGCTGCGGTAAGTAACCAAGGAAGGCTTGTTCAAAAAATCAGTTTCAAATGAATCGGTCATGCGTCCAGCCTGTTGGAGCCTCATCGATTTGACAAATGGATTGTCCGACATATTCGTATTGAGCTGTGCAAGCTCAGGTGTCATGATGACTTTACCAGATTCATCTAGAACAAAAATCGAGCTATTTCGTGATGGTTTTAAACGAGAAAGCATCTGATTGAATTCTTGGAGATCGACTTCAAGCGTTAATAGTCCGGAATAAGGAAGGGCAATATTGTTAAGACCAAAGAGTCGTTTGCCTAGCATAATGGAATAATTCGTATCTCGGGGTCCATGATTCTCTCTCAGACCGATAAATTGAAATCGTGCTTTAGGTTCAAGTTTTGTATACCATTGGTCATTCTCAATGAGTTTCAAAGAAGATACATATTGGGAGAAATTGTACTGTATATATTCGGGTCGATCCAGCATGTACAATTTGGGGGAATATTCGTTGCTGACACTGTTATGTAACACATATCCAGCAATAAGCTTATCAAGGTCGGCCAATTCATTAACAATGCCAACCTCATCTACCGGTCTATCTGCTGAAAGCTTCGCCGTCATTTGCGGGTTTAAATAAATAGAATCCATCAGGGTATTCATTTCTTCAAACTTCTGAATCAGTAAGCTCTCCACCATAGATAAATTTTTCTGAACAGAGGTGCTGATATTCTCTTTGATGGTCTGATTAGAGTTCATGTAGATCGTAACGGAAATAATAGAAGTAGGCATGATTACTAAAATCAAAAAATAAAGAAGCAACCTATTTCTTAGACTTGCATGATAATATAGAACATAATTGAAAATCTTGCTTACTGAAGCAACCATGCTCTTCCGCCTCCATTTGGGCACTGCAGGATGAATTCAAATTTCATTATACTGAAGGAGCTGTTATTTTGAAATTGCAATTTTCGATTCGCTCTGCCTTATTATTATCTGCGATCGCTGTAACGCTTACAGTATCATTCGGTTGCAGCAATAACGATCCCAACAGTCAAATTCTCGAGGAGGCCGATGCATCAGCAGAGAAACCACCGATCATCCGATTGGCCGTTCAGTCCTCTGTTCATACACAGAACCTTGATTACATGATCGAGCATTTCAATGCCAAGCATACTGGCTATAAAGTAGAAATCATCAGTCTGCCTCGCGAAAGATACGATGAAACGCTGAACATGCTGCTGACTTCCGGTCAAACACCTGATTTGTTTCAGGCTTCATCTGGGTGGCTCAGCACCTACATTTACAAGAACTGGCTAATGGACCTCTCCAAAATAGCCAAGCCAGAGGTGCTGCAGGAGTACCCGAAATGGGCGTTGGATTACACCAGAGAAAATAGTCATTTTTTTGCACTGCCTACGGAATTTGTACCCTTACGGCTCGTTTATAATAAAAATATGTTCAAACAAGCGGGTCTGGACCCCGAACAACCTCCTCGTACCTTGCAAGACTTGAAGACAAAGGCCAATCTGCTCTCTCAATCAGGCATTGGTTATGGACTATTCGGCTTTGCACTCCCCGCTGGAGATATTGAAACCTATCGGTTAGCTCTAGAAATGGCCAGCACATCTAGCGGAGATTACTATTTTGACTTTGCCAAGGGTAAGTATGATTTTATGGTCTATCAGTCTTGGTTCGATACCATGCTTCAAATGAAAAAGGAAGGCGGACTCTTTCCCGGGGAAACAGCTCTCATGCGGGAAACAGCGCTGGCCCAATTTAAACAAGGGAATGTGGGTATGATGTATATGACAAACAGGGAGTTTTCGGAACTTCACCGCAATTCCAAGCTGAATTTCACGCCTGGTGTAGCCCTGCCCCCACTTAATAACGCAAGCTCGCAAAAAGGCGCGTTGATGGTTTCCCTACAGCACCCCATTGTAATCTCTTCTGCTACACCTTACAAGAATGAAGTTGCCGAGTTATGGAACTATCTGCACGCCAGCGAATTTTTGGACAGCATGTATGAGCGTGGTGATCTCATACCCATCCCACAAAGTGTGAGACAACTCGACAACAAAGCTCCCGTTTGGCTAAAAGACTTCCTGCCTGGCAAATCCGAGTCCCCTTATCCACGAGAACCCAAATTTATTTTACCTTGGACATCTGGCGACACCATTCGAATGACGGCCTACACAGAAATTATGCGAGGCCAACAAAAGCCGTCCACCTCTTTGATGCAATTAACTGAACAGCACGCGAAGTATCTATCCGATATTATTTATCGGAATTATATTAATATTGACGACTATACGGAAGATGACTTCAATCCTCTATCCCCCATGAAAAACTATAACACACAATAATACTTCTACTGCTGCACAATACTCATTAGATTTTCAAATGCCGCAGTAGATTTGTTTATTCATTTCGAATTTGAGCAATTCTATAATGAAACCGTACTCAATATTAAATACGGAGGGTTACTATGAAACAACTGAAGCTGACATCATCATTATTGGCACTTGTTCTGCCTATGGGAATGGCATTAGCAGGCTGCAGCAATGGAAACTCGGGCACAGCAGAGAAAGCAAATCCCGTCACCTCGTCTGCTGCCCCTGCACCAACGATTAAAGTAGCTGACTTAAAACCGGTGGAGCTCTCATTCTATTATTCCGGAGGTTCCGAGCAAAAGGATCAGGCAATTGTTGAAGCGGAATTAAACAAGCTTTTAAAGGATAAGATCAATGCCACTGTTAAATTATTTCCAGTCGATTACGGAAGCTGGGCGCAAAAAATCAATCTGATGGTAGCCGGCAATGAGCCCTTCGACCTTATTTTTAGTACCGGAACTGATGGCTTCAGCGCCAAAGTAGCTGCCGGGAATTTCGCGCCAATGAATGAGTTAATTGATAAATATGGTCAGGACATGAAGAAAACAATTGATCCTCTGCTGCTGGATGGCAACAAAATCGATGGAAAAATATACGCCATTCCTGTACAGAAGGAGATCGCAGCTCATCAGGGTATCGTTTTAAATAAACCGATGATAGACAAATATGGTTTTGATATTACGAAGATCAAAACACTCAAAGATTTAGAACCTATGTTGCAAACGATTAAAGATAAAGAGCCGTCCACAGTCGTTCCATTCTGGGCTACAGGTAATGTCCCTGTATTTGCACCTTTTGAGTTTATTGGTTCCAGACAAGTACCTGGCGCGATCACCATTGGTAAAGATACGAAAGTGTTCAACCAATGGGAAACACCAGAAGTCAAAGAAATATTCAACTTGATGAGATCTTGGAATCAAAAAGGCTTTTTCCAAAAAGATCCGACAACGCAGAAAGACGCTGCAGCTTATAATAAAGCAGGCACCCTATTTGCCCAATGGCAAAGTCTCAAACCAGGCAAAGACAAAGAAATGAGCGCAGGTAAAACATACGAATATGTACAAGTAAATATAACAACACCTTATATCGCAGCAAATGGTCTTACAGGCGCCATGACTTCCATCTCCAGAACGTCCAAAAATCCTGAGCGCGCTATGATGCTTCTGAACCTGTTACACACAGACAAACAAATTCTTAACACACTGGTACAAGGCGTAGAAGGTGTCCACTATACCAAAGTGAATGACACTGTCATCAAAAAGACGGACAAATCGGCCAATTACGCACCAGGCATCAACTGGAAAATCGGTAACCAATTCTTGAACTATCTGTGGGATAACGAAGATCCGAACAAATGGGCACAATTCAAAGATTACAACAAGAATGCCAAAGTATCCCCTCTGCTAGGTTTCTCCTATGATGCTACGAACGTGAAAAATGAAGAATCCGCTATTGTTAATATTTACAACGCCTATAACGATGGGCTGGGAACCGGCGTGATGGATCCGGATAAGGATTTGGCTGAGTATAACCAGAAGTTGAAGAAAGCGGGCATGGACAAAGTACTTGCAGAGAAACAGAAACAAATTGATGAGTTCTTGAAAACAAAAAAATAGAGTACTAGATATCTGCACTTGTCAGGAATGAGAATGCGATGCAGCACCTCATTCCTGATCTTGTCAGACATCACGGAGAAGGAGTTGAAGAGCGCTTGTTGATGTCCCATACCTTCCAATTTTTACGTAATATAGTCAAATTTAGAGCACTCTATATCATGATGATTCCGGCAGCGGCCATCTTGATCTTTAATAATTACATTCCCATGTTTGGCGTCATTGTGGCATTTAAGGATTATGCCTATGCGAAAGGCATTTTCGGAAGTCCTTGGAATGGCCTTGATAACTTTATCTATTTGTTTAAAACCGATACTGCACTTGTCGCAACGAAAAATACAGTGCTATATAATATTGTGTTCATTGTGACTAGCACCGTCATCTCCATTCTCTTAGCCATTGGTTTGAACGAAGTATTAAATCGTCGATTAGCCAAAATTTATCAAAGTAGTTTATTGTTCCCCCATTTCCTCTCCTACGTTGTCGTTAGTTATCTGGTCTATGCGTTTCTAGGCGGTTCTGGCTATATTAATACCAACATTCTAGAGCCTTTGGGCATTAAACCTCTCTCTTGGTATAGCAACGCGCATGTATGGATTTACATTTTGCCTATTGTTTATTTGTGGAAAAGCGTCGGTTACTCGATCGTAGTCTACTTGGCTTCACTCGTTTCAATTGATCATGAATATTACGAAGCGTCGATTATTGATGGAGCAAGCAAATGGCAGCAAATCAGACATATTACAATTCCGCTCATGTTCCCAGTCATCACGATTCTGTTTATTTTAGATGTAGGCAAAATATTTAATGCAGACTTCGGCCTCTTCTATCAAGTCCCTTTAAACAGCGGTCCTATTCAAGAGACAACCAATGTCATCGACACCTTCGTGTACCGTTCCTTCCTGCTTAATGGCAATGTAGGCATGTCTGCGGCAGCTGGTTTCTATCAAGCTGTTGTAGGACTTATTCTTGTACTAACGGCAAACGCGATTGTTAGAAAAATAAATTCAGAGAACGCTTTGTTTTAGGAGATGTGACAAATGGCCAAAACTCTATCAAGTCCTGTAATAAGCGAGAAGGTCATGGTAACCAAACGAAAAAAATTCTATGACGCCAACGCTGTAACAATGCCAGTGAATATTACTCTAAACATCATCTTTATCGTACTTACAATTGCCTGCTTCTTTCCTCTCTTGCTAGTCATCGCTGTTTCTTTTACTGGAGAAAAAGAAATTCTCGAATATGGATATAATTTCATTCCGAAAGATTTTACACTCGCTTCCTATAAATACCTATTTCAAGACGCAGATAAAATATTTAAAGGGTATGGTGTTTCCATATTCGTCACTGTCGTAGGAACCGTCCTGAGTTTGCTAATATCCTCTATGTTTTCTTATCCACTATCTCGTAGAGAACTACCCTATCGCAACATCATCGCCTTCTTCGTCTTCTTCACAATGTTATTTCATGGCGGTTTGGTGCCTTGGTATCTGCTTTACACAAGTGTCGGATTAAAGAATACGTTGTGGGCACTCATTATTCCAGGATTGATTTCGCCTTTCAACCTTATTATCATGCGGATTTTCTTTACCAATACGATTCCGCCGGCGCTTATTGAATCCGCCAAAATCGATGGTTCATCTGAATTCAGAATATACACACAAATTATTCTTCCATTGTCACTACCTGTCATGGCAACAATCGGTTTATTTCAAACTCTTCGATACTGGAATGACTGGTTTACTAGCATGATATTTATCAGTAACAATGATCTCATCACGCTGCAGTTTCTTATGTATAAGGTCATTTCACAAGTGCAATATTTAAATTCCGGAATGGTTGATTCCACTGTCGCCAATCTGGAGCTGGATCGAATTCCCACAGAAACTGTACGTATGGCCATGGCCATCATCGGAATTGGACCTATTATTCTTGTGTATCCTTTTCTTCAAAAGTATTTCGTTAAAGGGTTAACAATCGGCTCTGTGAAAGGTTAAAAAAATAGAAACCAAGGCTGCTTCACGGCAGCCTATTTGGTTATGGGGAGAGACTTAGATGAAAAAGGTTGATCTCGTCGTGATCGGCGGAGGAATATCGGGATGTATGGCTGCGATCCAGGCAGCTCAGAGCGGCTTGAATGTTGTGCTAGCCGAGAAGCGTGAGTATCCTGGAAGGGAAATTGCTGCTTATAATCATACATTTATTAGTCCTGAAGGACATGAACGGATGAATCTAACTTGTCCGCAATGGCTTGCCCGTCTGTTTACAATGCGTAATGACCGGGAAGCCCAGGCTCCTGCTGGTTTAACCCGCCAATGGCTGATCGATGAATTAGAAAATGTTGGCGTGACCGTCCTGTATGCAGCGGTAGCTGTTGGTGTGACTCGTGACCGTACTGGTCTCTCCGGAGTGACATTGGCTACGCCGTTTGGCGTTATGCATATTGCAACGCGTAAGGCTTTGGATGCGACAGAAAGATTTAACCTTATTCGCATTTTACAAAATAGACCTTATGCCCATGGTGAAATTAGGGTGAATGCGACATTTGATATGGAGAATATCGACTTGTTATCTTTGGCAATTCCAATAGATATGAGTCAAGCGGAACACGAACTGGATCTAGTGAAAGGCAGCCTCCGGTTGCATCCTTCCACTCGTAAAGACACAACCGTTATCGAATTCGCTTATTTGGATGAAGCCGATAGTCTGTATGCGTCACGCAGTAAATTGGAAACCAGACGGGTGTCTAAGAGTTGGCAACTCTCTTCGTATCTCACTGAGAAGGTCGCCGGTTTCGAGCAAGCACATACGAATCACTTGGCCTATGATGCTCTACTTACAGGGGATGAGACTGATCTAGTTAGTAAGTTGGAAGGTCTGCGACCTCTTACTTCGCTGCCCTGGAATTTCACACTAGGCCATGTGGCAGATGCATGGGCTCAGGCTTCTGCAGCTGTGGAATGGGCTGTTGCATATCCATCTGAACCTGATCGTAGTGGAGAAGAGCTCCTACTCCTGCGCGAGGGAAGTCAACCTTTTGATCGAAATAAGCTTATTCCCTATGAGGATGACGGCATGACGGTTCAGTTAAATCGTATCCCCGAGAATCTTTATGTGAAGTTATTATCACAACCTATTAAAGTCGATGTCTGTGTGATTGGTATTGGCGTGGGCGGTGGCATGGCAATGCTTGCTGCTGCAGAATCTAAGAAGCAAGTAGCTGCAATCGAGATTCACTCCCTATTTGGCGGCACACATACGCTAGGCAGAGTAATTGATTATTACGATGGTTATCGCAAGGGTATGAGTAAGCAGACTGGCGAGCGCTCTAATGCTTTTACGCACAAGAAACGAGATATGAAAGAACAAGGCGGCATTCCCTACGCTACCTTTCTCAATAACTGTGTAGAGACGCACGGTGTTGCGATCTTTTCGGGGACAGTCGCCTGTGGAGCGCTTATGGATGGAAATCGTGTAAAGGGTGTCATCGCTGCGAATGAGGACGGACTATTTGCCATCAAAGCCGAAGTCACCATTGATTCCACAGGAAATGCAGATATGATTGAGTTCGCTGGTGCCGGCTACGAAATTGGCGATTCAGACACAGGCATGGTGCAAAGTTACAGTTTATGGGGGATGGAACTCTATCCTTTCCCAAGTTATTTGATGCATCGTTACTATAATGATCGCGGTATCTGCCACCCTAATCATTACTCCGAGCGACTGCGTGCTGTTCGTGACGGACATTACAAGAATTCTCCGCATCATATTTCTCCGATGGTGACAGTCAGAGAGTCTCGCCGGCTTCAAGGAGAACATTATTTGACCGTCCGAGATATTCTGGATGACAAGTTATATGACGACGTCATTGCCGTTGCCAATACAAGAGCTGACAGTCATGCGTTCACCTCCTCCCCTTTTGCTAGATTAGGTGGACTTGGTGCCGGCAAAGAAATTCGATTACGCATACCTTATGGAAGCTTCATTCCTAAAGGTAAAGAAGGTTTGCTCATAGCTGCAAAAGCCATGTCAGGGGAACGCGATGCAACGAGCTTTTGTCGGATGAATGCGGACATTAAGAACGCTGGGTATGCCATTGGTCTTGCAGCTTCGATGGCCGTAGATATGAATTGTGGTGTCAGGGACATCGATCTTGATACACTGCAGGATAAATTAATTGAAATGGAGATATTACCGGACTGGGCATTCTCCGCAGCGGAACCGCCAGATATTACCGTGCTGGCGACACGAGTAGCTGACGGAGATGAAGAGGCTCTCCTCGCCTTGTTGCGTCGTCCAGCAGAGACTGCACTTCCGCTGCTCGAGAATAATTATCATGGGGGCAAGCGAGGGTTAACCGCCCATGCTTTGGCTTGGTTTGGCTCTGCGCTAGGCGGCGACGAGATCGCCAACCTCCTGGCTGCTGCCATTGCTCAGGGTAGACACAAAACCTTGCCTATGCAACAAATTTACAGCGGTCAATTCCGTTGGGGACATCATTATGGCGATGACTTTACCTACATCAATCGTTTGATTATGTTCGCAGGACGTTCCACGCATCCCGCGCCAGTGGAGCCATTAGCTCGTCTCATTGCCGAAACCGAAGGATACGGCCCCGAACATCCTTGGATGTTTATCTATGATCAAGAGCGTGAGGATATGGTTCAATATCCATTTTTCAAACGGATTACGAACATTGCTGCAGCGGCTGCCGAACGTGCGGATAGCCGTCTATCTCAGGCGATGGATACTTTATTATCCAGAGATGGCCTTACAGGTTACGCGATGAAGCTCCATACGATCGGACATTCCAATTATATGATGGCTCACGCGGAGATCAGTCTTGCCAGAGCCGCCGTACGCTGCCATAGTGCCAAGGGTAGAGAGATTATGTCTCACTTCCTGCAAGACAAACATACCTTCTTCCGGCGCACAGCACGGTGCGAATTAGGACTTGAAGCGAAATAAGTGAACTATAATATAGCTTTATTATGACTCGACGGAGGAATTAAGAATGGATCAACAGCACATTTATTCACCGGATGGACGCCTTCAACTGACGATGTTATTGGAGAGTGGAAGTCTGTCTTATCAAGTAACTGCGGGCGAGCGAACCGTTATCGCGCGCACCCCTCTTGGGCTCGATACAAGCATTGGTGATTTCACACAAGGGCTGATAGCTGTAGGAACAGAGTCTAAGACGATAGAGGAAACGTTTATTATCCCTGCTTTCAAAAAGCCTGAATGCCACACCCACGCCAACTGCCTGACTTGGATTCTGAAAAAGAATAATCGTGTCTTTCATGCGGAAGCATGGGTCAGCAATGACGGCGCTGCGGTAAGGCTCATTCTGCCATCTGACACCCCCATAACTGTCTATCGAGAAGCCACTGGTTTCCGTGTTCCCGAGGATACTGTGAATCTATACGCGCAGAAGCTATTATTTTCTTACGAAGATTTCTACCATCCTGTCCCCCTTGAAGATGTCTATCAGAATGCTTGGGGCTTTCCACTTTTGTTGGAGCTCGGTCGCTCGCTGTGGGCGTTATATACAGAAGCAGCTGTATTCGGCGGTGATTATGGCGGCTCGCACCTTATCTCTAGCCAGGAAGATCCGCTTCTTTTAACTATCCAGCGTGCCTCTGATCAGTTGAGCTTTACGGTCAGCGAGCAAACGTTGGTAACACCATGGCGAACAGTCATTATCGGCAGTCTCGATACCATAGTGAATTCCAATGTGCTGGAGAGCCTGAATCCACCTTCCATTGTTAGCGATCGTTCATTTATTAAGCCAGGGCGTGTTCTCTGGAGCTGGATGTCCGATAAAGGCGCACATTTAGATCAATTACGCATGCAGGAATACGTGGATGCAGCGGCTGCCATGAGCTATGAGTACTCCCTTGTTGACGGTGGCTGGTCCGGGAACGTTGACATTCCTGCCTTAGTTCAGTACGCTGCTGCCAAAAACGTAGGAATCTGGATCTGGGCACATACGCAAGATTTACGCGATCGGAAGATTGCCGAGGAGAAAATGACGTTGTGGGCTGAGTGGGGGGTTGCCGGACTCAAACTTGATTTCTTCGAATCCGATTCTCAGGAACGCATTCGTCAATACAACATGTTAGCTGAGCTTGCTGCTTCCAAAAGTCTGATGCTCAACCTTCACGGCACTACCAAGCCAAGCGGAGCCAGTCGAACATGGCCCCATGTTCTGACTTACGAAGGCGTCATGGGAAGCGAATTCTATCAGGGCTACAGCAACTTTTCCTTAGCAGGCCCCGACGCTGCGCACAACTGTACATTACCTTTCACTCGTAATGCGGTTGGACCCATGGATTATACACCGGTGGTTTACTCGTCATTCAAAACATGCACATCCGATGCACATCAGACAGCCCTCACAGTCATATTTACCAGTTATACCCTTCATCTTGCGGAAAAGGCTTCTGTCTTGCTTAATCATCCCTGCCGCAAGTTTCTCGAACAAGTACCTGTCGTCTGGGACGATACACGCTTGTTGGAAGGAAAGCCAGCCAGTTATGTGACTATGGCTCGGCGACAGGGCGAGCTTTGGTTTATTGGGGGCATCTGTGCAAGACGTCCAAGAATTGCGGAAGTTCATCTGGATTTTTTAGCAGAAGGCAACTATGAGGCCACTTTGTATAGTGATGACTTGTCCAACATGCTGCCTTTTGATGCAGCTCTTGGCGCTGTTCCTCCTGCGGACGAAGACGTTATCCGCTTTCTGGACAGCAAGAGAGTGCGTCCTTCCTTGCATGAGCATAACATGCGAGCATTGAAAACAACCTTTTTCACGGTACGCAGTGGAGAGCGAATTTCTATTCCGATGGCTGTAAACGGAGGGTTCGCTTTGGAATTAAGACCTCTTCCTAAATCTTAATATAACTAAGCGCATAGGTATCCTAACGCTTTCATATGGGCTTGATACAAAAGGAGCGAAATCATTTGTTTACCTTATCTGCCTTTGCCGATGAAATATCCCATGATCCTCAGCATCAAATCCACGAGCTCTTATCGGAGAACATCCAATGGATGGAACTCCGGAGTATGTGGGGAATTAATGTGCTGCAATTCAGTGAACAGCAGTTGATGGACGCAAAGCAAATCTTAGCTTTTAACGGGGTAAAAGTAAGTGCCATCGGATCACCAATTGGTAAAATTCAAATTACAGATCCATTCGAACCGCATCTCATTGAATTTGAGAAAGCCATTGCTGCAGCGCATACATTGGATGCTCCTTATATCCGTATTTTCTCTTTCTTTCACCCAAAGGAAGCAGCACCAGAAATGTACAGAGCGCAGGTCATGGAACGCTTAAATATCCTGTGTGAAATAGCACAACGAGAAAAGGTCATCCTCTTACATGAAAATGAACACCATATCTATGGCAGCACACCAGAGCGCTGCCATGATATTTTCGAAACGATAGGCTCCCCTTGGTTGCGCAGCGCATTCGATCCTGGCAATTTCGTCAAGGAAGGTGTTCGACCAATGACGGATGCCTACCCGCTCCTCAAGGATTATGTGGATTATATCCATATTAAAGATGCCAGAATGGACACCGGCCATGTTGTGCCAGCAGGTGAGGGAGACGGTGAATTGCCAGAGCTTCTTGCTACTCTGAAAGACACCGGTTTTCATGGATTCCTTTCCTTAGAACCGCACTTGCGTTGGGCACCTATGTATAAAGAAAAGGAACCGGAAGAAGTGTTCACCCTTGCGTCGAAAGCTTTGAAAAAACTGCTTACTAACATCCAAGCTGAGTTTAAGTAGGCGAATGTGCTTATCCAACAGCCTTGCCTGCCGGGAATCACCGGCGGCAGGGCTGTTTTGTTCATTTCTTCCCTATTAATAAGGAACTCAGTAGAAAAATTAAAGTGACAATAGTTTTATTTATGTTCTCTTCATTGGGCAAATTGTATGATGTAATCGCTATCATTAAGGAGGAAAGGAGATTATTGGGATCACATACAACTTATTAAGAGGAGGACTTTATGTATAACCTTACGTCTCGTTGGTTTATATCTTTCCTCATCATGACCATGCTCACTGTCTGTATGCCTGCCACGCTAAGCTATGCTGCAACTGCGGAGAATCCAGACTATACACTTCTGTCTGGAGATCTAGTCATTGACAACAGTGATACCGGTCAAGTTACACAAACGGGCGCCTGGTCCGCAAGCACTGCCGCCGGCTGTTATGGCGCAAATGCACTCTACACAGCTCCATCCAGTAGTAAGGATCGCGCTGTGACCTATACGCCTAATGCACTGGCAGCAGGTCATTATAATGTCTACATTTCCTATACTTCAGCTAACAACCGTGCGAGTAATGTACCTGTGGACATCTATCACGATGGTGAACTTTCCACGGTTAGCGTTGACCAAAAGGTTAATGGTTTTCAATGGGTATCCGTGGGTACATACTATTTCTCTGCTGACGGGACCGATTTCGTACGAATTAAAAATGCGGGAACGCCAACTTCGGGGGATGGCTATGTCATCGCAGATGCCGTTCGCTTCTCTCCCAATACAACCGTATCCCCTCCGACTGCATCCTCTCCTCAGTACGGAATCATCACGGGTGATAAAATTATTGATAATTCCGATGCGTCAGGCGTGAGTCGCATTGGCTTCTGGTCAACCAGTACGGCAGCAGGTCGTTACGGCGCCAACTCTTTGTACACGGCCCCTGGCGACAGTAAAGACCGATACGTGGAATACGAGCCACAAGGGCTAGCTGCCGGGAATTACAATGTTTATGTGTCTTATGTGTCTGGTACGAACCGAGCCAGCAATGTACCGATAGAAATTACACATAATGACGAGATTCAGACCGTGATGGTCAATCAGCAAATCAATGGATTTCGCTGGTTTAGGGTCGGTACTTACTATTTTACAGGCAATGGTAATGAAGTTGTCCGCATCAAGAATGCAGGAACACCCTCTTCCGGTAATGGCTATGTGATCGCAGATGCCGTCCGCTTCTCACCTAATAGTGTCGTCCCGGTACCGCCTCCCAAGCCGGATATGAAGCTGAGCAACCTCACCGTAAGTAAAGGGAAATTAGGACCTGTCTTTGATCCCGACACAATGACATACACCTTAAATGTGCCTAATACCGTCAGTAGTCTTGCCCTCACTGCAATAACAGCAAGCTCCTCAAGTGAAGTAGGGTTAAGCATCAATGGAACCTCAGCTACCTCCGGCACCGCTAAGACCCTTTCACTTACAGCAGGCGCAAATAATGTGCCGATTGTAGTCACAGCGCTTAACCAGCCCGCCTCCAAAACATATACACTCACAATTAACCGTGCTTCAACGACAAGCTCAGATGCATCGCTTAGCAGTCTAAAGCTGAACAAAGGCAGCCTTTCGCCTGTTTTCCATCCGAATATCACTTCGTATAGCGTAGCTGCCGGTTATAGCCTGTCATCTGTGACGATTACACCGTTCGCTAATGCTGATAGCTACCAAAGTATTACTGTTAATGGTGTAACTGTAGCCTCTGGCGCCTCAAGTAGCGTCAACCTCACTACAGGCGTTAACACGGTTACTATCGTTGTCAAAGCAGAAAACAACACAACTAAGACGTATACGCTGACGATCACAAGAGCTGCATCTACGAGCAACGACTCCGCGTTAAGCAGGCTTGCGCTAAGTGAAGGCAATCTACTTTTCCAATCTGCTGTAACCAGTTATCAAATAAAGGTAAGCAGTCTCGTTGATAATCTTCTTGTCACGCCTGAGGCTCGCTCTCCCTTCTCTTCCTCTGTGAAAGTGAATGGCACCACGGTAGCTGCCGGGACAGGGAAGGAAATAACACTGGCTACCGGCGTCAATACCGTAACGATCGAGGTAACAGCTGAGAACGGCACATCGAAAACCACGTATACGGTTCAAGTCGAACGCAATGCATCCGCAGGAGAAACCGTAGGGCAAGCCGGCATTACCCGTGAGCCTATTGCCACAAGGATTAGTCAAGCGGTGATGATGTTCGCCGGTAATCGTGAGGGCTATATTCAAAATGTGCGCAGAGCTATCGATTTGAATAATGATTTAGTTAAGCCTTTCTTGCAGGGGAATCTCATCTACGTTCCGCTCAAATATACAGCAGAAGGCTTAGGTGCAACTTCCACAGCAGCGAGTCCGGTCACCATGACGGTAACCCGAAACAGCAACGTGTATGTTTTTACAGCGGGAAGCTCCCAAATTAGTGTAAATGGTCAGAACACCGCTATCCCTGCCCCTGTTATCGCTCAGGCTGGACAGTTGTTTGTCTCTGCTGAGACCATCACTCAAGTGACAGGAAACTACGCCTTTCAGGATAGCAGCGGCCTCGTCATCTTTAGTTCTACAGCGGCTATTTTTCAGTTGCCTGGCGAACAAAATCTGGTTCAATACATCATTGACGGTTTTCGCTATCAATGGGGAAATGTCGAAATTTATCCCGGCGGATTCGTTACTGGCATGGTCATTCACCCTACTGTAGCTGACCTTAAATATGTGCGAACAGATGTAGGCGGTGCCTATCGTTGGAATTCCGTCAGCCAGCAATGGGTCCCACTCATGGAAAACTTCGGAACCAATGAATTAAACCTACAAGGCATAGATGGCCTTGCTATCTCTCGCACCAATCCGGATATTGTCTATGTCGCAGCGGGTATGTACGGCAATAAACCAACAGAGCCTCATGATGTGCTGAAATCTACCGATCGAGGGCAAACTTGGCAGCGTACGAATCTGAATAAACGTTTTTATGGCAATAGTACCGGAAGCGCTGGAGATCAAAGATTGGATGGGGAGCGCATCGCCGTTGACCCTTATAACGCCAATATTGTGTACGTAGGTACGCGGTATGATGGGCTTTGGGTAACAACCGATGGTGCACAAACATGGAGCAAAGTGACCGCTATTCCTTCTGGAAACTCACCAGCCGGCGTAACCAACGTTGAGATCGATTACAGTGCAGGCTCGGTGAGTGGGAAAGCAAGTACGCTTTATGTAGGTGTAGAAGGTAGTGGTGTGTATAAAAGTGTAAATGGTGGGGTGACATGGACCTCCACGATGTCTTCACTCACTTCTGGACCTGTATTCCCTCGTCGTATGTCACTTTCTGGTGATGGAAATCTCTATGTCACCTCCATAACCGGACTAAATCGAGAGAATTTAGCAGTAGCCACAGCGCCAACCAACGGTGTGTTTAAATACAATGGATCGACATGGACGGATGTGACACCATCGGCAAGTACAGGAAAACCATTTGGTCCTATCGCTGTTAAGCCTGGTTCGCCTGGCACACTCGTAGCCGTAGAAGGGTATTACGAATCATCCAAAGTTTACCTTTCCACGAACAGCGGTGCATCATGGACTTATAAAGGTGATTCCTACGGAGCTAGTTCACAGTTCCTCTTCGATCCGCATCACACGGAAGATCTGTACGATTTACACGGGTCTGGTATTCATAAAACGCAGAACATTACGACTCAGGCTATCAGTTGGATCGAAGCTGGTAATGGGATTGAAGAGCTATGCGCCCTTAAGCTGCTGTCGCTTCCTAATGGCAGATTAATTATGGGTACTTTGGACCGAGGCGGTTTCTCCACAACCGACATCAGTACACCAGCTACTCGTTTGACCGGTCCAACTACTAGCGAGAATACGGCTATCGATTTCTCCGAAGTTGATCCCAACTACGTGTTCCGACTGGCTAGCAGTCAACTAGGTGAGACTCCTCGTGCATCTTATTCCACCAACGGCGGACAAACATGGACGGAAGTCACCTATCCTTATGGCTTTGGCGGCAGTGTTGCGGTCTCTTCACAGAAACAGGCTAACGGCCTGCCACTTGTTGTCATTTTCACAAATGATCACACACCTAAGCTCTCCAAAGATTTCGGTCAGACATGGGAAGATACCGTTTTCTACGGTGTTCCAGCTCCTGTGTATACCGGCAATATCTATAACTCCCGGCGTTATAGCTTGGAAGCTGACAGAGTGAACGGCAATGCCTTTTATCTGTACGATACGGTAGTAGGTACATTTTATAGCAGCAAGGATGGGAAGAATTGGACGCTTCAATCTAACGCCCAATTGCCAAGCAACGGCTCTTCCGATATTGCTGGCGTACGAGCAGCCCCTTACCTTGCAGGCGAAGTGTGGGCTAGTGCAGGCAATAGCGGCTTGTTCCGCTCCTCTGATGACGGCCGCAATTTCACCAAAGTGGCTGCTGTACAGGAAGCGCTTCTCTTTTCTTTTGGCAAGAATGCCACGGGCAGCAGCGTGCCGAGCGCCTACGTTTATGGCAGAATAGACAACCAGGACGGTATCTTCCGTTCCGATGATCTTGGTGTCACTTGGACGCGCGTTAATCATGATGCCTACCAGATTGGGGATGATCCCAAGTCGTTGGTCGGTGATCGGAACCAATATGGTACGGTCTACGTCGGCACCGGAGGAAGAGGCATTTATTACGGCCGTCTCCTTCCTTAGCACAAAAAGCAGGGACCCCAGTGTATGAACTAGGGGCCCTGTTTTTTATTTATGAATGAGAACTTGCTGGAGATACTCGAATTTTTCGAGTATCTCCTTGCCTTTCGGCCGGGCTCGCTCCCGTTACTCGAATTTTCCGAGTATCTCCTTGCTTTGCGGGCCCGGCGCGCTCCCGTTACTCGAATTTATCGAGTATCTCCTCGCCTTGCACAATCAAAAAGCAGGAACCCTCGTTTCTGCACAAGGGTCCCTGCTTTATTTTTACGAATGAATACTTGCCTCTGTTACTTGTGCTGAACCACAATAAGTAAGCACATAATTCCGGATATTCTCGACTGATTCATATTCGAATGTCAGCTTCGGCATCGTCGTAATATGCAGTAGATGACGATCATCTTTAAAGCTATCCAACAGACTTGTTTTCACCGAATCTTCCAGCTCAGGATGACTCGTCGCAATTTTAATTAAAGAAACTGCAGCATGCGAAATCACTTGATAGTACAATTCGTTAAAGTTTTTACTCGTGTTAAACTTATAATTAACTTCTTTTATGACATGGTATAAATCCTTATCAAATTCTGTCACATTACACAAAATTTCTTGCAGCATCGGCACGCACGTTTTATCTCCTAACTTGCCCAGAAGATAAAGCGCAATGGCTGTGCGAAACTGATTCGTTCGACGGCAATCCTTGTAATAGTAAGCATCTCGTTTGCGAACGATCTCATGTAACACAGGAATTGCCGATTCTTCACCAATAATCCCCAGGCTTATTGCAGCTCCCCAACGAAGCCAATGATCCTCGGCAGCCAACCATTCTTTCAAGTGCGGCGTGATCTTCTCACCCAGCAATTTACAAGAATAGATCGCGATACCTGGCATTTCAGTCGCAAGATCTGCCTTGATAGCCGCTGGATCCGTCATCCAATGAATCTGCTCCTTGCGGAAGGAATCATCAAACCAAATCCCCTGATCATGATCGTCAGCGAGACAACCGCTCCTCTCAAGAATGTCCTTAATCTCCCCATAGGGCACACGATCTGTTTCCACCCCATGCTTAGCTGCCAAAGCTGCTACAACGCCTGCGCTCTCGCCGCACTTCTGCATATCTCTCTGCATACGCAATAAACTGGCCACATCATGATCCATACCCAGATGGCGTCCGGCTGCTAAAATGCCTTTAAACCCTTTAGGTGTCAATGAGCGAAGTGAAACGGGAACAGAAAAACATGCTGTACTCAAATTAGCTGCCACATAAAGATCCTGTAAAGCTTCTGTCTCTAGCATATTGTCTTTGCCGTGCTTATCAAAATCACAGTATCCGTAGAATAAAGGCTCATCCTCTTTCTCGCAAATGATGACCTCTTCCATTGTAATATTTTTTTCTGCGTCTATGACTCTGCCTTCTCGAATGCCTATGAAAGGAGCAAAGAACATAACGCGCTTCTCGTCATCGCTAAACTCCTCCAACAGTTGACTAGCGTGAGCCTGCAAGATCCCCTGAGTCAATTCGAAAGGATCATAATGATTGACATATCCACAATCGTGATTAGTTCGAGTAATCGTTCCTTTATGATGTAACCATACTTTTACACTGGTAAAAGGTCTACTCATCCCGTCGGATTCCCGCCCTTGATGCGTTGCACATCCTGCCAATATACACACTTCTGAATTGGCAGTCGCATCAATCACTACGTTGCAAGCAACATTCCATTGCCGACCATCAGAGAACAAGGATACACCTTTTACTGTATTATCCTCTACAAATACCCCAGTCACCGTGGTTTCAAGTGAAAGTTTCGCACCAAGCTCCGTGATTCTGTTTTCTAAGAAATATTTCTTTGGTTCTACTCTGTCCAAAAAATGAGCTCGACCTAAACGCTGCGCCTCATCATCAATATTGATATGCATGCCTCCAGCCAGACCATAGTAATAGCCTGACACATACCCCATTGTGCCCATCCCGCCAATGCCCATAAGGCGATCTACACCAAGAACGGATGCCCCCTGAGCTGCTGCAGAAATAACCGCAAGCGCACCAGCTGTACCTACACCTGCTACCAGTACATCTACTTGTTGATCAAACGTTGTATGAGTAGCAGGCGTTTCGATCATTGCACCATTAAGTTTACGGCGATAGATCATCATGATACCAGACTCCTTCCCAGTTGGACGCCAGCATTTATGCTTTCATCCAGTTCTGTATAGCAAGCTGCGGGCCATACAAAGTACCCCTCATCCTCTTTACGCTCGCCACTCGCCACCCGATCCTCGAAACAGAAAGCAATTGCCGCTACTTTCCAATTACTCAACTGTGTAGGTCGAGCAAGCCAGTGCTCTATTAACTTGTGCCGCGCTTCTGCGACAGTCCATTCCAATTCAGCATCTAATTTTAAAATCGCTGTGCTATACGTTTGGTTATGGTCCTCCCCCACAATCGTGATGCCTGGCCAATCCACCTGAGGGACAGCATCTCCTTCTTGCTGGATAATCAGTGCATTCAACGATTTCCCCAACATCTCGGTCTCTCTCTCTGTTGTCGTATCGACAAGTAGCTGCGTTTCCACTTTATGGAATCCAGCTGTATTGAGAATTTCCAGTTCATAGCCACCATTATCTTGTTTCGTGATGGAAACGACTTCTGTACCTAGAAGAATATCTGTGTTCAGATCTCTAAATTCCTTATAAAAGGACGCGCCATTCGCATAAATTTCTGGTTTTTTATAGGCATTAACAAAATCATACGCCACCATTTCCGTTTTGTTGATAATGAGTGCTTTGAGGCTAGACTGCACCGTCTTCGCCAGTCCTAGTGCGGTAGTTGTCGCCCCGATAATGATCAGATCGTACTGCATCCCTTCTCCTCCTTCATACTGTTAAGCTTGCATTGTTTGTATGTTCAAAAACTTTTTTATCTTCTACCCATTTATACCAAATTGCTTAACAAGATGAATTAACAAATCAACGATGACTTACGTAATTCTACTGACATTTTGGCAATTCATATGTATCAGCCAAGTTATTCAAAAATTAGGAACAGTTACGCCTCCGCAGCATCGTAGCTGCAGAGGCGCTTTGGACATCTGTTTACTTGTCTTTATCTTTATCTTTATCTTTATCTTTGTCCTTATCCTTATCCTTATCCTTATCCTTATCCTTATCCTTATCCTTATCTTTATCCTTATCCTTGTCCTTGTCTTTACCCTTATCCACTGCCACTTCTCGCAGGATCGTCAAGATATAGCTCTTTACCGTTATTTCATCTTGAGCAGTCACCGCTATTGCAACGGTATTCAACCCTTCATCTAGGTTTACAGTCATTGTACCGCCTGATCCCACCGGCTGACCGTTTACAGAAAGCAATTTATACACACTAGATGTTACAGTTGGCGTAATCGTCAGATGCTGCACAGCATGACTCACCGTCACCGCATATTCCGTAACTTGCGGTTGAAAGATGATACTGCCAGCGCTTAGAACAATACTACTCAGGGAGGCATCATCACTGAGAATGATTTCTGGTTCCGGTGCAACGACCAGCTCTAATTGACCGAAGCCTGCTGGATTCTTGTAGTTATCCATTGTCCCGTTCCAGGCAATAATGGACTCCCTGTTGCCATTGGCGTTGTTGCCATCGTTGTCAATATTATCAACATCAAATCCGATAATCTTCCCTAATGCGGCAGTTGTATTTAGATTGGCCCATGGAATTAATATCTCCATCGTATAGCCCTCTTCCGTAATCTGCCGGGCAAACTGAATGCCCGTACTGCTCTTATTCCCGCCTACCTTGACAATGTTCCAATCCATTCCGAACATAAGTTGCTTGTCATAGGTACCGTACGTGTTATTTCTGTTGTCATCCGGACTGACATAGACCTCCAAGGAATCACCTTGATACACGGTTGTTGGATGATGGACCAGCTGTTGATCTTTCACCTTAAATCCTACATAGAGATTATTCTCATCCCACATCGTGCCAAAATACGTTATATTATTGGGTCTGTTTAAAAGCGGTTTCCCCATCAAATGAGGAAGGGACCAATTCTCTTCAGATAACACTCCATCTACGGTTACTGTGCTGTCCGTGAAAGGAGCTTGTATCTTCGGTATAATCGTTTCTTCAGGCAGAGTATACTGAATCGCGACATCCTTTGGCATCGCCTCGTTGCCTGCCTCATCCACTGCCTCAACGCGATAGGTCGTTAAGCCTGGCTGCAAAAACAGCAAGCGCTCAAACGTCCGATCGGGATTCAAATCGACAGGGTCGCCATCGATGAAGACGGTTGCTTTTTCGCTCACAGCACCCTGAAGTAAGTAATAATCATGATCTGCTGTAACGGTCTGCGCAGCCAAATTAATGACCGGAGACACACTGTCTAGTGTCAGTTGGAAGGTAATCGGCTCAGCAGATTGATTTGCACTGTTGACAGCTGTTACTTCAATAGGCGTTATCACGCCTTCTTGCAGGTTAATCTCCTTACTAAAAGTCAACTCCGGTCCAAGCGTTGCTAGCTGTCCGTTCACGCGAACAACCGCAGACGTATTCGTTATGCCTTTCACGGTATAAACGGCTTGATTGGTATACGTTGGCGACGCATCCAGTGAAATACCAACATAAGTAGCATCATAACGAACGTTAATGATGATGGGGACTGACGCGTTGCCTGCGCTGTCCACGGCTTTTACGGAAATCGCGTTATCTCCCGGTGCTAGCTGGATGGTTTGACTAAACGTCCCCTTCAGCATTGCTGGATAAGCCAAGTCATTCACATACAGCGTGGCATCCTCACTGAGTGTACCAGAAACTGTATAGAGCGCATTCCGCACCGCATAATTAGCATCTTTGACTACAGAAGTGCCAGATTGGTCAACTGTCAGCTTTGGCGGGACATCGTCCGTTTCAAGTAGATGACCATAGTAAATTCCACGTCCGCCTGTTCCAATGTAGACTTTGCCATATACTTTACGATCACCCACCATCGACTTAGGATCGTCGGCTATCTGATAGGCATCATGATTGATCCGCGTCCAGGTTGCTCCCATATCGTCGGAGCGGAATACCCCAGTGGCATTATTAATCCGCCCGTACACGTAAGCAGAAGGATTCGTCTGACCTGGCTTGTTTTTACCGAATGAGAAAAGTCTTGCTTCCTGAACATTACTGAGTTTGGTGAAGTTCTTTCCATAATCACTGGAACGATAGAGACCGCCTTTATTCGCACTAGCCCATACTTCACCTGCTACGTAAGGTGCGGCTTTCACACCCGCAATAGTTGAAGCATCATTTTTGGCAAGAATGGCCGTGGATTCCAGCTTCCAGTTCTTCCCGTTCGTGCTGGTATACAATTTGCCCGCTACGGTATCAAACAAATAGAACGTATCACCCGTTACTCGATCTGCCTCTAACCCATATCTGCGAGAAGTAAAAGTAGTTCCTGTGTATTTAGGTGCAGTAACACCTTCGAATACAGTATCCTCCCAAGTAAGACCAAAATCTCGGGACAGTTTTGGTGTGTTGTTATTCGTCCAGGCTACGACCAAAGGCTTGCCATTCGCCTGTTTGGTTGAAGATACGGCTACACTGCCCCCGATACCGTACGCAAACGGAGTTGCAGGCTCGTTCCACGTCATGCCGCCATCTGTCGAATATGCCGCCCTTGCTGTCGCACCAGCTGAGGAGCTCATGAGCCTAAATACATAGTTCGGGTCGCCTTCAGAGAAATCTAACGCTGTATTCTCACTAGATTCAGGTGTTAACCGTATTGCCGGAACTGTTATATCCGTCGAAGTAAATCCTCCGCGATCCAGCGTTCCCATGATTAGTGTACCGTTAGGCAGAGAAAGCATCTTTGTCGCACATAATTCTTCAATACCGTTACCTGCTTCGATCCAAGAAATGGATTGCGTAGCAATATTCATCGTCTTGTGAATTCCGGATCCGTGAAGATCGTACAATGCCTCTGGATGATGCGGATCAAACAGAAATTGTGAGCTCGCTCCCACAGAATTGCCTCTCTGAACCCAGCTGGATCCTCCATCCGTAGAAACATAAACTTTGGAAGAACGGTAATACCCTTCAACAGATACCACGAGATTGGGATTCGCTGGATTGACGGCTACCGGACCAAAAGGCAGATTTTTGCTAGCCGCAGGCGTGACGTTAGACCATACCCCAGCTTGATATTTAAACACGCCATTCGTAGGTGCTGAAGTCACATTAAGATCACCGCGATTCAAGCCTGTAATCGAAGTAACATACACAGCCCCATCGCTTGCAATGGCCATTCGCCGTGGATATACAGCGCCAGAGGTCAGATCGGTGATCGTAGCTTCCCAGTCTTGCCCCCCATTGATACTCTTAAATACGCCTTTCCCTTCGACACCAATGTAGATCACCTTTGCTCGGCCATCGATCATCCCTGCACTGTAATCAAATTCTACGTTGGTGACACCTGCTGGTGCTGTACCAAAAGGAATAGCTCCTACTTGCTCCCAATTAGCCCCGCCATTTAATGAACGCCATAATCCGTCGTAACGTGTCCCGACATAGACAATTTGGCTATTATAAGGATCCACTTGAATTCGTTCACCATCAAGACGTTGATCTCCTGAGCTGCCTGTGCTATTGCCGAAAAAGCGTTTATTGAGCCCCGTTCTGTGCCAAGTTTGGCCGCGGTCTGTCGATTTAAGCACATCATGAGGTTCCGTTGTTTTGGTGCCGTACATCCCTGCTGCTACATAAACAATGTCTGAATCGGTCCGGGACACCGCGATACCGTCAACCCCAATCAGATTTAGTTCATCTAATCCAAAGCTTTCCATAAGAGGCACCCAGGTCTGACTTTCAGGATTCCATCGGTAGGCACCACCTACATCCGTTCGTACATATTTCAATTCTGGCTCCACGGGGTGAAATACCATGCCAGTTACAAAACCGCCAGGATATATTTTCACATTTCCCCATTCATACAAAAAGCCATTGACCAATTCATCCACCAATCCAGCTTCCAAAGGTAATTGGAATAATTGAGGGGTGTTGCTAATGATCACTAATCCCCTGCTGTCCTGAAATAAGGATTTTTGGAATACATCCGCCACAGTCTCCGCTGTAACAAAGAGTTGACCTTCATTCAAAAGCACTTCAGCAGGGATCGCTCTCGATTGGCCGTTCACTACAACCTGATTGCTTCCTCCCATAAAGACAGCGCTCACTCCGTTATAGTTCGCAGTAAGGGTATTGGCGCCTTGAGCCCAAGATACTTGCGCCCCTATCCCTCGTGCCACATACCCAAGTGGCACATATAGATGACCCGCTTCTCGGAAAGGCTTGATCAGACTATTATTCAAATCAATTGCCGTGCGAACATTATTCGTATAGGCTTCGTTCTGACCTGCAAACAACGCAACAGCCTGACTAAGCTTCAGCGCAATTTGCCCGTTGGCAACTCCCGTTTGGCCAACAATTTCCCCGGTCGTCGTGGCCCTCGTAATCCGCAGCGTATAGGTTTTTGTCGACACCATATCTTCCGCTGTGACTTGAATGGATACGACATTGAGTCCTTGCGAGAGAACAGCCGAGTAGGGATTACCTGAAACGGCGGCAACACCGTTCACCGTCATACTTTTATAAGTGGAACGAGCTATAGGTGTAATCTCGATATTTTGGATCATACTACTGACAGACACATTGTAATCTGTTAGTTCTGGCTGAAAGGACATGGAGCCTGCGCTGATCCACAGTGCGCTAAGCGCCGCATCATTGCTGGACGAAGCGACACGGGTCACCTGCAGCAGATAGGTCGTTGTCGAATCATTCTCTGCAGTTACTGTAATCGCAATGGGATTGATTCCGACGTTCAGTGGTACCGAATATGTGCTGCCCGATACCGTGTTACTACCGTTTACTGTCAAGCTTTTATAAACAGAGGAACTGACCGTTGGGGTAACATCAATTGTTGATACTAGATTGCCTACACTTACTTGATACTCAAGCACATTGGCTTGAAATATCGGATCAAGCGTACCGGGATTAATGGATAAAGCTAGTAATTGACTGTCACTGCTTACTTCCTCCGTGCGTGTAACCTGAATAGTATATGTCTTAGTAGATAATGGGTTGGTTACTGACGTCACTGTAATGGAAACCGAATTGGCTCCAGGATTCAAAGCAATGGAAGTGGGTTGTCCGGAAGTGGTGGAAACACCATTAAGTGTTAAAGCTACACCTGCAGAATCCGCAGCGATTGGCGTGATGTCCACCGAAGTGACGCTCGAACCAACAGTGACGGAGTAGCTAGTAACGGAAGACTGAAATCCCGGCGATAACAGACCAGAAGATAACTGAACATCGCTTAATTTCAGATTAGGGGGAGCTGTAATACTCGTATTCGGGGAAAAACGAATAGCATCGGCAATCGTAAAGCCGGTTGCGGTAGTGCCGTCACCGTTCTTTCGAATTTTGACAAACTCCGTGCCATCGCCTGTAAAATAATAACTTCCTACTTTAAACCAATTCTCATTTCCGTTTTCTTGCTGATTAACGGTAACCGTATGGGTTTCCTCATTGTGAAAAACATCAACCAGGACATTATTAGCCCATGCAGAGGAGCGCTTGTAGGACATATATACATCATAACCGCCTGGTGTCAGTGCTTTGACTCCCTTCGGGGTGTATTTCACAAAACCTCCATCCGTAGTCGATTTCGGTGCAGATAATGCAGTCGTTCCATAAACGATATTCCCTTGCGTGCTTACAGCATTCCAAGGGCTCCCGCTTCTGGTGACATACGTAGTGCCTGCATTGTCATCAATGACAATATCGTTCTGATTTAATTGCTGATTCAAATTATCATCATACACACCTGCATAGGCGATTCCTGCAAGGGTTCCATTCGTAATTCCCCCCAGGAACAGCACTACAATCATAAGACGGCATAGCCAAACTTTCATAATTACGCATCTCTCCTTTTGGATTCTCAGACTGTTAGCGTTTTCATTATAGCCGATTGATGCGTAATTAAAATAAACATATCTATGCTTACTTTAGAAAATCTAAGGATCTCACGCCAAAAAACCAGACCACTGTTCTAAACAGCTGTCTGGTTTTCCCATTATTCTAGTCATGCTTACTTCGATAACAATAATATTTCCTCGTCTGTTAACGCTTTGTTATACACAGCCAAACCACCTAACAAGCCAGCAAAGAAATTCCCCATCTCCCCAGACCGATGAACAGCACCAACCGTAAAGTCAGCGCCAGTGGCTCCACCATCAAACAAGCCTTTCTCGTACAAGTAAGGGTTGTATGCTTCTCGTCTGTCGAGAACCCCGTCCATATATACTTTGGCATAAGTGCCATCGTAGGTGAAAGCAAGTGCGTACCACTTTTCATTCAAAAGAGGCGTTTCCCCAATAGCTGTCGACATACACCATGGATGACCTGGCGTTGGTCCCCCTTCGGCGGAGACATGTCCACCTACTTGATTGCTACTTTGCCAAATTCGCAAATCAAGAAACATCGCATATTGGCGCTTCTTCTCAGTTTCATTCCACATACCAGCAATAGCTTGACACTGTTGATTTACACGATTGTCACGTTTGAGCCAAGCCAAGATCGTTAGCTCCGCTCCTGATCCGTGAAAATCAAGCTCTGCACAATCTTTTCTCGCCAAATTGAACCATTGACCAAACGCCAGTTTAGCCGAATACTCCCCAAAGACCCCTTCTTCTACCCGCTCAATTGGGCCTTCCATTTCCTGAAGTGCATAGGTAAATGGCCCTTTAGCAACTCGCGCCTCACCCGCTGCTTCTTGAAAATCCCAAAAACTAACCAAGGATTCCTGTTGCAAAATCAGTTCCGCTTTCTTCGACATGCGCTGCATCTCCATTCACGCCACCTTCGATCGCAATTTGAACACGCTTTAATAGGATTACTTAACACCCAATTCTATCCTTTTCTTCGTGTTCGTCAATACCCTATGATTTCGTAAGGCCTTGTATTAACGCTTTTTATGAGAATTTAATTTTCCATATAATTTCCATATGACTGCCTAATTCTTTCTTATCCAGCTCTGTTGCCCATACTGATTTCGTTTGTAACGGGCCATGCGATGTATGATACAGAGGATCCTCAACCACATTCTCGGTGGAAACAAACGCCAGTCCTGTTACCTCGAATTCGGCAACAGCCCCGGAACCGAAACGGATGCTGTTCGCATGAACCTCGGGTTCACTTGAAAAGGTAGCGAACTCCATGACAATTCGTTTCGGCAACTCTCCACCTGTGAACGTGAAGGTGTCCTTGCGCGTAATGGATTTCTCCCCAAAGGTGTACGTACTGACAGAGCGTATGCCTGCATCAAGCTGAAGTATCTCCTTCTCCGTTACTTGACCGAGAATATCTTGTTCATAGCGTATAGTATACGTACCCGTGTTTGTATCCTCCGCTGTCTCCACTTTCCTGGCAAAAGCAACAGGTGCAGCAAGGCGACCATCCGCCCATTCCAAAGTAGGGATGAGCTGCGGGTGACAAGTATTGGGCGGAGCTTCAAGCACACGTGGCTGAAAAGGAATCGGCAAATACGGCGTATACACCCATTTCCCCCATACCTCATTCACGATCGGAAGCGAGTAGACGTTGCCATGCTTACGGATAATAGCCATCGCTCGCGTAAATTCACCTTCTGCGAAGGTTACGAAAGTATGTTGCGGTTGACGGTTTAGCAGCTCTTGGTACCTCTCCTCGGATACTTGCTTGTCCTGGTAGCCAAGCTCATTCCATTGCTCAGAGAGCCGAATGATGCCGATGTATCCCTCCAAATTCGCCATCAGAATCCGATGCTTATGCCGATAACTATCCGTTCGACGACCTTTCTCCCATAGATTGACCGAATTCATCTCAGAGTCATGCCAGTAATGAATGAGTTTCTCAGCATATTTAATATGATACGCATAGGCAAGTTCTGTTTCTTCTTCCGATAGCCATCCCAACTTAGCAGCTGTCAACAAGCAGTGAACGCCTTTATCTCCATAGAAACCGATGCTCCTCCCATAGGTGAAGCCATCTCCGTGTTCATTCGCAAGCCTTAGATAAATGGAAGTAACACTTTTCATCATCTGTTGAACTTGTTCCGATACTTCCAACCCCAACTCAATAAGTGTTTCATAGATTTCAAAAGGGATTGCCATCGTATAGATATCGAATCTGCCATGGCCATTCGATTCATCCATATAACTGTGATCCCCTGAGTAGGAGGAAATATGATGCATTAACTTCTTAAGTAATTCATCTGCAAAAACGGGGGATTCCCAGCCCAGCTTCTCTCGCAATACGGCAATTCGAAAAGCAACGCCATAATAATTCGTAGGATAATTGCTATGTAATTGCAAACCATCCTCGACGACAAAGGTGCGCCAGTCCATCTTTTCTTTCAGATACACCATCATCTCGGGAGGAACGACCGCTTCCAAAAGACCCTGTTCTTGCAAGGCATGCAATCCTTGTAGATAGAACAGAATTCCCCATGTCTTGGCAGGCAGCTCTGAACTATACCGGATCAGCCCTGGGATCGCAGCCAATAACGCTGCAAATGAGTCATGTTTTCGCTCCAACCGTTCTAACACAAATACTGCCGAAAGCACAGCGGAACCGGAAACAAAGCCCTCTTTGTCATCAAAAACATCCATACCATCCAACTTCATATCTTGTTGTTCGTTGCACATTTGCTCCACATAAGCCTGTAATCTTGGCAATGCGTATTGCTTGGCTAGCTGATTAAGAGTCATCCTATTCCGTCTCCTTCTTTTCGAAAATTAGAATGTCATGCTCACGTTAACTATCGTATCATTAATGAAGTGTACTGCAACAACGTTTTTCTTTGGTCTTCTCTCTCCATCCACAACTAATAAATAAGTGAACATTTCTCCAAAAATAGTGAATCAAGCTTGAAAATGCTCAAAATAATGAACAGTTCCATCGCAAAACAGTATTGAATCCACTCTTTTTATTTAGTTTACTTAGAGCAGGAACTATATTTGGGAACCTACTAGGGAAATTGCAAAATCTGTCGAATTTAGCAGTATCGTTATCCTCCCTCCGTAGGAAGGAATAAACAGCCTGCTTTTTGTCATATGAATTCGGAGGTCATCCATGAAACTCCAGACCAAAATTATGTTTTCTGTTGTCTTATTCCTGATCATTCCATTCTGCTTTACTTTCTACTTAATCGATAAACCCATGGAAAAAACGATTGAACAAAAAATCGGTAAATCGAATCAAGAAGCGCTTCACATTACGCAATTAAACCTACAGGAAGCTGTGGGAGAAATGATGTCTTCGACGACATCCATTTCACTGGATGAGTCATTAATCCGCATATTAAAACAACCTGACCAGTTTAGCGTCTACGAAAGACTGCGTGCAGCTGACCAAACGCTTTCCAAAATGTTTAGCATTTATCTGCATCGCTGGGAGTACTCGATATCCATCCTAGATGAACAGGGCCATCTGTACTCCTCCCTAAACAATCAGAAGACTTCAGATGCCTGGCTCTCCTTCTACGACAACTATACCCGAACGGAAGGAACGCGAGACCGTTTTCAATGGGTCTACCATGAGAATCCCTGGTTTGCACCATCCAAAGGCCCGTTTATTTCACTGGTCAAAACTATCAATGATTTTGAAATGAATCGACGCGTCGGCGTGGTTGTCATGACCGCTAGCAGCAGTGAATTTCTTCATCTTTTTAGCGAGCTGGAAGGAGAAGTTCTGATTCTTGATGACCAAGGCAAAGTCCTTGTACATCCAGACCGAGCCATGCTTGGCAAAGATTTATCGAGTGAAAGCTACGTCCAGCAGATTCTCAGCGGTACAAACGGACAGTTGGTAGATGAAACAGCGGAGAATAATGAAAGAATGATTATCAGTTATGCAACCGTTTCCAAGACGGGTTGGAAGCTCATCCAGCGCATCCCTTATAATTCCGTTTTCAAAGAAATTTTCAAACTGAGAGAAATTAACATAAGCATTGTTGGGGTCATTTTTGTTGTGTTTCTATTGATTACCTATTCGATTGCCTATGGGGTAACGAGACCTTTAAAACTGCTCCGAAGAAAGATGCTTCACATCGAAAAAGGAAGTCTGAACTCCCCCATTCAAGTACGAGGCTCCGATGAAGTCGCGGCGTTAATGATGTCCTACAATCAGATGATTGTACAGATCAAAGAACTAATTGAAAATGTAAAATACGAACATCAGCAGAAGGAGCATCTCAGGTTCAAAGCGCTGCAGGCGCAAATCAAGCCGCACTTTGTCCTGAACACGCTCAACAATATTAAATGGATGGCCTACATGCGGCAGGACCATGAAGTTGGTGAAATGATCTCCGATTTGGCGTTGATGATGGAAGCCAGTATCGGTCGAGGTGAAGATCAGATACCGCTAAGTATGGAATTGGGCTATATTCAGAGCTATGTGCACCTGCAGAAGATTAAATATAACGAGAAAGTATCGCTGGTGATCGATGTGCCGGAAAAGTTGCTGAGTGTTTCCATAATTAAATTTTCTTTGCAGCCCCTAGTGGAAAATAGTATCTACCATGGTATCGAGCCTCTCGAAGGAAAAGGTCTTATTGAAGTTAAAGCTTGGGCTGAGCATCAACAGCTGTTCATCCAGGTGGCCGACACCGGAATTGGCATAAAGACTGAGAAACTTCTTAAGCTCCAAGAAGCCTTGCAATTGCCCGATCCGCCAGCAGATTCGTTGCATGTTGGCTTGCTCAATGTCCATCACAGAATCAGGCATCAATTCGGCGCTGCTTATGGCCTTTCACTGACCAGCTCGGAAAATGAAGGAACAAGAATTCTCATTACGATTCCATACGCCAAAGAGGAGGCAGAGCTGGATGCTGAAAGTATTAATCGTCGACGATGAGATGCTCGTAAGAGTGGGGATGAAATCCTTGATCTCCTGGGAGAATCATGGTTTTGAAATTATTGGGGATGCTGGCGATGGCGAGAAAGCGCTTGAGATCATGGATAAACATCTGCCCGACATCGTCCTTACAGATATTCTAATGCCCAATATGAATGGTCTGGAGCTCATTGGCAGAGTTAAAAAGCGCTCTGAGCATATTCGGGTCGTTGTCCTCAGCAGTCATAGTGACTATGACTATGTCCGTGAGGCGATGAAACTCGGTGCAGATGATTATATTCTCAAAGCATCCGTGAAACCAACAGAGTTACTATCGCTGCTACAAGAGCTTGCCGAGTCCATTCATCAGGAGCGCAAGCTGATCTTGAATCGATTGGAATCCACGACAGATTCCAGAAGCGGCGCACTGGATGATCGGAGCCAATCGTATCTTCGGCTCCTTTGTGAGAGTAGTTTGACCGACGAACAGTTAGCCGATTATCGCAATCGATTGCACTGGGAGGAAGCTTCCGGCTCTCAGATGGCGCTATTGCTAAGAATTCATCAGGTCGATGCCTTCAACAAGGATCAGGATCAGCTGCTCAAATCGCTGACTTATCTGGCCGAGCAACAACTGTTACCGCTAGGCCGTATCGATTCCGTACGTTATAAGAATAATGAGCTAGCTTTATTTATGTTAGATATGGATATACATCGAGAACCACTAATCGAGGAGCATGTGCAGGATTTGATTATTGCAGCCAAACGATTCCTGAATATCACAATCAGTGCAGGACGAAGCCGTTTGTTTCAAGGGATTGGTGGTCTTTTAACAGCATTCATCGAGGCTAAGGAAGCGTCCAAATATAGTTTTTATCAGGACATCGGTGGTAATTACAGCTATCAGAATAATTTCTTCAGCAGCCGCTCCACTACGGGGTTCCCCTACGCTATCAAAGTCGGCGTTGATTTGGAGCAGACGATCCAGAGGTGTGATACCGACAAACTAGATCAGTGGCTGTCTGGTTTATTCGTGGACCTGCAAACAAAGCGATATGAAATAAGCATCGTCCTCGATATATACATGGATGTCTATCATCAGTTAAAAACGATCGCCAGCGGACTGGAGCTCGATTGGTCCGCAATTGATACAACCCACTCCCCCCTATTTGAGCAGGTTCTTCACCTGGAGACGCTTCAGGATATGGAAGTACGCGTCAGACAGCTAGCTATTACACTCATTGAGGCTTCCGAACGCAAGAGAAAAGGTACGTACCGTGAAGAAATTCATTACCTTATCGACTATATGCACCAGCATTACGCAGGCAATATAACCTTAAGCAGTGCCGCCAAATTGGTCAACATGAGCGAGAGTTACATCAGTCATTTATTTAAAAAAGAGACGGATATCTCCTTCATTGAATTTTTAACCACTGTACGAATGAATAAAGCAGCCGAATATTTGCAAACGACGCATTTGCCTAGTTATTTGATCGCGGAGAAGGTCGGCTATGATAATATTAACTATTTTGGCCGAGCTTTCAAAAAGGTCATGGGCGTAAGTCCGAGCGAATATCGGGAGCATGGCGCTAGAACCTTCGAATAAAAGTGAATACGATTACCCGAAAAAATGAATACGAGAAAAAAGACCAAATTTAGTGAATCAACACCATAATAATAGTCATTCTGGTCCATTTGGCCCCCCTTTATAATGGGAATAGAAAGAAGCAAAGCCAGTTTGCCTATCAACCATGGAGGTGCCATTCATGAAAAAGATTACAAGAGGGTCAAGCATCACTTCACTAGTACTTGCTACAATGATGATTGCAGGCTGCAGCTCATCTGGAAGCACAGGAAATTCGCAGACTTCTAGCCAACCGGAAGCTGCAAAATCGGCTGCACCAGCAGCGACGACAGCCGCACCATCTGCGGCCGATAAAGCTGCGAAAATATCATGGTGGGGAGCATGGAACGAGGATCAAGGTCCTGGTGATATGATCAAAGAATTCAACAAAAAGTTCCCCAACATAAAAGTGGAATACGTTAAATTCGCGAACACCGATGAGGGGAATGTCAAAGTCGATACCTCGCTGATTGCAGGTCAAGAAATGGATGTTTTCTTCAATTATGGTGTGCCACGGGTGGAAGCTCGTGCGAAGAAAAAGCTGCTGCAAGACTTAACGGAATTTATCAGTAAAGATAAATTTGATGTAGAGGCTGAGCTGGGCAAGGAAATTTACAAGCAGGATGGCAAATATTTCGGACTGCCCGTCAGCTCGTTAACGGACTCCGTTTTTATTAACAAAAAATTGCTCGATGAAGCTGGTTTACCCGTACCGAAAAGTTGGTCTTTGGACGAATACAAAGAGTATGCGAAGAAGCTGACGAAGGGCGATGGTCCTGCGAGAGTTTATGGCACAAGCGATTTCCATTCCTTGTACTACTGGACAATGCCGGTTCGAAGTGTGTTGGGAACAAATGCCTGGTATAACAAGGACGGAGCTTCGAATTTTGACTATGCCGGCTACAAGAAAGCGCTAGAATTCAAATTCGCGATGGAAAATGTGGATAAAATTCAATATCCGTACACCGAGATTAAATCAACCAAAGCACAGGTTTTCGATTTATTTATGCAAAAGAAAACCGCCATGGCCGTAGCTTCCAATGCCATTTCTCGCTTTATCGGTGATACAACTCAGTATCCGAGGGACTTTGTCACAACCGTTGCCCCGCTTCCGACTCTAGAGAAGGATCAGAAGCAAAATCTCAATAACGGCCTGCATTATTTTGGCTACTTATCTATGAATCCGAATACGAAAGAGAAAGAAGCTTCCTGGCAGTTTATGAAATGGCTGGCAACCGAAGGTTCCATTCATCTAGCCAAAGTTGGACATATCCCAACGTGGAAGAAGACGAATAAGGATGCGCTTGTGAAGATCATGTTTGGCGAGGACGCCGACAAAAAGATTGATTTGGAAGCATTTAAGCGAGTTGTGCTCGATTATGACTCGGTTTCTTATAATGATACGATCTTTACAGGTTATGCTGAGCTCAATAAACTCCTGCAGGATGAAGCAGAAAAAGCACTCTTTGGTGTACAAAAGATTGATGAAGCCCTTGCCAATATGAAGAAGAAATCAGACGAAGCTATCAAAAATAGCAAATAAACTCAAATGACCCGCTGACAAAGCGGGTTATTTGTCATTCGCTTGTGTGCTGTCCCAGCATGAAGTTCGTGAGGCTAAAAACAAAATATTGAACAGCCTTTCAAAAAATGTGAACAGCCTCAAAAGGGCATGGAATAGTGAAGAAAGCCGATAAGATAGTTGATTCTGGCCAAGCCTCGTTTCTTTTACAATAAAATCATCCTCAACACAACATTAGAGAAGGTGAGAATCTTGAACTCCAAACGAGAGTTAACAACTGGCTATTTATTTTTACTGCCGAGCTTGCTTGGTTATGTGGTATTTCTGTTGTTTCCTATTCTGTTTTCCTTATGGCTGGCCTTCAGTGAATGGGATCTGATTTCGGGCTTAGACCATATTCAGTTTGTCGGACTACGTAATTTTATCGACATGTGGCATGATGAGCTATTTCTAAAATCGTTGAAAAACAATGTGATTTATTCCATTGTCGTCGTCCCGGTAACGTTAGCCGTCTCTTTATGTGTCGCGCTGATATTAAACCAAATGGTGTATGCTCGTAATTTTCTTCGGCTGCTGTATTTCCTCCCTTATATTACGACGATTGTCGCAGTTGCTATCGTCTGGATGCAGCTCTATCATCCGACCCAGGGTCCGATCAATCAGCTGCTCATGACGCTTGGCATCGATAACCCGCCCAAATGGCTCGGCAGTACCGAATGGGCGCTCCCTTCCCTCATGATCATGATGGTTTGGGTCGGTCTCGGCTATGACCTGATCATTTACATGGCAGGACTGCAAGGCGTTCCGAAGGAGCTGTACGAAGCTGCTGAAATGGATGGCGCAGGACGGTTTCGCCAGTTTCTAAACGTGACCATTCCTATGTTGTCACCTACCACCTTCTTCTTGTTCATCACACGGATTATTCACTCGTTTGAAGTATTCGCCCCCGTCAACATCATGACCGATGGTGGACCAGGTGATTCGACCTCTGTCCTTGTTTATTACATTTATGAACTCTCTTTTAAATTTTACAAGTTTGGCTATGGCTCTGCAGTCGCTTGGGTGCTGTTCGCGATCATCTTCATCATTACACTCATACAATGGAACCGCCAAAAAAAATGGGTTACCTACTAGAAATGGAGGTCTTGCACGATGGAGCAAGCAGCAGTTATCACTAAGCCTTCCCGTCCAACCAAAATGTCGTTCCGCTTGGATGTTCCTAAGCTCATCATCACTCTCCTTATGCTGCTGTTCGGCTTATTAATGATGATGCCTTTTGCCTGGATGATTTCAGCCTCACTTAAGAAACCAATCGAAGTCTTTCAATATCCGATTCAATGGATACCTCATGAGCTGCAATTCAGCAACTATAGTAAGGTTTGGTTTAATAAAACGTATCCCTTCTATTTGTTCTACTGGAACTCCATTAAAGTCGCTATCCTGACGATTAGCGGTACCGTGTTGATTAGCGCTACGGCCGCGTATGCGTTTGCCCGCATGGATTTTAGAGGGAAGAATATCGTATTCATGTTGTATCTGTCTACGCTGATGATTCCTCCTCACGTTACGCTAGTGCCGCGATTTATTTTGTTTCACTGGATAGGTGTCTACAATACGCACTGGGCGCTGATCCTACCGGGAATGTTTAATGTCATCGGCATCTTCATGCTGCGGCAGTTCTTCATCAGTATTCCAAAGGAAATATCGGAAGCTGCGCATATCGATGGGGCCCATCATTTCAAAATATTTTATAAAATCATCATGCCTCTCTCCATTCCCGGCGTCATTTCGCTGGTCATCTTGTCCTTTGTTTGGAACTGGAACAGCTACATGGATCCGCTGATATTTATTACAAGTAAGTCTCTCTATACGATTCCACTTGGACTTCAGACCTTGAATGATGCCGAAGGCGCTCAATACAACTTGGTTATGGCCGGGGCTACTTGTGCAATTATCCCTATTATTGCGGTGTTTCTTGCTGGTCAGAAGTATTTTATACAAGGCATTGCTTCAAGCGGGGTTAAGGGTTAACCCTATAAATGGAATAACACACTATACGATATGTAGAAATGAGGTCATTTTCATGTTACAAACTAAAAAACTATCCGGTGTCATCCCTCCTATCATCACACCATTAAACGCAGATCGAACCGTGGATACGGCGGCGCTTCAAGGATTGGCTCGCTATATGATGGATTGCGGTGTTAACGGCATTTTCGCTATGGGCACTGCTGCAGAATCTCCGATGTTGACAAGGACACAGCGTGAACAAGCGCTCGTCGCTTTATCGGAAACGTGTAAAGGCAAGATCCCTTTACTATTCGGTGTGATGGAGACCAGTACAGACCGTGTGCTTGAGCTTGTCAAAGAAGCCGAGGAGCTTGGCGCTGATGCCATCGTCGCTGTAACTCCCTACTATTTCCGCGTGAAGCAGCAGGAAATTGTTAAGCACTTTGCGGCAATACGTGAAGCTACCGATTTGCCTCTCATTATCTATAACGTTCCGGTTTATACGGGCAATCCAATCGAAGCAGAGACCGTTAAACAGATTGCGCAATTCCCGAATGTCATCGCCTTTAAAGATAGTTCGGGCAACATGCAGCAATTTCAAAAAACAATCCGCTTGATGGAATCGGACCCTACCTTCTCTGTTTTGCAGGGTGTTCAAGTGTTAAGCATCATCAGCTTGCAGATGGGCGCTAGCGGACTGATACCGGGAGTCGGCAATCTCATCCCCGACCAGCTCGTTTCCCTCTACAAGGCTGTACATAGCAATAACCTTGCGGAAGCTTACCGCATTCAGGATTTTATTGAGCAGTTGGAGGCTTCCTTCTCCATAGAGGGCTACTCCCTCCCTGTGCTCAAAGCGATGCCGCAGCTGCTCGGTTTTGGCCAAGGCATCCCACATTACCCGCTCTCTCCTTTATCCTCAGATGGGCTGGACCGTCTCAGAGCTGTGCTGCGGCAGGGCGGTGTATCGATGAAAGAGCTCCATTCCATCTAGATGACTTCTCAACAATGCTGCCTATACGGGCAGCATTGTTTTTAGCGTTAAAATAGAGCATAGCGTGAACTTAGGCTCATTACGTAAAAATTTGAATACGCCAGACATCTCATTAAAAAAATGAACATTTGTAACAAAATCGTTGCTTCTTGCCCACAATTAAAACGCTTACACTTAAAATGAATTCAACTAAATTGTGAAAGGGGCAATGGTTATGGATGTGAAAAGCATTCGAAAAGTGAGCTATCGGTTGATATTAAGCTTGCTTGCATGTTGGCTGACACTCAATTTATTTCCCGGGAAAAGTGAGGCAGCCTCACCCATTTTTACAACATCAACGATTTGGAACAGCGGGGAAGACAGCATTGCAGAGCATTTTGTGTACGGATTGACTGTTGCTGGGAATGGCGATGTGCTAGCTTTTACAGAAGGACGCATTACGACAGGTGATACCTCACCACATCATATTATGATGAAACGCAGCACAGACAATGGCGCTACTTGGAGTTCAACAAGTACGATCGTTACCAGCTCAAGCGGCGAATGCTATGCAAATCCTACGCCTGTCATTGATCGAACCACCGGCAAGATCTTCTTGTTTTATGCGCAAAATTACAGTAATAACTCGTCAGATGTTTATTATATTTCCAGTACGGACAATGGCACGAGCTGGTCCTCTCCTGTCAGCGTAACTTCTAAGTTCAGTGGTGATCCGGAAGCGAGAGAGTTTCACCTTCCAGGGCCAGGTCATGGTATTCAACTAAGTGGAGGACGGTTGCTGATGCAAGTATGGCATCGCCATCCAGTCAACCTATCGGTTAATCTGCGTGAATATGGCGTATCTGTTCTCTATAGCGACGACGGAGGCACAACTTGGAATGCCGGTGGCTACACACCAGTTAGCAGTGCTTACCCCGCTAACGAATCACGTCTTGTTGAGCTCGATAACGGCAAGATCATGATTAACGCGCGTTACGCCGCAGGCGGTACACAACAGCGGATTATCTCCACCAGCAGCGACAACGGGTTAACATGGTCAAGTCCTTCCTTCGATTCGGCCATGATTCCTTTTAGTGCCGTTGACGCCGGCATGGTGAAATTATCCTCAGCCTCAGGAGGAAATCCAGGTCGTATTCTGTTCAGCCGACCAGCGCATCCAACCTCGCGCGAGAACATGGTCGTCAGCCTCAGCTATGATGATACGAATTCATGGGCAACCAGCAAAACGATTACAACCGGCAGCGCCTCGTATTCCGACTTAACGGTGCTGCAGGACAACTCCGTCTTGCTGCTATATGGGGTAGGCACAACCGTTGTGAAAGCTGCCCGCTTTAATCTAGAATGGCTGACTGACAGCAAAGATACTTTTGCTGACGGTCCCTCTACGCTTCAACGCAAGTATGAAGCTGAAACGATGAGCGTAGCCGCTACGTCAGGCGATGTCATTGGCACCTATGCAGATACCGCTGCCAGCGGTGGCGCTGTATTAAAGTATTTAGGCACAGCCGTAGGTGATTATGTCTCACTGAATGCCGCCGTACCCTACGCGGTTAACGGCAATATCACCGTCCGTTCTCGTACGGCGGACAACCGCGCAACCGTTCAGCTGTCCATTGAGGGTACAGCACAAGGCGGCGTATTCGATCCATACAGCTCAGTGATCGGTTACCGAACCGATAACTTAGGGATCAAATCATTTACCACCGCTGGGACCAAAGTATTTAAATTTGCTGCAACTGGCAAAAATGCGAGCAGCACCGGGTACGGGATATTCCCGGATGCTATTACGCTAACACCGGAGCAAATCTACGAAGTTGAAGGACTACCGGTCAGCGCTTCATCCGGAGATACACGGAGCTTAACAAGTAACGAGGCTAGCGCCAGCAGCACAGCGCTTAGTCAATATGCCTCGAATGCCGTGAATGACTATGTAACCTTCAACGTGAATGTCAAATATCCGGGCACCTATCAGGTTAAAGTTCGAACGAAGAATTCAAGTACTACTGGTACTGTGCAGTTGAACATCGACGGCACCAATCTAGGTTCAGTATTCGATACGTACGCCGCTGCAGCTACTTATCAGGAATATACCCTTGGTACGCAAACCTTTAGTACTACTGGCAACAAAGCCTTCAAACTGACCGTAAGTGGGAAGAATGCTTCTAGCACCGGTTATGCTATGATGCTGGATTCGATTATTTTGATCCCGCAATAACAAAACAGTCACAAGGGTGTACCAGAAGCTAAATGGCTTGTGCGAGGAAGTGGATTAGGCGATTATTTCGACTTGCAGCATCCAGAAGCGCGCGAGGCACCATCCTTCGTAAAATAAAAGAAACCGTCCCTTCGTATGGTGGAAGTGCTACCCACCACATAACAAGGAGACGGTTTCTTTGTTTTTTCCAAATCCATGGATCAAAAAGTATTCCTATGGTTGAATCTTAATTTCAGATGTGCCGTTGATTTCTAGCTTGCTTTCATTAGCACCGCAGATAATCTTAAGCTGCACAGGTTTATCACTTGATACCGTGATGAGATAAGACCCATCCGCCTGCTCGTTTGCAACCAAATCCATCGTTTTACCTGCAAACCAGTATTGCTTACAGCCGATTGTCCCCATACCAGCTTGAAGACGCCAAGTTAATTCGTTCTTCACAGCATCCCCTTTGAGACCAATGGCATGCTCCAGCAGATACAGTGTCGATGCAATACCAGACCAGCCTACAAAATCTTTTTTGTCGGCATTCCCTGAGTCAACGGAATCAGGTGGATAATTTTCCCATATTGAACCCGTATCCTTAAACACTTGCACAACATTATCCAAGTGGTTGAGTGCGATTTCTCTGGCTAAATCCACATATCCGTATTTCTCCAAGCCGCGGATAACCATCGTATTCGTTGGAGCCCAGACAGAACCTCTCCAGTATCCGCCTTGAGGATCATATCCTGGTTCATCAGCAGCACACACCGGAACACGATGCACACGGTTGAAGGTGTTCGGATCGTTCAACCACTCGGCTAGCTTAGCAGCCTGAGACTCATTTGCAACTTCAGCGAGCAGCGCCCAATAAGCCGCAATTGTTTTGACGGGAGCACGTTGCCCGTCATTCTTAACATCGTAATAAAAGCCCGTTTCAGCATCCCACATGTAGGTGTTAATCGCTGTCGAAAACGTCACAGCATCTTGTTCGAATTGCGCGATTCGACTGGCAAGATCTTTGGCAGCCTCTTTGGAGCCCTCTTCTAATTTTTTATCAATCAGGATGCTCCCAATCTCAATCAAACTTCGAGCCACAAGCACCATTTCACAGCTAATATCAACCCCGCTGCCCAAATATTTGTTTCGCGGAGAATTATCCATACTCGCCCAATCTGTCACAAATAAACCATACTGATTATACAGGTGGTAATAAAGCGCATCGTAGTATCGCACAAGTGGTTCCCAAACTAGCTCGAGTCGCTCCCGATCTCCCGTGTGCTTATAGCTTTCCAACTCCGCCCAAGCAAGGATCGGGTGATTTAAGTTGTCCAGTCTAAAGTAAGGTGGGTTCTCAACCGTCCGCCCCAAATCTGGCTTGTACATCACATCAAAGTCAAGATCGTTAATTTGCGCGAGACCCCGGTGCTTATAGTGATTATGGAAGAAGGAATGCAATGGTTTGCGTTCGGCATTGACCCATTTATAGAACTCGATACCGGAATTCGTCACGTATTCACGAGCGATTTCTCCGTCGTCCAACTGTTTGCAATAAAAGTTATCTAGGGAGCGGATCCCTGGAATGTATGGATGAGCCAAATTACAAAACATCGTTATAAAAGCGGTATCCCATAAGAAAATTTTATCATTAAATGCAGCGTCAATGAAGTTACTTACAAATCCACTTTCCTTGGTAGGCACGAACGTATTTCGATAAGCAATTTCCCAGGTGCGCCAGTAACATTCGATATAATCAGGACGGCTTTCGAATATAGGTACTGGAAGAGATGAGCGCGCCTCCTCGAATGTCAGAAGCTGCGTATCCGCATAAGTCTTTTTATTAAAAAACAAGCCTCTTGTCCATAGTTCTGGTTGCGTATGATTAGTCGTTGGCATGAAGGTTTCTCCTACTCCGATGAACATGTTTATTTGATAATGTCGTAACGAATAATGGCTTCTGTTATTTCTTCGGCAATGAGCTCATAGGCGTATCGACTTGGATGAATATGGTCATTTTGGTCGATGAACCAACGAATCGGAATCCCAGAGCTCACCTTTTCGTTAACACGCTCAAACACATTGATATACGGTATATTTTCATTTTGCGCAAATTGGACTGCAGCTTGCAGGTACATCTCACTGTATCCAGCCCATTCCTGCCTTAAATCTTTGGCAACGTTCCGATAGGTCGGTACATGGTCCAAGAAATTTTCTTTATCAGGCGGTATCGTAATAAGAAATACCACCTGAGCTGGTGTTGTTGCTCTGATTTCGTCTAATAATTGGCGCAAAACATGATGATAGTTTTCAATGCGGTGTTTCCCATCCAGACGATGATTATAGGCGAATGATTCCACGACAACGAGATCGGGGCTAACCGAGGAAAGACACTTCTGTATGCCGGTTCCGGACGGGCTGGGGAAGTCATGGGAGACACGATAAATCCCATATTCCGCCCGAGTTCCGCTTACACCATAATTAAAGAGTTCAAAAGGCTGCTCTGGAAATTTACTTTCTAAGGAAGCCTTAAGCTCGGGCATTTCCGTCCCCCAAAATGCCGTCATGGAATCGCCTAGACAAGCGATTTTGTATTTGCGTTTCATATCGGTATCTCCTTCTTACCCTTTTACAGCCCCTGCCATCAATCCATTCACAAATTGCTTTTGAAGTACGAGGAACACGGCAAGCGCTGGGATTAATGACAGAACATTGGCCGCTAATATTTTGGACCAAGGAACGTTGTCAGAATTGCTTAGCATCATCGCCAGCTTTAACGGTAAAGTGAAATGAGATTCGCTTTGCAGAATGACGAGAGGCATTGTGAATGAGTTCCAATTTTGCACAAAATCAATAATGACGAGCGCCGTAATGGCAGGTCGGATCAATGGAATAATGATCTGGATGAATGTGCGGAAATCTCCTGCACCGTCCATTTTGGCTGCTTCAAGCATTTCATCTGGAATGTCATCGATATATTGCTTGGTGAAAAATATAGCAAAAACCGTGACGGAGAATGGCAAAATTAAACCTAGTAAGGAGTCAAACATGCCTAATTTCGTGATAATGAAGTAAATAGGCAGCATCAAGACGGTTGGTGGAATGATCATGGTCGCGATCAAACTAGAGAATAGGACATTCCTACCCATAAAGCGTTTCTTCGAAAACGCGTATCCAGCCATACTCGAGAACAACACCGTAAGTAGTACAGTAGGAACAGCCACGATGAGTGAGTTCGAAAAGGTCACGCCGAAATTGAGCTTACTCCAAATATCGGGATAATTACTCCATACTAATGTATCTGGGAAAAACGTTGGCGGAAATTTTACAATGTCCTCATCGCTTTTCAAGCTGGATACCAATACCCAGTAAATAGGTATCAGAAATACGATCCCAATTGCCCAAAGAGTGACTGTGGGCAGTACGTTTTTATTTTTCATTTTACGAACCCCCTAGCCTAATCTTCGATCTACAAGCTTTCTTTGAATAATCGCTACACCTACTACAAAAATGAACAACAAGTAAGACATCGCGGCAGCAGGACCGAACTCATAGTATTTAAACGCCCTGTTGTAAATAAGGAATGGAACCGTAATGGTTGAATCTCCCGGGCCGCCACCTGTCATGATAAATATTTCCTGGAACACATTTAATGAGTGAATTAACAGCAATATCATAACGACTAACGAGATTCTCCCTAGCAATGGCCAGGTAATCAATCGGAATTTTTGAAATTTATTTGCGCCTTCCACATCGGCTACTTCATAAAGATCTTTAGGGATATTTTGTAGTCCAGATAAGTAAATCAGCATATAGTAACCGATATTTCTCCAGCATGACATCAACACGATGACAGGCATCGCCCACGTAGCATTAGCAAGCCAATTTGGCCCTGTTAAACCGAACTTCAATAGCAACGCATTGACTAAACCTTTGTCCCCATTAAACAAAAACATGAAAATTAAACTACCGCTTACGATGGAAATAATATAAGGGATAAAGAAAATCGATCTGACAAAGTTAACACCTTTGAGTTTCTGATTCACAAGAATAGCTAGAAAAACAGCACCAAACATAGAAATCGGTATGAATAGAATACCGAAATAGGCTGTATTTACAATGGCTTTGAAAAATAACGGATTATGAATAGCCGCCGAATAATTATCAAAACCAACAAAAGTCCCCGGAATTTCGAAAAGACCTGCATTTTTGAGTGCAATCGGTTTAACGTTCTTAAAGCTGACGATGACCGACCAAATGATCGGATAGACTAAAAAGAGACCTAGAATGACGATAGAAGGTAATAAAAAAAGATATGCGTTGAGATCACCGAGCTTGCTTCTTAAAACCTTCACTGCGAGTCCCCCTTCAGAAATGGGAGCCCCCAGACGATCGAGGTGCTCCCCACTTGTTTACTTCGAATTCTTAATAATGGTATTCCCTTTTTCTTGAACTAATTTCAAAGCATCTGCTGCCGAAATTTTGCCGGATACAGCTTGATTTAAAGCACTTGTGTACACTTCATCACTGATTTGTGCCCACTGTGGAATTGGGAATAGGGCAACTGGATATTCGACACCCTTCATAAACGTATTAAATTCTGGGTGGTCTTTATAGAATTGCGTGTCGGCCATATCTTTACGAATTGGAATACGGAATGGATAGTATTTCCCATCTTCGGCTTTTTCACCCTTCATGACCATTTCCTGTGCTGGCTTAGAACTCAAGTATTTGATGAGCTTCTTGGATGCTGCAAGTTTATCCCCTTCAACGCCAGTTGGAACGGAAAGCAAGTAGGACGTTACTTCAGTCGCTTTACCAGCTGGACCTGATGGTACTTCAGCTACACCCGCTTCGAACTTACCGTTCGTTTTCCAAGCTTCGGCAACGCCCCAAGGACCCGACAATTCCATCGCAACGACTTGGTTTCTGAAATCCGTTTGAATCGCTGCGCCATCTTTATTCAATGAATCCGGTGGTGATGTTTCGGTCAACAACTTCGTGAAAAATTCTAATGCTTTAATCCCTTCGGGGGAATTAATAGCAACTTCGCTTTTCCCATCCTTCGTTGTAGCAAGCTTAGCTCCCGCTTGGCCTGCGAACAGACCATACTGCCAGCCCAAGTCTGCGCCCTGTTTACCTGATAACCCGATACCGAATTGATCCGGCTTGCCGTCTCCATTCGTATCAACAGTTAATTTCTTAGCTGCTGCATAGAATTCATCCCACGTTTTCGGTACTTCTTTGATGCCAGCCTTCTCAAACAGGTTCTTGTTATAAATAACTTGAATGGTGTGACCCAGCCATGGCATACCTGTCAGTTGGCCTTCATTCACAGCAAGTTCCCAAATTTGCGGCATGTAATTGCTTTTCTCAGCTCCGAAATCCTTCGACAAATCAACGAAAGCCCCTTGGACAGCCAATGGTTTAGCATCGCCGTAGGCAACTTGAAGTACCTCTGGTGATTTGCCGCTTAAAATTTGTGTAAGCAGCTTCTGACCCGTTTGCACGCCGCCTAGCAATTCAACTTTCACATCTTTATTTTCTTTCTCAAACTGGTCGAGCATTTCACGAATCGCTTTACCTCTGCCTGAATCACTTGCCCATGCAATTTGCATGCTTATGTTTGTTACTTTGCCATTGCTATTAGCTGGTGCTGTACTAGCAACGGGTGCCGCGGAAGATGTCTCGTTCGTATTCGTGTTGCCGCAAGCTGTCATGATCCCCATTAGACATGTCATCGATATTAGAGCTAACTTTTTGTTCATCTTGTGACCTCCTCAAGTAATGGTTCTAAAAGTAAATGAAGTGATTCATAGGAGAAATTCATTTTACCAATCTTGAAATTATGCTGAACCATCTGTGTATACGCTTCTTCATCGGTTAGCAGCTGTGCCATCTTGGCGGCCGCCGCTTTCACATGCTTGCTATTCACAATGGCCAACCCATTTGCTTCGATCTTATGCGTGTTACCTAAGGAAACGATATCAAATCCGAATTCCTTAATATCTTTCTCATAGACCGGATATTCATAGATCAGGAGCGGTTTCTGCGCGAACACAGCTTCGAGTAATTGATTGCCCCAGCCTTCAATCACGCTTGGAAAGGTGACAAAATCCGCGATAACATAGGCATCCCAGAGGGAATACCGTTTCTGTCCGTTAACATAAGAACGGGATTGATCAATCATGGGGTTGATAAACCGGATATCAATGCCAAGGTTTTCCGCTTTAATTCTTAGCTTTTCCGTATACTCGTAACTGGATTCCGGCATGCCTGCTAGGACATAAACGAGTCGGTTACGATCCGAAAGCGTTTTCCCATTATAGAGAGTGGTATTGCTTTGCTTTAACGATGTTAATTGGTCTTGCAGCTCCGCCACTGTATCGATGCCAAGCTCAATTGTCTTGCGCTCCGTTACCCGGGTAGCTTGCAAAATAACAATATCGTCTTCGGTGACGCCAATATCTCGACGCAACGAGGCATTACAATCATCTTTTTCCCAAACCTTCGCATTAAAGTCAAATACGTTGGGAATGATGGTGGAACGCAATTTGCGATGCTTGATGAGTTCAGCTTGATATAAGCGATTCGTGACCACATGGGTGATATTCGGCAGGTCTGGTGGAAACAGCGTTTCAAGCCATTTCGTCACCGTAGGACAGGTCGGATGTAAGTATCGATCTCTTTGCCAGTAGAAATTGTGATGAAGCGCCATGCAAGGAATCCCAGTTACTTTTAATGCATTAGCAAAAGCGATTCCAGCAGGTAAGCTCCAGCCTAACGAGAACAAGTTGTGGGTAATGAGCAAATCAATAGATTCCGATGTAATAAAATCGATGATCTTTTGCTCCATGATGTCTGCGAATGCTACCACGTCGTCCACAAATTCTTTTTCCGAATCATAATCAATCAGCTTGTCATAAGCGTTGTACACAAACTTCTCGTTCATTGGATGCTTATAATGAAGTTCAGCGATCACATGTGCACGAACTTGGCCTTCACTTCCGGCGAGCAGCAGCACATCATGCCCCATTTGCTTCAGTACTTGTTTCCACTTCTCTATCTCCAACGACACACCATCTGTTTCACCGACCCTAAAGTGGGCTAGTGCAATTCTCAACTTTCCACCCCCTTAGCCTTAAAGTGTCCCGCCAGTCGAATCGTTTCAAAAAACCGAATGACGGCTTTCTTCAACAGCTTCTCTCCCTGTTTCATGGAGTCTTCGAGTGTCATAACACGATCAATGATCGGAATCACCATTTGAATGCCTTCTCGTCTCATCGTTTGATCGTTGCCTTCCGCAATACCTGTGAATACGACAACCGGAACATTCAACGGTTTTGCTAAGCGAGAGATGCCGATCGGTGCTTTACCATAGAGCGATTGAGCATCAAACTTACCTTCACCTGTAATGACCAAGTCCGCGTCTTTCAATTGCTCCTTGTATCGGCTTAATTGAGCAATCAAGTCAAAGCCGCTCATCATCGTTAAATCGGAGAAGAAGGAAAGTAAGGCAAAGCCAAATCCGCCAGCAGCTCCTGCACCAGGCTGATCACGCATGTCACGTCCTGCCGTCTGAGTCACGAGTTCCGCAATCCGGCTCATCCGTTGTTCGAAAACGGCTAGCTCATGCGGCTGTAACCCTTTCTGAGGACCAAAGACATGAACAGCTCCTTCTGATCCCAATAACGGATTTTTGACATCGGACGCAACGACAAGTTCAACTTCATGGAGACGGGCATCCAATTGGCTGGCATCCATGCGAACAATGGCATCTATGCGAAAATTCTCACCGATGATCTCGTTATCGTTCCCATCAAAGCATTGAAGCCCTAACGCTTGTAGGCAACCAATGCCTGCATCGATGGTTGCGCTTCCTCCAAGCCCAATAATGATCTTCTTGGCACCACGTTCCAAGGCGTAACGAATGAGCTGACCTGTTCCATAGGTAGAGAGGCCTGCTGGCATACGCTCACTTTCCTTCAAAAGGGTTAACCCAGAAGCGGCTGCCGTCTCGATGACGGCCGTCCGATCCTTCTCAATCCAGCAGTAGCAAGCCTGAATGGCCCGATGACAGGGATCCATCACTTCGTGCCAGACCATTTCTCCTCCAGCAATGATCCGGTACGTTTCTGCCGTACCTTCCCCTCCATCAGCCATTGGAATTTTGATGGTTTGAGCGGAAGGGAACACAGACAGTATGCCAGCTTCGATCTGATTGGCGGCATCGACTGTGGACATCGACCCTTTAAAGGAGTCTGGAGAAATGATGATCTTCACTTGTCATTCCCCCCTTCAAGACGCCCAATCCACATCACTTGGTAAGGCGCTAAAGTGAGTTGCAGTGAATCTTCAATAGCGATATTTTGCTCAGAAATCAAGTCGAAAGCCGCTTGTCCGTGCTTCCAGCCTGTCTGTAGAGCTGCGAAGTTTTGCTGTACGGTTTCATTTGTAATATTCACGATGGCAATCAACTCTTGGTTTTGCGTCGATGTACGAAGCAATGCAAATAGTTTGCTGTCACTCGTCAGAATACGTTGTGAAGCGTTTGGATGAAAGCTTGGTTGCATAATCCGAATCCCAATGAGCTTTTTAAGTGCTTGGAAAACTTGCTCCCGTAGGGAACCTTCTGTATCCAGCTCCAGCTGCAATTGATTATGTTCAAGCTGCTCTCGGTTAATCGAGCGGTATCGCCCTGTAGCTTTCACACCCTCTTGATCGTTTTGAGATCCGAGCAAACTATGAACATAGATCGCTGGCATACCCATGAAAGACAAGAGAATGGCATGCGCCGCGACAACGCGTTTGACCTTAAGGGCAATAGCGTCATCCGGATGTGATAAAGCATTTAAGTAGTTAATATTTAACTCATAGGGACTCTTCGTTCCGTCACCATTGTTTTTGTAAGAAACAAATCCGCCATGATCCTGCACTTTTAAAGCCATCGTATTTACTTCTTCTTTGGTCAAGATGCCTTCCACTGGTCTTACGCCAATGCCATCGTGCGAAGCTAAGAAGTTGAAAAACGATGTCTCTTGCGTCGTCGATCCAAGCGAATCCGCCCATGCCTGAAGCTTAGTGCTGTTCCCTGTGTGCAGCGTATGCAAGGTAAGTGGCGGCAATGGGAATTGATATACCATGTGCGCTTCATTCGAGCCATTGCCGAAGTAACTGATATTGTCATGATGCGGCACGTTCGTCTCCGTAATAATCACAATGTCAGGTACCGCTTTTTCCAACACCTCACGAATGACCTGTACAATGGCATGCGTTTCCTCTAGATGCATACATGTTGTCCCAAGCTTCTTCCACATAAACCCGATCGCATCCAACCGCAGGTAACGAGCGCCGCGTGCTGCATACATCAGCAAAATTTCTACGATTTCAAGCATTACTTTCTCGCTGGCAAAATTCAAATCGATCTGATCATCGCTGAAGGTTGTCCATATGTGCTTCTCTCCTGCGGCTGTTTGGAACTTGGTCAGGAGTGGCAAAGCACGCGGGCGTGTAACACTGCTGTAATCCGCATCTGGATCCGCTTCAACGAAGTAATTCGCATAGTCTGGATTGCCGAGCAGATATTGTTGGAACCACTCACTGTGCTGTGAGATATGGTTGATGACGCCGTCGAACATTAAATCAAAGTTATGTGACAATGCCGTTACATCATCCCAATTACCCAGTTCTGGGTTCACTTCACGATAATCGATTACTGAAAATCCATCGTCGGAAGAATAGGGATAGAACGGAAGAATATGAACAGATGACAAGATGTCTTGGCAATTTCGAAGCAAGAACTTGCGAAGTGACTGCAGCGGAGCCTCTTCTTCGCTTCGGATGGAATCACCATAAGTGATGAGCATGACATCCTTTTCCGATACCCAACGCTTTTCCTTCGGCTTCCCTACTGCATATCTGTCTAGCATTTGTTTGATTTGTTCAAGAATAGCAGGCGCCTTCTCATTGCCATATATAATGTTAAGTTTCTCTAGTAGTGCATGGGATTGGTCAATTGCCATTCGTTGTTGAACCACCTTTACTCTCTGGTATACCTAAATCGTAACAGGTTCTGAAAGCGCATAACATATTACACGTACCAATCATTCGCACTATATTTGCTCTAATTATTGTTACCTGTACCAAGCCCAATAGCAGGAGAAGTGGCATTATTGGCTGGATGAAAATAGATGGCCAAATAAAGCAACACGGCTTCTTCAAAAACACGGGGATCGTACCCGGTTATTTCTTTGATCTTGATTAATCGATATTGAAGCGTGTTCTTATGAATAAACAGCTTATCGGCCGTCTTATTAATCGATTGATTGCAAGCAAAAAATATACTCAGCGTTTCAATGATTTCTTTGGGATCGGAAAATGCCGCTGCATTCAACGTTTTCCGCACAAAATCATGGCTGCTTTCCACGGGCACACTATCTAACAGCATTTCCAGCCGGAGATCGTCATAAAATAAAAGGCTCCATTCATCCGATGATCTCGCGTAAGATTCAGCCTTCTCTGATTCCAAATAGGAAATCGGTATCCCTCGGATGAAATCATAATATCCCCCGACACCTACTTTAATCGTGTAATTCTCGGATTTAGGAAACTGTCTCAGAATATATTGGATTTTATGAGAGACGACATCTTTTCTAGTTTCTTCACTGGAACCTTGACAGGTCAGGAGCAGAGCAAATTTCATGAACCCAACTGGGATGATGACATCTTGGTCATTAAATTTTACGGCTTCTTGCAAATAGCCTTTATAGCGATTTTGCTCTTTTTGCAGATCGTAAGACGTCCCCCCTTTTTGAATATCAATGTTGTAATGAATATGGACAGTGATGACGACGCGCGGCAAATTAACGTTAAGTCCGATCATCCACCCCCTAGAGGAGAGGACTTTATCTTCTTTCCATCTCCCCTCCAACCAATCACGAATAAAGACCTCTTTCGACTGATTAATGATCTCGTTCTGCTCATCGATGAGTTGTTCCTTGATCAAAATCTCTGTCATCTTGCGGATAATCTCAGCCATCTTCAATACTTCTGGTTCCGTAGCCGTAATGCCAATGACACCAATAACACGATTCTCAAAATAAACAGGCAAATTGATGCCCGCTTTGGATCCCGCAAATTGATTATCTTTCACCAATAGCTTTTTTTTCGTTTTTAAAACGACCAGAGCTCCCTCATGAACTAAACCGATACGAGATTGATCCGTACTCGCGATAATAATCCCTTCATCATTCATGAAGTTAATATTTCGGTCTATAATTTTGGAAAGCTCTTTCACGATATATTGCGACTTTTCACTCGAGATCATTGGAATCAGCTCCTAATGCTCTTGCAACATATGATAAATGCCCATGAGCGTACTCCGTAAGGTATCATGACTAACGACCACAGAGGCGTGTATCTCTTTATGAATGAATTGACGACAAAAGCTCGGGATAAAAAGCTCACCACTTTTGGAAATTTGACCACCTAGCACAATAATGTCAGGGTTAAAAGTGTTCAATACGCTTGCTAATGCCTCAGCCATTCGCTCTCCAAACACGTCGAACAGTTGCTGAGTTGAAGCCTCTCCAGCACGTGCGGACACGGCTAATTCCTTGACATCCCGGCCAGCCAAGTTAATTCCTAATTCTGATGCCAGTGCTAGCAACCCGCGCCGCGAGATATAATCATCTGCGATGCTGGAGCGGTAGGGGATCGCATACACCCATCCGCCTGCTGGAACATCCTCGCGCTGTGTAATCAACTTACCTGACTCCACAAACCCCGATCCAATACCAGTTCCAAGGGTAAGACAAACGGCTTTCTTAAAGGTAGCCGCTTGCCCGAAATGGGCCTCTCCCATTGCAAACATCGAAGCATCATTCTCAAAACGGAGCAAGAAATGGGATCGAATTCGATCCTTTAAGCGCGCGTCCAACATCATCTTTTTCTGTAGCTGTTCGCCAACCTGCATCCCGTATAACGCATCGAATTTATTCAAGCCTTGAATATAGCTAATTCCCTGCTCATAATCGAACGGGCCGGGAAAGGCATAACCGATCCCAGCAATTCGTTCTTGACCATCAGGATCTGCTAATTCCAGCAAGTCTACAACCATTTGTACAAAATGTTCAAAGATGTTGTCAGCAGACTCGTTCGCTTTGGACGGATACTCCGAAATCGTGTGTGGAATAATCCGTCCCGAGCTATCTATGGCTCCTGCTTTAATGGAAGTGCCACCAACATCGAAAGCTAAATAAATCCCTGCCTTCATACTATTTCCCTCCATCTGAACCTGTATGTCATCCTTTGACAAAAGCCTTGATCGTTGCGATTGTCTTACCGAGACTTGGGCCAGCAGGTTTAATGACGTATTGCTTAACCGATGCCGGAATAATAAACGTCTCCGCATAATGAATAAGGAAAGGATCAAACAAACCTTCCGGACTTTCCACGACAGCCTCTTCGCCCTCAACAAGATTAAGCATATGAACACTGCCATTGCCCTCATGAAGCACAGGCTCTGAGAACCAGTGGCGGCGTGTTTCAATAAATTCGAACTCATGAAGTCCTGTACGCTCTTCGCGCCAGCCTTCTCCCTCAGCAACTGGTTCCACTCTACCTACTAATTCTTGTTCGGTCCAAGCTGTCTTACGGTCCCATTGAATCACTTTGGACCCATGATCAATATGAACAGGACGCGGCTTACCATCTAGACCTACACGATCCCAATCCCATAGTTTAAACGTGAAGATGTAAGGTGTCGCACTAATTTCGAGCACCATGCAATCACTGCCTGAGCAATGCACCGTACCGGCAGGAATCAAGAAATGATCATGCTTCGCAGCTGGAAAAATATTGACATATTGTTCAGCAGGGAAAGGCACGCCTTGCTCTGCTTTACGTAAGTCATCGATCATTTCCTCGGGCATCACATCATCTTTGAGGCCCAAATAAACTTCAGCACCAGGCTTAGCATCCAAAATGTAATAGCTCTCATCTTGTGTATAGTTCATTCCGAATTGATTACGAATATAATCGGTTGTTGGGTGTACTTGTAAGCTCAAATGTTGACCACCAACCGTATCGAGAAAGTCGAATCGGATCGGAAACTCCGCGCCGAATCTGGCATATACCCGCTCTCCAAGCAGTGACTTCGGTTGTAAGAATACGAGGTTAATCGCTGGGACATCCAATTGAATGGAACCGAAGTCCAGACACAAGCTATTTTCTTCTGGCACGCCATCGAAGCCCCAAGCGTATGGATGCTCTTTGGGCTCCAAAGACATCTTCTCCACCAACCAAGTGCCGCCCCAAACACCAGGATCAAAATAAGGGACAAGTCTGAAAGGTCTACGAGCGATTTGCTCCATGCCATCAAGCAAGGATTCCCATGAAACAAGCTTCGGATCGTCTTTCACATTCGTGTCGAGATAGAAGTCAATGTGTTCAAACAGCGACCGCTTCAAGCGATCCGCCATGCGCCATTCGTAGAAGTATCCCCGCTTGTATTTACGCAGCATATCTTCATTTTCGTTATGAGCAAGCCAGTTACCAAATTCCTTCGAACGGTAGCGAAGCTGAATTTCCCAACGTGTAATATCTGCATACACAAGCAAATCGCCTTTGGAAACAAGCGAGGCTCCGAAACCAATCAGGATAACAGTCCCTTCTGACACGGCATCCACTTGTTCTTTCAGTTTTGCCAATTTTAATGCGTCATACAAATCTTCGATATGAAAAGGAGACATATATCCGAATACCCGGTCATCCGTTAGATAACGTTCCAACATGCTCTCCATCTCAGCAGCGTCCATAGCGGCTGCTTCCACATCGATGATGACAGAGGGCTGAAGGTAAGGCTGAAGCCCTTCTAGAATCTCTTGCTTACGAACACCTGGATAACATTCGATAACAAGTACTTCTTTCTGCTTTTTGTGCAAACGAGCATTTAGAACCCCACCAATATCCGTGTAACCTCGTCGTGCCTCTTGATCGTGACCTTGAATACGAATCGCTGGTTTCTTGTTGTATGTAATACTCATGAATGATTACCTCCATAAAGTTTATCAATATATAACATAAGATAACATAAACTAACACATTCGACCACAAAAAAATCTCCTTGCAGCTAATTTGCTACAAAGAGATCGATGTTAACCTGTTAAACTACATGTAATTCTACGTTAGCTAACTCACACGCTTCACGTACTTGATCGTTCACTCCGCTATCTGTAATCAACACCGAAACCTCATTTAATTGAGCTACCGTAGCGAACGATCGACTACCGATTTTGGAGGAATCCAGCAGCATGATTGTTCTTGACGCCGATTGGATCATGGTTTTTTTGACTTGTGTATCCATCATGTTCGGATCTGTAAACCCTGCTTCGACTGTAAAACTAAGAGACGACAGAAACGCTGTGCGTGCATGATACTGTGAGAAAAAAGCTTCTGCAACAGGACCCACAAATGTGCCTGAAGGTTCTCGCAATACACCGCCACAACATAAGACCGTATGCGTTCCTGCTACTTCCCTTAACTGCTGGAGGGCATCCATTCCGTTGGTCATCAGTGTCAAATGAGCGTGCTTAAGATACGCGGCCATTCTGGAAACCGTCGTCCCGCCTTCCACAATAAGGACATCCCCATCGGATACAAACCGCTCTGCAGCATAGGCTGCGAGCCTTTCCTTCACTTCAGGATTCCGCGATTGCTTATCCGGCAGCGCAGGCTCTCCAATCAGTTTATCTACGTATATCGCTCCACCATGAGACCGCGCGACCAACCCTTGTTGCTCTAATAACTCAAAGTCCCGCCGAATGGTCATCTCAGAAACGCCATATTGGGTACTTAACTCCTTAATCGTAGCGCCTCCATGGTTAGCCAAATATTCGCTGATAACTTGCCTTCTTTGGATAGGTAACACGATCGAACACCTCATTGAATAAATTGTGTATAATTATCACATAACATAACACAAAATAGGAAAGGCGTAAAATGCTCAATCTTCGAAAATGAAATAGAGGATGCCCCTTGCCAATTTCATGGCTTTTGGGACATCCTCTGATATTCTGGCTATTTGGATTCAGTGATTTGCGTATTTACATGAGTGCTTTTGGCGAGATAGTTAGGCGTAACTCGAATTTTTCGAGTTACGTTGGTGTTTTTGGCTTGATTGCTGCGCATAAGTCGAATTTTTCGAGTTACGTGTGTGCTTTTCGCTTGATCGCTGCGCGTAACTCGAATTTTTCGAGTTACGGTGCTGCTTTTGGCCTGATCGCTGCGGGTAACTCGAATTTTTCGAGTTACGCACCTCCCTCTTGCCTTAGCCGCTTCGCATCACTTGTTCACGCACCTGAAACCACACGGCGCACATTCTCTGGGCGCACCAGCCCCAGATTCTCTCGAAGGGTTCTTCCTTCGTAAGCCGTGCGAAATATCCCTCGATTCTGCAGCTCTGGAATGACTTTGTTCACAAAAGCCTCCAACCCGCCGGGAAACGTCTGCGGCAAAATATTAAACCCATCGGATGCGCCGTCACGGAACCATTTCTCGATGAAATCGGCAACCTGCAGCGTCGATCCCGTGAAGGTAATATGTCCATGGCCCCCAGCATGGCGGTAGATCAACTGCCGGATCGTCATCCCCTCACGCCGAGCCGCATCGAGAATGACTTCCTGACGGCTGCGTATTCCGTTAAACGCTTCAGCCGTTTTGGCTTTGTCGAGCGGCACTGGACCGTCCAGCGGATATGCCGCCAAATCGACATCGAAGCGCTCTGACATCGCCCGCAGCGCTTTCGGCAGATCCATTAACCCATTTAGCTCAGCCTCAATGTCACGAGCTTCCGCTTCAGTGTCCGCCACGATGGGACTGAACCCTGGCAGAATATGTAGCTCATCGGCTGACCTACCGTACTTCTTTAGTCTAGCTTTGACATCTGCGTAGAACTCCTGTCCTGCGCCCAATGTCTGCTGTGCAGTGAAGATTACCTCCGCTGTACGCGCAGCCAGCTCCCTGCCTTGCTCAGAAGAGCCCGCTTGTACAAGTACAGGATAGCCTTGCGGTGGACGAGGAATGTTGAGCGGTCCTTTGACGGCATACACATTGCCCTTAAAGTTAATCTCTCGCACTTTCTCTTCAGCTATGAAAATACCAGCCTGCTTATCATAGACGAGCGCGTCATCTTCCCAGCTATCCCATAGCTGCTTGACGACTTCAACGAATTCTTCTGCGCTAATATAGCGCTCGGTAAGTTCAGGATGCGCGGATCGGCCGAAGTTCTGTGAAGCATCGCCAGCACCCGTCACGATATTCCATCCTGCTCGCCCTCCACTAATGTGATCTAACGAAGCAAACTGTCTTGCGACATGGAAAGGCTCATTGTAGACGGTTCCTACCGTAGCAATTAATCCGATATGGCGGGTAACCGCAGCCAAGGCGGCTAATTGGGTAAACGGCTCGAGTTTGGCCGTTCGCCCCGCATAGCCATCGGCAAGAAAAACCGAATCCATCAAACCGCCCTCGGCGATCAGCGCCATTTTCGCTAAATAATGAATATCGAGATCCCCTTCGGGATGCACCTCTGGATGTCGCCACGCTGCTTCATGATGGCCGGCGGCACGCAAAAACACGTTTAAATGCAGCTTCCGCTTCGATTCACTCATCGCGTGATCAACTCCAATTGTGTCCCGCTTGTGATTGCGTCAATCTGTTTAAGCTCCTCACGATCCAGCTTCTCGCCTAGAGCTGGTAGTGCTTCCGTGATATGCTGCGGCTTGGAGACGCCTAGAATAGCTGATGTAATCGCTGGTTGACTAAGCACCCAGTTCAGCGCCAGCTGACCTAATGTCCAGCCTCTTCGCTCAGCGATTGGCTTCAATTGTTCCACGATGCGGAAATTGCGTTCCTGTTCTAGCAGCACCTTCAGACGCTGCTCGCCAGCTGCTCCACGCGTTCCAACCGGCGGCTGTCCGCCATAACTGTACTTGCCTGTCAGCAGGCCGCGTCCAAGCGGACTATATACAATGACACCTACGCCTTCAGAAGCCGCCAATGGAAGAATCTCCTGCTCGATACCACGCGCAATGAGGCTATATTCCGGCTGAATACTTTCGTAACGTTCCAGTCCAAGCCGAGCTGAGATGCCGTGCGCTTTGGCGATCTGCCAAGCGGCATAATTCGAAGCACCGATATAGCGTACTTTTCCTTTTCGCACAAGGTCGTCCAACGCTCGCAATGTTTCTTCCAACGGCGTCTCCTCGTCGAAGCGATGCACCTGATAGAGATCAATATAGTCTGTCTTCAGCCTTCTTAAACTATGATCTATCGCGCGTTCAATGTGATATCTACTTTGACCTGCATCATTAGGACCAAGTCCCACTCTACCGTGCACTTTGGTGGCAAGTACGATTTCATGCCTACGCGCTCCAAGGAGATTCCCTAGAATCGTTTCCGATTCGCCAGTTTCGAGCGGGTTGCCTTTATCCATGCCTGAGCCATACACATCTGCTGTGTCAATGAGTGTAATCCCTGATGCTAACGCAGTATCGAGTACTTCTGCCGACGCCTTCTCATCAATCCAACGACCGAAAGCCATCGTTCCGAGACTGACTTCCGATACTTTTAACCCTGTTCGACCTAGACGTCTTTGCCCAATACTCATCCCAACAACTCCTCATCCATATGTTTATCTACCTTCTGTTCTCCGTTCCATCACTTACTTTATCCATTAAAGCTATCTCGCCATTTCAGCAGCTTTTTCTCTAATATCCGCACCAGTGAATCTGAACCTTTTCCAACAAAAGCAAAAATTAATATACCGACAAATACAACCGCCGTCTGCGAAAACTGTCTGGCATCCATGATTAAATAGCCAACGCCTTCGCTTGAGCCCATAATTTCAGCCACAACTAAACCGAGCCAAGCCACCCCAATCGATAAACGCAAGCCTAGTAAAATATTGGGCAACGCTGCCGGAAGCACCAGCTTCGTAATCTGTTTGAACCGATTAAATTCCAGCACGCGCGCTACGTCGAACAATTTGGAATCCACGTTACGAATGCCAAGAAACGTCTGTACATAGAGCGGAAAAAAAGCGCCTTTGGCAATGAGCAATATTTTTGAAAACTCCCCAAAGCCGAACCATAAAATGAATAACGGGGTAATCGCTAGATGCGGAATTGTCCGCAGCATTTGGACCGAAGGATCAACCGATTGCTCAAATTTGCGGAATAGACCGACTAAAAGACCAAATAACAGCCCCAAGCTTCCCCCCACCAAAAATCCAACGGCTGCGCGCCAAATACTAATTTTCAAATGCTTAAACAGCTCCCCCGTAATTAACAGGTCATAAAAAGCAACCGCAATTTCAGCAGGCGTCGGCAACAACGTTTTGGAAATAATACCTAGCGATCCGACGATTTGCCAAATAATTAGTACAGTTAGCGGCAAAATTGTTCCTCTTACGATGAGCAGCCATTTAGGATCCTTTTTAGCTGCTTTCAGTGTGCTTTGACTTTGCTGAGGAGCTTGCGTTTCTTTGGGTGACTTAGCTTGAACAAGTCCCTTGCTAACTCCAGTTACCACTTCAGCTTGACTCATACGAATTCACCTCTTCTCTCATTTTTGATTAAATCCCTGAGCTATCAATAAGTTCGAGTTCCTCGACGCGTTCGAATTCACTCATGACCACTTTACGAAATTCCTGAAATGAAACCGATGCTTTCTTTCTCGGATGGGGCAGATCAACCGGAATAATATTACGGATCGTACCCGGTCTTGCATTCATCACCACAACACGGTTCGCCAGAAAGACTGCCTCATCTATATCATGGGTAACCAGCACCATCGTCGTGCGCTTCGCTTCCCAAATATTCAGAGCCACCTCCTGCAGATGTGATCTTGTAAAAGCATCCAACGCTCCGAATGGTTCATCCAGCAGCAGTACTTTAGGATCTCGCAGCAGCGCTCTCGCAATCGCCACACGTTGGGACATGCCCCCAGACAATTCACGTGGGTAAGCTTTTTCGAAGCCCTGCAATTTGACTAATTCAATCAATTCATCGACTCTTTTGCGCACCACAGGATCTTTCAAGGAAAGATCGGCGGCTATATTTTTCTCAACAGTTAACCACGGGAATAAGCGATGCTCCTGAAAAATAAATCCTTTATCAATACCAGGTTTCTCCACCTGCTGTCCATCTAGCAGCACATGTCCCTCGTGATCCGTATCTAGTCCAGCAATTATCTTCAAAAGTGTGCTTTTACCGCATCCACTAGGTCCGATAATTGTAATAAATTCACCTTGTTTAATCGTTAGATGAATGTTGTTTAGAGCCTCAATACGAGTACCCTGCGGTGTGTGAAACCATTTGTGCGGCAGATCAATCTCTAATATAGTTACACTCATTGGGCACTCCTCCTTACTTGCTTCTGCGATTGAATAATGGGCATAACAGATCACTCCTTCAGGAATCTTAGAAACACAAAGACTCCCGACCCGATTCTATACAAGAATCGAATTGGAAGCCTCCAGTTGTCCGGTGGACTTATTAATATGAGATACTGCCACACTAAAACTGTATAAATTTTGGATATAAACCGATCTTAACACCGCCTTATCATCGGGTCAATCATTATTTCTCATAAAACCCACTTGTATAATCGGATTAAACCTGATAACATAACTCCAACATCACATATCGCCCATTGGTCATCCAAAGGCTCCCTAACTGACAGCGTCTACGACGTTGAACAGCTTATGGAGTCTTTTTTAGTTTATTAAAATTGATTGCACGAATTGGAGGCACAATGATGAGTCATTACAATCAGCGACACATGCATCTTGGCGCATTTTTATTTCAGGTTGGCCACCATGTAGCCGCCTGGCGACATCCAGAAGCAGAAGCGCACGGCATTCTGGATCATACCTTCTATGAAAACTTCGCACAGCTGGCTGAGCGTGGAAAATTCGATATGATTTTTCTCGCGGATACATTGGCTGTTGTAGATCGCGGTCAAACGGGCATTAAGCATACCGTTTCGGTTAGACCTGAACCCTTAACCCTCCTTGCTTATTTATCCGGCGTGACGAAGCACATTGGACTAGCGGCTACAGTCTCAACAACGTATAACGAGCCTTACAATTTAGCGCGTGAATTCTCAACACTCGATCATCTCAGTGGCGGTCGCTCCGCTTGGAATGTCGTGACATCAGGTCGCGATGAAGAAGCGCAAAATTTCAACCTCGCTGCACATCCTGGACATGAGGAACGATACGAACGAGCGCGCGAATTCGTCGATATCGCCAATGCACTCTGGGATAGCTGGGAAGATGACGCGATCATCGGGGATAAACAAAGCGGGCAATTCGCTGATCCCGACAAGGTACACGAGCTTCACCACCGAGGTCAGGCCTTCTCGGTCCGCGGTCCGCTGAACCTTCCCCGTTCCCCGCAAGGCAGACCCGTAATCATTCAAGCTGGCGCTTCAGAAACGGGTCGACGGCTTGCTGCCGAGACGGCAGAGGTCGTCTTCACCGCTTGGCAGACGTTAGAAGAAGCGCAGCGTTTTTACCGTGAAGTGAAGTCACTTGCCGTGGCAAATGGTCGCTCGCCGGAGGATATCAAGATCATGCCCGGCATCTTTGCTGTCATTGGGGCAACCGAGGAGGAAGCTCGGGCTAAAGAGGCATTCCTCCAGGAACAGGTGCTGCCAGCCGTTGGACTTTCCATGCTGTCCGCTTCACTGAATGTCGATTTGACAGGTTATCCACTGGATGGTCCCCTGCCGGATCTCCCTGAGCTTGCTGCCATTAATGGCGGCAAAAGCCGATTCCAGCTCGTCTCCGAGATGGCAAGGAGAGATGGCTTGACGATTCGCCAGCTCATCTATCGCGTAACTGGCGCTCGCGGGCACCGCACAATTGCCGGCACGCCAAGTCAGATCGCTGACCAGCTCGAAGAGTGGTTCACGCAAGGCGCTTGCGATGGCTTTAACATTATGCCGCCAACGCTTCCTGGCGGCCTGGAGGAATTTGTTGAGCACGTCATTCCCGAGCTTCAACGAAGAGGATTATTCCGTACCGAATACACAGGAACAACTTTGCGCGAACATCTCGGGCTCGTTCGTCCTGTGAGCCAATATGCTAACAGCTCAACTGCAATTTAAATAAAGGAGGCATCCATTATGGGGAATACAAAAAAACAGCTTCATCTTGGGGCATTTATTTTCGGTGTTGGCCATCACGTCGCCGCTTGGCGTCATCCGCACACGGATACGAAAGGTCTTCTCACGTTGGATTTCTATCGAAAGTTTGCACAAATCGCCGAACGAGGCAAATTCGATATGATTTTCGTCGAGGATATCCCTACATTGCCAGAACGTTTGGACACTGCTGTTCGGCATACCGTGCCCGTTCGGGCAGAGCCGCTTACGCTGCTCTCTGCGCTGGCATCCGTCACCAAGCATATTGGCCTTGCAGGTACCGTATCGACAACCTACAGCGAACCTTACCATGTAGCCCGTAAGTTCGCTTCTCTCGATCATCTTAGTGGTGGCCGAGCCGCATGGAACGTTGTGACGACTAGTATGGAAATCACCGCGCAGAACTTTGGCCGAGATCATCACTTGGACCATTCGCTTCGCTATGAGCGAGCTAAGGAATTCGTTGATGTGGTCACTGCGCTCTGGGATAGCTGGGAAGAGGACGCGCTTATTATTGACAAAGCTTCCGGCATTTTCGCTGATCCAGATAAGGTGCATACCACCGCCCATCAAGGCACACACTTCTCCGTCCGCGGACCGTTGAACGTCCCACGCACACCGCAAGGAAGACCAGTTATTGTTCAAGCTGGTTCATCCACAACAGGTCAAGCATTTGCAGCGCAAACCGCTGAAGTCGTGTTCACGGCATGGCAAACCCTTGCGGAGGCACAAGGCTTCTATAGTAGCTTGAAAGGGCAATTGCCTGCATACGGCCGATCACCAGATGAGTTAAAAATAATGCCAGGCGTCCTTCCGATCATCGGAACTACCGAAGAGGAAGCGCGCGAGAAGGAAGCTGCTCTACAGGAACTCGTCCACCCTACCGTTGGGCTCTCCATGGTATCTGGTGTACTAAGGCATGATCTTTCCACATATCCGCTAGACGGTCCACTGCCTGATCTGCCAGACTCAACCGAGATTAACGGAGGCAAGAGCCGCTATCAGCTTATTCTGGATATGGCAAGACGGGAGCAATTAACCATTCGTCAACTTATCGCCAGAGTAACTGGCGCACGCGGACATCGTACGATTGCAGGAACGCCGGTCCAAATCGCCGACATGCTCGAAGAGTGGTTTCTCAAGGAAGCATGCGATGGCTTTAATATCATGCCGCCTTTTTTACCCGAAGGATTAGAACAATTCGTTGACCTTGTTATACCTGAGCTGCAGCGACGCGGATTGTATCGCACAGCTTATACGGGGCGAACCTTGCGCGAGCATCTCGGGCTTGCCCAACCGAAGAATCGGTATACGAAGTCAGCCATTTCATTATGAGATTCGATAAGATCTAACAACCATCATATATAAAGGAGTTTTTAAACTATGTCTATTAAAAGAGGGTCATTCAAGCACTTATCCGTCTTCCTATTTCTGATTTTTGCACTTACATTAACAGCTTGCGGTCAAGGAAGCAGTACGCCTGCATCAGGATCTAATGCCGCAACGCCTGCTACCGCTGCTTCCCCTGGAGCTACAGCTGCCTCTGAGACAGCCAAACCAAAGGAAAAAGTGAAGGTGAACATCGGTGTACAAGGCAAAACAGGTATCCTAGTCTACGCTCGTGAGAATAACTTCTTCGAAAAAGCATTCGCTGCCGCAGGTGCAGAAGTGACATGGAACGAGTTCGCCAGTGGTCCTCCCCACTTTGAAGCGTTGGCTTCAGGCAGACTCGATTTTGGAAGCGTCGGCGGAACACCGGTCGTCTCCGGTCAAGTTGGCGGCATCGACTTCAAAGCTATCGGCGTCACGAGTGATGGCAAGAAAGGTAATATGATTGTCATTCCAAAAGGCAGCCCAATCAAAGAGCTGAAAGATCTGAAAGGTAAAAAAATAGCTGTTGCCAAAGGGAGCAGCGCTTATAACTTCCTCTATATGGCGATTGCTAAAGCGGGGTTAAAAGACGATGATATCAAGGTTATTCAACTGCAGCCAGATGATGCCAGACCAGCGCTGGACAGCGGTGCTATCGACGCTTGGTCCATTTGGGATCCCTATGCAACCATCGCTGTGTTCCAAGCAGGCGCCAAAGTGTTAGTCTCTGGTGAGGATCTGAATATTAATGCCCCAGGCTTCCTGATTGCCAGAACCAAATTCACACAAGAACACCCAGATCTCACTGTGCTGTTCCTCAAAACCTATGAGCAAGCTCGCAAATATTACTTAGACCATCAAGATGAAGTAGCTGATGGTTTTGTCAAAACACAAAAACTAGACAAACCAATTATTGAGACTGTGCTTAAAAACTCATTCCCATTGCTATCCCCTATTACGCCGGAATTCGCCAAAGCCCATCAGGAGCAAGCTGATTTCCTTTTTGCCCAAGGAGCTATCAATAAAAAATTAGACACTTCTCAAGTGTTAGAAAGTAAATTCGTGGAACAAGCACTTAAGGAATTAAGCGCCCAGAAGTAAGGAGAAGATGACAATGACAGAAACCAAACGACAAATGCGACTTGGCGCATTTCTTAGTGGAGCAGGACATCATCTGGCCGCATGGCGGTATCCAGGAGCTAATGAGCAAGGGATTCTAGACTTCCAACACTATAAATATTTGGCACAGTTAGCTGAACGCGGGAAATTCGATATGATTTTCTTCGCTGACATTCTAGCCGTCTCGGAGAATTTCGATACAGCTATTACACGAATGGCGGCTATTCGACCAGAGCCTGTTACCCTGTTATCCGCACTTTCTGTAGTCACTGAACGCATTGGCTTGACAGGAACATTGTCCTCAACCTTCAGTGAGCCCTATAACGTAGCCCGACAATTCGCTATGTTGGATCATTTGAGTAACGGACGTGCCGCTTGGAATGTAGTTACAACGTCCAATCAGGGAGCGGCGGGTAACTTCGGCGAATCACCTCATATGGAACATCATCTGCGCTATGAACGGGCCAAAGAATTTCTCGACGTCGTATCCAAGCTATGGGATAGCTGGGAAGATGACGCGCTGATACTCGACAAAGAGAACGGCTTATTCGCCGATAAAGACAAAGTTCATGCGGCTAATCACCATGGCACCTGGTTTTCCGTGAGAGGACCGCTGAATATGCCGCGTTCACCGCAAGGCCGCCCTGTCGTCATTCAAGCGGGTTCCTCAGCGGATGGCAGGGATTTTGCAGCGCAGACTGCCGAAGTTATTTTCACAGCCTGGCAAACGCTGGAAGAAGCACGCGCTTTTTACCAAGATGTGAAAAGTCGAGCCGTTCAGTACGGACGTTCTGAAGGCGACCTCCTCATCATGCCGGGCGTTCTTCCAATCATCGGCGAGACCGACGATGAAGCGCTACGGAAATATGAGCATTTCCAAAGCCTCATACATCCGGAAGCGGCAATAACCCTGCTCTCTGGCATGATCGGTCACGATCTCAGTTCCTATGATCCGAATGACCCATTCCCCGATCTTCCGGAAATCTCCAATGGGGTGAAGGGCAGGCTGCACTTAATCAAAGATATTGCCAAACGAGATCAACTCAGCATTCTAGAAGTAAGCCGCAGAATCGCTGGTGCTCGGGGGCACTGGACCATCTTTGGCACCCCTTCCTCCATTGCTGATCAGCTTGAAGCGTGGTTTGTCGGGGGAGGCTGCGACGGCTTCAATATTATGGCGCCTTATTTCCCAGGCGGACTTGAGGAGTTTGTCGATCTCGTGCTGCCTGAATTGAGGAAGCGCGGTCTGTTCCGCAACGAGTACGAGGGCACAACACTTCGTGAGAATCTCGGCTTATCGAGGCCGGCGAATCGATATGCGAAAGAAGCCACGACTATTTAAAGAAAGAAGCCATCTTCCCACTCTGGGGAAATGGCTTTTTGTTACTTTTTAACAGCTAACCACACGGTCCATGCATCTTTTTCAACAATAGGAAGTGCTTTACCTTCGAGCTTACTTTTAATGAACACGACCAACTCGTGAAGTTCACGATCCGTTAATTCATGAAGAATTGATCGTCCTGTTCGGTGCAACACATCCTGTGCGAATGTGTCTAAATCAGGATAAACTCGCCTTGTTTCCCAAAGCTGAACCTCTTTGCGTAATTCAAACCCACTTGCTTCCAGAGTAGCTCGTACTTGTTCAGAAGAATGTCTTCTAGCAGCTTCTTTATCCTTCAATTTCGGAAACTTTTCAAAAAAATAGCCTCGCAGATGATGTCTATCACCTGGCAGTAAACAATCTTGCAAGGTTCGATCTTGGATGATGAATGTACCATTTATTTTCAAGATTCGATTAGCTTCCCTGAAACAAGTGTGAAGATCATTCACATGATGAATGAGAGCTCTTTCTAGCACGACATCATACTGGTTCGGAGTCAGATTAGTATGCGAAGCTTCACCTATCACGAACGATACATTCACACAATTCTTACAGTTTTCCATTGCGCCCTTTAACATTTCCTCTGAAAAATCAACAGCAGTTACACGACTTGCCCCCATCTCAACAAAGGCCTTTGTGTAAATGCCTCCGCCGCAACCGATATCTGCAACTTCTTTCGTAGATACATTTGTATGTTCCTTTATAAATCTCAACCATGTTTCATCAGCGATCCTTGTTGTATAGGCGGCCCTGTTTTTTTCATCATGAAAATTTATTGGCATAATGACTCCTCCCACTAACAAATGTTTCATCAAATGAAATCGAGTTTCATTTTATAACTTCATCATACAATGTCAACCTAGTTTTTTCCATATATTTCTTGCGAATCACAGAAGGATTGCGATTACGCATTCTTCTATACGAGTAGGTTCATCACTTCCGAACAGATGCGATTATGCATCCTTTTAGCTAGTTCCCCCTCTAAAATCGCAAATTGATGCAAATATGCACCTTTTTTAGCCTTATTTATCCATTTGTGATCCAATTTCATTGAAAACCTGTACCTTTGCAGTTTTGCCTCCTATTTCACAAAAAAGCTCCGCGAAAAGATGCATATTTGCAGCTATTGGGAGCTTTGGAAGATGATAAAAGACAGCCATCCACATTGGACGACTGCCTTATCAGATGACTATCTTCATTTTTCAGTACAACAATACCTTTCCCCTCTTACATCGCAACCCCCGCCGATACCCGTGACGACTTTCCTATACTATACGCCAATAGGAATTGAGCCGCATAATAGGACGTCATAATCAACGGACCTGAGTAGGTGACATCGGAGATAAACATGTTCCACGAGAGAATCGAATCGGAGACGACGAAGAGCAGACTTCCAAGGATCGCCCATGGATGTCCTGTCATTATCGCAGAGAATGCCATGAAAGAAATAACAATTAAATAGAGTATTACGGGGACAATTAAGCCCTCTTTACCATCGCTAACTAAGGCATGAACAAGCTCTCGCCCCATCATTAAGCCATACAGCGTGAGTGGAATAATGACTGCAAAGCGCAGCTTCGAGAAACTCCACCTGCTTAGGAAGCTTGCCGTATAGAACACATGTCCAATTAGAAAAGCCGATAGACCGATAACGAACATACTTAATAGGCCGTCACCTAGCATGCAAAAAAACAGCCCAATGAGGATGTACATATGGTAACGCTGTCTTTGAATTGGAATCTGCAGATACGCATACCACATAATAAGCCACATCGGAATAAGTTTAAATAGGAGTTTGACTGGCACTGGATTCGATGGAATGAAGAAAATGTAAAGCAAGCACATCCCAACAATGAATACTGGCAACCCGAATTTTCTCATAAAATAATCCCCTAACGAGTCATGTTATACACTCTATTCGACAACCTCCCTTACAATCCTTTGCCACTCAAATACGCACATGTAGTTATCCGTCCATTCAGGGCTCGAACTGCTTGAATATACTAACTTGGATTATCGGAACGGCAATGTACAGGTGATGCTGAATCGTTTCAAATTTTGCACCAAGGAGGTCATCAATGAAAAAAGTTCTCCTGCTAGCACTTAGGAAGGCCCCTCAAACGAAACGGAAAAGCAAGATATTAAAAAGAAGTCGCAGTAAACATGTCACCAGTAGGAAACGAACGCGGAGAACAGTACCTTTGCGCAAGACTGGGCTGCAACTCGTCAAAAAACGTACAAGAAGATCATCTATACGATCGACTCGTCTGGTGAAGCGACTGCGTCGACCTATCATTCCCTTTCCATTAGCGCCGGAACCGGTGGCTGCTTCACACACGCCGTTAATCGAGCCCAAGCCAACGCTTTCCGTCATCGTACCCATCTTGAATGCGGAACACGTTCTCCCATTGTTTCTCGAAAGTGTCGCTTCCTATGCAGATGAAATTCTGATCGTGGATGGAGGAAGTACAGACGCAAGTGTACGTATCATGAATTCGTGGAAAAACCGTGCCAACCTTCGGTTGTTCCAACCTAAGCAGACTGGCCCGAATGTTTGGAACGAGTCTGCCGCAAGGAATTTCCTCCTCGATCAAGCCGTCGGCGATTGGATTATGGCAATCGATGTGGATGAAATTATGGACGATGGATTCCATGAGGCATTGCCTGAGCTTATGGCCCAGAAGGATGCAGATACCATCGCATTCCCTAGGGTACAATTCTGGATGAATCCCGATACGATTCGAATACGTGCAGCAAATGACATCCACGCGTCTGGCGATAGATACCTCATGTGGCGCAATCACATTGGCATACGTTACGACGACGCTAAGAATGATAGTAAACTCCAGCTGTACGGACGCTACATGTGGGAAATTCCCAGTCGGGTTGAGCCTATTTCAGTCTTTCAATACCATGATGCAATCAGTCCCCAATCCAGTTTACGGCATGAACCTGGCGTGTTGACGAAAGCTTATTCGGGGAAACATCCGGCTGTTATGGACAGATACTTGGCTGAAAGATCGAGAAAGCGAAACGTTAACGGTTAGACGTCCATCTTCGCAACTAGAAAAAGTGACTGAAAGTCGAAACTTTCAGTCACTTTTTCTCATGTATATACAGCGCTATAAAGCTGACTGTATACACGCCAAAGCTTTTGATTTGGAAAAGTACGTTTCCACATACTGCTTGCTTTGTTCCGCCTTTTGGTCTAATAGACGGCTATCATTATATAACCGAATAATTTCCTCGGCGAATGCTTGAGGCGTATTCTTAGGTTCAATCGTTGGCCGTATATTTTGCAGTCCTTCAATCCCTGTACTGGTCGCAACCAACGGCATCTGATGGCACATGGCTTCCACGGTTTTGCCTTTCACACCTGCGCCGTAACGCAGCGGGATAACGGCCATTTTCGTCGAACTATACAGCTCCCGAAGCTCCTGATCGGAGACGAAACCTTTTACAATGACCCGATCTGATTGTAAGCCTACTACCTCCGGTGACGGGTTTGAGCCAGCGATGAACAACTGTATTTCAGGAATCGATTGCTGAACAATAGGCAAGATTTCGCGACAGAACCATACAATCCCGTCGGTATTCGGACTATGGCCGAAACCGCCAACAAAGAGCAGACCGTTGCGTTGTTCCCATGTTTTATCTCTCGGTATCGTTCGCTCAAAGAAATAAGCTGGAAGCAATACCGCATTTTTATTAGGAAAATGGCCATCGATAATTCGTTTTTCGGATTCGCTGCAGGTCAAGACGACATCCGCTTTGGTAAACATGTCGAACTCCAGCCTTTTAAAGTAATGAGAAGAAAGAAGCAGCTCGCGATTATTCTCCAATCCGAACCGTTTCAGCTCACGGACGTAATGCAAGTCGTGGCCATAATACAAAATTTTAGCACGGGTATGGGCTTTGATGAGATCGATATACTTATGAGAAATGTTAGGCCGGTTCAACAGAACATAATCCAAGTAATCCTTGTGCTGAATAATCCATTGTTCGTAATAACTGTGATTCTGCGGTCCGTGTATGATCTCGATGCCAAGTTGTTCGAGCTCCGAGCTATAAGGTTCCGGTTTAACCAAGTTATCTGGTATAAACTTGACATTAAAGCCCATATCCACAAATAGTTTCAAATACATATATGTCGTTCGACTGCCCGCATCTTTGTCATAACTTGGAACACCGTGATCAATGATGACAATGGTCTTTTTATCCTTGGAGCGTTCCCTTGACCAATAGAGATGTTCACCGACAGGAAGATGATTCCGTTGGAGGACTTCTGCCCATTTCTCTTTAAATTTCTGGTGATTAATCACTTGATACTGCTTAACGCCAGTTTTGACGTCTGTCCCATGGGACACACCCTCGTAGTGCACAACAACCGATTTGGGTTGATAGATGACTTTGAATCCAAGTTGTCTTACTTTGAATGCTATATCTACATCCTCCGAATATGCGGGTGCAAACCGTTCATCAAAGCCACCTACATGCTGCCAGATATCTTTACGAATCATGAGCGATGCCCCGGAGATATAATCCACTTCTTTGACATAGTTGTATTCATGTTTGTCCGGGCTATCTAATCGACCGTAATTCCATGCATAGCCGTTATTAAAGACAATGCCACCGGCTTCCTGGAGTTTTCCGTCGGGATAGATCAATTTAGAGCCAATGATCCCAATGGTTGAGTCTCTTTCAGCCGATACGACTAAATGCGCCAACCAACCAGGTGTCACTTGGGTATCGTTATTTAAAAACAAGACATACTTTCCTTTGGATACGGCTGCCCCATGATTGCAGTTCCGCAGAAACCCCCTCTTCACCTGATTGCGGATGACCGTGATAGGGTTAACGAACTGTCCAATTCGGACAGTTCGATCATTAGAAAGATCATCCACCACAATGATTTCATAAGGGATGTCATGGGTATGTTTCACAATGGATACTAAACATCGATAGGTATAATCCCATTTGTTGTAAACCGGGATAATAATGCTGACAAGCGGATGTTCCCAAACCGGTACCGTCAGCTTGCCAACAGGGCGCACTCCTCTGTGAATCCGTCGACGTTTCAATCTTAGCGAACGTTTACGTTTATTTACCTTCGTAAGAGATCGTTTATTCCGCTTCTTCCAACGGGCATGTACGTTTTTTCCACGTTTAAGTATGAGTCGCCGTCCTGCAGCTGTTCGTCTCTGCTTTCGAAGCTTACGAATGTGTACAGATGTGACTTTTCTTACCTTCTTTCTTCGAACCTTCAGCTTCACCCCTACACCCCCGTGCCGGAAATCAATTTCACATAGCTATACTATTCCTTTGGCAATAGGGATGAATGGGACAATCGTTTATTTTCAGAAAGCATCCGATCATGGAATTTTTCACGGTGTATAATCCGTCCATACAAGTCGTCCTACTCGCACATATGCTGAAATGGTTACGCATATTTTGGACATCAAATGAACGGAGGAAGCACATGATCATTCGATCAAAAGCCCCTTTAAGGCTGGGACTAGCCGGAGGCGGTACGGATGTGTCGCCCTACTGCGACGTATATGGAGGATGCGTACTCAATGCAACGATTGATTTGTACGCTTATTGTACGATTGAAGTCGTCGATGACGGTACCCTTACCTTTGTCGCTGCGGATCTTAATGAGAACTTCCATTCAAGTGCTCTTCCGGAGCTTGCGTTGGACGGCTGTTTGAGCTTGCATAAAGGCGTGTATAACCGGATTATCCGGCAGTTTATGCATAATCAACCGCTCTCTTTTCGGATGACCACCTATTCGGACGCTCCCGCCGGTTCTGGTCTCGGCTCATCTTCCACAATGGTTGTCGCTATGCTGAAAGCTTTCGTAGAATGGCTTAATCTACCGCTCGGCGAATATGAAATTGCTCAACTTGCTTATGAAATCGAGCGGATTGATGTCGGCTGGGGCGGTGGAAGGCAGGATCAATATGCAGCCACTTTCGGCGGGTTTAACTTTATTGAGTTTTACGAAAACAATCGTGTTATTGTGAACCCGCTTCGGGTGAAAAACTGGATTATCAGTGAATTGGAAAGTTCTATGATTTTATATTACACGGGAGCATCAAGGGAATCTTCCCGAATTATCGACGAACAAGTTCGCAATACGATAGACAAAAAACAGTCTGCCCTGAAAGCGACCCATATGGTAAAAGCGGAGGCTTATGCCATCAAGGAATGTATTTTGAAGGGAGATATTACCAAGTTCGCTGAGCATTTAGGGAATTCATGGATAGCCAAAAAGAAGATGGCCGCCTCGATCACGAACAACCGAATCGACTTCATCTATGAAACGGCGATTCAAGCTGGTGCCTTAGCAGGCAAGGTATCTGGCGCAGGTGGCGGCGGGTTCATGATGTTCATTGTGGATCCCGTCAAACGCATACAGGTCACCCATCGCTTGAACGAATTAGGAGGTAAAGTGTATCAAGTCCATTTCACAAAAAACGGTACGCTAGGATGGAGGATATAAGTGTGAAGGCCTATATTACCAGCGAAATATTACGAGCAATGGAGATTAAACGGCTGATGACGTCGGATCGAGCTATATTAAATGTCATCGAACGCACAGCTAGAAAAATGATCGAGGTATACCGCAACGGGAATAAAATCATGATTGGCGGCAATGGCGGGAGTGCGGCAGATGCTCAGCATATTGCGGGGGAATTGGTCAGCCGGTTTTATTTCGATCGCCCTGGCTTGCCTTGCATCGCACTTACCACGGATACCTCTGTGCTTACGGCAATTGGAAACGACTACGGATATGAACAGTTATTTGCACGGCAAATTCAAGCGAGCGGCCGTTCCGGGGACTTATTTATTGCCATTTCAACTTCTGGAAACTCCCCCAATGTGATAAAAGGGTTAGAAATGTGCCGTGCCATGGGGATTACAACCATTGGTCTCACTGGTGAAATGGGCGGTCGAATGGCTGCTTTATGTGATATGTGCATTTGTATCCCCTCCCACGAAACCCCGAGAATTCAAGAAGCACACATCATGGTTGGTCATATTTTGTGCGCGATCGTTGAAGAATCCCTATTTGGGAAGGGATTTTAATCCTATGGAAGCTATCATTTTAGCTGGTGGATTGGGAACGAGATTGCGCGAAGTTATTCGGGATGTACCGAAACCGATGGCTCCTATTCAGGGTAGGCCCTTCCTAAGTTACATTCTTGAACGCTTGGAACTGCAAGGCATTCGGAGGGTTGTACTCGCGGTAGGATACAAAAATGAAATCATACGCTCCTATTTCGGAAATCGCTGGGGAGCCTTACAAATCGCCTATTCCGTAGAAGAAGAACCGCTGGGTACCGGGGGTGCCTTTAAAAAGGCGATGGCTCAAATCTCCGACGAGCAAGTACTGTTGCTAAATGGAGACACGATGTTCCACGTCGATATCCCACAGTTGGTGCACTATCATCAAGACTGTGCTGCCGACTTAACGCTTTCGCTTAAACCGATGAAACAATTTGACCGATACGGTACCGTTACGCTAAGTTCAGACCATCGAGTCACAAGCTTCCAGGAGAAACAGAAGTGCGAATCCGGTTTTATTAATGGTGGTGTCTACGTCGCTCGTACCGACATATGGCTTCCATTTGAGGTGACTGCTCCTTTTTCGTTTGAGCAATTTTTACAAAATCCTGGCGTGCAGGCGCTTAACATGTATGGCTTCCCTAGCGAAAGTTATTTTATCGATATTGGTATTCCGGATGACTATGAACTAGCGAAAAACAAGCTTGGCTCCAGAGGTGGCGACAAATGAGACCAAAAGCGCTTTTGCTAGACAGGGACGGCGTCATAAACATTGATAAAACGTATGTGTACAAAGTGGAGGATTTCGAGTTTAAAGAGGGGATCTTCGAGAGTTTACTGCGATTTCAGCAAGCAGGTTTTTTACTCATCATCGTGACCAATCAAGCAGGTATCGGACGGGGATACTACACGGAAATTGACTTTTGGGCATTAACAGCATGGATGGTGAGGCAGTTCAAAGCTCACGGTATCCATATAGACAAAGTGTATTATTGTCCCTATCACCCCGTACACGGCATCGGTGCTTACAAACGAGAGGCATCGTGCCGAAAGCCAAATCCAGGTATGATCCTACAAGCCATAGAAGAGTTCCAGCTAGATCCCGCTTCATCGGTCATCATAGGGGATCACGAGAGTGATATTGAAGCCGGTTTGAGAGCTGGAATCGGGACCACAATCTTACTAAATGACAGTGACAGAGAAACAAGTGCTGCCTCAGCGGCTACTTTTACTGTAAGAAATGTGAGTGAGGCAGTTGAGCATTATTTGGGGACATAAAAGTTTACTAGCATTCCGAGGATCATTGGCATCCTCGGAATTTTTGTTAACAACCAGCTTTGCTAGTAGCCTTTGCGCATGTTACCCTTGACCCTTCGCAATTTCAGCGAGACGTTCTTTAATATTGGCTGTACATACGCCGCCATGAAATGTAATGACAGTTTCAATATCATAGTCCAGGAGTTTGCCTACCGATTCAAGCGCTAACGGCATATCCGGGGTGAATTGGGGATTCGGAGGCATCAACACGCCGTCATGCGACGTTAGCGCGTCTCCGGTAATTAATGTTCGGCTGTTCAAGTGATACAAACTGATATGATCTGGTGTATGTCCAGGAGTGAAAATGACTTGAATGCCTCCACAATAAGGGAGAATATCGCCATCTTGCAGCGTTACATCCACTTTCGTCGGTGGAGCCAATATCTGGCGTTTAACTGTAGGTACTTCACCTTGAATATAAGGCTTGCCTAGTTCGTGCGCCAACACTTCGATCCGTCCTTCTGAAGCCTTGACCAGCTCAGGCAAACTGCCGATATGATCCATGTCATGGTGAGTGATAATGATTTTGGTCAACTTGTCAAAAGGAAAGGAAGCTGCAGCAAGTTGCTCGCGTATAAGTCCTAACTGACCTGGGATACCCGTATCCACGAGAATGACTTCCTGCTCGTCCCAAAGCAATGCCGCGTGTACGATGAAGGAGTTCCCATTAACATTCATATCCAAAATTAAGGGTTGAATTCCTGCTTGATTTGCCATTACTACACCTCCAGAAAAGTTAGAAAGCCTATACTTATATTGTAAGGGTTGGTGTCGGCAAGAGCAATTTTTGCCCAGATAATGCGGATTCTGCGTAAGTTAGTTTGTAGAACAATTAGATGTGATTGCTGACGATTACAGTTGTGAGACCCGCTGCAAATATCAATATTCCTATTGGGGTCGCTATGCGCTTAGCTGACAGCCTGCTCTTTCCAATAAGGTAATTCGCAAGGCCGACACTCAAAGCAAAGATAATAGCTTTCAAATATAGATTGGATACCCAACTCATCAGGAATTTATCTGAAATAATAGACAGCAAACAGATTGCAGCGAAAAATAATGGAAAGTGTAGTTTCATGAGTCCCCCTCAGCTGATAGTGCAATTAGCATAATTTCACTATTTTACCATGAAATGATTGTTACGTCCTTTAAGGAGTAAGCAAATATTTGCACATTGTTACTGAAAAGCAAAAAAGCCCTAAAAGATAAGGCTTCGCGTTTGGTTATGGGTAGCATTTCACTTATTCATATGAGCTAACACCTGACGAACGGAATCGGCAGATCTATCTAGATCACGTTTTTCTTGTTCCGATAGTTGCACTTCCAGTATTTTCTCAACACCGTCTCCACCGATAACTGTTGGAACGCCAAGATAGATGTCTTGATAACCATACTCCCCTTCTAAATATGCAACGGACGGGAGCACACGCTTCTTATCCTTCAGAATGGCTTCTGCCATTTGCACCAAAGCGGCGGCTGGCGCATAATAGGCACTTCCATTCCCTAGTAGACTTACGATTTCGCCGCCGCCTTTACGGGTTCTTTGAACAATAACCTCCAAGCGATCTGGAGGAATAAGTTTATCAATCGGAATACCGCCAACACTTGAATACCGAATTAACGGAACCATATCATCACCATGACCGCCAAGTACAAATCCTGTGATGTCATCTACGGATACTTGCAATTCCATGGCAACAAACGTATTAAACCTAGCTGTATCCAACACGCCCGATTGACCAATGACACGATTTTTGGGGAAGCCGGTCGTTTTGTAACAGACATACGTCATGGCATCTACGGGATTGCTCAGAACGAGTATGTAACTGTTTGGCGCATATTTGGCTACATTTTCAGAAACGGACTTCATAATAGCTGCATTGGTATGAACTAAATCATCACGGCTCATGCCAGGCTTTCGAGCCATTCCTGCCGTAATGATCACCATATCGGCGTCATGCATATCTTCATAACGGGATGTACCCGCAATTTGACTGTTAAAACCTTGCACAGGCCCGGCTTCCAGCATGTCCAGCGCTTTGCCTTTGGTCGCGTTTTCTAAATTCGGAATATCGATCAATAGGATATCACCCAGCTCTTTTTGCGCCAGCATTAGCGCAGTCGTCGCACCGGTAAACCCAGCCCCGATCACAGCAATTTTCTTTCGTTTAAACACCAATTCCCTCACCTCTACAACCTATTCAAGTACATCCCTTTTAGTAAGAATGTGATTGACTTCATCATCTGGTCGAGCGATCATATGCGCTGCAACCAATATGCCGACTCGCTTCGCTGCTTCTTTCCCTGCATCAAGCGCAGCTTGGACAGCGCCAACATCCCCTGCCACTAGGATTGTCATCAGTCCGGCATCAACGCTCTCCTGCCTAATCAATGTGACATTCGCTGATTTAATCATAGCATCGGCAGCCACTACGGAAGCAATGTAACCTCTCGTTTCAATCATGCCCAGCGCTTGTGACATCCGCTCACCTGCTTTCTACATCTATGGAATCTACAATACCGATAATGACAGCATCAATCGGCAATTCTTTATCCTTGATGACAAGTCGGGCTGCACTGCCTTTGGTCACCATGACGCGATCTCCAATGCCTGCACCAATGCGATCCAAAGCGACCAATGGCGTATCAATAGGTGACCCGTTAGGCGCTTCCGGCTGAACGAACAAAAACTTAAGTCCCGTAAGTTCATCCTCTTTTCGAGTCGCCCATACATTTCCGATGACTGTACCAACTTGCATAGATTCACCGCCTCATGATTGTTTGAAAATAATCGTAATCCCTTTATCTTTTGCCACATCGCGCGCTAACGGGGTAATGATGGTGTGCCTAGATACAGTAATCGTCGATACATCCAACTCCTGTATATCGCGCTGTGTGAGTAATCTTTGCTCAACAAGCTGCACATTTCCCTTGTAACCTTCCAATTCATCCTGCTTGGCAAATATCACGCCAAAAGCGCTTAGCATCTCTTTGTGCTTAAGGATGTGGCCGCGATAACGTCTAGCTGATTCAGGCAGTCGCTCATCCCCATCTGCAGGTTGAAGGATCCATGCTAATGAAGGTGCTGGGACCAAAGTCACTGGTTTTCCTCTAAGCAAAAGTGTTGCCAATAGCTCATTTGGAGCCGAGTCAGTGAATCCTAATGCTCCCTTGATTAGCACATCCTGATTGATATCCAACAGAACAACATGGCTGCTGCCGATTGCTGATGCCATAAGATCTTGTGCGTGAAACGTTAGGGTACATACCTGCCATTTCGCCTGTAAGGCCACAGCGATCTTCTCAATTCCCCCTTCTTCACGGTTGTCTTCATGAACAAGGAGTAAACTTGGTTTCTGTTCCACAATTCCCGTTCCTTTAGCTTGCAAACTTAAGATCACTTCGCGCACAATCTGCTCGATTACCGCTTTATCCCGATGTAATGTCATGATCAGCCTTTACAAGCAGATGCGTATAGGATCATTCCGGTATCTCCGGTTACAAGCCATGCGGCATTCGCCTCATCTGTATCAATGTGCATCTCTAGTTGGTATCGTTCAGACACCCGAATTCGTACCTTGTCATACACAATTGATCTTGGCCCAGCTATTTGGACTAAAATATCTTCACCATGCTTGACGCCGTACATCTTCGCATCTTGAGGCGACATATGAATATGACGCTGCGCGATAATTAAGCCCTCCGTCAAATATAAGCTGCCTTTCGGGCCTACGATTGTAACGGGTGAAGAGCCCTGAACATCCCCTGACTCTCGGAGAGGCGGCTGATATCCGAGCTTCACAGCATCGGTCCTGCTTATCTCTACTTGGGTCGCTCCACGAGCAGGTCCAAGGATTCTAACGTTTTCTATGCTGCCTTTCGGTCCGACAATGAGCACTGTTTCATTAGCGGCAAATTGACCCGGTTGAGATAAGCTCACCTTTTTTGTTAACTCATACCCGATACCAAATAAGGCCTCCAGATGTTCTACGGACACATGCACATGCCGTGCTGAGACGCCAATAGGTATCCCTGGTGTTGTTTGGCCAGCCTGATTGAGTTGAAGTAAGACCTCTTCTACAATGGACTGTACGATTTGCGGATCCATGATGAATCACCTCAGCTTCCCTTAGGCATGATGTGCGAACACTTATTTTTCTTGCTCAAATTTAGGCAAAATGCTTTCCAGTTCATTGTGCGGACGCGCAATGACATGGACGGATAGCAGCTCACCAACACGTTGTGCTGCCGCTGCACCTGCATCCGTTGCCGCTTTGACAGCACCAACATCTCCACGAACAAGCACCGTTACAAGGCCGCCTCCAGCATGAACCTTCCCAACGATATGAACGTTTGCCGCTTTGACCATCGCATCTGCTGCTTCAATGGACGCAACCAACCCTTTTGTTTCAATCATACCTAACGCTGTAAGTTCTCTGGACATATGAAATTCCTCCTAATTTTATTGGGATTAGATGTGGGCAATGACTTGTTGCACTAGTTTGATCACGGTGGCCTTATCTACATGGCCTGTAGCCCCCACTTTAGCTAGCACAAGATTCACCACTTCAGCGATTTGCTCTTCTTGGGTAGGCTGTCCCGCAGACTTTGAAGGCGGGTTTGTTCGGATTGCGGGCTTAGGGACATCTACTTGTTTGATCCCGTAGGCTAGACGCTTCACAGTCATGAGATGATGGGCCGTCAGATTATCAGATGTAATATTGCCGCCAAATGAACCGCAACCTAACGTAAATGAAGGCTTGAGTCCCGTCGTTCCGCCAACCGCACCGAGTGCCGAAGGGGTGTTCACCACAATTCGTGAAACAGGCATTCGCAAAGCGAAGGTTCGTGCGATTTCGTCATCCGTCGTATGAAGAGCTAACGTATGCCCTCTTCCTCCTAAATCCAACAGCTGCTCGCATATCACAGCCGCCGCCTCCCAACCAGCAGCTGTGTATAGAGCAAAAACGGGAGCCAACTTTTCGATGGAGAAGGGAATATCCTTTCCAATATGCACTTCTTCTGCGATCAGCAGCCGCGTCTCAGAAGGAACGTGGATATCTGCCATCTCGGCGATCACCTTTGCGCTTCGACCAACAATCTTTGGATTGAGCTTTCCAAGAGCTGGGGAAATGATGGGTTCCAGCCTCTTCTTCTCTTCTGCATTTAAGAAATACGCACCTTGATTCTTAAATTCACGTATGACTAACTCACGAATATTCCGATCTACAACGACAGCTTGTTCTGAAGCACAAATCGTTCCATAATCAAATGTTTTGCTATCGACAATACGTTGTACAGCTTTGGATATTTCAGCGGATTTCTCAATGTATACCGGAACGTTGCCGGGCCCTACTCCGTACGCCGGTTTACCCGAACTGTAAGCTGCTTTCACCAAAGCACTCCCGCCAGTAGCCAAAATCAGCTGAATATCCGCATGCTTCATTAAGCCTTCTGTGGCTTCCATCGTCGGCTGTGAGATCCACCCGATAATGCCTTCCGGCGCACCCGCTGCTACGGCTGCTTGCGAACAAATCCGGGCAGCTTCAACCGTGCACTTCGCCGCAGAAGGATGGGGACTAAATACAATGGCATTCCGCGCTTTCAATGCAATCAAGCTTTTAAAAATAGCCGTGGACGTTGGGTTCGTTGTTGGAACAATACCTGCAATGACACCGAAGGGTGCAGCCATCTCGATGATTTTCTTGTCTCGAAATTCGTTAATGACACCGACCGTCTTCTGATCGCGAATAGACTCGTACACGTCTCGGGAAGCTACTTGGTTCTTAATCGTTTTGTGCGCAACAACGCCAAGTCCCGTTTCCTCGACGGCTAGTGAAGCTAACTCGAAAGCTTTCTCAAATGCTGCATCTGCCATAGCTTTGACGATGCGATCTACGTCTTGTTGCGAGAATGCTTGAAACTGCCATTGAGCTGCCTTCGCCCGCTTAACGGCATCTCTCATTTCTTGCATGGCTTGCAAATCTTTGTCCAGCTGCATCGTTCCCCTTCTCCTTTCTATCCAAACTTCTCCTCGGGCAAATTAGTAGGAAAGCGGCTTATTAGCGATTTCAATAATACTCGACCTAAAAGCATCCGCTGCAGCTTGACAAGCAGCTTGCTTGCCTGTCAACAATCCACCGCCAAAGTTCGTCTCCGAGGGCGGGCCAAAAAACTTCATAAGCTGCACATCAGCGGCTTTCAAAGCCGCGTCGAGCCCATACATTGCTTCGAGTGGCGGAGCAATTAAATACGCGATTGGCTCTCCCTCGTTAATGCCAGCCAACTTGGAGAGATAACTCCCCGTTCTTGCTACCACGTGTGCATACAAAGCATGACTCTGATTCTCATTTAGCGACTCAAAAAAAGCATCATAGCGAATGGTGTGCGCAATCGCTTCAAGCCCGCTTCTGACCTCATCTGGATTCGGTCCCGCAATAACTCCGATGAATTCGCCCGATAACGGCCCAGAGGCATGGCTTGCGCCTGCATAAAAGGAGCGTGCATACACAACCTCAACATCCGCTTGTTTCGTTGCTTCATCCAGTGCTGTATAGCCGACATCATCAATTGTCGTTGTCAGCAAACCCAAGCTTCGATAACCCGGTTTTAACTGATATTCGATCGCTAACGACTCGTCTACGTTTGGAATGATACGAACCGCTAATAATTCAGCCCTAACCTTTTCCAGCATGACGGGCTGACGCCTCCTTCTGTACCAACGATATCCCACTCGCTTGATAGGCAAGAATTTTGGCGATGACATCCCCCAAGTAAGCCCCTGCCTCCACAGGAGGAATGCCACCTGAATGAATGTTGGAAACGACCATCCGTTCCGCTTCAATCATGCCTCTTCGAGGTCGATAGCACAGGTAAGCACTTAAGGATTCGGCACTTAGCAAGCCAGGACGTTCCCCGATAAGGAGGATGATCACTTCCGGTTGCAGCACTTCTCCGACTTCATCCATGACCGCTACCCGACCCTTTTCAATGTAAAACGACGTGCCATATGCAATCCCCAATTTGGTTAATGACTGCTGAAGTGATAACAGCACATCTGCCGCGTTTCGCTCAATTGCTTGCGAGCTGAGTCCATCGGATACAATCATTTGTACTTTGGGCCCATGAAAGCATCGTTCGGAAATGACCCGAATGGCCTCAGCTGACAACCGCCTTCCCAGATCCGGACGAAGGATATATTCCTCTTTATCCGAAACTTGCGTCTGCACCGCAAATAAGTCGAGTCTTTTCAGCAATTCCGGCGAAACTTCCCCGTATACAGCATCCACAGCTGCAGCATGATCGAGTCGAAACTTTAACCAAGCTTCCGTTTTGGGTCGCAAACCAGCTCTACCCACACCAATTCTGGCAGGGGTTGTAAGGGTTAGTGCTGACAAATCATCCTTATTATGAGCATCGTCTATACCCACTCGTGTCTGTAGTTCCTGCAGAACGTCATCCAACTGATCGCTTGAACGAACAGAACCTGTTGCAATGGATACTGCCGTCTTAGGCAAATGATCCCACACCTTCACCATACCGTCCGTATGTTGAGGCCTTTCCTCATTCACGTCACTCTTAAAAACGTCCTGATGGGTAGTCATTTTATCCAATACCAATCTGGTAATGGATTCAATGAGCTCATGATTCATCCTGTGTTCACCTCCTCAGCAACCTGCATGAACCGCTTCTCAGCAATCATGCCTAACGAGAAAAAATAGAGGGATCCCCTGCCCTGCGGCTTAATTTGCCGCCTTCCATAATCCCCATCTTCTCTAGCCAGGCTTCAAACAGCGGGGATGGCTTCCTATTCATTGTTTGACGCAATGTGGCGACATCGTGATAACTCATCGATTGGTAATTGAGCATACAGTCATCCCCCATTGGCGTTGCGATAATAAAATTGACCCCTGCGGCTGTAAGCAGAACACCTAAATCTTCCATATCATTTTGATCCGCTTTAATATGGTTGGTGTAGCAAATGTCCACACCCATAGAGATGCCGTGCATTTTGCCCATAAAGTGATCTTCAAGTCCTGCCCGTTTCACTTGCTTACTGTCGTACAAATATTCAGGGCCAATAAAGCCCACAACAGTGTTCAAAATATACGGATTATAACGGCGGGCGAAGCCATAGTTCCTCGCCTCCATCGTAAGTTGATCAATGCCATAATGAGCTTCTGCCGACAATTCGGATCCTTGTCCCGTTTCAAAATATAATCGCTCTGGGCCCGTCCCCGTCCCAAGCGTCCGAGCCATATCATTCGCTTCCTCCAGCAAAGCTGCATTAATGCCGAATGAGCGATTCGCTGCCTCCGTGCCTGCGATACTCTGAAAAATCATATCCGCAGGCGCACCTTGCTCGATGGCCTTCATTTGTGTAATCACATGTGCCAATACACAGTTCTGCGTAGGAATTCCCCAGACGTTCATGAAATCATGCGACGCATGCAACAGCCGTTTCACGCTCTCTACAGAATCCTCAACGGGATTGATGCCAATAACGGCATCCCCCATCCCATAAGATAAACCTTCTTTCAAGGAAGCCAGCATACCCTCCACATCATCCGTAGGATGATTGGGTTGAAGCCGGGAAGCCAGAACCCCTTTTTGCCCAATCGCAATATTGCATTTGGTTATTATTTCCAATTTATTTGCACTATGTATCAAATCAAGATTGGACATCAACTTCGCCACAGCCGCAATCATTTCACTGGTAAGTCCTCTGCTGATCCGCTTTAAATCCTCGCCTGACGTGCGATCATCCAGTATGTACTCGCGCAATTCAGAGACAGACCACCTCTCTATGCGCTTATAAATAGGTTCATTGACTTGCTCCTCAATAATGCGGGAAACTTCGTCTTCTTCTGCGGGGAGCAAGGGATTATTGCGAATATCTCGAAGCAATAGTGCGCCAAGCACTTGCTTCGCCGCAATTCGCTCCTGCACCGTTTCAGCGGCAAGCCCGGCAAGTCGATCGCCGGATTTTTCCTCGTTTGCTTTCGCAAACACTTCTTTCAAAGTTTTGAACGTATACACGTGACCCATGAGATTTGCTTTCAGCTTCATTGTCTGGCCTCCTTTCGCTAAGCGTGAAAGATCAAATGACGTACATCCGTTCGTGTACAATATGTCTTCATTTCCTCAAATGTTGCACATTGTTGCACCAAATCTTTAATCTCCTGAATGCCTTGCCCTGTAAAAGAAGAGGAAATGACAATAGCGCCTCTGGGCATTGCTTGTCTTACTAAGTTTACAGCGCGATCAACTTGCGCTAGCGTAGCATCCGCTTTGGATACAATGCCAATCGGCAATTTGTTAAATCCACTGGCAAAGTTGGGAGGGAAAATTGTCTTGGAATGGGTGGCATCTTGAAGAAATAGGACGTGAGTGACTTCCTGTGCGGTGGCCATGATACTTTTGTAAAAAAACGGATTTTCCGTGTATTCACCGGGTGTATCCACAAGCCAATCCGCAAAGATTAACGCTTGCGTTTTGAGTACCTTGACCTGACGACCAAGTAAAGCATCAATCAGGGTAGATTTTCCTGCACCAATAGATCCGATCAGCATCGCTCGATGATTGGCGTTCAATGCATGCACGTCCTTTTAAGATTTAGTGATGCGGGATGCCGTGTAACCTAGTTGTTCAGAAAGAAACGTATTAATTTGCCCCATCGCCACATCAATTTCCGATACACTCCCTACTAATACGAGACTTCCTGTAAACCGATCAAGAAATCCGATAGAGACATTTGCAGCTTTCGTTGCCAAATCGGCAGCGATAATGACCGTTTCACTAGGGGTCAGTGTCAGAATACCAATAGCTCCCGACTCTAAAATGCCTAATTTCTGGAACAATTCCAGATCTGGATTCGCAATAAGATGACTTAGCGTGACTTGCTTGCCTGGTACAAACTCTTGAATAAATCTTTTCTTTTCTTCTTGCATGATGTCAGACTCCATTCAGTAGATTACGATTTGGTAGACATGCGCAAGCATGCCTGAATGAATTCGCTGGTAAACGGAATCATGAAGCATGTCTACTGTTATGTTTATGCCGTCTGCCTCCAAATCATAACGGATAACATTTCCAAGAATTATCCCAATTCATTAAAAAAAATCCGGATCGGTTAATAATCAACCGTCCGGATTCTAAGACACCTAAAGTGTTTGTATGATTCTATTTCTTACTCAACTTATCATAAATACCTTTGCCTTCTTTCGTAAACCAATCCTGTGATGCCTTGATCACGTCTTGTCGTCCAGCTGCATCTGCTTTCTTGAAATAGTCATCCAAAGCGGTAATTGGTAACGCACCGTTAATGATTTTGGCCACATATTCATTTCTCAGATCGATTAACGCTCTACCTTTTGCAAGTTCGGCATCCGTCTGAGGTCTGTATTGGTTAATATTGAATGCAGTTAGCTGTGGACCTGCTTGGGCAAAGCTTTTCATTGCTTGTTCATAACCGCCGAGCAGTGCGTTCGGAAGCCAGATCTCAGGCGTATTCCACATTCTGTAATAGAGCTTGTAAATGATCTGATCGTAAGCAGGTTTCTTCGGAGTGAGCTTATTATCAACCATATCGTAGTGAACGCCTTCTTTTCCGAAATTCACATACTTCTGCAAATCCTTATCTTTCAGGTACGTATTTAGTAAATCAACCGCTTCATTTGCATTTTTGGCATTCTTGGGGATGATATAGAAGTTGGAGACAGGAGCAGGCATTGGATATCCTTTCACTCCATCCTTCCCTTCAACCGTTGGGAGGAAGCTCAGTTTTGCGTTAGCATCCGTTTTCGTTAACCCTGCTAGGAAACTTGCTGGGTCCCAATACCCCGCATATGCAGCTGCTGCTTTCCCTGATGACATTTTTTCAGACACCTGTTGTGTTTTGTTAAATAAGTACTCGTTATCAATCAAACCTTCTTTGAACAGTTTATTCAAATAGGTCAGCATATCTTTAAAATAAACATCTTGTGCGTCAACTAGCTTGCCATCTTTTACGATGAAAGGAACGGCAAGGTTACTAATACCGGATAACCCAAATGCAGATGTAATCACATCTAGTCCGTCTAGTGGATTGCCATTGTTGCCAGCAGCCGCAACATAAGGAATCGTTCCTTTACCACTTGGATCCTTATCCTTGATGGTTTTTAAGAACGTATATAGTTCATCGAGATTTTTGGGAGCTGTAAGCCCCAACTTATCCATCCAGTCCTGTCTAGCCAAGAAGCCGGAGCCCAAGTCTACATTCTCGAACTTTTGGTAAGGAGGTACTGGAATCGCATATTTTTTCCCATCCAACGTAACTGCCGTCCATGCGTTATCCGTGACTAGTTTACCAATTTCACTGCCGAATTGCTTAATCGTATCCTCCAAAGGCAGGAGAGCCCCTTGTGCACTAAAACGTTTGTAGATATTCAAATCCGACGTGTAAATAAGGTCATAGACATCACCAGATGCGAACATCAAGTTGTACGTCTCTAATTGATTTGCAGCCGGAATGACGTTCCATTCTATATTGGTATATCCTGTCTTTTCCTTGATAGCGTTCAGAAATTGGTTATCATTCGCGCTTGCTCCTTGTTCATAGCCTTTGACCCCCGCATTATCAGGTACAGCGATTCGGATCTTCGCTGCTTTATTCAGTTTCGGACCTTGTGCAGGCGTCTGGGATGCCGCTGTTGTTTCTTTGCTCCCTTGCGTCGTGTTCTCTTCTTGTTTACTACAACCAGCCAGCGTTAAACTAATCGAAAGCGCTACCAAAACGAAGGATGTCGACCATCTTTTTAATCTAATTTTCATTTTCTTGTCCCCTTCCTTTATTTACAACTATTGTTTAACAGCACCAAGCGTCAATCCTGTGACAAAATACTTTTGCAAAAACGGATATACAAGCAGAATCGGAAGTGCCGAAACGAAGATAGCTGCTGCCCGGAAAGTCTCGGAAGCGATATTAGCCAATTGCTCGGGATTTTCCATCCCATTCTTATTCGCTGCAGCTACAACGCTTTGCAAGAACAAGGGCAATACTTGAACCTCTTTTTTCGTTAAATATAAAAGGGGTTCCATATAGTTGTTCCAAATACCTACCGCACTGAAAATCGCGATTGTCGCCAATAGAGGCTTGGAAATCGGAAGCATGATCCGAAATAAGACCGTAAGATTGCTAGCCCCATCGATTCGAGCCGATTCCTCTAGGCTGTGAGGCAGTGATTCGAAATAATTTCGAACCAGAATCAGATTGAATGCGCTCACCATTCCTGGAATAACGAGCACCCATAAATGATTGATTAAACCTGTTTCTTTGATGACTAGATAGGTTGGAATCATGCCGCCATTGAACAGCATCGTGAACACATAAAGAATATTAATCGCTTTACGACCGGGCAAATCCCGCTTGGCTATGGCATAACCCACACATGCTGTAAAAAATACTTGGATGGCGGTTCCTACTACAGCAACGACTATACTGTTCTTGAATGCGTTGCGAAAATCAGCGCCTGAGAGCAGTACCTCATAGGCTTTCAGTTGAAAGCCCTTCGGCCATAAACCGACCTGACCGCTAACGACATAGGCTTCTTCGCTAACCGACTTAGCTAATAGTGTGATAAACGGCAGGACGCAAATGAGAGCTACTATGATTAATAATGTGTAATTAAAAACGGTAAATAATTTCTCCCCGGTTGTCATTCGTTTGTCGAACAAAGCTGTTTGCTCCTCTCCACTGTTTATTTACCAGATGCCCCTATCTGAATATCTTCGACTTACTTTATTCGCGATGATCATCAAGGTAAATCCGATCGTAGAGATAAACAGACCCACTGCGGTTGTATAACTGTAACTCCCGTTCTGAATCCCTTCGCGATACACATAGGTGCCAATAATATCCCCCACGCCATACACTAGCGGATTGTATAGCAATAGGACTTGTTCCGTATCACTGCCCAATAAGGTTGACACCCTTAGAATAATAATGAATACAATCGTGCTGGATATTCCTGGCAAGGTAATATGCCATGTTTGTTTGAGTTTACCCGCTCCGTCGACACTCGCTGCCGCATAGAGGTCAGGATCTACAGCGGTTAAAGCTGCGAGATAAATGATAGCGCTCCACCCCGTTTCCTTCCAGGCAGTCGATGCAACTAGAACGCTCCGGAAGTAGCTGTCATCTCCAAGAAAAGCAATTGGCGATACCCCAAAAGCTTTTAGCATTGCATTGATAATGCCCGTGCTAGGCGACAGAATGTCGACAAAAATGCCGGCAATAACAACCCAAGAAAGAAAATGCGGAAGATAAGTAAGCGTTTGCGTCATGCGCTTTACAATGCTGTGTCTGACTTCATTGAGAAGCAGCGCCAGTATAATGGGCAATGGAAATTGAAACACAAATTTGAAGAGATTGATCAGCAAGGTATTACCTAAAACACTCAAAAATTTAGGATCCATGATCAACGTTTGAAAGTGTGCTAACCCTACCCATTTACTAGCCAAAATGCCATCGAATACCCGATAGTTCTTAAATGCAATGACGATCCCCAGCATTGGGACATAACTGTAAATCAAAAGCACCAGTAAAGGTATCGAGATAATCAAATAGATATCCAGATTATGTACGATTCTTGCCTTTAGGCGATTTTTACTCTTGGGGATCACACCTGCATCCTGTGACTTGAGCGCGTGGGACGGTGTAATCTTGGCCATTTCATCACCTCAACTCCTTGTTATTTACTTATATTTTACGTAAATGTACCGATAGATCACAACAGGACAGAAGTAAGATATCTCTGACAAAAAGATGTATTATAGGGTAACTGAAGCTTTCAACTTTGCAACCGCACGGCATCCACTACCCGGTTCGCTGTAGAACGCCAAACCACATTCTGCACCATAGTAGACTTGAATGCGCTGATGTACATTTTTAACGCCATACCCTCTGCTTTCCATCTCGAACATGTGCTGAATTCTATCCAATGACATACCCACACCATCATCGATGACCTCTAGATACATATACGAATCTTCCCGATAAGCCCGGACGATAATCGTTCCCGATTTTCCTTTTTTATGTCGAATACCATGCACAACGGCATTTTCAACGAGTGGTTGCAGGATCATTTTGATCATCATCCGCTCATTCATGCCTGCTTCAATGTCCGTAATAAACTGGATTGCACCACGATAGCGATAATTAATAATGTGCATATAATTACGTACCTCAAGCACCTCTTCCGCTACGCTGATATTCTCCTTGCCTTCATTCAGACTTAAACGTAAAAATTTGGCAAGCGACTCCGTGAGTTCTGCGATTTCCTTCGCGTCAATACGTAAGGCACTCCATTGAATAATATCCAGTGTGTTATAGACAAAGTGTGGATTAATCTGTGCGTAGAGCAGCTTCATTTCCGCTTCTTGCTTACTGATTTGCGCCTGGTACACCTCTTCGATAAGTGCTTTGATTCGCGTACTCATCTTGTTGAAAGAGCGCTGCAGCCGTGCATATTCATCATTCCCTCGAATGTTGTCTTCGGTTTCAAAGTTCCCTTTCTCGGCGTGCTTAATCAACTGCACGAGTTTTTTCAATCTCTTCGTAATGCTGCCCGAAATAAAAAAGGCGGTAATGATCGCGATAATTGAAACGATTCCTGCTAAAGCCAACATGAAGTTCTGAATCCATCTGCTATTCATCCCTAGGTGATTCTCCGTCATCAGCAGCGCGATGCTCCAATCCAACGCTGTCGCCTTGCTAAAGACAGTATAGTTAGCCCTGTCAGGTTTTCCGAAGCTGGCAATGCCCTCATCTTCAATTGGTAGATCCCGCATGTACACATTGCTTAAACCGCCATCCCCAGAGGCTAATTGAGCTAACCCAATTCGCTTATGCGGGGTCATTACAACCTTTTCTGCTCCAGCTGGAAGCTTGATATCCCCAAGAATATTCCATATAAACTTCGCATCAAGCTCCACCATGATATAACCTAACACCTGCTGGAATTTGTTAATGTCCTTGATTTCCTTAATGAAAATGACTTCATCCGCTTGAACCAGGCTTAGATGTTCGACATCACTGCCATAGAGCCACGTTTCCCTCGTTTCACCGTTTAAAAGTGCTTGAAGACCTGCTTCTTTTCCAAGCTGATCGACAGTAAAAAAATTCGGGCTAGCGGAAACGAAAGCCGGATTCCCTTTCATGTAATAGTTAACCTTAAGCACATTGTTCTTCCCCACATGATTGCTCACGTTCTTGTTTAGCAGATTGAAAAAATCGATAACCTCAGCCGATGTTAGCGGGCGCTCAGCTATCGTTCTTAGAATTTGCTGAATTTCGTAATTGCTTTGGGTCAGGTCAGCGATACTGTAAGCGGATTCAATTCCAAAAGCAATATTTTTCTCTGCCTGCTTTAAGGTTTCCAAATAAGCTTTTCCCGTCTGTTCCACCACCGATTTATGAATCGTCACGTAGGAGAAATAGACTAGAACAACGACCGGAATAATGATTAAAATTAAATACGATATAACCAGCTTGGTCCGCAAATTGATATTATAGTACACGCTGCTGAGCTTGTTGATCACTTTCCTCATCGCGTATTCTCCCGATACTCCATGGGATTAACCCCCACCACTTTTTTAAATATTTTTGTAAAATAGTACGTATCCTGGTAGCCGACCTGATTGGCTACTTCATATATTTTGATGGAGGCATCTTTGAGCAGCAACTGCGCCTTTTCTAACCGTACTTGAGTAATATAATCGTTAATTGTTTGCCCCATCTCTTTTTTAAATAACGTCTGAAGATGCCCTGGAGACATGAATACTTCCGTCGCTAGCTGTCCAATCGTCAAATTCTGGTCGTACATCCTGCGGATAATGTCCTCTACTTCCCTAATAATTCTGCGAGATTTACTATTTCGCAATTCATTTGATGCCATCTCTAAGTAGGTCAGCTTTTCGATCACAAACATCTCGATTTGCTGAGGACTTTGCATCGTTCTGAATTGATGCAAGGATTCTTTCACCTCTTGGGCAATGGCAGATTCGATATGTGTGGCTGAACTTCGAATCGCTTTAATAAGAAGCTCACTACAGATCGTCGTTAGGAACAGCATGCTTTCCATTTTCAATTGCCGGATCGTAAGGAATAGCTGTTGAACCTCCGTTGTTAATGCTTCTGTTTTCCCTGTGCTGCATAATCCTATGATCTTCTCCACAGACTCCACAATCACCGGCAGTCCTGTTGAGGAAATACTGCCTGAATAGTATTGGCTAACGTCGTCCTTTAATCGCTTCTCTGCTCTTTCTTTATCCAGCTTAGCGACAACTTTGCCTACAACTTGCTTTAATTCCTCCCGATTGAAGGGCTTTAATATGTAATCAATCGCATCCAATTTAATGGATGCCTTCACATACTGAATGTCTTGATGAGCACTGATCATAATTACCATGACCGCAGGCTGCTCCTGTTTCAACTTGTCAACAAATTGAATGCCATCCAATACAGGCATCACGACATCGGTAATGACAATTTCCGGTCTTAGGTCACGGGCAACGAGCAATGCTTCCGCTCCATCTTCTGCTTCACCAGTAATCTCGATACCCAGACGATCCCAGTCAATGAGATCTCGCAAGCCTTCCCTTGAAATATAATCGTCATCAACAAGCATCATTGTATACATTGGCAGAGACCCCCTTGGCAAATTGAGCGCGTTCACTTACTTGTATCTTACTCCCCTAGATTTGCTCAATCAATGCTCCTTTGCATAAAATAAAAGATTCGGGAGATTTGGTGTAATAGAACCAATCTCCCGAAGTGTGGACAGCTATTCGATTTTCATGACAATATTGGAATTCATCGCCATAAACTGGCTGGGCATAATTCCGACCGTAGCCTTGAAAGATCGGCTGAATAAATAAATACTTGAAAAACCCACTAGCTCAGCAATAGCGGTTAAGGTTTGAGTCCCTTCAATCATGCGTATTTTCGACTGCTCAATTCGAATATGGGTCAAATATTTATGAATCGTAATGCCAAGCTGGTCTTTAAATAAAAACGATAAATGATTGGTCGATATGCCAACATGCTCACTTATCGTATGATTATCCAGATCTGGGTCCCAATATCTTTCATTAATAAATGTAATGGTGTTTTCAATGAACACCCAGCCCTTCGTCAGCTTGCCTTCTCTCGTGTTATGACCCACTTGTCCCTTCATGAAAAGGACTAATAACTCTAAACAAATCCCTTTGAGGATCAACGAATAACCTGATCTCCGATCCAGAAACTCCTTCTGCATGATCAAAAATCTTTTCTTCAATTCGATCTGGTCCGGCAATTGCAAGTGGGAAATGGGACTTGTAGATGCAAACTGCATCTCTTTATCGGTGATGGCTTTACGCTCTTCTGTGATCGCTTGGTCTTCCCAAGTGCTTCGTTGTTCGTCATAATACAAATCAAAATGAATGATATATTGGATCAGTGGCACCTCTGACGTAGAGCGAATTATATGCGCCATGAAGGGTGGCATGAGAAGAATGTCGCCTTCCTTCACCTGATACTTAACCCCATCCAAGAAGAACTCAGCTTCCCCTTGTTCAATATAGGTAAACACATGGTCATAATCCATCCATTCACCTGCCAGAGAGAAGGATTTGTGTATTTTGACCACTCTGACGAAAGGTGTTATGCTGTTCATCCAATTCTCCATGTTCATCCCTCCAGCAGAATGATTGATGAATCACTCTCAATATTTAACCTTAATCCGTGCTCCCTTAGACGCCGACTTTGCAATCATATCCAACAGCATTTGATTTCGATAACCATCTCGAAACTCGGTGATGCCGCATACATCATTTTCCAAGTATAACTGAAGCGTATTCATATTTTCCATATCCCTACGAAGAGAACCTTTGGAACCATCACCCTTAGCTTGTTCTGCAATACCCTACCATACCTATACGAACTTTTCTCCTGGTACTCATGTCAGGCTCCAATCTAATAATACACCGCTGTACTGATCCTTATTCACCCGAAGCCCCTCATACGCTTCCTTCGCTTGCTCCGGCTTCAGTACATGGCTGATGAGAGGTTCAACCTGCAACCGTTTCTGCTTCATCAGTTCAAAAACGATGCGCGTGTTTCTTACTAACGAGTGTTTGATAAATTCATTAGGTTCTACCGGATAACGCCATTCATGTGCTCCCTTGAACGTAATGCAACCCCTGCCAAAGAGATGACAATAATTCAGAATATCCGTCACATCCGTGTTATATTCTCCACGCGGGCTGCCTAACAAAATGAGTTCGCCTAATTTCGCGATATATGGAAGACTCTGGATCGCTACTTGCGGGACACCCGTTGCCTCAATATGGGTAGAAACACCTTTGCCATGGGTGATCTCGGCAATTTGTTCCTGTACGCTGCCTCGTCCTCCATGAAGGTTATGCAATAATCCGCATTGCTTAGCAATACGGATTCGTTCTTCCGATAAATCGATACCAATCACAGTCGCACCTTGGGTATGAGCTAGTTGAGCAGCCATATTCCCGATCAGTCCAAGCCCAGTAACGCTGACATAATCACCAAACTCGATATGCGAGACGCGAATGGCTGTCGATGCCACAGTAGCCATCCGAGCGAATGGCACCCACTTCAAATCCAAGTTCTCCGGTACTTTTAAAAATGCCCCCTTAATGGAAACAACCTCATACTTCGCGTGACTCCCATAATGAAAAACGATATCACCAGCAATAAAACCCGTCACACCTTCGCCAACTTCCAAGATCTCACTTACAGCTGCATAACCTGGAACGCCAGGCATCTGGAACCAATTTTCGCTCCCGGACAACATCGCTAATTCAGTTCCTGGACTGATTAAAGTGTACAACTTCTTAACCAAAACTTCTTCGTACCAAATTGGACACGAGAAGTTCTCTTCTACCATTTCAACTTGCCATGGATGTAGAAATACGATTTTTTTGTTGATCATCGCGTCGAAACACTCCTTCATAGTCATTTCATTTTCAATATAAATGTTTTACAGAAGTGCGTCTTTGACAGAAAGAATGATTTTTTATCGAAAACAACGATGTGAGTTGAGATACGCTCCTCTTCCAGCATCCTTCAAAAAAAACGGCCCCCTATTACCCAAGGGGGGCCGTTTTCTTCAAAAAGCCTTTAACTATCGACCTACGGATTCAAAATTTCATCCGCATACCGCTGACCCAACAGCCGTTGGCTAGATGCATTAAAGTGCGATCCATCACCGATAGAGACTGTGCCCGCATTAGAAACCCAAAATGAATCGGCAATGTACTGCGGTATCGTCGTAATCATTTGATTAAAGTCCGTGCTTTTGGTCGGCAGCAGTTGACCCGCGACGAAAGGAACGGAAGGACTGACCAAATCGGCTCTCAAATCACCGACTAGCTGCTGTAGACTGCTCATGTAGGTGGTGTTCGCCTTTGACTGATCCGATTCCCCCTGATGCCAGATGATCCCTTTCAATGTTCCCGTCTTCATCGCTTCTTTCGTCCTTCTCACTGCTTCTTCGTACAGACCCGTTCCGGCTCCTTTTTGCCATTCTGCGATACTAGTCCCGCCTCTTGCATTGGAAATAATGCCGACCGTTAGCTGCGGGTTGCTCAGCGTAATCGCTTTGGCAAAGCTGCTAGCGACATTCAAACCATTCACTTTCGTGCTCTCTTCAACAGAAGAATAACGGTTAAACCCTTGCGTCGTCGTCAGGGAAGTGCGGTTAGTCACGAGACCTGGCTTCGCTTCCTCCCATTGATTCAAACCATTAAACAAGTAGGCTCGGCTGATCGCCGGCAAATCCTGTGATTCCACCGGCGCCCGGCCGGACATATTCGATTGTCCGATGAACAGGTACAAGTGGAAGTCTGCTTTGGCCGCTGTGATGGTTTGAGCCGCTCCCCCATACAATCCTGCATGCACAATCATGCTGCCGTTCGGACTAGATGGCGGACTCGCAGCGTTGTACACCTCCAGTTCATAAAGACCGAACGCATAGACCGCATTAGGAACTGTAATCCGAATATAACGAGCGGCCAAATTGTCTACGGCAATCGTCGTCACACGGTTGGTCGTACCTGTATTAGTAAACGTATGTGTATAAACTTGATTCCAATCCGTTTGATTATCTGACATGTCTACGATCATCTGGACCGCTTTTTGCTTATATTCGGTCAACACGAGCGTATTGAACAGCTGTTGGCTGCCCAGATCCAGCGTCACTTGCGCCGATAAGGACGCTGGACTGCCATCTGCATAGGTTCTCCACATCGTGGCGGCATCACCGTCCGTTATGTTGGCAGCCACATTGGTGCTGAAAGTGCCTCCCTGATTAATCGTGACCGTTTTGCCCAGCGCTAAATTACCACCATAAACTTCAAGCTCATAAATACCGAATGCATAAACAGCACTAGGTGCTGTAATTCGGACATACCTCGCCGTCTGATTAGTCAGCTGCATGTCGGTGACTCGGTTGGTCGAACCCGTCGCGGTGAACGTGTTCGTATACACTTGCGTCCACTGCGTATTGTCGATCGATACGTCAACCGCCAGTTGAACGGCTTTTTGCTTGTACTCGGTCAGCACAACCTTGTTGAACGACTGTACGCTACCTAGGTCCAACGTCACCTGAGCTGAAAGAGTGGCTGGCGTTCCAACGTCATAGGTTCTCCACATCGTGGCGGAGTCTCCATCGGTCATCATGCTGGCTGTAGTACTGCCCAGTGTGCCGCCTTGGTTGATCGTGACAGATTTGCCTATTGCCAGATTCACCCCCGCCGCTTGCGCTTGCCCAGAGAGTCCGGGAGCGAGCGGGAGTATCCCTAAACCTAAGATAACAATCCATACAGCACGTAAAAGCTTTCTGATCATTCGTCCCTCCGTTCCGAAGTGGTACATTCACTTCCTTGAACCTGTCATTCTGCCACGTTAAAACTCTGATAATTCCTTTGATTCAGCTCGACCTTCGCTTGCTTTGTTAACTGCTCAATCTGCTGATTAAACGCTTGGTCGGTCCATTGGCGAAGCATGGCTTCTTTAACCTGATCGAATGGAAAATACTGATTACTCGTTTTACTAATTAGCTGAATAACAGAGGTATACTTGGCAAAATCTACGCGAATCGCTTCCCCTTCTTGCAACAACAACGCCGCCTGTAAGAGGCGTTCCTCCGCTTCGGCCCGATCCTCCGATCCGGTTCCTCCCAATAGGATGCCCTCCCCATCCGCGCGACGGTTCATCACAAACGGCGATAGCTCGCTCCTCACTTGTGAGAACAGAAAGCCACTGGCTAGCTTAGACACCGCTTCCTCTGCTCGATTCCCGTCACCATTAGAAAAGGACATCACATTCACCTTAACTTCGTCTGATATCCGGTAAAGGTCATCTTTTTGTGCCTCATATACCTTGTGCAGCTCTTCATCCGTGACGACCGTGCTGCTTGCCAGCAGCTTTTCCTTCAGCTTGATCACCATGTTGGAATGTACATAATCATAAAAGCCCCATTCGCTATACTGGGTAGGGCCGTAGATCGGGCTTCCAGTTTGCAGCAGCGCCTTTCGCCGCTCGTTCTCCTCCCGCAGGCGCTGCAGAAATTGTCCGTAATCTGCCGATACATCCAGTCCATTGCTTTGTGCAAGAAGCTGTTGAACCCGATATTCAGTCAGCTGGTCCAGCGCTGCTTGCTTGGCATATTCTGCCGGTGTCACGCCCTCATAGGCCGTCTTCCAAAATGTTTCGTTAACGGGTGCGTTATACTTTTTCTTATAGAATTGGACGGTCTGCGATCGCTGCTGGGATAGAAGCAAGGCAAACTCTCTGCGGTCTACCAGCGCATCGTTGATACGGCCTAGACTATCGTCCTGAAAGCCAGTCAACACAGCCGCTGTCACTGTTCCTCCCATAAGCAGTGCAATGGCCAAGAGCCAGCCTGCAAACTGCTTTTTTACCCGTTGTTTACCTTTCATCGCTTTCTTCTCCCTCTTTAACCGCATATCGTCCAGAATCATTCATTACTGTAACGTAAGCACAACATAGTCAAATGATAGAATATAGTCTGAACTGGCTGCATTTTTACCCGTTACGGTAAACTTTAACCCTTTATCTCCAGCTTGGTTGTAAGTGACATTGCCGATATTCAGCTCCACAATGGAAGAAGTCGCTGCGTACAGATCCTGCTCCGTACCAATGGGGCTCCCCGCACCGGATAACTGAAATTTGCCGCGATCGTTCAGCTTCTTCACGCCTACCTTCACGTTATAGGTGCCAGGCTGTGGGATATTGACGCGGTAAATTACATTGTCGCCCACCCCATCAGACGAAAATTTGGTGCATCGCCCTCCGCTGCAAGCCGCATCCGCAAACGAAATATGTCTCTCACCTGAACTGCCGGACAGCAGCAGATCTTCGGTTTGACGGGTAAAACCAGTGTACGTCACCCCAGCTCCCCCGTAAGCTCCGCGATTAGGTGCAGCACTCGACGATACGGTATTCCCCCAGTAATCTTTTCCTCCGTTGCCAGAAATCACTTTACCGCTGCCAATCGCCGGCGAACCGGCTAGCAATTTGTAGCCATCCACGCCAGTGAGACCAATACCTCCCGTACCAGGCCCTACAAGCATTGGATCCGAAGTGAGTTTATGCGTATCCACCGTTGATGAAGGTTCACTCGCCGGATGCTGTCCATAGAACGTATTTGAGTCAAGTGAGCGCGTCGTCCCGCTGGATGCAAATACATAGCCAGCCGTGGAGCTATTGTTATAAATGATGTTATTGTCAAAAGAATACGTGTGCGCGTTAGCTGGATTTTCCCTAATAATCTTAGGAGAGAGTCCCGAGCCGATGAAAAACGTGTTGTTATAAATAGAAGCTCCCGTAAACGCATAGTTGATGTAGACCAGATTACCCTTGTCATTCTGGCTGATGTTGTACCGAACAATCAGACCACTGTCCTCTGGATCGGTGCAGAACCAAATCAATCCATGGTTGTTATCATGGCTATAGCTGTACTGCCACACCGTGCCTGGGCTTCTCAGATCGGGATCGTACATGTTGCCGTCAACTCCCGGACTCCTGTTCAAGTAGCCTTCATTGTATTGAAGCACCGTATTTCTGGAACTCCTTGTAAACATCGTATTCCCCGTCGTCCCTGTCGCCGTATCGTGAGCGACGTTGTACTCGACGACACCCCCATCTGCAAGCCGGACAATCATCGCATTCTTGGAAATGTTGTAGATTGTATTGCTGCGAATAGCCAGATTCGAATATTTGACATTATTCCAACCGGATTCGCCCGGGTAATACTCGTCTGCGCTGAAGTCGATAGCCGAGTTATTCGTCACGATGCCTTGATTCTTTACGTCGTGGATGACATTATTCTCGATCACGATATCATTAAACTGCGTCATCTCCGATTGGCCCTCGAAATAGATGGCAGCCGTCTTCTTGTTGGTGAGTGTGCCACCGACTGAACCCTCAATGTCGTGAATGAGATTATTCCGGATATAAAAATGGTTAATCGTCCCAGGGGTATCTGCTATGATTTCAATCCCTCTGCGATCTCCCTCTGCCAACGCGTCATTGGTAATTTCTAGATTATTAATTTCCCAATATTGTTGATTGGAGAAAAAGACAACCCCCTGCCCCGTCATTCCGTTGCCGTCGATAATTGGAATGTTCCCTGTGCCGTACATGTCGATCTCAATCGCGCCACCAGCTGAGCTTCCTGATCCCCCTGGATGCAGTTGACCCGTCCAGATACCGCCAGCTTTGAACAAGATTTTATCGCCTGGCTGGAAAGTGACGCTGTTGACTTTCGTCAGTGACTTCCAAGCCGTTGCCGTGCTTGTGCCACTCCCGCTGTCATCGGGCATGGATGCATCAACGTAAAAGGTCGTACCTGCCGCTTCGGCGGGCTTAGGAATGGATAAGGCGCCTGCCAGTGAAACGAAAGATAAGGATAGGCTGAGTACCACTTGTGTCCATAAACGGTGTTTGAACATGAACAAATAACCTCCTCTAAACGAGTATTAAAACCATCTTGCTCCATCTACCCACGAGATGATAGCGCTATCAAAACTAAGTGTGATCCACCACCTCCTCTAACTTCCGGGGAACGAACGCGTCTTATGCTCCACTTTTTACCGCACGCGCCCGGTTAGCCCCATCATAGCGATAGCAGGAATCTTATGTAAATCTTCAATTTTTTGGCGGCATTGTTTTCTTGCAATCGTTGCTGCAGCCGCTTCTGTGCAAATTTACAAAACCTTTCAAAAATATAGAGACGCGGCGGTTTGAGACTTGCGAACGCTTAGAGACTACGATTTCATGAATAGATGTATAAACTACAGCTAATTTCCTCGAATCTGACGTGTTTTCATGAATAGATGGAGAAAGTACATTTAATTTGTATGCAATTGAAATAATCGAGCAAATCGAAGGAAATTAACTACAGAAAATACAGTTAACCTTTCGAGTTCAAGGATTTCGCTTCAAATAGACGGAGAAAATCCAGTTAGATTGCGGTAAGTAGGTTGATTACTCACAGGTCATTAACGAAAATAGAGGCAGTCTCCAAAGTCAAAAGTGACTTTGGAGACTGCCTCTAAAAGTTTACTCGAGCTTATCGATTAACCAGCCTGCCAGTCCCTCAGCCTAGCGCAAACTCATGTTGAAGGAAAGCCAGAATCGACTGTATGGACCGCTGCTGCGCATCCGATGTAATGCCATAGCTGAAGCCGTGCTTCACGCCCGGCAGAGCAATCACCTCTGCGCGTGAGCCTGCCTCAAGCAGCTTCTCGGCAAAAGCGCGAACTTCCGCCAGAGGCGTCGTATGATCTTCATCCCCATTCAGGATAAGGAATGAAGGTTCCCCTCCCGATATCCGGTCAATAGGCGAGCCTTCGAGATACCGCTCGGGCGCGTCCGATTCGGGGACAGCCATAAACTTCAAGACGAACTCCCTGTCCACATGCAGCGTCGTCACCGGACAGTAGAGGGCTACCGCGTTCGGACGTGTATCCGTCATAACCAACTCTGCCGTTTGTCCAAGCTTATCGTCCGGCTGGATCAACGCCAGCATGGCAGCCAAGTAGCCGCCAGCCGATGATCCGGCTGATGCTATCTTCGCCGAATTGAAGCCTAATTCGTCTGCGTGGACGCGCATATACTGCATAGCCAGCCTCGCGTCCTCCAAGGCGGCGGGATACGGCTTCTCTGTGCTCAGTCGGTATTTCATCGACGCGCACACAAAGCCGTGCTCCGCAAACCAAGCTGCGACATCGCGGAACTGCCCCTTGTCTCCCTTGGCCCATCCGCCGCCATGAATGAACAGAATAGCGGCGCCATTCTTGACCCCATCCGGTAAGAATAAATCCAAAACACGTGTCTCCGGCATCTCTGTGCAATAACTAACATCAAAGTGTACTGGCATAACCTTTCACCTCTGTTCAACTTATTTCATTTATTAGTAACGCCTAACCAACTAAACAAGCATTCGAAATTTCCCTGGCGTGATGCCTTCGTACTTCTTGAACGTCGTAATGAACGAGGTTGCGGAAATAAACCCGACTCGCCCCGCAACCTCCTCCATGTTCAACTCGGTTTCCTTCAGCAGCTCTTTCGCTTTATTCAACCTAACCCTGGCGACATAATCGACGAACTTCTCCGATGTATAGTCCTTGAAGATACGGCTAAAATGGCCCATGGACATGCCGAGCTGGCGCGCGAACTGCTCGAGCCCGAGATTCTCCGCGTAGTGCTCGTGGATATACGAGGTGACCTGCTCCAGCAGCAACGATCGTTCTTCCTTGCTCTCCGCTTCAGCCAGCATCGTTCCGCAAGCTTCTGAGAAGACGAGCTTGAACTCCTCCAGTTCCACACACATGGACAACTGTTCCAGCAGCGCAGGATACGTCTCCAAATTGACCTCGACGCTAGCTGCCATGCTCCCTTCTCGGATAAAAGCGTTGAGCATATCCCGTGCGAGCTCCTTCGTCTCCTTCAGTGAATACTGCTTCCGGACGCTTTCGTCCAGCAGCTCACAGCAATATCGGACAAGTCCAGGACGATCCATGGTCTTGACCAGATTCGTGATCCGGCTTAGCTCTTGTTGGGTCAGACAGCCGTCAAAAGAGCTTCGCTCATGCTTCAAGCCTTCACCCGTCAAGATATGTTCCAGCTGTGATACCGGCTTATTCTCTAACAGATCTGCCGCTTGGCAGTACGATTCGTACAACTGCTGCGGCTGGTGCGCGACAGCCCCAAGCGAGATGACGCTTCGGAAATAGACCGCGAACGGCTGTAAGATCTCCTGAATGAGCAGCGCATCCTCTGTGCCGCTTCCCCCTTCCGGCATCAGCCGAATAACGCAGACAAGCTGCGTTTCCGTCGGCTGCGTGAACCAGATACGCCCGGGCAAAGCGGTTGCGATTTTGCTGCGCAGCTCTGTGCTATGCAGCGTCTTCTCGCTAACGCTCGTCGTACGATGCGTATTCACATCATAGAGCAGCTCAATAATCAGCACGCATTTAGGTACGTTTTCGTACAAATTAAAGCCAATCTCTTTCGCGTACTGCTGAACTAGATAGGGATTTCGCCACTCTCCGGTCACAATTTTCCCGACAAAATGTTCATGAATAATCGGCTCCACCGCCCGCAGCGTGACCTCCATCTCACTACTACGATTCAGTAGATGATTAGACCATTTCGAGATCATATGCAGCTCATCTTGCGCTCCATCCGGTGCGTCTTGCTTGTATTCGGGCATGAGCTCAAATTTCGATTTGATACGGTAAATGGGCGACGCCATCCGGCGGCTTAAGAATCCGGAGACCACCAGCCCAATCACCGTGAAGCCAAACAAAAACCAGATCGAGGCCGTCCGCATCAGATTCGCGGACTTGCGCAGCTCAGCTAGCTCCGTTAGCGTCACGTAGTACCAATTGTTCAACCTTGAGCTGACGTAAGAGACGTGAACCTTTGTTCCGCCTAGCTCCACAATGCCAGAGCCACGTCCGTTCGCAGCGACCAGATTCTCTACCTGCAGGACGCTCATCTCCGAATAACCTGGTGTCATCGCGATAACGGAATGATTGGCCACGTCCAGAATCGCCGTTTCTTTGCCAAGATCAGCCTCCAGCGTAATATCGGACTGCAACGACTGTCCTTGAAGATCTGCAACCAAATACACCTCCGGCGTGTCGGAAGCGATCGGATAACTCATCAGCAGACTGACGCCCGGAGACGAGGCTACCACCTCTCTGTTCAAAATATCATACCGCTGAATATTCAGCTTAGGGGTGAACGTCATCCGGTGTTTACCGGTGAACAACTTGGTCAGCTCCGCTGCGGACAACCCCTTGTACACATGGCGATAAGTGAAAAACGTGTCCTTAGGAGACACGCCGTTCTTATCAATGACAAGCTGTTGTTCTGGAAAATATAGAAAAGCATGGCTGAGCTGATAGGCGTTCTCGATTGTAGCCAGCTCCCGGTAGATTTCTTTGATCGTATCCACCCGCTCCACCTGATCAACCGATTGCGGACTTGCTCCGTATTCGCTGAACTTGCTGACGAAATAGGAGCCTGCCAGCTGAACCATATCTTCTCGCAGGTTGAACAGCATTTTGTCCGTGCTCTGCGAGAAGCTTTGCAGCATAAGGAGGTCCGACTTCTCGACCTCGCTGTCCATCATGCTTACCATGTACGTATAGATTAGGAAACACGCGGAAATGGCAGGCAGTAAGATCAAAATGATGTAGCTCGAGAAATATTTCCAGAATATCCGGCCTTTTCTCATTTTCCACATGTTCCGGGTTCCTTTCGTTCCTAGACACCTAATAAAGTGCCTATTTCTTCACTGCTCTTAGCAGCTGCTCATTATACATCTTGATCAGATCATCACTTCCGAGCTTTTTGCACTGAGCGATAAAATCGGTCAAAGCAGCGTCCGTAATTGGCGTTTTGCCCATAACGAACTCAGTCAGCTTCTGCTCAATATACTTCTCAAGGCTCGGAAGCTTCGACTTCTCAAGGCTCAGCTCGGCTTCTGTCGCGACCACGGAAGGAGAAGGATCGATCGCCGACTTAGCGTTCATCGCTTCGAGCTCTTGTAGTTTCTTCGTCATCGGAGGCTCCGCATCTCTGCCTTTGTTGACATAATTCATCATTGGGAAGTTGTTATAGCGAACCCCAAATTCCGTTTTCAATTTGGATTGAATGGCCGTCGGAATCGTTCCAAATGCCGGCAAATACTGTGCTTTACCGTTAACCTTCTCATAAGTAACGCCCTCTGCACCCAGCATGTAAATATCCGATCCTTCATCACTGTAAAGATAATCGAAGAACTGTACAGCAATTTCCGGATTCTTAATATTAGCGGATAGCGCGACAGATACGGGAGCATTCACTTTCGCTTTTATCAGTTGGAAGGGTCTCATGCCAGGTGCCGCCACAGGCGTCATGCCAACCATGTTGTATTTCGCGTTCGGGTCAGCCTTCACGGCTGCGTCAGTAAAGATATCAATTCGGCCTTTATTGTAATAGGTCATGAAGGAAGTGCCTGACTGCACCCGTTGCTCCCAGTTCTGCGTTTTCATAATGGCAAATTCCTGATCGAGCAGCCCTTCTGTATACAGCTTGTTTAAGTACGTCAGCATGCTTTTGTACTGTGGATGGCTTGGAGCAAATTCGTATTTCTTATTATAAGGATTATAGCCCAGCGCAGACGTCGTTTCTGTAAACATCGTTGTAAACACGTTAAACAAACTTGGCACGTTGGAGCCGGCTGCCGCAGCATTCTGTGTAATAAGTGGGAATGATTTCGGATATTTCTCCTTCATCGCCTTCAGCATGCGATACAGTTCGTCCGTATCCTTCGGCGCCTGCAGGCCAAGTTCCTTCATAATATCGTCGCGTATCATCCAGGAATAGCTCAGCCAATTCGGCTCACTCAAGCCTGGCAACGAATAAATGCCGCCATCCCCTGCCGTCGTCACAGCTGTAATATCCGGAATTTCGGACATCAGCTTTTTCACATTGGGCATCAATCCTTTGTCGATATACGGCTTCAAATTCAGAAACACTTTATCAGGACCTGCTTTGAGCGCATCCGTCTCGTTCACTAAGGAAAAGTCAGGCACGTTATTGGTCGCGATAAGCAGCTTCTTTTTCTCTTCGTAGCCCGTCGATGGGACAGGTTCAAACTGAATGTTTACGTTTGTTTTCTTAGCTAGCTCCTTCAGAACGAGCCAGTCATTCTTGACGGGAATATCCGCCACCTCGCGAATCAGGAATTTGTACGTCACCGGCGTACTGCTAAGAGGTAAATTCAGTCCCCCAGTACGAGGATTGCTCTGCGCATTCGGAGTCGCTGCAGCCTCTTTCTTCGGTGTCGCTTCCTTTGTGTCTGTACAACCTGCGATCAGTGTAACGGTTGCGGCAACGGCGGTGACGCCGGCCAGCCATTTGATTGCTTTGCCCATTTTTACATAGACCTCCCCTAATCAATTATATGCTAATTTAAGCCCCGCTTCAGTAGTTTCTACCCTTTAATGCCGCCGATCATGCTTCCTTGTACGAAATATTTCTGGATAAAAGGATACACAAGTAAAATCGGCAGCGTCGCGAAAATGATCGTGGAGTACTTTATAGTCTCCAAAATGTACACATCGGCATCCTGGTTGCTTGACACCTGCGATGCTGCGGAGCTGGAAATGACGATATTGCGCAGATGAATCTGCAAGGGATACATTTGTTTATCAGACAAATAGATAAGTGCTTCGAAGAATGAGTTCCACTGGCCAACTGCCGTGAATAAGGCAACAGTCGCCATAATTGGTGCAGACAAAGGAAGGACAACCCGGAACAACACACCCAGCGCACTGCAGCCGTCCATTGTAGCCGCATCCTCCAGCTCATCTGGAATTCCCTCGAAGAACGTTCGCATCAGAAATAAGTACCACGTACTGATTAAAGATGGAATAATTAGAGCCCATGTTGTGTTAATCAAACTGAGCTGCTTCACCACAAGGAACGTTGGTATGAGTCCCCCGTTGAACAGCATCGTGAAGGCGATAAGCAGCATAATCGTGCGCCGGCCAAGCAGTCTTTTTTTAGCTAGCGGATAGGCTAGCATGGCCGTGAAGATAAGCGTAAGCAGCGTCTGCAGTACCGTATATTTAATCGTGTTGTAATAGCTGATCCAGATATAAGGATCCTTAGCGACGAGCCGATACGCTTCCAGCGTGATTTGCTTGGGGAACATGATTACTTCCCCTTTGACGACTAAACTTGGATTGCTGATGGAAGCCGAAAACACGTAGAGAAACGGGTATACCATCAAAATCATTAATGCAATCATTACGAGCACATTACATACATCAAAAAGTTTAGATCCAAAGCTCGTCTTCATTCTCATTGGTTCACCCCTCCGCTACCATAAGCTTGTCTCCGAATATTTCCGTGCCAGCCGGTTAAAAGCGACCACCAGAATCAGCCCAATGACCGATTGGAACAGGCTGACTGCCGATGCGAAGCTGTAATCAGCGTCTAGCAGCCCTCTTCGGTACACAAAAGTGCTGATGACATCTGCTTTATCGTAGACGAGAGGGTTGTAGAGTAGAATAATTTTCTGAACGCCCAGTTCGAGAATGTGACCAATTTTAATAATGAATAAAATAATCATCACTGGAATCATTCCGACAAGCGTCACATGGCGAATTTGCTGCCAACGGTTCGCTCCGTCTATCTTAGCCGCTTCGTATAGCGTAGGATTTACCCCAGCGATAGCCGCCAAATAAATAATCGTGTCCCAGCCGGCCTTCTGCCATAACTCGGATGCGATATAGATGGGACGGAACCATTGCGATTCCCCGAGAAACATAATCGGCTTGATTCCAAGCGCCTGAAGCAGATGATTAACGATGCCGGTAGACGGTGACAAGAAATTAACGATAATGCCGCAGATGACGACAGTTGAAATAAAATGCGGCAAATAGCTTATCGTCTGTGCCAGCCTTTTAAATAGAGCGAAGCGAAGCTCATGGAACAGAACAGCCAGCAGGATAGGCGCCGGAAAGACAACCAGCAGCTCTAGCGCATTCAAAACGAGTGTATTGCGAATGAGCAACGCTGCATCCGGGGAATCGAAGAACGCCCGAAAGTGCTCAAACCCCACCCACTTGCTTTCCCAAACCCCCTTAGAGATGGAATAGTTTTGGAAAGCCATCAACAAGCCATACATTGGCACATACTTGAATATCAAATAAAACAGCAGCCCAGGAATCATCATGATATATAGCACACGATCCCGGACGATCGTACGGAAGACCAGCTTCATCTCCACTATCTCCTTATTTCTTTTTATCATGCGTTGGTCACTCCCCGATCGGATAGCCCTATCATAGCGGGTTGCCGAAAAGGATGTAAATCTTCGATATTTTCGTGGTTTTGTTTTTTTGCATAGCGGATCGAGCGCCATACGGCGCAAAAAAACGTGATCAGCAAAAAAGAAAAGCACCTTTATCGCACAGTATGCTGTGGGATAAAGGTGCTTTGTCTATCGGTCTACTTCGTCATCTACAAGCGACTTTGCATTTCCTCAGCTAATCGTTGACCCATCAGAATATGACCATAATCCGATGGATGAATGAGATCTCCTGCCAATGCGGAGAAATCCGTCAATATCGTTTCCCCTTCTAACAAATGAACGTTCGGCAGATGGAGATGCTGATGAATGCTTCGTAGCGCCTCTCGGAATTCGCGGTTTGCTACTGTCAACGGATGAGAGGCATCATGTAAAAAGTCTGAGCTATTCGGAAACATATTTAGCAGGAAGATCGGTTTACCAGGATGATTGACCGCTATTTGTTCGACAAGATAACGCGCTCTCCCCGTAAATTCCTCGACCGTAAAATGTCCCCTCATATTAACGCCTAATTCCAGCGTGGCGATTTCCCAACCATTATGAGCCGCTAGAAAATCGGCCGCTTCCGGCTCACATATACAGGCTCCACCTAATCCTTTATTCAGTACATCAATGCCCAGCCTTCTAGCCGCCTGTTGAATATAAGCCTGATGGTGCAGCGTAGCGCCTGATCCTTGCGTAATGGAAGACCCATAGGCAAGCCATCTACGAGCTGGGATTTCGTTGGTAAGTGGCGGTCGGTGTCCATGCCCAAATGTATCCAGTTCATGAAACGCCACCTGGAATCCAGGCCCGCCTAGATAGTTGCGGCTGACGAATATCCGCCACACGTCTGGTGAGAAGCGCCCCTCTTGACGCAGCGCTTCGGGGCGCACGCCAGCAAACTCTGCGGGCACTTCCAGGTGGAGCGTTTTCGGTACGCCCGGCTCAAGCTGGTGCACAGAGTTGACATAATCGCCGTTGTACACGACGATATCTCCTCCTGTGATGGGTGCGGATAAGGTAATCCGAATAACCGGTGCTTCGGTGACAAACCGGATTTCGCAGCCTGTTGACATGGCTGCGATGAAACGGCCTCTTTGGTCGCCAGAACGTCCAAGCCGGTGGCGTACTTCCTTCGGATAACGCTGCAAGATGTGCCCTGAGAAGGTAGCGGATGGTTCCAGCTCTTCTACATTATGAAATTGGATCTGTTCAAATACGACCATATCGTCTTTCTCCCTTTTCCCCGATTTCTATTTATCAAATAAGGCTTTGAACGTTTTGCCTTTTGCCCCGCTGACATTCACTGTGACTTTAATCGTCGGACTTAACTGAGTGACGGTAACAGCAGCATCACTGGATATAAGACTGCTTGCACTTCGATTGATTTCGAGCTGAATTGTTCCTGTATTCGCTTGCGTCGGGTCAGAGACCGAAAGCTCGATATCGTTAGCTGATTCTACAGTAAGAACGGATGCTTTCTTGTTGCTGCTCACAAACGCGGAACCATCGACATTAATAGTTGCAGCCGTATCCGTCCAGAAGTTAGCACCTACCGCATTCAGGCTTGTTTCTTTTATCGCCTGAGCGCTGGTTGAATTTTCAAGCACCGTGATGTCGGGACTTGCGGCATAGCTGCTCACCTGTGTACTGGTTTTGTTCGGAAGCAGCACATAGGCATAGTTTGCGTTTGCCGGATTGGTGCTGTGATCCATCCATAAGGTTAGGAAGTTCCGGGTCAGCGATGTATTGTCAATGCTTTTGGCATACGTATTCATGCTTGCCCACGTGCCAGTTCGCGCTTCACGTAAGCCTTTAACCGTTGTTGAAACAGGGAAATAATAACCGATATCAGAATTAGATACATTGCCGGCAAGATGCATCCAATTGACCCCGGTCATTGTTTCAGACCAAAATAGCGAAGTTGATTTCGCTGTACTATTAACAGTTAAAGCATTATTTCCCGTGCTGTTAATCTTACGGTTTTCAATCGTTGTTTCTATCGTCCTGTTGTCTGTACTCGTGATTCCGGCCCCCAACGAGACGATCTCATCGTCAAACATAAACCATGATTTTTTGGCTGTAAGTGTATTGTTATAACTATCCAGCTCCATACCTGAAACGCCATAAGAACCGTTCGTCGTCCCGCCAACCCAATTTTTGCTGCTTGTATAGCCTTGCCCGGAGGAATTTGTTCTGGTCTGTGTGTCTACTGTTGTTCCTGGAAGCCGATATTTGTTCACAAGCCCCCAATATTCATCACTGTACTGTCCAAGATCATGATTATATAAATAAGTCATGCCGTCCCCTGTGTACCAGCCTTTAAGGTTCTCACTATTAATGGATTCGTAGTTTTTAATGCGACTAGAGGACATGGCTAAAGCAAAACCGAACCCGGGGCGCAGATGCACCGCTCGGTCCATGGACGCGAAGATCTTGGTCGTAATCAGTTCCGCTCTTGCAGTGACACCGGTGTCATTCACAATTTCCTTGGCTTTGCTAATATGATAAATGGAGCCAGCGTTGGCATAATAATTGTGGTATGTATCTTGCTGTATCCAATACTTCACCATGCTTTTATACTTAGCCGCATCAAGGGATGGAGCGAATTGAGACAGCTGCAGGATAGCGCTAATCGCTTCATTACCTACAACATGGTCCTGGGTTTCGCGCCTCGAAATGCCACGCCCTCTGGCCATATCCATCATAGCGCCTTTATAAATAATAGGCTCAAACGAGTCATATACCCATTTGTACAAGTTCTGTGAATTCGTGCTGTTTACGGCCCATGTCGAGCCATCCAGTACATACATGAAGGGAACGATTTCCCGCAATAGTGAATTGCCATAGCCACCTGTGTAGGCAAATCCTGTATGCTGAATGAACGAACCATCTGTATAAAAACCGTCACCGCTCGTTACATAGTCGAACACTTGCGTAAGCGCATCACGTCCAGCCGCGATTTTGGTGCTGCTATCGACAAGAAAACCCCGAATGCCAACAACCTTGGCTTTCCACACCCGATTGGCCCCAGTGGCCGTTCCGCCATTAGCGGTTGTCGCGCTTGGCGAAAACTGATTCACCGCATTCATATAGTTCGTAATTTGCGTGGAACTAAGTTGATCGTACAGAAGTGTCGTCGTGTTGTTAAGTGTCAGTGGAGTTCCGATCTCCCAATCGAACCAATTCCCTGTTTTGGTCTTGGTTTCATTGTATTTGTTGGCATACAGCCAATCGAGACCTCCGATGATATCCGCTAGTAGTCCGCTATTGTGATATAGACTAGAGCCGAACGAAGAATAGGCCAAGGCCATCGCTTCTAAGCGCTCGTAGGATAACGTCATATAACTTGACTGCGTATTGGCCACAGAAGTCGTGCCATCATCTAGATCGGCCCACAAATATGTGCGGCCTGTTGAGGTATTCATTGTAGATTGATAGTTGGATGCCGTAGTCGTCAAAACTGTCAATTGCGCCGCAATATCAGAATCCGTAGTCGAATAAACCCCTCCTGTCAGAAAACTCCGCCATTTGTTCCTTAAGTCCTCATACTCACTGGAAGGTGCAGAAACCGCATCGGCGGAAATATTATCCCAGTACACAGTTCCGGATTGTGCGGTAGCCGTGGAAACTTTGACGTCCGTCAGAGAGCTTACAGCATTTTTCAAGCTTTGGTTAGCGCTTTTCAGTACGCCATCGATATACAAGTCAAAGGTATCGTCACTGGTTCGGGCTACGATTTTGACATGGTACCACGTATTCGCTGCATAAGCTTGTATGGTTGTCTTAGTCGCACCATAATACGTGTACACTTGACCGGTTTCGTCAAATGCAACCGTCACAGCCTGCAGCCCAGCATTGCCACTCAGGTAGAAAGCACTGAGCATGTTTGTTTGCGCTGACATTACATCAAATTCGACCGTATAGATATCGCCGGATACGGAAAAAGACTTGGCTGCTTCAATCTTTTGTGACGTACTGGTATCCGTTAATTTCAAGCTTTTATTCGTACTGTCCGGTATGTTGGCAACAAGCGCAGTGCCGCCAGTTCCCGTAAGGGTCCAGCCAGATGGTGCGGCACCCGTCGTCCCAGCATTGAAGTTTTCATTGATGGCTGCGGCGAAAGCTGTACGTGAACCCGCGAAAGCGCTGCCAACACTTAGTAACATGACGGCCCCTACCATAAGACTAATTGTTCTTTTGGATACAATCTCATGCATGTTAAATGTCATGAACAAGCCTCCTCTTTTTTACTTAAAGGTAATCTCGTAGTGAACCCACTTAATTGGAAATCAACTCCTTTTACAACAGAGGTAACACTCCTAAGATAAAAAAAAGAGACTGTAGAAACAATAGTCAGATCCACGAATGAATCCTCTAATCGTCCAATCTCTTTAAATCGGCTTTATTGTATATACGTTGATGAATCGGAGGATTGCTGTTTTCTGGCCATTTCCCTGAATTGCCCTGGTGTAATGCTGCGATGTTTTCTGAAAGCGCGGATGAGACTATTCTCATTTTGATAACCGACCTTAACGGCGATATCCGCTATTTTCAAATCAGTTCTTTCCAATTGAGCTTCAATCTCATGCATACGCAATTCGGTCAAATAATCATATAAGGTCCGGTTCATTTCCTGTTTGAATATGCTGTTGACCGAAGACTTGCTCAGCCCCACAGAATCCGCAATTTCCGAAACACCAATATTTTCATGAAGATGCTGCTTCATATAATGAACCATTTGTTGGACAACCAGAAAATCCCGGCTGTTCGAGCGCTGCTCAGATAACTGTGAGGATTCCTGATAGACTTGAATAAAAACTTGGATAATATCATCGAGATGCATCGTCTTAAACCAAAAACTATTATATCTTCGCAGGATACTGAGCTTGGCAAGACCTTGTTCGCCGTAATGCGAAACGAGACCATCCATCAATTGCTGAAAAAAAGAAATAGCTTCCGCTGGGGACACGAGCGATTCTTTCATAAATTGTTTCAAAGCATCCAACAGCTTGAAGGCAATTTCTTCGTTCCCCCCTTCTAGGCAGGTCAACAAATCCTTTTTCCATAAAGGGTCAATCGTTTTATTGTCCGCAGGTTCCTCCAGTTCACTGAAGAGAGTAATACTGGAATACCCGCTATAAAGCCGGTAGGTCAACGCCAACTCCGCTTGGAAACAACTATTGCGCAAGTTTACATAATCGCCAAATTCATTCCCCACCGCTGCCGAGACTTCCACATGGATCAGCTTATGAATCGTATCCGCTAAATGGGACAAGTCCTCCCGCAGCATTTGAATATGTTGTCTTTCATCCGTTTTTTGCACAATTAAAAGCAAGTTCAAATCACGCTCAACGAGGGCAATCCTCCAGTGGGTGCTCATTATTTCCTCTGTTACATTTTTAATGGCAAACCAAAGCAAGTTCTGGTCTTCCTCGTTGTAAGAGCTAGTCCATTGATAATACTTATCGATGGATATAAGGACGGTGAACAACGATTGATCCGTCCAATCTGTAAAATGGCGATGCCAACGATCCTTCATCTCCCAAGAACTCATTCGACCAGCGATCAAATCATGCATATATTTGGCGTGCAGCTCACTGCGATTGTGCTTGACTAAGCTCGACACATTGGACAAATCCGTCGTCAACTTCACCAAGTAATCCTCCAGATCACGATTTTCCAAATTCGTAGGATGTGTTTGACCTGCCAAAAGCAAATGCCTAATTCTGCGGACTGGTTTGAATGTAATATAGTGCGTAATAATGATGCCGATCATTCCCGCAATAATGGAAATAATCGATAATCCGAACACGGCATTCCGAATGGTGCTGACCTTCTGCAATAGTCGCTGCTGGGTAATCATAGAGACGAATTTCCATCCTGTTATATCCGAAGACACCTGGGAAATGAGATAGGTTTCCTTGTCATCGGAGAAATCAAAATACATTTTATTATTTTGCGAAATAGCCGAAGCGATCTGATCTTGTGATAGAATTCGATTGTTGGTCTCATAAATAATATGATTGTTGCTATCGATAACAAATCGGGATGCGTCCGTTTGTGAAGTGTAATTTTCAAATATTTTATCAAAAAGCTTCTTCTTATTAATATTGACCATGATTACTCCGACGATGGCATCCTCGCGTACCACCGGTCTGAACAAGGTAATGGTTTCTATTTTTTGCTCCGTGCCGAATTGACTGCTTTTCGTCCTGTCAACGATCGTGAAGCGGCTGGGATTTAAATCAGCAATATAACTTTGCCAACCCGTGTCAAACAGATTGGACAGCTGCGAACTATAGCCATAAGGGGTACTGCCGACAATTCGTTGACGTACAAGATCATAAATCATGACAGCCTCAACCGCTGGAGACACGGTAAGATTGTCTAGATACTCGACCAAGTGGGCAATTTCCGTTTGCTGCATATCCGATACGGGATTCAGAAACTGATAGGTCAACTTCGATAATAAAATATTAACGCCGATTTGATCTGCTGTATTGATCGAGTTATTGACGGCTTCCATTCCGAGGCGGAGCAGGTGAATCTGTGGCTCACTGACTTCACCCTGCAACACAGACTTACTGCTTACATAGGAGGTCGAACCTGCTGTCGTAATGATAATGAACATGCCTATCGTTAATAGAAGGATGAGTCGTGAACTTCGGTTAGAATGAAAGTAGTCATACCAGCTTTTCATCATCTTCAACAGGCCGTTCCCCCTTTCTAGATGCCTCAACTTATCGTCAAATCAACATTGCTATCGTTACATGAAACCTCTAGTTACATTATAAGTATTCTTCATTAAATATACAGCCGTCATGAGGTCTACGAGCAATATTCCATTCCAACAGCGGATATGCATAAACAATAATTGGCGTCTGGTTTGGCGAATTGGCCTATATTTAAGCGTTTTCAACTATTGATAGCATCGTTCCAATAATCTTATGATACAGGTGTATCGAGCAAAAGAACAGAAGAGGGGTTGACGTATGAAGCAATCACGTTGGAGAAGTTGGGCAAGTTCCGGAACACTAGTTGTCATTGCGACATCGCTAGTTATAGGATGCAGCAATAATGCTCCTGCACCAACAAATAGCACTGCAGTTGCAAAAAAGGTGGAAAAAATAAGGGTATTCCGCGGGCCGATTGATCCACCTATGCCTGATACTAACAATAAATATACACAGTATTTCATTAAGCAGCTCGGGATCGAGCCTGTTTATGAAACCGCACCTTGGGGCGGTGGAGCGGATTATGCCCAAAAGCTCCAGACAATGATTGCATCCGGTGATCTGCCGGACATTATCAGACCGATGAACGGTGTTGAGCAAACGCTAATCACACAAGGCGGTGCTCTAGCGCTCGATGATTTGCTGCCCAAATATGCGCCAAACTTATGGAAGTACTTCCCTAAGGAAATCTGGGATATCGTTCGATCCACTTCCCCAGACGGCAAGATTTATTACATTCCTTCCCTGCAAAATACGAATAACCGTGGTTTGATTTTACGTACGGACTGGTTGAAGAACGTCGGACTGGGTCTCCCTGAGACACAGGAGCAATTTGTTGAAATGCTTCGAGCTTTCCGGGATAAAGATCCTAACGGCAACGGGAAAAAGGATGAAATTCCAACTAGCGGACGCGAACAAGGCCGATGGATGGATCATATTTTTGCCATGTATGGGGTGGCGATGTGGGAAGGTTATCCAGAATGGGATTTAATCGACGGTAAGCTTCAATATTCAGGGATTCAGCCTAATATGAAAGAAGCGATTAAGTTCGCTCGAGATCTGTACAAGGAAAAGCTGCTGGATAACGAAACGTTCCTCAATAAACAAGAGGTCTGGACCGGTAAGATCCTGAACGATACGGTAGGTGCCTTCTATCATATCGTAGATAGTACCATCACAGTCGGAGGCTACGAGGGCTTAAGAAAGAAAAATCCAAATGCAGATTTCACCATGGTGCCCGTTCCTAAAGTTAATGGCTATAACGGCTTCTATTCGCTGAAAAGGTTCGGATTCGTGGAATGGGTCATTCCAAAAAAAGCGGAAGCTAAAGCAGCTTCGGTATTGAAATATCTCGACTTTTACTACACGCCGGAGGGTGTTGATTTTAACTCTTACGGACTTGAGAACGACAGCTTCGTGATGGAAAACGGTAAAAAGAAATATTTACCGGAAAAAGATACAACGGAAAATTGGACACAGCGCAAAACGATTTTCTCCGCATCCGTCAGCACATTTGATTACAAATCCAAAGTAGCCGAGCTTACGATTAAATATCCAACCCGCTATAAAGACATGATCGAGATGTACGACCGGATTAACAAAACGACCAAAGTTCTTGCAGGTGATGGCATGCCGATCAGTGTTTATGACGGTTTCGCGGATATCAAGACCCATAAGTTGTTCCAGCAATACATGGCAAACATTATTATCGGTGAATGGCCGATTGAGAAGTTCGATGAGTTAGTCAAAAAATGGAATGAATCCGGCGGAACGGAGGTAACCAAACGTGCTAATGAGTGGTATCAGAAAGTGAGCAAGAAGTAAGTTAGAGCGGGAGAGGTTTCTAGCAGGAGCCCTTCCCCTTCCTATCAAGCCCTGTGATTAGTGAATGAGAAGGAGGCACCATGTACGAGAACCATATGGAAGTAAGAGTAAGCCAACGAAGAACACTATCCCAGAAAGCCTTTCGTACATTTCGAGCCCAATGGATGTTGTATACGATGGTTTTACCTGGATTGCTCTTTTTTATTGTATTCAAATATGTTCCACTCCTCGGATCGGTTATCGCTTTTCAAGACTTTCAAATTCTAAACGGCATATTGAAAAGCCCGTGGGTCGGCCTTAAGCATTTTGAATTTATGTTTACGTATCCCAACATTGTCGTTGTGCTCAAGAATACGCTAGTGCTCGGCACGTACCAGCTCGTGTTCGGATTTCCTGCCCCCATCATTCTAGCCCTCTTATTAAATGAGGTACGCGTGATGTTCCTGAAAAAGACGATTCAAACGTTCTTCTATTTACCTCACTTTTTATCCTGGGTTATTGTGGGCGGTCTAATCTTTGAATTACTCTCCTTAGGCGGATTCGTCAATTCGCTTCGAACCTGGTTTGGAGCGGAGCCTGTCTTATACATGCAGCGAGAAAGCTTTTTCCGTACCATTGTTGTACTTTCTTCCGTTTGGAAGGAGATTGGTTGGGGAGCTATTATTTATTTGGCGGCTATCGCGGGCATCAACCCGAGTTTGTATGAAGCGGCCAGAGTTGACGGGGCCAATAGATTCTTGCAAATCTGGTTCATCACATTACCTTCGCTGCTGCCGACGATTATTATTTTATTGCTGCTGAAAATAGGGAATTTCCTTGAGCTTGGGTTTGATCACATTTATGTGCTTCTTACACCGTCTACCACAGCTGTTGGAGATATTATCGATACGTATGTATACCGAACAGGCATATTGGAAGGGCAATATAGTTTCACTACGGCAGTAGGATTGTTCAAATCCATTGTGGGCTTCGTTCTGCTGTATGGCTGTAATATCATTTCCAAAAAAACAACACAACAGGGGTTGTTCTAATATGAAGTCCAGTCTGGGAGAAACTAGCTTTCGCATGATCAATTATATCGTGCTGCTCCTCCTGTCCGTCACGATGATTCTACCTATTATTCACGTATTTGCGATCTCGCTGAGCGATCCAGCAGCCGTAGATGCCCATCAGGTACAATTTTTACCCGTTGAGATCACCAGCTCCGCTTGGACGCATATTCTAGCAAAAGTAGATCTGTGGCGCTCGTTGGGTGTCAATATCTTTGTTACCGTGGTCGGTACGCTGCTTAGCCTACTATTTACATCCTTATTGGCTTACCCGCTAGCGCGAAAAGACTTCCGCATTCGCAATACGATTATGGTCGGCATTGTGTTTACAATGATTTTCCAAGCACCAATGATCCCCTACTTCTTGACGATCAAGTCTCTCGGCTTGCTTGACAGCATTTGGGTATTGATCCTTCCTTCCACGATCAGCGCATTCAATCTAATCATTCTGCGTACCTTTTTTCAGCAGTTGCCGTATGAGCTAGAGGAATCTGCCCGTATAGACGGGTGTACCGATTACGGCATTTTATTCCGTGTGGTCATCCCCCTCTCCAAACCGGCACTGGCAACAATGGGGTTATTCTACGCCGTCATTTATTGGAACATGTTCTATCATGCTATTTTATTTATCCGTAATCCCAACCTATATCCGCTGCAGCTCAAACTGCGGGAAACGATGGTGAACACGGATCTGGCCGCTAACTTGAATGCGATGGCCTATAATTCTCAAACTCTACAAGCTGCTACGATCATTTTCGTGACGCTGCCGATTCTTCTGGTGTATCCATTTATACAAAAATATTTTGTTCAAGGAGCCACACTTGGAGCAGTTAAGGAATAAAAAACGGCGGTCAAGGATATAAGATTATCCTTGACCGCCCGTTTTTTCAAGGCATCATTTCATTGAAATAGGTTCAACTATCTGAACCAAATCCAATAGACCAAAAATAGACTAAACACGATAACAAACAGGATATTCAACACAAGTAATCCGTTTAAATTCTTTACCGTACTTTTGGTATAATTATCGTTTGTTTCTTGATTTCTCCTCGAAAATCCTACGTATAACGTCGCAACCAAAGAAATCAAACATATGATCCCCGTTGACCAGTAGTAGAACATAGTAATCCTCCCTTTCTCTCTCTACGTTTCTGCTTGTTCGAAAATCTCTTACCTACTCTCTCCATAGTGTAACTCTTTATACATGAATGAGCAGTGATTCAAATCACATGCCCGAACAAAAAACCTTGAACGAATCTGCAGGATAGGCAGATGTTCAAGGTTTATTACTTTTTTAATAACATATATTCAATTGAATTAAATTTACTGTTATAATGCCCTTGTCAGGTTAATTATGTAGCTTCGTTAAAGGGAGAATCGGATGTTATCTTATTTCAACGACCATAGTCTTCTCTTACGTTCATTTGAAAAATCTCCAATTGGAGTGGCATTTATATCTTTAGATGGAAGCCTTTTTAAGGTAAATCCCTCTTTTTGCAAAATGTTAGGATATAGCGAAAGTGAATTAGTAGATCTCGGTGTCCCAGCTGTCACACATCCTGAAGATTTACAAGCAGATCTGGCATTGTGGAATAAAGTGGTGCAAGGTGAAATTGAAGGTTATCAATTAGAAAAAAGATATATACATAAATCTGGTGCCATTATGTGGGGGCTACTAAATGTTACTTTAGTAAGGAACCAGCAGGGACTCACTGGTAGTGGCATATCCATCTCTCAAATTGTTGATATTACAAAACAAAAAAATAATGAAGAAGAGTTTAAAAAGATTGAAGAACTGCACACGATTATTTCCGACCATTCACAGGACGTTATTTTGCGTTTAACGCCAGACGGAATCATCTCATATGTCTCCCCAGCTGTTCGTAATCAGCTCGGATATGAGCCAGATGAGCTCATAGGAACATCGGCCTATGATTATTGGCATCCAGACGATTTGAACTCAGACTGGGCAAAGCACGGTTATTATACGAACTCTGATAGCCGAATATTTGTTTATCGTGTTCGGCATAAAAACGGTCAGTATATTTGGCAAGAAGCACACTCTAAAAGAATAAGAAATACGGCAGGCGAGATTCAACACGTTATCAGTATGGGTCGTGACATTACAGAACGGATGCAATCTGAAGAATTAATCCGTAGATCTGAGAAACTTTCCTTAGTTGGCGAACTTGCAGCTGGCATTGCCCATGAAATTAGAAATCCATTGACTAGTTTACGAGGATTTATGCAATTGTATGTCAAAGAGGATATTGACGGTACAAACAAATTACGTAATGAAGTCATGTTATCCGAAATTGATCGAATCAATGAAATTGTCAGTGAGCTTTTAGTGTTAGCTAAACCTTCCAATGAGGCCTATGAGTTAAGGAACGTAGTCCATGAATTAATTCACGTCATCACATTATTTGAAGGACAAGCCAACCTTTTTAACGTTCAAATAAAGAAAGAGTTTGATGCCGAATTATCTTTAATTCGGTGTCAACGCAGTATCAATCAGGTTTTTGTCAATGTTCTAAAAAATGCGATTGAATCCATGCCTAAAGGCGGGGAAGTGGTCATCCAAGCCAAGCAAATCAACGGTGACATACACATTCGCATTCAAGACTCCGGGTATGGAATCCCACAACATGAAATAAATAAGATTGGAAGTCCTTTTTTTACTACGAAAGAAACAGGAACAGGATTAGGCTTAATGGTTTCCATGAGGATCATCCAGAATCATAAGGGGACTATGCGTTTCGAAAGTGAAGTTGGGAAAGGCACTATGGTTGAAGTTATACTGCCAATCGTTACTCTTTCTGAATCATAAGTGAATGAGGATATGAGGCTGTCTCAAAAAAGTTGATCTAGACTTTTTGGAAACAGCCTCTTTTTCGTTCATGACCTTTGAGTCATGAACCTGCTTGAACCTGCTTCCTTTGCATCCCGCAATTTAACTGGATATTCTCCATCTATTTGAAGAGGACTCCTAGAATTCAAAAGGTTAACTGTATTTCCTGTAGTTAATTCCCTTCAATTTGCTCATATCTTCAAACTTCATGCTAATTAGCTGTAGTTTTTCCATCTAATCGTGTAAACAGGTCAAATTCGGATAAATTAGCTGTAGTTTATACATCTAAACACGTAGTGGCAGCTAGGAAGAATACCCAGACACAAACCTGACTTCCGACCGCTGTCGAAGCAGCTCTTGAATTCCGTCACCGATGGCTCGAATGCCGGGCTCGATAAGTCTGTCCTCCACTTGTGAGACGCTCAACCGGAGGACACCCTCCTGTCGAAACTCCGGCAGGTACATCCGCTGGGCAGGATCAACCCGGACCCCGTGCTCCACCAGATAGTCGGCCGCAGCCTGTGCTCGGAGAGGTGCCGGCAGTCCGATCGTGCTGTAGAAGCCAGAGGTTGAACAGCTGTAAGCAGTTCCCTGTGGCAAATATTTGCCGTAGGCTTCTTGCAGCAGCACCGCTTTGCGGCGGTAAATCTCTCGCATCCGACCAATGTGGGCGGCGAACATGCCGCTCTCGAGGTACACCTCCAGAGCCCCTTGCGTCAGCAGGGGTGAATGCACGTCAGCTGCGGCTTTCGCCTGCAAGAAAACCTCCCGCAGTCCATCGGGTAAGACAGCCAGCCCGAGACGCAATCCGGGAAGCATGACTTTGGAAAAGCTTTTTACATAGATAACCCGTCCGGACGGATCGTAAGCGAACATCGGATCGTTCCTCGAATCTCCATCCAAGTCCCCCATGTAATCATCCTCGATAATATACACATCATACCTCTGAGCCAGCTCAACCATACGTTTGCGGGCTTCGTTCGTGTGGCTGTACCCCGTTGGGTTGTGAAATCGCGAAACGGTGTAAAAGAACTTGATGTCCCCTTCCCGAAACAACGTCTCCAACCGCTCCAAATCCATACCGCCTTCCCCGTACGAGATGCCGTGCACTTCGCCATCGTATCCCCGCAGCGATTCCATCATACCAGGATGTACGGGCTGTTCCACAACGATGTCCCTCTTGCCGTTCGGAAAAGGAAGCCCCACCAGCACATTCAGCGCTTGCTGCGAGCCTGTCACCACATAAATACGCTCTGGAACAGTGAATACTTGCAGATCCCTTAGATGCCGACCTAGCTGGAATCGCAGCGATGCGAGACCCTGCCCCTCTGAATACGTGAACATGTCTTCGCGATATCTCTCGATAGCTTCATTCATACAGTGCTGAAAATCCCTGTACGGCATGGCGCTTCGGTCAGGCCCCGCCCATTCAAAATCGATAATCCCCTGCGATCCCGCTGAGCTTTTTGTCTCCTCCCCACCTTGGTGGCGATGCGCGACATAATAGCCGCTCTGTGGCACGGCATAGATCCGGTGACTTTGCTCGAGCTCTCTGTACGCCCGAATTACTGTATTTCGACTGCAGCCGAACGTATCTGCCCCTTCTCGGATCGACGGCAGCCTGTCTCCCGGCAGTCTTTTCCCGGCTTTCATCTCGTGCAAAAACTGTTCCACAATCGCTTCATACAGCATCTCCATTTGTACGCCTCCCAACTAACTGTATGGGTACAATCACCGCAAACGTCGGTGCAGCCCAGCCGTATATTGCTCTATACTCAGTGTTGTCGACACGAGCCTCTCTGATATTCCATTATGAAGAAGCCGAAGGAGGAATTCAATTTTGCTTACTTGGAAAAACAAAAACAAAGTCGGCCTGGCACTCGCCACCTTACTTTTCGCCGGTAGCGCGGCCATTGCCGCACTTCCTGCACATGCTGCACCGAAAGAGTCAAAGCTCCCTTGCCAAGAGCTGTTCCATGATGTGCAAGGCACCATCGTCATTAAAAACCTGAAGACAGACCGTACCTTCGTCTGCAATCCCGAACGTAGTCAGCAGCGGTTCACACCAGAGTCGTCATTTAAGGTACCGAATGCGCTCATCGGTCTCGAAGTGGCTGCGGTTCAGGATGAATACGATGTGAAGAGGTGGGACGGCGTCGTCAGGCCATTCGAAGTTTGGAACCGAGACCATTCTCTGGCTTCGGCTATGCGGGCATCCGCAATCTGGTATTACCAAGCAATGGCCCGGGACATCGGCGACGAGCGGATGAAGAGTTATGTCGATCGTATACATTATGGCAATATGGATATTAGCGGAGGGATCGATGCCTTTTGGCTGAACAGCTCGCTGAGAATCTCGGCAGAGGAGCAGGTCGGCTTTATGGAAGATCTGGTAGAAGAGACGCTCCCCTTTCAGGAGCAGACGATGAAGACCGTCAAGCGTATCATGATCGATAACGACCAAGACGACTATACGGTACATGGCAAAACGGGGACTCGGCTGTCCGACATGGGACTCGGTTGGTATGTAGGTTATGTCGAGCGTGGAAAAACCGACTGGGTTTTCGCCACCAATGTAGACAGCAGTGGGACGACCGCCAAGATGGTCACGTTGGATGCCTTGAAGCGCCTCGGCATTTTATAAGCAGCGAATATCCTCAGATAATTGGATCAATCGGATCGTATCCTCAACCATTGAAAGGCTGCCGTAACGAAACGGCAGCCTTTCCCCCTACAACTTTACCTTCTTCAACTTCAATAGCGCCTCAATAAAATAATAATCCCCATAGATCAGCGAAGTATCTACAAATATATCTTGCATGAAATATCCCGTCGCATGCAGAATAACTCCCTCGGACTCTCCCTGCCAATCCGCATAGTTATGTGTTAGCTCAAAGAGGATCTCCTCTGCTGCTTGCTGATACAATAATCCGTCATCTTCATTCATGAGAGAGGCTATTTCCAGAAGTCCAGAAGCCGCAATAGCAGCAGCTGATGAATCGCGTGGCGCATCTTGGGTCTGCTGCTCAGGCAGACGGAAATCCCAATAAGGTACCTTATCCTCCGGCAAATGGTCCAGGAAGAAGTGCGCTACACGCTTTGCAACAGCTAAATATGTCTCTTTGCCTGTATATTGATAGCTCAGTGCAAATCCATAAAGTGCCCAAGCCGCTCCTCTTGACCAGGCAGAATCTGCGGCATAGCCTTGACCCGCCAGCGCTCCCACACGCGCACCTGTCTCAGGATCGAAAGCCACAATATGATGGACCGATCCATCTTCTTGCATAAAATGATTGAGCACCATATCGGCATGTAGCTCTGCCATATGACGATAACGTGGATCGGCAATCGTTTCCGAAGCCCAATATAACAGAGGCAAATTCATCAAACAATCGATAATTGCCCAGCCGCTGTGATCTTCGCCACCCCAATTTGGCCATGCGCGAATGAAGGAACCCACAGGATTAAATCTTCCTGCAAGCAGATTGGCCGCCATCAAGGCGTGTCGTTTTGCATCCTCATCAGCCAAAAACTCATACTGCTTCATACTACTTAGACCGAACATAAAACCCACGTCATGATGTAAATGCTCATATTCCCATAAGGTTTGACTAATTTGCTTTTCGCAGTCTACAGCCAACGCTTTTAACCGTTCATTGTTCGTTTCACCATAAACCAACCAGAGTATTCCCGGCCAAAAACCTGCTACCCAATCATGGGCTGGCGAAGTGACGTAACGGCCATTCTCGGTTCCATTCGGAAACGATGCACCCAAGATGTGACTTGTTTTTTCAATTTTATCAACAACCCGTTCCCAAGCCTTCTCTACCCATGTGTTGTCCATGTGACACTCCCCTCGCGCTTGTTATTGCTTCCGAAAGCTGTCCGGCGTCACACCGTAATAATGTTTAAATCGCCGAATAAAATGCTGTGGGCTTTGGTATCCGACTTTTTCTGTAATCTCATATATTTTAAAGGAGGTCTTTTCAAGCAGTCTCTTCGCTTCCTCCATCCGTGCATGCAAAATGTATTCGCTCAAATTTAAGCCGGTAATCTCTTTGTATATTTTCGATAAGTAGACGGCATGTAAATAGACATGTTCACTAATCGATTGCAAGGTAACATCCTTGGATAGATTTTGCTCAATATACGCATGAATTTTATTGACGAGCTGGAGATGATTCTCATCATCAACGGGCGAATCTTCCTCTATGAGCGCTTCCAGAATGAGGCTACACCATGCTTTCAATTGCTTCGCGGAATGAATCACACTGTGTTCTTTATGAACGGAGCCAATTCCGATAATATCTTCCAAGACTTTGCCTTTCTTATGGGCCAAAAAGGTAAAGCAGCTCAACACATGCAAGTAGGCTTCTCGCAGATGAGCGCGGGAATCCGCTTGTTTCTGCTCTAATTCTTGAAAAATGGCATGCAATTTCTCATTTAACTTATCGAGATTGTTGCTATCCATCAGTTGAATCAGCATCGGGGCTTGATACAAGATTCGCAAAGGTTCCACTCCGCGGCTAATGACATTTTGCCTACTTAAGATAAAAACTCCGTGTCGCTCTGAAGAACTCATAGCCGAAGAGATAACCGAAGTATAGCAAGCCTGGACTTCATCAGGAAATTGAGCCGGTGTAGAGAGGTAGATCGCTACCTTGCCTTTGAGATACCGATTTACCTGCTCCAACAACAGGTTGGCAATCGACAGCAGCCCTTCCTCGTGCCAAGCAGCACCTTCGGCATGTATCGGCTTGAGCATCAGGGTAATATTTTCTTGCGGTGCTCTCCTTGTCCACAGACTGAAATGACTTTGGAGCAATTCCTCTGCTATATTCGAAACCGCATACTCTAATAAATGCATATCTGAGAGATTATAAGATTCATAGAAATGAGGATCGAATTGAATCACCATGAATCGAATCTCATCGCCACAGGCAAATGGAATTTGATACATCTCCACTTTCTCTGTCAGTTGCTTAGAAGAGATTTTTGCGCCTTGCAAAAGATCATGCAATAAATTCTCTTTTAGGAGTGGTAAATTTTGATGCAGGATAGCATTAGCCTGTTCAAAAGCTTGCGAATGTTGTAACTCATTCTGACGCTTGCTGATGATGCGGCTTACAGCGTCGATGAGCAATTGATCGCGCACAGGTTTAATCAGGTACTCCAGCGCATGCAGCTCGATCGCCTTCTTCGCATACTCGAATTCGGCATACCCTGTCAACAGAATGGCATCAATCTTCCGGTTGGACTCGTTAATGCGTTCTAATAACTCCAGACCACTCATGCCAGGCATACGAATATCTGTGATGACAATATCAATGGGATATGTCTCCAGAATAGCCAGCGCCCCTTGGCCTTCATAGGCTTTATGAATCATGGTTATCCCTAGCTCTTCCCAGGGTAATGTAACTGCTAACGTATCAACTTGATGCTTATGATCATCTACAATCAGTAATGAAAACATCTTTGAGCTCACTCCCCTGCTGCTTTCTCCCAGATCAACTCAATCCGCAATCCGCCTAACGCCGAATTATCCAAACGCATTCGGGACCGCTGTCCAAAATAATAGTGGAAACGGTGATAGACATTCCAAACCCCTTTTTGCGGGGAATCATTGTGCTCATCTTCCGTCTTAAGCCTTAACTTAGTCAAAGCTTCGGCCGACAAGCCTGGCCCGTTATCCTCAATAATCAGCCGGTAGAGCGGACCGTCATCAAGACCAACAATGGTGATAAGACCGTTCATCGAAATTTCCTCGAGTCCGTGTACGATCGCATTTTCAATGATAGGTTGAATGATTAGTTTGGGAATTTTCATCGCTTTCATCGTCTCTGGGACGGAAACAATATACCGAAATTTATCCAGTTGCTGATTCATAATATTCATATAATTAACAGCCAGCTCCAGCTCAGTGCCGAGCGTGGTCTCCAACGTCTCATTCCGGGTCGTATATTTATAGTAATCTCCCAAATTATGAGCCATCGCAATAACCGACTGAGGCTTGTTCATTTTTGCCATATTTACGATATACGCTAGGCAATTATACAGAAAATGAGGATTAATTTGCGATTGAAGCTGCTTCATCACGGCTTCTCTAGAGCGAATCTCTTCTACGTACACGCGTTTAATCAGTTCATCTATTTCCTTCGCCATATCGTTAAATGAATCAAACAATTGTTTAAATTCATCCTTCCGCAAGCTTTGGATGCGATACGAGAAATTTTTGTTTTTGATATGCTCCGAGCTGCGGATTAAGATGCGAATCGGTACCTGGATATAAAAATACAAGAAATAAGCAGCCACCATACCGAGTAATAACAACAAAAACAGAATGAGATAAAATAAATTGCGACTATGATTCACCGGGTTGAGAATTTCCTCCAGGGGCTCAATATCCACCAAGCTCCAGTTTAACTTCTCAGATGGAAGCACATAGAGAATATATTTCTTTCCGCTCAACTCGACGACCGTTGAACTCTTCTTCAACCCTTTTCCATCCTGAAAGGGAGACTTCTGCATCAACTGTTGAATGAGCGTCATATTCGCCGTACTGTTATACACAATTTGATCGAAACTGCCATAGAAAAAGGCGTCACCGTTGCCGGCGATTTTAAACTCATCCAGTAAATTCGCAATATTTTTCGTGAAAAAATCAACACGTATAATGAAATCTGATTTCATGATATCCGTTGCTTCTGCCTGATACGGCGATATGAAAAACCGTGAAAACGCATCCGTTTTGACACCACTTATATCGACTTTCGTTAATTTCCAATTGGCTGTGTAATCCTTTAAGATCTCCACTTGATTCAGTCCTGTTGAAGGTACCGTAGACAAAGCAAGGTCAATTTTCGGAAAATAGAGCGTAATAATGTTCATAATTTGATTGGTCATACTAAATAGGTTGAGCTTGCTTTCAATCGATTGAACCACACTTACGCGATCATAACTGGCAGGGGGCAATTCGCCGTAGGCGACTTTTTTAATTTCTGGATCTTTGGTGACGAGCGTGGCGTAGATCATGTTCTGATCCAATAAGCTTTCAATTCGGTTGAGAAAGTACGATAGCTTCTCTTCATTCCGTGTATTAATTTGATTTTCAATGACATGTACACTCTGTTTATAGGAATAGGCGTAAAGGGCAAGAATGACGATTAAACTCATCACGATAAGAAGGATTACTCTCTTGATTAGATTCATTAGCCGGTGCTCCCTATCTTCCGTTTGCTCTATTATACCAATTGAAAGCTTATGGTTGTAAAAATCATACAGTGAAAACAGCTCCTAGGATTGCCCTAACAGCCATTTCACTTTGATTTATTCTTTTACCGACCCCAATGTCATCCCCTGTACGAAGTACTTTTGCAGAAAAGGATACACAAGCAAGATCGGGACTGTACCGATAAAGATCAGTGCTGATTTTAAAGAACGCTCCGATAATTTATTCAAATCCTCTGGATTAAGACCAATTTTCGTAAAATCAAAGCTAGCAATTAAAGCTTGTAAAAAGGTAGCTAATGGAAAAAGCTCTGCTTTGTTCATATAAATCATACCGTCAAACCAAGCATTCCAATGAAAAACCATCGTAAATAAGGACAATGTGGCAATAGATGGTAAAGAAATTGGCATGAATATCGTGAATAGAATTCGGAAATGTCCTGCTCCATCCATCATCGCTGCTTCTTGCAATTCCTTTGGTATTCCTCGGAAAAAATTCATCATTAGGACGACGTTGAAGACATTGACAGCCGAAGGCAAGATTAGTGCTAGAAGGGAATTAGTTAGCCCTATTTTCTGTACCACCAGATATGTTGGAATGAGTCCGCCGTGGAAGAGCATCGTAAAGACAAAGAACCAAGCATACAGCGTTCTTCCTCTGAAAATCTGATCTTCTTTGGACATCGAATACGCTGCGAGCATTGTTAAAAACATCGTAAGTGCCGTTCCAAGTACCGTCCTAAACACACTGACTTTGAATGCAATCAGAAAGTTGTTACTGTTCAACGCCTTCTCATATGCCGTGAAATTAAAGCCGACAGGCCAAAATTTAACTAAGTAAGCTGTCGTCGCATAATCTGAACTAAACGATACAGCCAAGACATGCACCATGGGGAGAATACAGAGAAAAGCGGCAAGTGATAGGAAAATATAATTCGAGAATTGAAACATTTTCGTGGAGAACGATAATTTAATCATGGCTATATCCCCTCAGAAAATCCTGTAATTTGCATATTTAGATGCTAATTTGTAAGTCGTAGCAATGAGAATAAATCCAATGATGGACTTAAAAAATCCAACTGCAGTTGCAAAACTGTATGACCCTTGCTGTAGACCAATCCGGTAAACATAGGTGTCAATAATATCGCCTTTCGGATATACAAGCGGATTATAAGTATTAAATACCTGATCAAATCCAGCATTCAGAATGTTGCCTAACGATAAAGTAACAATAACAATGGCTATAGGAATCACTGCTGGAATGGTAATGTGAATCGTTTTCTGCCAATTATTTGCACCGTCAATATCTGCAGCTTCATACATATTCGGGTTAATGCCTGCCATAGCAGCTAAGTAGATGATCGTACCGAATCCAAAATCCTTCCAAACATCACTGACGACAAGGGTAAAGCGATACCAGTTTCCACTTCCCAGAAAGAAGATCTTATCCAAGCCTATCCCGACGAGAAGTTGATTAATCATCCCATTCGTAGACAGCAGATCCGTAAGGATGCCACCGAGAATGACCCAGGAGATAAAATGAGGCAAGTAAACCAGCGATTGAATAACTCGCTTAAAGATGACGGCACGAACTTCATTCAGTAGTAAGGCGAAAATGAAAGGTGCTAAGGAGCCTGCAATAATTTTGAGAACCGCAATGATCAGCGTATTCCAAATGACTTGCAAAGCCGTTGGATCATGAAACATAAATTTAAAATGCTTCCATCCTACAAAAGGTGAACCAAAAAGTCCTAACCATGGTTTGAAGTCTTGGAAGCCAATTGCGAACCCGACCATCGGCGTATAGCTGAAAATGAGCAATAACACAACGGAAGGCAATAGGAACACATGTAGTGGCCACGTTTGTCTTAGATTGAAGAAGCCTTTTCTGTTTTTAAGGGGAATTGCCCTCTCTTGCAAAGCGTATTGTATCGTTTCCGATTTCATCCGATTCGTCTCCTATCGATCGTTAGGACTTCTCTATAAAAAGAAAATGCGGAGAACCCAAGTTACACCAGCACTCCGCATTTCTTATCACATCGTGGAACAATTACTTCAGGCTAGCTGTATACTCATTCACTTCTTTCGTAATTTGTGCCCCGCCTTGATCATTCCATTGCTTCACAAAGGTATCAAAATAGTCCGTTTTTTGTTTACCGTAAATGATTTGCAGGAAGGTTTGCTCCTCCAGGGCAATGAGCTGTTCCCATTTTTCTTTCATCGTTGGCGTGTTCGCCCCAAAGAATCCACTCTGCACATCTTTATTTAACTGTTGAAACGCAACTGCAAAGCCGTCAATCGTTAATTGGCCATTCTCGGCAGCTAGTTTCTGCTCAAAAATATTGTCTTTCTTCCCTGCTGCGACACGTTGGTAAATGTTAGGTCCAGACATGACATTCGTTGGAGCTGTTCCGGATCCTGGTGACATCAGCAGATAGGCATTTAAGCTCAATGTACCTTCGGGAATGTTCTTCCAATCCGGCTTTCCATCTTTTATCACATAGTCATAGCCTTCTCCCTTACCGTTTGCAAATGGACACTGCGCATCCTCAACCGAGCAACCGTACATCGTATCCCAATATTTAAAGATGGCTTCCATATTCTTAAATCCTTCACGGAAAACATAATTCCCATAAGACGGCGGTGATGCCTGCCTTCCCACCTCACCTTTGATTCCTGCAGGAATCGGATATGGTTTGAAATCTAAGGCTAGATTTTTGGTTTTGGCTTCATTTACTGCCGTCCCTACTGGCCAGCCGCCAGCCCATCCTGGTGCAAAAGCAATTCCAGCTTTACCTGAAGTAAAGTCTGCCATGGCTTTCGCTGCGTCTTGCGTACCGAAGTCAGGACTGATATACCCCTTACTAAACCATTCTTGTAATTTGCCTAAAGCATCCTTCACACTTGGCTTCGTTGAGCCGTATTGCAGTTTGCCATCTGTCCCTTGCAACCATTGGTAAGGCTGATCTTGACCAAAAATAAACGAAGCATCCGACATGAAGTTCATCGTTGGTTTATGGTAGCCGGTGTTTGCCCCAAAGGCCATGCCATACGTATCTTTTTTCCCATTGCCATCAGGATCCTTGTTTGTAAACGCATCCATGACAGCTTCATATTCTTGCACATTCGTTGGTGCTTTGAGGTTGAGCTTCTTGAGCCAATCCTCTCGAATCCACATCACGGTGTTACCTACAATCCCATTGGACAGGGTAGGCAACCCATACAGTTTTCCGTTTCGTTTGACCAAATTCCACACTTCCGGATTTTTCTGATAGGATTCTTTCACCCTTGGCGTTGCATACTTCTCAAAGGCCTCATCAATGGATTGAATTTTCTTGGAGGCAACAAGATCTTCAAACACGGTACCAGAGGCAGTGAGCACATCAGGCAATGCTTCGCCGCTTGTTAATGCTAAACGAACTTTCGTTTCCAGCGCACTCGCATCCGTGACCACCCATTGATATTTTGTTACAATTCCCAGCGTGTCTTTGAACCAACGGGAGATTGGATTATTCTCAGGCGTGTCGCCATTGCGAAGCTTATCGGACGGTTTTAGGGCAATCGCTGCCGTGATCGTAACAGGCGGATCAAACTTCGTTCGATCATTCTCTTTCGCGACAGCCGCCACGCTCTTCGTCGCTGCTGGACTTGCAGCAGGTGAAGTTGCTGGACTATCCGCTGCGCTGCTACAACCTGCCAAAACGCTCATACTAAGTAAGATGCTTACTACTGCTTTTTTTGATGTGAACTTACGCTTCATGTTATTTGTATGCCCCCTTGTAAACTAACTATCTTACACTTTTATTATGGCATCCGACCAAAAGGAATGAAATGATCGAGATTTAAGATCATGAACTTTCGTTAATCATTCACTTCACTGAAAAACTCGACCTTGCCAATCTGTGGATTCCACACGTTGGCCGTATGCTGTTTGTAAACAATTTTTAAATACTTCGTTCCTGTCGGTAAGTTCCCGCTGTAGGTTCTCTTCAGCCATCTAACCAACAAATCGGTTTTCACAGGAGAAATCAGCGTATAGGTCACATTATCAGGTGAACTATACAATTCAAAATCCGCCGATGGCTCATAGGTCCAGAACCACGTATCGATCGCGTAGGATTTCATATCCATCTCGGGTGCAGCCTTATAGACAATAGATTCGTCTGTATTCGTATTTCGTGCTAACCGGGAACCATCTCCTCCAAATGCGACGGCATTTGAGGTGTCAAAATACAAATGACTGGAATGATCGTACATCTTGCTGAAATTATACACATCATCAGTAACTGTAGCACTTGTAGGCGTCGGCACTTTACTCGTCAGAGTTACTTTACCAATCTGAGCATTCCAAGCATTTGCTGAGTGCTGTTTATAAATGATTTTCAAATACTGCGTCCCTCTAGGCAAGGTACCGCTGTAGGTCACTTTATTCCAGGTACCTGTGACGGTTGCTTTAGCCGGCGTATAAACCGTATAAGTCACATTATCTGGAGATACGGCAAACTCAAAATCTGTGGAGGTCTCGTAAGGCCAGAACCACGTATCCGCGCTAAAATTCCGCAGTTCCATGTCCGTTACCGCTTTATACACGACATACTCGTCGCTGTTCGTAAGTCTGACTAATCGCGTAGCATCATCGCCAAATGCTTGAGGATTAGATCCGCTGATACTAAAGTTTGCGCTTCGTGCAAACATCTGGGTATAGTCGTACACATTGTCAACGACCGTAATGCTCGTAGGAGGAGGCAATTTACTCGTCAATGTGACTTCAGCAAGCTGCGGGTTCCATACATTGCTCGTATTGTGCATGTAAACAATTTTAAGATACTGCGTTCCCGTCGGCAGCAACCCGCTGTAATTCACTTCTTTCCAGCCATTTGCGCCAACTACTTTAGCTGGAGCGAAAGCTGTATAAGTGACATTATCCGGCGAGCTGTAAAACGCAAAGTCAGTTATAGCTTCATTCGCCCAGAACCATGCCTTTGCTGCAAATTCAGTGATATCTTTATTCGGCAATGCTTTGTAAATGATATATTCATTCGTGTTTTTGGTTCTAATTAACCGTGAGGTATCACCATTAAATGCTTCGGCTTGCCCGCGATCAAAACTTAAATTTGCACTGTGTGCAAAGGTTTGCGTAAAGTCATCCAACACATCCACAATGGTATCTGGAACTGGATCAACGGTATGCGTTGGAGGTGCTGTTGGTGTTGGCAAAGGCGTCGTAACGGACGTGTTAACTTGTAGTTTTATTTTGTGCGATTTGCCATCTTTAGCTTGGGTATTTACTTCGAACTTTATGGTAGGACTCAACTGTAGGACGGTTATACTTGGGTCTTTTTCAATCACAGATAGCCCAGCTTTATGAATTTCGTAGGTAACCTTCGCTTGCAAGTGTGTAGGGTCTGAAACAGCGATATCTAGGACACTGCCTTGATCCTTTAACATGATGGAGGAAGGATTCGATGCCGTCAGATAACTGAAAGTACTTGGTGACCAAAAATTAGCCCCCAGGATTCCCTGTGTTTTCTCCTTCACTGCTTGCACGTTCGTATTGTTAACCAGGATTTCAATATTAGGGTTCGAGCTGTAACTCGCAGTTTCCGCAGCTGTTTTATTTGGCAGTAACACGTAGGCGTAATTCTGATAGAACGGATTCGTTCCATGATCTAACCAGAGTGTTAGATAATTTTTACTTAATACGGTCGTAGGGCCGCCTTTATTGAGCTGTGACCAGCTGCCTTGCGAGACATTTCTCGACCCTTTCAAGGAAGTAGGTTGCGGGAAGTAGTAACCGCCAGTTCCTTCCAGATACGCATAAGACACATTACTCATCGTTTCTGTCCATCCTAATCCAGCAGGTTTCGTTACGCCATTCACAACGAGCTGCTCATCCCCTTTGACTTTTTTCGTCGCATGCAGAGGATCCAACACAGACCCTGAAGCATCTGGGGCATACATTTGAATTTCGGAGACATGATTGGACAGATCTACGTCATTTCCATGGAAAATGAATTTGATATATCTGGCTGTTGTATCCACGATATCATAGGCTGTAATCTCCGATGATAGTATTGTGTTTTGGCCGCTGTAACTAGGTGTCCATGTCGTGCCATCCACAGATGTTTGGATCTCAAAGGCATAATGCTTCTCCGTACCTTGCTCGAAGCTGATCCCTACGTGTCCTACTGCTGTAGGGCTGCCTAAGTCAACTTGCAGCCACTGACCATCTCCAGTCGCCGACCAGAACGTACGAATATCATTGTCATTCACTTGTGGAACATCGCTTGAACCTACGCTACTCGTCACCCCATTCACATTCAATGCCGCAACAGTAGGAAGGATAAGAAGATTGCCCGCTGTACATGGCGCATAGATTTGCACTTCCGTGATACTGTTCCACGGCCCTGTTGAGTTTTGATGACCGATAATTTTAACATATCTGCCTTGGGTATCCGGAAAATCAACGATTTGTAACTGTGTATCGCTCACGATGCTAGAAGTTCCGTTGAAGACTTGAGCCCACGCCTGACCATCCTCGGAAACCAAGACTTCATAATTCGTCGTTCTTGCGGATTGAAGCATAAAGCTTATCCCTATATATCCAATGGATTGTATTTTACCAAGATCATATTGAATCCATTGGCCATCGCCACTGGAGGACCATCTCGAACCAAAGTTATTGTCAAACGTATTTTCCGGCACATTGCCATCGTTCACACTATCTGTCACCACATAAACTTTATGACGCAAGGGTTCGCTTCCAATAGGTGTGGATGGTGGTGAAGCCTGATCGATGCCTTGTGTAACCTGTGTCTTCGTGAGCATTCTATTTTCAACGGTTGTCTCGATGGTGCGGTTGTCGGTGCTTGTTATTCCTGTCCCAAGCGCCACCACTTCATCGTCAAACATAAACCAGGATTTCTTGGCTTTTAACGTGCTTCCATATCCTTTCAAGTCCATACCGGCTGTTGCAAATTGACCTAGTAATTCTGTCCCCCCTGCCCATGTTTTGGGACTCAGATACCCTGCGCCTTCCTCATCCGCTCTTGGCATCGTATCCACTGTCGTTCCCGGGAGTCGGTACTTATTTACAGTCGGCCAGTAGTCGGTAAACTGAAGCGGATCCTTGTTATAGAGATACGTCATGCCAGCACCTGTGTACCAGCCTTTCAAATTCTCACCATTGGTCGCTTCATATGTGCCAATGCGATGCGATGACATACTGACACCGAATCCAAACCCTGGACGCAGATGAACCACCTGATCCATGCCAGCATAGACCTTGGTTTGCACCTTTTCTCCTCTAGGCACAATGCTGTTATCATTCATGATCGCCTTGGCCAGGACCGTCGTACTTAAGTTAGCATCCTTGTAGAAATTAAATTGGGTATCCGCACCAATCCACGCTTTCACCATCGCTTTCATTCGCTGTGCATCAGCTGTAGGGGCACTCTGAGCTAAGCGGATGATCGAAGCTATTACATTATGGCCAACAACATGATCTTGCTCATAATTTCTGGAGATGGCTCTCCCTCTCGTCATATCCATCATGGCACCGTTATAGATAAGCGGTTCATACGAGTCATAGATCCATTTGTAAACATTTGCTCCACCTGCATAGGTAGGTTGCCATGGAGAACTATTCAGTAAAAGCAGCAAATTCGTTAGCTCTTGCAGCAAACTTACACCATAGCTTCCCGTGTAAGCGTAAACATTATGTTGGATAAAAGATCCATCCTTATAGAAGCCATCCCCCGATGTCACATAATCAAATACCGGATTTAATGCATCCCTTGCTGACGTCAGCTTCGTCGCGGATTTTAGAATCACACCTCGCAAAGCAACCACTTGGCATTTCCAAACTAAATTTGCCCCTGTAGGCACATATTGCGCGTTGTTCACTTTGTTCGGATCAGGGGAGAACTTCTCAATCCCTTGCATGTAGTTGGTTATTTTTAACGGTGTACTGATGAGATCATCATACATGAGTACAACAATATCATTAATATGTAGCGGTGTACCTATCTCCCAGTCCCACCAATTCCCATAAGCTGATTTCGTTTCATTATATCGATTGGTATACATCCAATCCATCGCATCAATTATGTCAGCCTTTAGATCCTGATTTCCGTATAAACTGGAACCAATCGTGCTGTACGCTAGCGCCATTCCCTTTATTCGAAGGTAGCTCCCTGTAATATGGGAGGAATCGACCAAACTGTTCAAATCGCTCCACAAGTAATTCTGATTAGGATTAATTTGCATCGTACTCCAGCTGGTTTGACTTATACTGTTCAGCTTAGACGCTATATCCGGATCTGATGTGTCTAACGAGGCTCCTCCTGTCAAATAATTCTTCCACCTGATCCGCATCGTATCATAATCATCATCTGTCGCATGCACCTGTGTAGCACTGAACAGTCCTACAAACGCAAAGATTACAACCGTCATCACTAATAAGAACACCTTCAATCCACTTTGTCTTGCCAGCATTACTCCACCACCATCTTTCCTTAGAATAGAAACGGGTTCGTTTCCCCATCATTATTCCACCCACAGCTAGCTATTGGATATGATCACTTCTAAAGATCATGAACTTTCATTAATGGAAAATGAGAAAGAGGCTATCTCAAAAGTCTATGTAGACTTATTGAAACGCCTCTTTTTCATCATGGACCGAGCACATTAGCTGTAGTTTTTACATCTAAATGCGATTCGAGAGCGGGACCGCCCCAGAGTTAATGCATCTTGTATACTTAGATTTCTATGCCTTTACGTCCTAATTCTTCACGTAAAACATCTGCCATAATGTTATAGCCAAGTACATGCGGGTGAAGTCCATCGTCTGCAAGCCCATCGCGCAACTCGTTGCCTTCTTCTCTGATCATTTGTGAATGGTAATCGACATAAATAACTTCGTGTTTAGTGGCTACTTTTTGAAGTTGCTCGTTTACACGGCAAATACTCCCGTTTCGCAGCGCATTATTTCCCGATTGTGGCATATTCGTTGGCAGAATAGAACAGATCACTGGGATAATCCCGTGTGCTTTCGCCTTTACTACCATGTCCTGAATATCATGAACAAGTGCTGGTATGATTTGCTCCGCAGTTCTCTTATGCTCGATTATCGCACCATCCAACGCCCAGAAATTGTTCACGCCAATTTTAATCACCACAACCTTCGGTTTCAATTGAATGACATCGGCTTCAAATCTTCTTAACACATGGCTGCTAATATCTCCACCAATTCCTCGGTTTACAATAAAACGACCGCCACGTCCAAAATAAGCATTCAGCTCCCACATATGCGTAATTGAATCGCCAATAAATACAAAATCAACAGGTACTTTGTGCGCGATCAAGACCTCGTTACCTAAATCAAATTCTCCTCTGCGGCTATCCGCTGCAGCAGCCGTTGCAAAGAAACCTGGTTTCACTATTGCCTCACGTTGTATTGTCATGTTTCATTTCCCTTCTGGTTGTACTTCGAGTGACATTGAGTAAGGCAAATGCTTATTCTCTACCTGTGTATTCGTCGGTGTGTCCGACATGGCAAACTGGATGACAGCACCATTCATAAGTTGATCATGTGAAAAAAATAAAGGCTGATGCGGTTGATGGTTGACATGCACACGTTCTACATAACGGTGACTTTGCGCAATATGATCAGCTTCTATCACAATCTGTTTACCGTTCTCCAAGTGAAGTGTCATTCGCTCAAACATCGGACTCCCAATTACATACTCAGGCACACCGGGACATAACGGATACATCCCCATGCAGGCAAAAATGTACCAAGCGCACAAACTCCCGTTGTCTTCATCACCGGGTAAGCCATCAGGTGCAGAACTAAACAGCTCTTCTGCCGTTTTTCTAACCCAGAATTGCGTGCCAGCAGGCGAGCCTGCCGCTGCAAAAAGGTAAGGGATATGAAAGCTGGGTTGATTGCTGATCGCAAATTGACCGAAGTTAATCGAGGACATTTCCGACATTTCATGGATTTCAAAACCATAGCTGCCTACTTTAAACAAGGGCGGAGTCGTCATTAACGCCTCTATCTGAGCCAAGAAAACGTCTTTTCCTCCCATTGACTCGGCTAATCCAGCGATATCATGTTGAACAGCCCAACTGCACTGCCAAGCGCCGCCTTCACAATAAGCACCACCCCATTCAAATGGGTCGAAGGGTTCCACCCAACTGCCATCTGCGTTTCTCCCTCTCATAAAACCTACGGAAGGGTCCAATAATTGGGCATAATTCCTTGCCCTATTCATTAGAAGCGTGTAGTCCTCATCTTTTCCAAGACTTTTCGCCAGCTGCGCAATACAAAAATCGCCATATACATAATCCAATGTATTGCTCACACTCTCGTGAAACTGATCTGCTGGCAAATACCCATATTCTTGGTAGGCACGAACGCCTTTCCTGCCAAAATGAGCATCTTCCGCCGCCTGACAGGCATGCTTCAGCAAGCCTTCATAAGCCGACTGCACGTCATACCCTGCTATCCCTTTGATCGTAGCATCTGCAAAGACTGCATCAATTAACGTTCCTGGCATTGCACTTCGTTCGCCAGGTGAAGACCACTTCGGCATCCAACCGCCTTCCTTATAGGCGTTCACGTAAGATTCTAAGATTTCCCCCAACCGAGATGGACATAACAGACTGAACAAAGGATAAGAGGTACGATACGTATCCCAAAATCCATTATCACAGTACATCGGTCCCTGAACGATTTGACCGTTATAGGGACTGTAATGCACCTTATCCCCCTTATCAGTAAACTCATGCCACATCCTAGGAAATAAGCAAACTCGGTATAAGCAGGTATAAAACGTGCTTAATTTATCTTCATCTGGATCTTCCACTTGTATGCGATTCAGCGTTTCTTCCCACGCTTGGGCTGCCTCCTCACGCACCAAATCGAATGACTTTGAACCAATTTCCTGTGAAAGGCTGCTTATCGCTTGCTCCAAACTTATAAAGGAAGTGCCGATCCGAAGATTAACCTCTCCTGAATCTGGGATATTCAGTCCAATAAATGCACCTGTACGATTACCTACTTCATGTAAGTGTATGGATGCCTTACCATCCTGATCCCAAGTACCACTCGCCTGCACATCCAAATCACAGTCAAATTCAATCACATAATACATCGCCAAATTCTCAGGAACACCACCCGAATTCGCACGCGTATATCCCGTTAACCTGCGACCGTTAGGGTCGATGGTGATGGATGACTCTCCCGAAAATGGCGCCACAAGTACCCTCGCCTCTTGCGGGTCCTCAAACGTTATTCGCATGCTTGCACAACGTTCTGTTGGGCTCAGTTCGAATAACGTGTTGTAGCGTTGGAGCCTTACACTGAAATAATCGGGTCTAACCGTCATCTCTTCCCTTCGAAAAGAGGACGATCGCTTGGCAGCCGTCAGGGCAAGTGGACCGGTTTGCGGCATGATCGTTAAATGTCCATAGTCCCCGATCCATGGGCTTGGCTGATGCGTCAGTCGAATCCCTTCCAAATGACGATGAGTGGGATGGAAAAACCAGCCGCCGCCTCCTTCATCGGTTTGAGGACTCCATGCCGCCATTCCGAAAGGTCGTGCAACTAGCGGAAGCGTATTCCCATTGGAGAAACGAAAGGTAGAAGCTGTCCCCTGCAAGGGATTTACATAGTGCAAAACATCCATTTTCATACCAACCTTCCTCTTGCATATGTTTTCTTCATTGTAATCACTCTTCGCCATCACTTCTTATCAATATTATGGAAAGTATCTCATTTTTTAAGATTTTAGATTATGATAGCAGTAACTGAATTTCTTTAAAGGGCGTGATTCCTTCCGTGATTCCTTTTAACCTGCCTGGAGACCAAGAACTGCACGAAGCCTTTCCCTATACATTTAAAATTCATAAACTAACCGCCGATATCCCTCCACATACGCATAATTTTCTTGAATATACCTACGCCTTTTACGGCAGTGGCATAGAAATTATTAATGGGATCGAACGTCCCATTCAACCTGGTACCTTCACGCTGTTGCTTCCGCATCAAGTGCATCAAATCCGAATATCGCGAGGTCAAGAACTGCATTTATATGTTGGAGCCATTGGACTGCAAGCTATCTATGGTTCTGATGAGTCTACAGCCGCTTTTAGCGATTTACTGCTTCGTGCAGGCACAGAAGGTGAGCCTTCCTACCAGCTGGAGGATGAACTTTCCAAACAGCTTCTTCCTATTTTCGAGAGCATGCATCAGGAAATACTTAGTCATCAACCTTTAAGCCAACTCATGTTCAAAACGAAACTAACCGAAGCTTTCATCTTATTAGAACGCAGATGCTTTACACACCAAGACACACCAACACAAAGAACCCCTAAACATAGAAAGGGGAAAATGTGGGAAATTATTCTCTTTGTCTATCAACATTTCCGGGAAGACATTAAACTGGAATCGTTGGCTGAGCGCTTTTATTTAAGCGTCCCTCATATTAGCACATCGTTTAAATCAATAATTGGCGACAACTTTCACAATTTTCTAGAAAAAATACGCATATCGCACGCTTGCAGTTTGCTAATTTCTAGCAATATCCCCGTAACCTCTGTTTGTTTTGAGGTCGGATTTACATCATACTCCACCTTTTCGCGCGTATTTAAAGAGCGGCTTACCATGTCCCCTTCTGATTATCGAAAGCTTAATCATGGTTCGAACTAACATAGGATTACACAAGTCCCTAACGTTTCATCAAAGGAGAAGTCTGCAGCTAAACGCGCGTATTTCAAAATGCGCCGTGTTAACTGGAAAATATACAGCTATTTAAGCGGAATTCCCTTGAAAAATAGAAATAAATGGAAAATATGATGTTAATTATCTCTCTGCTGCTCTGATCGGGTAATATGGACAAAATTAACTGTAGGTTATCCATTTATTCTGTATTTGCACAGAAAATCGATACATTTAACTGTAGGAAATCCATCTATTCGCTAATAGAATAGATGATCTCCAAATAGCATCCAGCAACCGATGGGTAAATAAAAGGTAATGTGCATCGGCAAGCAAAAAGACGCTTCCAGACCCATCTTTCATCTTAATCCTCTCTACGTGGATTTGAGGCAAAAGCATGCGTGGATACAAATATAAATCTGACCTTCTGAGTTGTCTCTTCAAACGTAAATGAAATCACATACGCATTGTTAAAATCTACAATTTGTGAGCGAGATGGCCGAGGTACTAATTCGTCACCGACTTTTTCATAGTAATATTCAGCTATTCCATCTCCGCCGTACCCATCCGTTCCATACGTTTGGAGCACATCGAGCAACGTATTTTCATTAAGTATAATCCGCTGATTCGTCTGGAAATGAGACGGTAGGAGGGAAGAATCATCAATCGACCAAGCGTCCATGCCGCCATTCTTATCAAAATGAACAGAAAGCTGCCCGTACATCTCCATATTGACTACATTTTTTTGCTTAGAAACCCCATATTTTGTGTCAAAAAATGATTTAGGGGTTCCAAATGGAATCACAGCTTTTTCTTGTTTATCTATCAAATTCAAATCTTCTTTCAACATGGGAACCGTTACGAAGTCTACAAGATTTGCTTTGTCTCCAGAGTTCAGAGGTGGCAAGAGCTTAGGATCTGAGGGAGCCATTGGCCTTTGGTTAATGGTACGTATGCCCTTCAATTTAATTGTTCGAATCCATTGTACAGCCTCTGCTCTCGTTAGAACATCGTTGCCAGAGAAGCCTTCTAGGGTAGGTGATGTCTTACCGGACGCAAGCCCCATGCCAAGCAAATATGTAATGGCCTCATCGCCTTGATAATTGACGCCCTGCGCAGCAGCAATAATTTCAGCTGCGTGCCCTCTTGTAATTGGTGTAATCCTTAATGCTTTATCGCTAGCACCTTGTACAGGGTGTTTCCACGTGGAGGCTAGTCGATAAGGACCGTCCATCCAATCTTCCCCTTTACTCACGGGGAGCGCTGCTCCAAACGCTTTATAGAATGTTTTCAAAAATTCAGCCTCGTTTATCGAACGGTCAGGCTGATAGCTTCCATCTGAGTAACCATCGATCATCCTGTGGATGATTGCCCATTGAAACACACTTTCCGCCCAATGATTCTTCACGTCAGAGGGATTTAAGTGAAAATCAATCCATCTAAATTTCACCTGTTCAGCAATCTCACTTGAATTATTTGAAGTGGCCAACGATACCGTGTTCACCATCAACATCGTGAGTGTTATTCCGCAAATCATAAAAACAATATGTTTTGGAACCAATTTGTCTTCCTCCTTTTTACAATGAACTAAGTTAGATTACCACTAATTCCCTATTATTGTATATATTTGACCGTTGCATGACAAAAAATCGAATTAAACAGTTGAACGGTTGCAAATAAAAAAGATGATGTTTACATAAGTAAACATCATCTAATCATTTAACCCTCTTTCAATATACAAGGCACGAATATTTCTTCACCAGCTGCAACAACGAAGGATCTGCAACTATTACCAGGAAATAATGCTGAAAGATCAACCTCAAAGACTCGATCCGACTTGGATAAATTGGTCAAACTAAACCCGGATGAAGTGTACTCATAAGCGATTTGAAAGTGGGATTGCTGCAATTCAACTCGCCCATAGCTTCGCAGTTTGGGTTCTATTCTCAAATCCGCCTCCAAAGAGAACCGTATACCTACATACTCATGAATGAATACCCAAGAGTAGACACAAGGGTATTCATAATAATGGGCAGCGCCATGCCAATCCTTCCCATCTACATAGTAAACATAATCCATATCATAGCGTTCCCCCATGATATAGCCTTCTTTGGCTGCCTGCTCCGAAACACGCTGCAATTGTCCAGCTAGCATGTCCCGATCTTTTTGCCAGGACCAGAAGGCTGCATCCCAGCACCAATAGCGTCCGGCTGCACATAAGTCGTAAGGTCCGCCATCGCCAAGCTCGGTGTCCGTATACTGGTCGATTTCGGCAGCTACGAAGCTAGGAAAACGCTGAAACTCTGCGCGTTTGGCATCCATCAGAGCCATGACCGCCTTTTCCTGTTCTGCCGTAGCATAGCTGAACATAACCGGCAATTCATTTGCCAATAGATGAATATGATCATGCACTTCGCCATGGCGGTCAATCCAATCGACAAATCGGCGACTAGCGGGATCCCAGTAACCGTTAGGCAGAGGTTCAACCATAACCTCGGACAAACGTGATGCTATTTTAGCATAACATTCAGCTTTATCTTCATGTTGTAAGTATTGCTCTAATTGGCTGAGCAACTGAAATGAATTGGCAGCAAGTGCCGTAGCCAACGATTCCCGTCCATCCTTCATCACCTGATCTTCGTAATAAACATCGGACCACAGACGCCCTTTACGGTCGATATAGGCCTCAATTCCACTTGCAGTACCTTCAAGATCTTCGATATGTTTACTGAGCCATTCTCTATCTTTTGTTAGAGCCATATAGAGCCAAGCTGATTCCAATATCTCAACATTGCCTGTAATAAGGAACATGTTCGCATTCGCTTTGCCATCCAGGGAATTTCGCCGTACATGATACTCTCTAGTTCCATCTGGTTGAACTGCACAAGGATTCCTCCACAACTCTTGCGGATCTTCTCTCATGAGCTTGAATTGAAGCTCCATCATTCGACGAATGATGGCAGTATCCAGATCATTGCCCCAGGCCATTCTCCCTTTAATTTGAAATTCATGATCCACATCCGGGTAAGTCCCTGCGTATACAAGCTTCATTAGTGTGCTCAACACAAATCCATCAGATTCCGGGTAACTAGCAGCTTTTGTTTTTTCAATGACAGTAGGAAGCATGGTTCCCCAATAAAAAGCGGCTAACGTTTTCCCTAGTTGTTCCCCATTCTCAAAGTCAAATCGGTATCGGTTGCCAAAACAATCTGCGTAAGGTCTGCACTCAAATGGTATTAACTCACAACGATCGGAAGCAACATGTACCCGAATCTCCTGCTCAGAATCTGCTAGAATTCGGATTGTTCCTTCTGCTCTAATTAGCCATGCGTTATCGATTGAATCAGGATCCTTGGGTAATACCCAAGCATAAGAATCTCCTTCAAGATCCATACTTCCTTCATCCATCGGCAGAACATACCACTGTTTGGATTTCTGCAGGACAAATGAGGGCCCGAAGCCAAAACAAAGCTCAATCGTCTGTGTTCCCTCTGCACGTACTCTCCAAATTGAGTCTTCTTCATGAACTGACTCCGCCTTCATAGATTGAAGAATGCCGAACGGAAGCTTGTGCTTGATATCTAAACCAGAAAACATCGTCATCATCTCAACTCATTTCGTGTGTAGTTTCTCAAGACCAGATGGAAGCCATTTCCCATACACAAAACCTCTGCAACAAGACATCCTTATCGCCCAAAGCAAAGAGACTTACACCATCGCTGGACGCCAAAGTTGGATATATCCTTGCCGTTAAGCATTGCGTATCGTTGATAAATACCTCTAACACGGAATGATCTAAGAATACATGTACCTTAACCTCGTGCTTCGCAGTAAAATCCATAGTACCACTTACCCTTGATTTATCAGGCTGCTCTGACAAGCTGGATCGCAATCTATCTATTGAGACTTTCCCTTTCTCTGGTTCGAAAATAAGAACCGTTTCCTCTTCACCCTGAGGTGATCGGAGCAGTTTAATTCCGAATGGCTGTGAGTCTGCTTCAATATGAAAAAGAGCGGTCATTTCCAATGCCCGTCCGTGAATTTCAAGGGGCTCGTTACCGGAGAGAATTCGCTTATTGTCAAGCTGATACTCATTTCTTCTCAGTATTTGCAATTCAACTGCCGGCTCCATGCGCAACGACTCATCAGGTGCCAAAGTCAATACACGAGGTACGGATTGCATGCCTGCCCAACCCGCATTTCCTTTGAATTCGCCTCTTGCCGCTTCAGGTATCCAGCCCCACAACAGACGCCGGCCATTCGAACCTATCATACTGTTGGGCGCATAGAAGCCATCCGAACCGCTGCAATCCATCGCCCCACGAATCTCAGGCGTAAAGGAGTAGTCCGAGTTCCATGTCCCTATCACATACTTCACTTGACCCGCAGGGGAGTATATCAATACGTACTTATTTCCAAGTTTAAAGAAATTCGGACATTCCCAAATTCCCTCCGTGCCCTCATGAAGCTTGTTCAAAAATTGCCAATCTACTAAATCTGAAGAGCTATAAATTAGCGCACATCCCTTGTCTTCGTGGATGCCGCCAACTACCATGTACCATACGTCCCCTTCCTTCCAAACAAAGGGATCCCGCCATTCTTTAATAGGCATGTCACCGTGAGCTTTCAGACTTAATACAGGATTCGCACGATATTTCTCCCAGCTCAGCATGCCGTCGCGACTGGTTGCAAGCCATTGCTCAGGTCCATCGGTTGCATTCCGCTCACCGGCTCCGATACTTGTATAGAGAATTGTCGGCACGCCTTCATTATCTACAGCACAACCTGAAAAACAATGAAGCTCCCCCAATTCGCGAGAAGGAGTCAAGGCTATCGGCAAATGTTCCCAGTGTACCAAATCCTTGCTTTTAGCGTGTCCCCAATGCATGGTATCCCAATGATCCGCATACGGGTTGTATTGGTAGAAAAGATGATATTCATGATTAATATATAACAACCCATTCGGATCGTTCATCCAATTGTTCTCAGGAAGAAAATGATAAATCGGTCGGTATAGATTCATTTCGGCATTCCCCTTTTAATGTGATACGGCTGTCATTTTGCTGCCTGCCTAACTTTGCGTACTCTGCCTAATAATAAGTTTAGGTTCCAACACAGTCACTTTCTTCACCTTTTCCTTCTCGATCAACCTCGATAAAATTTCCATCGCTTTAATCCCAAGTCGTTCACTATGCTGTGACACCGTTGTGAGTTCAGGATTCATCGCCGAAGAAAGCTGGGTGTCATCAAATCCGGCAATAGCCAGGTCTTCCGGTATTCTAACACCATGAGAAATAGCTGACTTCATCGCGCCAATGGCCGTGTAATCATTAATACAGAGAATAGCTGTTGGCCGATTGATCATCGTCATAAATCGATCCATCAAATGATGACCATTTTGCATGGAGAATCCCCCAAATAGCACATGATCCTTGCGAAAATGGAGATCGTTCAAGGCAAGCGTAGCTCGGAAAGCTCTTAACTTTTCCATCGTCGTCGTCGTTTCTGAGTTTCCTCCAAGAAAGCCAATATGGCGATGCCCCTGATTTATAAGATGCTGTACAACAAGCTGCGTACCTGCATATTCGTCTGTTTTAACTTGGTAACAAGGGTTTCCTGGAAGGCTTCCGTTGATCAAAACAATCGGAATTTTCCTCTGGATATTCACGACCTCCTGCACGAGGGCATCTGGACAGTGACGTGCATTGACGCGCCCTCCCATGAAAATGAGCCCCTCCACTTGTCTTTCACAGAGTTGACTCAAATATTCCGACTCTCGATCGAAATTGCTGAACGTGTTGCAGAGAAAGAGGGTATAGCCCAATTTCTGTGCAGCGATTTCAGCCCCTCCGAACACTTCTGGAAAAAACATGTTGGTACTGTCCGGAATCAACATGCCGATCATCCCTGTTTTCTTATTCACCAAACTTCGTGCGAGGGCATTGGGCTGAAACTTATGCTTCTCGATAATGGCAATGATTTTCTGTCTGGTCGATGCCCGCACAGGGGCTGTATCGTTCAGAACACGTGAAACCGTTGCAACAGAGACATTCGCTTCGCGGGCAATATCATAGACCGTGACAGATTCCAATACAGACACTTCCATTTCATCAATGTAACCATGATATAAAGATCGAAGGCCTGTTAGAACAGACCTTCGATCTTTCTTTCATTTATTTGCTGCTTTCTACCAATACTTTGAAAGCATCCAATTGTTTTTGAACCTCAGCTTGCAGCTTATCGAAGCCCGCAGATTTTAATTTAGCTCGGAAATCTTCAACAGCTTTGACAGGATCACCAGCTTTACCATAAATAAGAGCAGGCGCCATTTGATTAACCACTTGGGTAACAGCTGTTAATTCGTTATTTACACTCGCTTTATCGAAAACGAAGCGACCGTAAGGATATGGCTTTTTAATTTTGTCATAGGAAGCAAATAGATCCCCTTTACCTGCCCAAGTATCTCCTTCTGGAATTTCATTCTTGTCGATACGGCCACCCCAGAAATTAGAGTAGAACTCATCTCTTTGAACATCATAGCCATCCGGACGATAACGCTTGCCGTCTTTAACAACATATTGCACGCCTTCCATACCGTAGTTCATCAAGCGATATACTTCCGGATCTTGACGAAGCACCTCATAAACCATCATTGCTCGTTCTGGGTGTTTACTGTGAGAACCTAAGGAAGTACCGCCATGCGTAATAGACAACGATACGAGATTGTTACGAGTTGCTGAGAACGGGAATAATTGAAGGTCAGAACCTGGCTGCAGTTGATCCATCTTCTTGCGTTCACCCAAGTATGTTTGGGTATGATGTTGATCAATAGAGGATTTGCCTGCCTCCATTAAAGATCTATTATCTCCTTTGTAGTTGAGAACATCTTCACGCCAGAAGCCTTTGTCCCCCCATTCCTTCGTCATCTTCGCTAAGTTAACAAAGGTATCATCGAAGACTGGGCTGTAAGCTTTATATTTATCATTAAAGGATTTACCGAAAATAACATTGATCATGCCTGTACCGATCGGTAACTCAATGGCATCAGTAACGGAATTGACATAGCCATTGGCAATACCCAAGCCTGAACCGTTTGTGTCCCAAGGAATTACGCCAGGTTTTTTATCTTTCACTGCTTGCAGATAGGTGCCCAACCCTTGGAAATCCGTAATCGGCTTCGTAATGCCGAATTCCTTCGCCCAATCACCACGATAGAAGAAGCCATGATTGACCCATTGCGTGTAATGATTTTCTGGAATGATCATAATTTGATTCTTATATTTCGACTCTGCCCAATCTTCTGGAGGTATTTCTTTCCATGTGATTGGCGCATATTGTGGGAGCAGCTTATCCATCGGCATAAATGCTCCTTTTTGGGAGTTTTGCCATGTATCGAGCCAATCTGTCGCACCCGTAATTAGATCAACAGGTTCTCCGGAAGCGAGCAAGAGGTTATATTTCGTTTGCCAATCAGCCCACTCCACCCATTTAATTTCCAGTTTCGCATTGACTTTCTGTTTCAAAAGGGCATTGACTTTGTCCATGACTTTTTCAAATTGGCCATTCTTCGGTTTATCCCCCAGCATGACATAAGAGATGGTTTGGAATTCGGACGTGTCTATTTTACCTGAACTTGCACCTGCAGTAGCGGCTGCCGTATCTGTCTTGCCCGTTCCCTTATCCGTTGCGCTTGTTTCCGTGCTGGATGAACTACTGCATGCCGATAAGCTGACAGCTAGTGTGGCGGCTAACGCTACACTTAACACTTTCCCTTTTCTCTTCACCATTGAACTGCCTCCCCATTGCTATGAATTATGAATACGTCAGCCTTTAACAGCACCAACGGTAATACCTTTAATGAAAAATTTCTGTACCATCGGATAAAACAGAATGACAGGTCCTGTGGCAATAACAGCCGTAGCCATTTTCATGGACTCGAGCGGCATATCACGCGGTTGAATGTTGGAGGAGACGGAAGAATTTTTAATGAAATCCGCACTCGTTACTACGTTGTACAAGAAAAGCTGCAAAGGTCTGTAATCCATATCAGGTGAGAGGAACAACAGTGCGTTATACCATTCGTTCCAATAACCAAGTGCGATAAACAAGCCAATTGTAGCCAAAGCTGGTGTGGTCATGGGCAGGATCAGCCTTGTAAAGATTTTAAAGTCGCCAGCGCCGTCCATTTTGGCAGATTCGGTAATCGCATGAGGAATGGATCTCACGAAGCTTTTCATCATAATAATGAGAAATGGACTCATGAGCCCTGGCAGCAATACAGCCAAATAATTATCTTTTAAATGCAGCCACTGCGTCATGATCAGGTAGAAAGGGACCACGCCCCCATGAAACAAGGTTGTAAAATAGATGAAGAACGAGATCCGATTGCGATATGGAAAATCAGGCCGTTGCAGGGAATAACCCGTCATGGCAACGATGAATAATCCGATGCTTGTTCCAATAACTGTGATTGCCAATGTCACTACGTAAGACCCAATAATAACTTGGGGATTCTCAAACACAATTTTGTAAGCAAATGTATCAAAAATTCTTGGCCAAAGATTGTAGCCATGCAACGTAATTGATTTCTCGGATGTAAATGATGTACCCAGCACAACAAGAAAAGGTACTAAACAACATATAGCGAATAGAGCAATAAAAACATAACCGAATACTCGAATCGCAACTAAGGATATATCAGATCCCCGTCCACGTGTAATTGCCTGCATCACTGTATACGCCTCCTTACCTAGCACATATCGTGCCTATTGATTTAGAATAATGTGTTCTCTGGCGAGACTTTCTTCACAAACCAATTTGATGTAATGATAATGAAGAAACCGAAAACCGACTGATACAAACTGACAGCGCTTCCCATTGAGAAGTTGAAGTTATTTAGCAATGAACGGAAGACAAACGTTTCAATAATATCTGTCGTATCGAATAAGGCCGTATTATTAGCTCCAACCAAGTTATAAAACAGTCCAAAATTGCCTCGGAGAATACCTCCTAATGAGAATAGCAGCAGGATAATGAAGGTTGGCTTTAACCATGGAAGAATAATATAACGGATACGTTGCAGCGCATTCGCACCGTCAATTTCAGAAGCTTCAACAATCTCGGAATCCAAGCCCATTATGGCGGCAAAATAGACGATAGATCCATAACCGGTAGATTGCCACAAATAGGTAATGACGATAATAAACGGCCAAATGGATGGATTCGAGTACGTTTTAACAGGATCCCAACCCATCGATTTGAGTACCCCGTTCAGCAGTCCGTAATCATAACTTAGAATATTGTAGGCAATGAGACCAACCAGTACGAAAGATATGAAGAAAGGTAAAAACATCAATGATTGTGTTAGTTTCTTAAACCACTTTTTGCGCAGCTCATTGAGCAGAATGGCAATCCCTATTTGCAATGAATTACCGATCAGAATAAAAGCCAAGTTATAGGCGATCGTATTGAATGTTAGTTTCCAAAGTTCACCGGAGGTCACAAGAAACTTGAAGTTATCAAACCCGACAAATTGACTGCCGAATATCCCATCGGTGTAGTTGTAATTAATAAAAGCTAGATACAATCCCGGCATCGGGAGATACGACATAAGCAGAAAAAATAGGATGGCCGGGACACACATTAGAATCAATGTCCGAAAACTCCACAATCTTCGAAACCTTGATGTACGTCTTTGTATGCCAACGTTAACGCCACTCAGCACATGTAATTTAGCATCTGTTTTCATCTTTCTACTCCTTCCTTCTTAAGCCTCTGCGATGGGCACGAATCGTAATGGCTCCAGCCATGCATGCTCGCTGGCTCCTACAGCCTCGAGCAAGATAACCATTTCACTGCCCGAACCCTCCTCCTTGAACCATGGTCCTGGCAAATAAAAGGATTCCTCGTTACCTCCACGAAACTCAGGACGATTTGCTCCCCCTTTGGTCCATAATCGGCCCACCACAAGACCGTTAAAGATAACCGTCAGCTTCATATCGCTGCCAGAAGCATATACACGCCAGCCTCTACCCTCGTTGGTATTGTTAATCGTTCCGTAAAGCCAGGCCAAGTCGCCTGGTTTGAGCGTAATAGCTGCATCAACTGGCGTTGCTTTTGCCTTAGCAAGCTCAGCATGCTTCAACAGGCCATCTTCCTCACAAGCTGATAATGACCACTTCGTTGCCTTCGTTCCTTCATAGAGATCGATTTGACCGCTTAATGTCTCGTAGGATTTCACCAGATACACAGTCAGTGTTGCTGTCTCCCCCGCTTCTACATAGGGAGTCAGATCAAAGAATGGATTATGCGGATTTAATTGCCCGAGCGCATGTCCGTTCACATAAATGAAAGCATTAGCAACCATGCCATTCGCATGAAGAACCCATGCATTAGCCCCAGCATCTAGCTTAATTTGTTTCCGGTAACACTCATAAGACGGTTGATCCGCCGAAAGCCAACCACCCAAGCCTACGATTGGCCATAAGGAATCATCGTACACAGGGTCTGCGAATACGTCTCTATCTGCGTCTGATTGAAGATGCTTAACGCGCCAATTCTGCCTCAAATCTATCGTAGACGTCACACCTACAACGCCTGTTAAACCCTTGAGCCCATTCAAACTAAGTGCGGGTAAACGCTTATCATGGAAGTTCGTATGACCCCAAATTTCAACACGCGTCCGCAGGTCATATTCCCAATCTACTTCATCTGTAAGAGGAAGATAGTGACTTCCACCACCTGGTGTAACGGTTCCTAGATATGTTGCTCCTGCATAGACGGAAACAACATCGCTTGCTTGTTGAATCAGGACACCTTTATACGTTTCCTGTTCTAAAGGCATAGCTAATTCTGATGTGTACCACGCATATCCTCGATAGACGCCATGCTTCTCTAAGTAGTCCGCCTGATCTCCAAGCGGAATAACTTCTTGAGCAATTGAAGTCGATGGATTCACTTGGCTTAGCGTCCAATCAGCATCAACCTCAATTGGCTCACTAGCACGATCGATCTTGGTGCTATAACACATGTGCCCGCTTTCATCTATGGACGCTAGGAGTAAAGCTTTGGAACGGCTAATTCCCACTATCTCTATGAGCCGATCTCCCTCCAAACGGATGAGTACTGAACTGGCTTGCTCGTCTGCCTGAAAGCTGACAGTCAACGACGAACCCTTCTGCTCACACAGCTTCATCGTACTCTTAACAACGTGAAGCTCAGATTGGAATTCGAAGCTGAGTTCTCCTTCGCCCTCAGAATGGAAGACAAATAGCGTACGATCGTTCGTATGCCTTACCATGGCAAGCTCCGCAGTTGCGTACAAGAGCGTACCTTCATCTACCCCCCACGTGTGCAGGGGAATTCCGATAGGGAGTATCGGACAGCGATCAGGCTTGGCGATTAGCGTTGAGTAACTTGGCAAGCTAGCTTGTTCGGTTGGTAAGTAAGCGCATTCATCCTTATCAGTGACATTGCATAAGAAAACCAGATATCCGCCTTGCTTCAGGGCTAATTGGTAGTGAGATCCACTGTCATTCGCAACAGGTTCCGCCTCTGCCAACGAACTGCCATAAGATTGAATCACGTGATGCAGCAATCTCCCCTCAAATGCCTCATCTCTCACATGTCCTTCGGGTGTAATCATGCCATGAAAGTCGTAATCGGATGTTAAAAACGAGAGTGGGTTCCCCCAATTGTTAATGGCGTTCGTGAACCCAACATTGGTACCAGACGCTTGCAAATAAGGACCGAGCAATTTGACACCACAAGACAATAACCTACGCAGCAGATAGTGGGAACGATTCGTCTCCGTCACCAGCAAGGGGAGATTACGTCTGCCTAATTCGCTTTTGTAGTAAAGCACTTTCTCTTCCAAAACGGGGTCATGGTCATCGGGATAAAAGTTGCAGGTTGGCACAACACCTTCTGCCAGACCAGATGCTTCCACCAAGCCGCCCTGTCCCGCACAAGCAATAAGCGGTACAGTAACTCCGTGTGCTAACGCCATATCTCGCAAGGCAGATATATATCCCTTAGGGTCAGCACAAGGATAGAAATCAAGCTCGTTCTCAAGTTGAACAGCAATGATCGTTCCGCCTTCTCCTATTTGATACTTCTTCAGGATAGGAAGAATTTGATCATACCAGCGTGCAACATACTGTAAGTAATGTTGATCGTTTTGTCTGATGTGCAAGTTATCCTTGGCAAACAAGTAGGCAGGAAGTGCGCCGCCATCCCATTCTGAACAAATATAAGGTCCTGGTCGCGCGATTACCCACAATCCCTCTTGCGAGGCGTCTTGCAGGAACTGAGCTGCGTCCTTCTCCTCGCTGAAATCCCAGTTCCCTTCCTCTTTTTCGTGATAGTTCCAAGGAAAATAAACATCAATGGCGTTATATCCATAGGCTTTCACTTTCTGAAGACGTTCCTTCCATAGTGCGCGAGGTAAACGAAAATAAAATAAAGAAGCACATACTACGATCTCTGGTTTCCCATTGATTCGTAAAGCATCAGGTGATAATTGCACAATAGCTTCTTGGGTATTGAATACATTCATGTGTGTAGAACCTCCCCCGACCGAATCGTCAATTTCGTTTATGAAACCCGTTTCATTTCCAACGGTTTGTTAGTCGCTGCTCTATGTAGTTATTATAGCCCTGTGTAAAAGCGCTTACATTAAACAAAACTTCAAGTTTTATCAAAAAACACCGATGTTTACTCCGCTAGAAAATAAAAAAGCCTCGAATTGTATGTCAATTCGAAGCCATTTACATTCCAACAATCACTGATTTATTATACAATTCACGGAAGTCGTCGATAATCCTTGACTGTTTTATCCTCTAACTCTTTAAATACTTTGCAAAAGTAAGACGTTTCTTGAAAGCCCGTACGTTCTGCAACTTCATAGACTTTGAGATTTGAATCTCGAAGCAGTTCCTTTGCTTTACGAATTCGGCAGCGATTGATGTATTCAATCATGCGCATGCCGGTTTCACTTTTGAATAAATTCGATAAGTAATTCGTACTGAGATGAAGGATCTCAGCAATTTGAGCTACCGTAATATCTTCCGCAAAATGCTCGTCGATGTAAGCCATCGCCAATTGAATTTCCTTACGGACAACTGAGCTTCCAGAAGCTTCACCCGTAAGTTGCCGGTTCACATGCAGAAACTGCTGTTGCAACTGCTTCAGAGCTTGGTTGCTTTGCTCCAATACGGATCTCATTTCCTTACAGCTTTGTTCAACTTCGACCGTGAAGTTGTTTTTCTCTATCGCAATTGTTTTCAATAGGAGCACCAACTCCGTTAAGATCGTCTTTACCTGGCTAACGGGCGGTCTAAGCAAATTTAGCGTTTGAAAGAGCTTCTCCGTTTGTATCTGTATGTCTTGGAAGTTGCCACTCTTCATTGCCATAATAAGCGGTTGCAACTGTACGTTCTTACTCGCTATTGGTCCTACTGCTTCCCGAACCTCTATGGAAGAATAATGGTAAATTTGTTCAATTCCCTCATAGACGAATAACTCCAAAGCACGCTCGGCTTGCTTATAGAGAAGCGCTAAATCTTTCAAACCGAATCCAACACCGCTGATACCAATTATCGCTGAGCCGCTATGCCCTTTCGTGTCCATATACAGCTGAGAAGCCAATTGCTGCGCAATTTCCACACACTTCCTCTCACTCTTCTCGTGAGGGTAATAAGCGATGATGGCGGATCTTTGCTTCGTGATTGGAATGATCATTGCATACGAACTCAGCAGTTCATTGGATACATAGGCGCCAGATTCTCCATGCCCGTCTAGAAGTATGACGATCGATGGTTCTTTATGGATGGGGAATTCCATCGCATTCGCTTGATCATTGACTTCCTCTGCCTGAACGTCCCCTAAGAGCAGCTTGCGGCCGAGCATTCCTCTCATTTCCTCAAAGCTGGATGTCCGAAGCGCATCTTGTTTCCTTTTTTGATTATCGGCTATGATTTTCTTCGACATTTGCTCTAGCAGTTGCTGAAGCGTACTTGGCTCCAAATCATGTTTTAGCAAATAATCCTCTGCGCCTAATTTCAATGCTTCTTTTACGTACCTGAAATCATCGAAAGAGCTTAGCGCTACCATTTTAATAGACGCATCTAACTGTTTCACCTTTTGAATAAGGTCAATGCCACTCATCTCTGGCATCGAAATATCCGTGACAATTAAATCAACATGATGATGTTGAAGTAAATCGAGCGCATGAACGCCATTCAACGCCTCGCCTACAATATGAAACCCATAATCCTCCCATCGAATGATCGACTTGATGGCATATCGGTAAATAGCATTATCTTCAACGATCATGGCATTCAGCATCATTAAGCCTCCTCTATTGGCAGTTTTTTATAGGGCATTCGCAATATAGCCTTCGTACCTAACCCTGGAACGCTTTCGTAACTCAGCCCATAACTCTCACCATAGTACAGTTGCATCCGTTCATGTACATTGCGGATACCTATGCCATTCAAGCCTGGAACGGTCTCTTTCTGGTTCACCCCGCTAAGTAAGTATTCTACTTGATGAGCGTCCATCCCCATTCCATTGTCTTCCACAATCAATACAAGCTGCTCCCCTTCAATGAAAGCACCTAGTGTGATCAGGCCTATCCCTTTAGACATTTCAATGCCATGAAGAATCGCATTCTCGACAAGCGGTTGAAGAATAAAATAGGGAACCTCACAATCCAGTAAGCTATCATCGATTTCGTTTCTCAGCTGGAAGGCGTCACCATATCCCATCTTTTGAATGAAGATATAATTGTTCAGTAGATTGACTTCCAGTTCTAGCCGATGGAATTCACCAACACGCCTAACCGAAGACTTCAGCATGTCGATTACTGCGCTAACCATCCCTACAATCTCAGACTGTTGATTCATATGCGCATACCATTTCACCGTGCCTAGTGTATTGTACAGGAAATGGGGATTAATTTGACTTATCAAAACTGTAAATTCTGCTTGCTGCTTAGCAATGCGCTCTTTATATACCGTATTAATCAAATCATTAATCCGGGACAACATGAAATTGAATCGCACAGATAAAATGCCAACTTCATCATTCCCCTGCGGGACAATTCGGACATCAAAATTCCCATCTTCTACTTTACGCATGGTTTGTTCTAATACTTTGATATTCCTCGTCGTTGACTTCGAGAGTTGAATCGCAATCCCAGTCGATATGACAACAGCTATACATATAACGAGAACTATAAGCAGAACGAGAATACGCGTATTCGACAAGAGTTCGGACAAAGGAATGAAGCAAAGCACTCGCCACCCCAGTGTAGCGGTTTGTTCTTGCAGAAATAAGTGACTTCCTGTTTGAACCGTCTCCATCGTTGCCATGGAGTAATCACCTTCTTTGAGCTGATAGCTCAAACTCTTGGCAATGAGTTCATTCGTCCCTGGCGTCCCACCACCCGCCAATAATTCATTGAAGGGATTCATAATAACCATATTGTTTTGTTTAATAATGGAGCTGCTATTGCCTAGTGATAAGAAATATTCCGTATCCAAATTAAAAACAAGCGTGCCTAAGCTTTGATCCAGCTGACTAACGTCGACAAAGTCTCGAATTAGATGAACTTCTTTTTGCTGACGTAAGGAAGGAGACCAGCCTAGATTCACGCCATGCAATTTCAAATAGGCGGATGCCTGATTCGTCTCTTTTGAAATATCAGCTTGCTGATAGGAATGCGTGATGCCTTTTCTATTTTCCCACCAATATACTTGCCCCGTTCGTGTTTGGATCATGATCGAATTTAAATAGGGAATACTATTTCCATACTGTGCCAGGAGAAATTCCATGCGGCTTCGGAAGGTAGGATAATTGTCTGACGTTACTTTCTCCCCCTGTTCTGCGACAATTTGGCGAATACCACTGTCACTTAACACGTAAACCGATGAATTTAAAGCCTCCTTTGCTCTGTTCTCAATATTATCCGCAACTTGATGAATGACTTGCATGGAAAGATCCCTTGTATTCGATTCAATGAACTTTGTAGAGACATAAATCGCGACGCCACCTATGGCTGATGAGATAAATAGGATAATAATCATATTAGATAAGAAAATTTTCATGCGGATACGATAATCTTTGATAGGCTTGAAAATCCAGGGGAAACTACTCATGCGCATTACTCCTTATTCGCACGTCATTTTACAGGCTTACGAATCCGATCGAAAGCTTGATCAAGCTCACTTAGGAAGACATCCGTGTTGCGATTCTTATCCAGAGCGAATCTCGTAAGCGCATCCACATATATTTTTTGAAGATCTTGGTTAACGAAATCAGTCGTCATCTTCGACCAGTCATAGATTTTGGAAGTTTGAATATAAGCTTTGTCCAGTTCCACATACGTCGGATCGAAGTCAGTCGGCAGTCCTTTTATCACAGATAATGCTTTCTTATTCGTCTGAAAATTAAGCCCCATTTCCTTAGATGCAAATATGTCTAACGCTTGTAAGGCCGCTTCCTTATGGGGAGATTTCGGATTAATTACAATGCCACCCGTTGATTTTAAGGGGAACTTTGCATCCTCTGGATGCTCCGAATATGGAAAAGCGAATAGGCCAAGATTACTCGATGGATTCTTAGACTTAACGCCATCTACTGTCCATGTCCCATTAATGATCATGCCCGCTTTACCATTAGCCAGCATGTCTAACGCTTGATTCCAATCTGTTTCGAACGGTTTACTGTTGATATAAGCCAGTCGGTCGGCATATCGCTTAAGGACATTTTTGAAATGAATATGATCCTCCTTAAACGTCGTTCTGCCTGCTTCCACATCGGTGATCCAGTTGGGCTCAAAGGCATATTGGCTGACCAAGAGATCCGCAGCGACATCCCAGAGTATCGTCCAGCTATCCTTATAACCTGCCGCGATAGGGGTTATTCCTGCATTCTCCAGCTTGCGGCAATCCAGCAAGAATTCGGACCAAGTTGAAGGTGGGTTAAGGATTCCTGCTTTAGCAAAGGCGTCCTTATTATAAATGACACCCACACCGTTTACGTCAATGGGAAGTGCCCATATTTTACCGTCAGACGATTTGACGCCTTGAAGGTACCGTTCATCGATCTGTGAAAGAAACGGCTGTCCAGTTAAGTCCAACGCATATCCACTTTGAATTAAATCTTTCGCTGCTGAAATGGAATCCACCATATAGATATCAGGCATCGTGTTTGAGACAGCCTTAGACCGCAGCAAGCTCATGTAATTCCCAGCATCTACCCCCGTTAGAGCAAACGAATAGGCTGGGTACTTTTTATCGAACAGCTGTGTACCCGCTTCTAACCATTTACGCGCGCCCTCTTCATCAAAATGATGAACCCACGTTAATGTCTGCTCTTTCGGTGTTGGCTTAGGAATAGTCGTCGAAATCTGAGATTCGCAGGCTGTTAGTAGAAGGAGTGATACCCCTATGGGGAGTAAACGAGCACATATTTTCAAGATAAACCTCCTTTTATTCGAACGCTACGCTTGGCTTGCTATCGCTAAGTCTTTATTGTGCACGATGCCGTTAAATACAATCTCAATTGCCCCTCTCAACGCTTCCTCGTACGTCAAATTGGTTTCCATTAAAAATCGATCTTTCAGCATGCGATCCATTGTGGAAAAGAGAACTTCTTTGAAAATGAGTGGATTAATCGGTTTGAGACGTTTGAGCCTGATTCCTTCCTCAATTAATAATAGTGTCGTTTCCCAATCCGCTTGCAAATTGTTTTCTATTTCGATGAAGAGCTCTGGAAATGACTTTTCAATTTCATAGATTCGCCGGTAATCTAGTACAGCAGAAAAGTTGGGCATAATTTGAATAATCGCCATTAACTTTGTCACAACGTCCAGCGATTCATCAGACATAATGCGCTGTTCCTGTTCCTTTATGCTCGAAAACGCTTCTCGAATGAACAAGCGAATAATGTCTTCTTTGTTCCCTATTTGCTCATATAGTGTCCTTTTGGAAACGCCCAGCTTGGCGGAAAGATCATCCATCGTAAAGCGGATTCCTTTCTCATCAAATTCCTCAATAGCGGCTTTCATAACACGTGATTTGAAATCCATTCTTCCCCTTCACTTCCTTAGGAACAGATTATCCTTTTACCTTAAAATGAAAGCGCTCTTAAAAACATATAAACTAGAAAAACTCATTTCGTTTTCCCAGTTTTCTTTTACTTGTTTACGATTATACACACTTCTATTCAACTAGACCATAGTTAAAAATGACGAGGGGGAGCCAATTTGCTGCAACTTCAATCCAACACAAAAGAAGCCAAGCTCCACTATTTCCCTAGAGTCCTGGCCTCACTCTATTCACTAATCTTAGCTTTATGATTGAAACCGAAGCATTCCCTCAAACAAAACAAAGTGGCTGTCTAGAATCTCATCTTGAGAAAGTTTAACACCTGGCGCCGCAAGCCCCATGTTCGATTCGAAAGTCATGCTCATGCCACCGCAGACGTGATGGATGGCAGAGGTCAGGTTGAATGAAGGATTGGAGAGAGTGCCCTCGCTAGCCACTAGTTGATTACGTTCAACAAAAGGAAGACCCTGCTTGGCATAAGCGGCACCAAGCTGCTGATTAAACACCTGTTGCTTCTGCATGACGGCATAGGGCAAGTAGTGAATCTCCACAAAGTGATTAGCGTTGTTGGCACCGCCATGTAGTTGCACGGTCATATCTGGCGCTTCCAGATCGGCGAGCTCGAGCAACGCACGGGTTTCCTGCGCCATCGGAGTAAAGAAATTATCATGCATCAGATTTACACCGTCATCGTTAAAATAAGAACCAAGATAATCCGAAGCATCTTTTATGGGATGCACAGCCTTACAGTCCGGCCACGCACATAGTGATCCGTCTTTCCAAGTTCCTTGCATATAATAAACACAATCTTCATGGGACACTTCAATAAGTGAATCAATCGGCAGGCGGGCTCGTCCGTCGGGGTTCATGCAAGGAATAAGTAGCAGCCGGAATTTAGACGCATTGTCCAAAATATAATCATGTCGTTTCCCGCGGAAATCGCTCCCTTTTTCAAGGAGTTGGATGAGGTTCATCACAGCAACGATCCCCTCCAACTCACCTCCGTGGATGCCTCCGATAATCATTAGAACGGGCTTATTCGCTTTGCTTTTATCCGCATAATGGTTTGGATTTCCCGCTCCACATGCTGAATTGTAGTTAGCTTTACGTCTGAAGTTCTCCTTCTCGCCGTATTCGACCATATAGATATTTCTTCCCCCAGCCGACTTAGCAAGCACACTGGCGGTTCCCAACTTGACGTTACGAACACCAGCTTCAATCTCCGATAATTGACTCTTCCAAAACGAGTTTCGCATCGTCTTCCCCCTCCTCTTACCCTTTAACGGACCCCATCATAGCGCCTTTGACAAAATGCTTTTGAATAAACGGATAGACGAGCAAAATGGGCAGTGTACCCACCAAAATGACAGCATATTTAAGCGATTCCAATACGACTTGTTTATTGCCAATCGCCGAGCTTACGGTCGTATCTGTCATTTGACCGACAAGTACGATGTTCCGCTTGAGCCTGCCTGCCCCATCCATTCTCGCTGCTTCATACTGTTGAGGATCAATCGTCGTGATCGCCGCTAGAAAAATAATGGAGCCCCAACCCCTACCAGGAGCATCGTTTGGAGCTCCGCGAATCGATGGATTTCGTTATGATTCAAGTCGATTTTATGCCCCATGCGCTCAATGACAGCCTTCGAGATTTGGCACACATGGAGACCTTTGTTGATTTTGCCTATATTAGACCTCTGATTACCGACGCAGACTTGCTTCCCAAAATGACACTTCCTCCCTCTACGCAAACGGTGGTTGAAAGCCTGCTCCATGTTATTCTCGCCGAATGGGAGTCTCAAGAAGAAGGTTACCGCTTGGCGATAAAAGCCGAACTGCTCAGACTTCTCGTCATCACCGTCAGACAGTATAAGCGGTTTGTCCACCTGCAGAGCCAACAGGATAGCCATAGAGTAGCTTTGCATAGAAAAGCCTTCTATGAAGCTATTGATTATATGGAGTCGCATTACCATGATGACCTTCATTTGGAAGATGTCGCAGCCAAAGCGTTGATGGCCCCTTCTTATTTCAGTCATATGTTGAAGCTTGTTAGAGGAAAAACCTATATCGAGCTATTAACGGACATTCGCATTCTATCAGCCATGACGTTGCTCAAAGAAACAGATTTAAATGTGACTGAAATTGCTGCACGTGTTGGTTATAATCACATTAGCCATTTCAATCGAACGTTCAAAAAGCATATAGGTATCACACCGGGAGATTATCGAAAGCATCAAACTTAAACAAAATCTACGATTTTGCACATAAAAAAGACCGCCATTTTGGCGGTCTTTTCATTCGCTGATTAACCAACTACGTTCGTTATGACTTCGATATTACCTTGGGTTGCTCTAGCATATGGGCAAACCAAATGAGCTTCCGCGACAACTTCCTCAGCCACACTGGTTTCTACTCCGCTTATTGTGATGTCCATATTCACGGCTAGTACATAGCCGTCGCTCGCGTCCTTGCCTAGGGTAACATTAGAAACGATAGATATACCCTCCGCTTTAATACTCTTCTTTCTAAGAACAGTACCCATCGCGCCTTCAAAGCATGCGGCAAATCCTGCAGCGAACAGCTGCTCTGGGTTAGTTCCAGCTCCGTTGCCTCCTAATTCCTTGGGATATCTCAAATCCAAGTCAAGATTACCGTCACTGGAAACAGCTTTACCGTCTCTCCCACCTTTAACATTTACAGTAGCTGTATACAATTTCTTTTCCACTTTTACCATTTCTGGAACTCTCCTTTTATGACTGGATTATTTATCGATATTGTCACGAGGGCAATCTAGATAAGCGAACACTTTCCTCTGCCACTCTGGTTTATACTTTCTTAATTGTGATGTCCATATTCATAACGAGGAACCAAACTAAACGTAATAGTGCATTTATTTTACCTTAGAGAATACTCATATCGAATAAATCCTTCGTGTTTGGCAACTTTGTCATAGAGTAGACGAGCTGTCGTATTGTCATGATGAGTTAACCAGTAAAATCGAAGAGAGTTATGTTCACGTGCCGATTGCGCTACCCGTTCAATCAGTGCACGAGCAACCCCATGCCCTCGAGCAGCCTCATCGACATATAAATCTTGTAGGTAGCAAGAATTTTCCAACCAGATCGTTTGATGAAATAGATAATGAGCTATCCCGACCAAATTCCCATCTAAGTGTGCGCCAAAACCATATATTTGATCGCCATGTAACAATCGGTGCCAGACCTCATCATAGATGGAGTCAGGAAGATGCGTCTCGTAAAAAGTCTTATAGCCTTGATAAGAAGATCCAGCGGTTACGGTCTTCTGCTCTCAGTGGCATAATTTCAATAGAAATTTGTGCGTTTGAGATTTTGGATCATCCTTTCCACAGTAGGTTTTCCTCTTTTTACGTCTTTAATTAGGTTGTTTGAACCGTCACTTTGGATAAATGTGAAGCGGCTGCCTCAGCTTCTTTGTAAACTTTCTCCAATATTTCATCCCGATTGAAAACAGCTGTCCCTTGAGCTCTGATAATTTGATAATCTTCAACCCCGAAGAAATTAAACATGGATTTTAAATATTTATGTGAATATTCAACTTCCGTATACCAGTCATTATTTGTGTAGACGCCGCCGCTTCCTTGGATAACGAGTAGGCTTCGACCGTCCTTCAGCAACCCTACCGAACCATTCTCGGTATATTTGAATGTCTCGCGAGGAATCATGATGTTATCCATATAGTCCTTTAGTTTGGACGGAATGTTGAAGTTATGCAGCGGCATAGCGATGACATATTTATTCGCACTCTTAAATTGTTGCAGTACTTCCGCCATCCGCGAGGTCACTTTCTGTTCTTCAGCGTTGATTGGCTCACCCTTCGCTAACTTATCCCATGCACTTAGTACCACTTGATCGATTGCTGGTATTTCTTCGCTGTATAGATTAATTTGTTCTATGGCCTCGTTTGGGTTTAATTCCTTATATGTCTTCAGAAAATGATGAAGCACGTTCGAACTGAAAGAAGATGTGGAATCTACTTTCGGGTGGGCATTTATAATTAACATTTTATTCATTGTATAATTCCTCCTAATGAATGAAATCCAAATTGTCTATTATTCATGATCTGCAAGTCTATGTCTCGATTTATTTTTCAAGTGGTGGCCCCGTGAAGATAACTTCGTATTTGGTTCTAGACAGTTCCACGATTTCTTCAATTGTCTTTCCAACACAATCCTGGAAAGCAAGCTCATCTCCCGCGGGAGTAAACGTAATCTGCATAAGCAGAGGCGTGTCAGTGTCAAAATTAGCAAATGTATGATGCGTACCTTTTGGGACGACAACGATATCGCCTGCTTTGGCATCGAACTCTTTTCCATCCAAGTGGAATCGAGCTGTTCCTTCGATGACGCGGAAAATCTCGTCGGTTCTTACATGTACATGAATTGGCGGGCCAAACGCTGAACCATAGGAAGAATCCTTAACTAAATCCAAAATGGCATATGCACCATTCGTATCTTCCCCTTTTACTCGAATACAGATTCGTTCTCCTGGAACGTGCTCTACTGGTTGCCACTCAATTTCTTCGTTATGGTGGGAAATCGCTTTTGCTTTTTTCACTTCATCTTGATGATTGTTCATGAAGTCTAACCTCCGTTAATTCTTTTTCTTCGCCATTGTGACGCCGTTGAATTTAGGTTCCTTCGCAAACTACCTTTTCACACACTAATTGTCGACAACATCTATCGTCTATTAACATTGTCTACAATATCGTTTTCCTTACTGATTGTCAATCTTCGATCATGTGTAATTATTGCAAAATCCGCCAAACCTTGATTTGACAAGGGCCATTTATCCACTTAAGATATTTAGTATCAAGTTTGGTTGTCCAGAAAGCAGGTGTTTGCATGCAGTACAGTATAGGTGTTGAATATGCGCTGCATTGCTTGGTATATTTAATCGACATTCCGTCTAAGTCGACTATAGGGATTAAAGAACTATCTACGTTCCAAGGCATCTCGGAGACCTATCTCTCGAAAATTTTCGGTAAACTAACGAAGGCAGGTATTGTTAGCTCCGTTCCTGGAGTAAAAGGCGGCTATCGATTAGCCAAGCCTCCTGCGGAAATCTCGTTTTGGGATGTCGTAGAAGCTGTTGAAGGCTCATCACCCATTTTTCAATGCAAAAATATTAAAGATAACAGTTATTTGTGCCAAGACGAGGAGTTTGCGGCCTGCACCCGAGCCACTCCCTGCATCATTAACTTAACGATGCGCGATGCCGAGGAAAGTATGCGCAAGCATCTCCACAATAAATCGTTGCTTTGGCTGAATGAAGAGTTAGATCGCGTGTTAAGTCCCAAATCGCGCCAAGATACGCGCGACTTCTTCGCTCTAAGCAACAGCGAATAATCTCTTTCGCGGTTATCATGTCATCCCTATGTAAAAACAGCAAAACACAGCCCATTAGGCTGTGTTTTTTGCTGTTTATTGCATATTTTTAAAAAAAAATGTAACCGAAACCGAATGAAAATAGTCATTCTCGTGAAATAGACGTTAAGCGTCTGTTCATTAACTTTTGGGAGGATTATCACATGACTATTGTGAAGAAAAATCGTAAGAACTTTAAATGGCAAGCCGTAACTATTGTAGCGGCCGCTATGCTAATTCCCAGTGCTGCCTACGCGAGCACCATGCTGAATGCACACAAAGAAACAATCACGGTGCCTGCGCATCAGGTTACAAAAATCAATGAATTGAAGAAATTCTCCGATGATACGAATCATGTCCAAAAGACTTATCAGTTATCTGAAGCCCGCGCCCTATCGGAGTTTCCAATTCGTGAACCAGAAACGATCGACGGCTGGCATCGTGATGAGAGTAAAGGAACCTTATTTAAACATGTCATAGAGACTTCCAAAGTATCAGGTGTTGATCAATACATGGATGTTTATTCAAATTCTCAGGGGCAACAAATCACAGTAACTCAGAGTGGTAACCTTGACGTTCAATACGAGAAAGATACCAAGTTTAATGAAAGTGGGATCTACTCGCAACTGTTTGTAGATAAAGAAGGAAAGATGAATACCCTGATGATTATGATCAAAGAAAAAAATAACACAATCACACATATTCAGATTATCGGAGATGCTAGTGAGGCTGATCTCATGGCTATAGGTGATGCTTATATACAAGCTCCTACAAACTAAATGTATTCTCTTCTGTAATAGAAAAAAAATAGAACATGGAGATGTGAAAAAGGCTGCCTCGGCAGTCTTTTTTATATATAAAACCATAAATTCCATAAAATAGTTCGCTCGCATGTGTAACCAAAAAGGGTTTCCGTTAGTCATTAAGTTAATAGTGAGGTGAAATATCCATGGAGCAAAGATTTATAAATTGGGTAACTTTGTACTCAGAACGGTTAGTTAGAGTGGCTTATATGTATGTAAAAGACCAATCAACAGCAGAAGATCGTGTTCAAGATGCCTTTATTAAAGCGTATCATTCCATGAAACAGTTAAAAGATCCTGAAAATCCATTTCCATGGCTCTATAGAATTGTTAGTAACGAGTGTAGAACCTATCAAAAAAGAAGTTTGCGTGAAATCGTAACTTCTGTTTTTCCTGAACAAGTAGCTACAAGTGCGGAGAATATGTATCTGGATAAAAAACATAGAGGAGATATTTATAATATCGTGTTATCCCTACCAGAGAAATACAAGGTCCCCATAGTTTTATATTATTTTGAAGATTTACAGGTGCACGAGATTGCCGAATTAATTGGAATTACCAAAGCAAGTGTGAAAATAAGACTTCATCGAGCACGTGCGCGCTTACAAAAATTGCTTAAGGAGGAACACCACATTGAATTTAGAAGAGAAGCTTCAGATAGCAAAACAATTTAGACATCATAACTTACAGGTAGATATGGATAAATTTGAAGCTCGTCTATTTCAAAGGCTTGCTCAAGAAGATCGCCCCAAACGTAAATCCTTCAAATGGAAAGCCGTATCTCTTGTAGCTGCAGCAATCCTAATTCCTAGTGTTGCCTACGCGAGTACCATGCTGAATGTACACAAACAAAGGGTATCGGTGCCAGCGCATCACGTTGCAAAAATCGATCAATTGAAGAAATTCTCCGACGATACGAATCATGTACAAAAGACTTATCGTTTATCTGAAGCGCGAGCCGTATCGGAGTTTCCAATTCGTGAACCGGAAACAATCGGCGGCTGGAAACGTGATGGGAGTAAAGGAATTCTTTTTAAACACATAATAGAAACTTCCAGAACTTCAGGTGTTGATCAATATATAGCTGTTTATTCAAACTCCTTGGGGCAACAAATCACGGTAACTCAGAGTGGTAACCTTGACGCGAAATATGAGACAAATACCAAGTTTAATGAACACGGGATCTACTCGCAGCTGATTGCTGATAAAGAAGGCAAGATGCACACCCTTCTGATTATGATAAAAGAGAAAAACAACACAATCTCACATATACAGATTATTGGGGATGCTAGTGAAGCTGACCTCTTGTCCATTGGTGATGCTTATATTCAAGCTCCTACAAACTAAACATGTTTCTAATACGCAAACAGCAGACTAACGCCGATGATCTATCAGTGTCAGTCTGCTATTTTACTTTTACAACGCTATCTTAACTAAACTCACGTTTACGAGGCAGAGCAAACCAGAGCCCATCAAGCCAAGCCAGCTGCTGCTCTGTTAGTTTATCCATGGTAGCAGCACGCAGACTCGCGTCCAATTGCTCTGGACGACTCGCACCAATAATGGCTGAAGTAATTCCCGGTTGCTGCGTAACCCATCTCACAGCCGTCGTTGTTGGATCCAACTGATGTTCCTGGCACCATGCCTGATACTTCTCAACCGCGTTGAACTGTGCCTCTTGCCAATACCGTTCCTGATACAATGAACCCGCATTGTTTCCGAGTCCGAAACGCGATCCCTCTTCGACACTTGTCTGATTCTTATAACGGCCAGTCAACATACCACCCGCAAGTGGATTGTAACTGAAAATGCCAAGCCCCTCATCAAGAGCCATGGGAACCAAGTCTTCTTCAATCATTCGAAACAAAAGATTGTAGCGAGGCTGAATGCTCGCTATACGGGTGTAATTTTTTCTTTCAGCAATTCCGTTTGCTTTTGCCACCTGCCAAGCACGCCAATTGGATACACCAATGTATCGAACTTTGCCTTGCGTGACGAGATCATCGAAAGCACGTAATGTTTCATCCATAGGTACGCTTGGGTCAAATTGATGTGCTTGAAAAAGGTCAAGATAGTCTGTTTTTAGGCGCCGGAGGCTATCTTCCACGGATGTTAAGATATGTTTCCTACTCAACCCACGATCATTTGCTCCAGGCCCCATCGCACCAAAACATTTTGATGCCAGCACTACTTTATCTCGTTTACTTTCTAGCCATTCTCCGATAATTGACTCAGTTGCTCCCGCGATGGCTAATGAAGCCCTTCCAATGGGATACACATCTGCTGTATCAATAAAACTCACTCCAGCGTCGAAGGCCTTATCAAGTATTTCGAAGGAGGATTTCTTATCTGCTTGGTTGCCAAAAGTCATCGTACCCAGACAAAGATTTGTTACTTTTAATCCCGTTTGTCCTAAAGATCGAAATTCCAAGATACCCACCACTTTCCCATCTTAATTGTTATTTTTCTGTCGAGAATACCTCTTTTGCAACCGTCATGGCAGACATTGCCTTCGGCCAACCTGCATAGAAAGCAAGATGCGTCATGACTTCGATCAGTTCAGTTTCTGTAAGACCGTTTTCTTTGGCTAAGTTTAAATGATTTTTCAGTTGTTGTGTATTTCCACCAGTAATTAAACTTGATACTGTAATTAAACTGCGATCACGCGGCGAAAGCTCTTCACGCTTCCATATGTCTCCGAATAAGACATCATCGGTTAATTCAACAATCTTCGGAGCAAAATCTCCAAAGTTTTTCTGTGCGATAGTAAGCTCTTTTGAAGAATCTGACATTCCTATCCCTACTTTACTTATCATTTTTGTTTTGAAAATATGTCATCGTATACCTGCGTAATTTCATTATGCAATGAATCAAAAAGAAACCGATATCCTGATCATATTAAATGTTTGCCTATTTCTCTCACACATTGGATACTTGCTCCGTATTTACTTGATCTTGATCATAGGTTTCCTTTATACGCTTCTTGTCAGCTTTGGGAGGGTAACCAAACATGCGCGAATATTCCCGGCTAAACTGTGAGGCACTCTCGTAGCCTACCCGGTAGGCAACCTCCGAAGCGTCCACCGCCTCCGTTACTAATAACCGCCTAGCTTCTTGCAACCGAAGCTGTTTTTGGAACTGGAGTGGGCTCATCGCAGTGATTTCTTTAAAATGTCGATGTAACGAAGAAATACTCATATTCGCTTTTTCGGCAAGTTCTTCAATCCGTAAGGGACTGTCATAGTTATTCATGATTTGTTCAATAACAACTTTGATTTGATGCGTTGAGCTTCCTTCCATAACGATTTGCTCTAGAATGATCCCATTCTGTCCTTGCAGTACCCGATAAAGAATTTCCTTCGTAACTAGTGGAGCAAGCATCGGAATATCTTTAGGATTATCAAGCAAACGTGCTAGCCTAATAACTGAATCTAACAAAGCTGATTCTATTTTACTAACAAACATAGCTCGCTTAGGAGTCTCTTTGGGATCAACTCGAAATTCAGAATCCTGTAAAATCTCTAAGATTTGACTAGGTGTAAATTCAAGTTTGAAACCCAAATAGGGAACATCGGGAGTGGCTTCCGTGACTTGGGCGGTAACTGGTAAATGAACGGACGCAACAAGGTAATCCGCAGGACTATAGGTAAAGCGCTCCTGTCCCAGCCAGACATCCTTCTCCCCTTGAACTACCATACAAAAGGAGGGCTTGTAAAATCCTTTGGTTTGCCCGGCAGCATTGGATACACGCATGAAAAATAAGGATGGAATAGCCGTTGGGTGAACACCGTCCTTAGGTGTATAGCGCTCTATAATTGTGGTGAGCTCTTTCTGCTGATTCGCGATTATTTCAGACATCGGTACCTCCTTGTTTCCTATTTTTATAGTTTGATTATAGTCCATATGTTCCTGTTAAGTAAGTGCTAGTGAGAGGATTAGGCAAGTATTTGACACGAATGGTATAACGGTTTCTTGGTCATCCGGTGCATAATAAGAATAAAAATTGGAGGGATCTATATGCAAAAAGTAATATTAAACAATGGTGTTGAGATGCCAATACTCGGATTTGGTGTATTTCAGATTGCAGATCATGAAGAATGTGAACAAAGCGTCTTTGACGCTATTATGGCAGGCTACAGGCTGATTGATACAGCCGCTTCCTATCTGAATGAAGAAGCAGTTGGCAGAGCGATTAGGCGGAGTGGCGTGGCAAGAGAGGAATTATTTATTACGACGAAACTTTGGGTTCAGGATGCGGGTTATGAGCGCACAAAGAATGCGTTTAAAAAATCACTGGAAAGATTGCAATTGGATTATTTAGATTTATATTTAATTCACCAGCCATTCGGCGATGTGCATGGCTCTTGGCGCGCAATGGAGGAATTATATCGTGAAGGTAATGTCCGTGCAATTGGTGTTAGTAACTTCCATGAGGATCGTCTGATCGATTTGATCATTCATAATGATGTAGTTCCTGCTGTAAACCAAGTTGAAACGCACCCTTTCCATCAACAAATCGAACATGCAAAATTCATGAAAGACAATCAAGTTCAGATCGAATCTTGGGCGCCTTTTGCTGAAGGGAAAAATAACTTATTCCAGAATGAGCTTTTGGTTTCCATAGCTGAGAAGCATAAGAAATCCGTTGCTCAGGTTGTTTTACGTTGGTTGACACAAAGAGAAATCGTGGTGATTCCAAAGTCTGTTCGGAAAGAAAGAATTATCGAAAACTTCGATATCTTTGATTTTGAATTAAGCCAAGAGGATATCGCGTCGATTACTACATTAGATACGAATCAGAGCCTCTTCTTTTCACATCGCGATCCTGAAAAGGTCAAATGGCTTGGCACCCGGAAACTCGATATCTAACCGGTAAAATTGGGATTTCTTTACCTTCATTGTCACAGAAATGTTACTTCATTTGTCTACTCTGATGTACAAACTAGAACAACGTTTAAGGAGGAAGTATCGATGAAGAATCTAATCGCTGATATCAAGATTCCAGATAGTAAACTAGCCGTTGAAGCTGCTGAATTAGTTCGTGAGCATAGCGACGACCTTCTGTGGAACCACTCGAATCGGGTATATCTGTTTGCAGCTATGAAGGGGAACCTCAATCAACTGAAATACGATTCCGAACTGCTTTATATCAGTTCGCTTTTCCACGATATCGGTCTTACTCCCGCATTCCGAAGCACGGACAAACGCTTTGAGGTCGATGGGGCTAATGCTGCCCGCGATTTCCTTAAAAGTCGCGGCGTTCCAGAAGATGCCATACGGCTTGTCTGGGATGCAGTTGCCTTGCATACAAGCATCGGTATCGTCGAGTACAAGGAAACCGAAGCGGCGCTTATGAATTTTGGCGTAGGTTATGATGTGGTAGGGAAGAACTTTGATCTCATCTCAGCAGAAGCGCGGCAGAAAGTCGTCGAGGCTTTTCCTCGCAACCATTTCAAACAAAACATTTTACATGCATTCTTGGAAGGCTTCAAAGACAAACCGGAAACAACATACGGCACGATTAACGCGGACGTTTGTGAAATGCTTCTTCCGGGATATAAGCGCCCTAACTTTTGCCATCATGTCCTTCATTCCAAATGGGACGAGTAATGGAACATCGGAAAGGTGATCATATGACAAGAGACGATTTGAGCAAATTAATAGAACGGCGCGAAGAAGGACGAGCTAAGCAAGATCAAGCGATCTTAAGCGAGGTTCGCGGGCACTTATTAGAACGATTGTCCAAATATCCGGATGATGCGGAGACTCACTACCAGACTGGAATCGCACATGACAATTCGGGTCTGGGGCGTGAGGCTATTCCATTTTATGTCCGATCACTTGAATTGGGCCTCTCTGGTCCTGATTTAGAAAGATGCCTTATGGGGCTGGGGAGTACGTATCGCTATTTGGGGGATTACGACAACGCGGTGAGCACGTTGCGCAGAGGATCGAGAGAATTTCCAGAGAACCGGGCGATTCAAGTGTTTCTCGCTATGGCCCTGTACAATAGCCAAAACTACAAGGAAAGCGTCGAGCTTTTGATTACCAATTTAATGGAAACTACTTCTGACGAAAAGCTGCATTACTTTAAGCGTGGGATATTGGCTTACAACGAAGACCTTGATGAAACGGCTGAGTAAACTATACTTTATTAACAAAATGAAGGGCTGCCACGAGGCAGCCTTTTCTGGTTCGTTCAAATATCGTTACCTCTAGCACAATATGTACTACGTGTTAAACACGATTACCTGATAGAAGGCTGGCGGCCGTAAGACTGAAAAATAATAATCCTCAACAGGGTCCCATCTGCGATGCCATTCCACATCGTCAGTACCCTCTCTTGTATTATGCCGGCAGCGGCGAAGTTCGGGTAATACATCTACGAGAACCGTAAGGTGATCAACATCGAACATCTCAGGGAGAGCGCTATAAATCCCATCGAGGATGATTAGGTTGGAAGGTTGCAACGTAACCATTTGCGATGCCAAAGCATTTTCTGATGAAAAAGAAAAAGGGTGATATTGAGCAATCTTACCTGCCAGTAGTGGTAATAATGCTTCATTCCGCATACGCTGCCAATCAATGCAACGATAACATCTTTGATCCACCGTATATGAATCCCACGCATTGTCAGTAATCGTCGCATCAAAAAAGTCGTCACATTGGATGATTGTTGCACCCAATTCTGAAGCCAACTCAGCAGCCAATGTAGATTTGCCGGCCCCGCTTCCCCCATCCAGTGACACTACCAAAGGACCAGTTCGTCCAATCATATACGGATTGATTGCAGACACAATAGTCTGAATAGCTTGCTGTAATTGGGCTGATGGTTGGTTGTTCTGCATGATTTCACCCCTTAAACAAAGAACTATTTACCTAATAATACCTTCTCTTGGATATTAAGAAAACGGATAAAACAGTTATAGGTATACGAGATCTTATATCCATGTATAAACCAAAGATCTAATACCAACATTAACGAAGTTACGTTAACCTCAACACCAAAGGAGACTTCGTTATGCAACAGCAAATACAAACCAATAATCCAACGCAAACTATACCAAACACAAACCACGGCGGTCATGAGCTTTTCGATTTACATGAGGTGTTGGCCTGTACCATCAATGTGCTTGACCAATTCATGATGTTTAGGCAGTTTGTACAAGATAGCGAGCTGCTAGACATTTTGGATCGTCAATATCAGTTCACACTGGCCCAGTACAATGTAACCGCTGAGTGTTTCACAACCGGGCAAAAGCCAAGTCAAGAAACGTCCACCTATATGATTAGGCAATTATCCGATCCGATCTACGGCATTAAGCCAACTGCGCCGAAAAAGCCAAACCAATCTCTCGCTGATGTGAAGGATGCGGGAATAAGTGGGCATATGCTGGGTCTAGTCAAAACGCATGCTTCATTACTAACGATGACCGCCGTGGAAGTAACGAATCCCGTAGTTCGGCGTGTATTAGCTTCTCAGGTACAAAATTTCATAGAAATGGCATATGAAATCTTCCTCTATCAAAATAGACTTGCCTACTACCAAGTACCACAATTAGCCTCTTCCGATATGCAAAGCATGCTGACAGCATTCGTCCCCGCAACCGGGGCTCCACAAATGCCGCCGAATAACAGAGGAGGAACGTCTGTTCATTAGCTAGCAGCTTGAGCCCAGCATCGGCCCAAAGGCCGCTGTTTGGGCTTTCTCACATTTTAGCCAGGGAAGAGGTTCATCACTTATGGCAACTTTGCGGCATTCGAACAGCAATAACAACTCGAACAAGCTGTCCTGGTGGCAGTTAGCCCTATTCGGCATTGGCTGCACAATCGGAACTGGTTTCTTCCTTGGATCCAGCATCGCCATTCAGAAGAGTGGATTCCTGGTCATTGCCATATTTTTATTAGCAGCACTAGCTACCTTATTTGTATATGAAGCCTTAGCACAGATGACAGCTGCTAACCCTGAAAAAGGCTCTTTTCGAAATTATGTGAGGGAAGCCTATGGCCGTTGGGCAGGATTTGGTGTGGGATGGCTATATTGGTCCTCGGAAATGCTCATTCTAGGTAGTTCTTTAACGGCCATTGGCATATTCACACAATTCTGGTTTCCTAATCTGCCACTTTGGTTGCTGACTGCTTGCTACTCGATCCTTGCCATCTTTGTTATCATTCTTGGCTCCAAAGGCATTAACAAAACCGAGAATATATGCGCTATCGTGAAAATGGGGGCAGTGTTCTTATTCATCGCTATCGCTGGCGTTGTTTTCTTCAAAGGAACCCATGGCATAAACACCATTCAGGGCAGTACAGCTCATTGGTTTGGTTCCGGTTGGACTGGCGCATGGAAAGGACTCTTGTATGCGTTTTATGCGTTTAGCGGCATTGAGGTCATGGGCTTTATGGCCATCCATTTGCGAAACCCCAAAGAGGCAACTAAAGCTGGGAGGCTTATGCTCCTAGCGATTACAGTGCTCTACGTTGCAGCTATTAGTTTAGCGCTTCTTTTTATTACCAAGGAGCACGTAACACCTGATAAAAGCCCCCTGCTGCTCGCACTTGGCATCATGGAATTACCCATTCTCGTGCATATCATGAATGGGGTTCTAATTATTGCAGGATTTTCCATCCTCGTTGCCTCGCTATACGGTGTATCTACGATGCTGGTTGCTTTAGCGGAAGGTGGCGATGCCCCACCATGGCTGGCCAATCGGAAAGGCAAGAAGCAATTACCCCTGTATGCACTAGGTGTGAACACGATCGGACTTAGTGTTTCTATCGTTCTTGCGCTAGTCATGCCAAGTAAAATCTTTGAACATATAACGACAGCCGGGGGCTTGGTGCTCTTATATACGTGGCTGCTTATCGTCGCATCCTATCTCAAACAACTCCGGCCAACACTTACTGGCCATCTGAAATCTTGGAGCGCTATTCTTCTTATTCTGGTAGCCGTAACGGGGCCACTCTTAGAGCAAAGCGGAAGACCTGGGTTTTGGACTAGCCTTCTTATCGTCTTGGTGATTATCCTAATCACTTGGTGGATGAAGCATCAATCGGAACGAAGAGTGCCTGCGTAACGATATCTTATTTATGAAAAAGCACACCAACAGCTTTTAGTTTATTTTTCATAAACGTGTAAGGACATTTAGAAGGGATACTCTCGTCATCGCGTAAAAAATATTGCTTCCATTCTTGGTTATCCTCTTGTCCGTACCATTTCAGAGATGGATGTGCGGGGATACTGTCGTATGCTTCTAATTTTTGGCGAATGCGTTTTTTCATATTCCGTCCAAAAGGCGTAGAATCGTTGATTTCTTCAAACACCCATCGCGGCTGGAAAGCAATAAGGAAATGTGGAAACATTCGGCTCTTTCTAAGCATGTGGGCAGGTGTCCCGCAAAAGGAGAAATAGGGCTCCCCATCGCAACAAAATTCCCAAGAATGGTGGGCAGGATCCTTTGAAATATGGTCAGGCCATGGGGCCTCATCTTTGGCGCTAACCCCACTAAGAACAGACCAAAAAAGCTGCTCATAGTCTTCTACTGAGTAGCTTTTCAGCATGTTATCTGGTGTTTCGAAAAAGATAACCAGAGAGGCAAATTTCCCTGTTTCCCGTGAGCAACGACCATAGGCTTGCAAGAGCTCCATTGCATCAAGGGCTGCCTGCTCTGATCTTGGATCTGCAGCAAAACCAAAGCGTAGGTTGTTGGTCAGGAAGCCTTGACGGCCGGGTATACAAGGGTAAGTATTGCCTGAATCTGCAATCATATTGCCGAATTGACGAAAAGCATCCTGTTTCCATGTGGCCAAGGTGTTCATATGTGTATCAAGCCAGTCTTTGGCGTATAGATCAGCCATGTCGTAATAACCTCCTTCGTAAGTACGAAGCATACTATGCGAAGGAGATTAGATGGGTGAGTATCTCGGTTAGACCTCTGCTAACCAACTAGCTGCTTATAAGCTTGATAGCCGAAATACATCCCGAAGCCAATGAGAGAAAGGCCAGCTGTAACAGAAATCGTTTGCAGGATAGTACGATTCCCGAACTTGTGAAAGGAACTGGCGAGTGTGGCCATAGCAACATCCCACAAAAGAATGCCGGCAAAGATACCGGAGGTATGCCAAAGCACCTGGGTAAGACCGTAATTCTGTACACTTTCGGCTAAAATAGAGCCATAAATACCGAGCCAAAATAAGATATTTAGCGGATTGGTAAGCGCCATAATAAATCCAGATCGGAATGAACTGACGTTGGATTGTGCCTCGCGGGGGCTGACCTCCTGAGTTATTTTCACGTTTTTCAGCGTATCAATGCCCGTGTAAATAAGTACAAAACAGCCAAACAACCATAGAAATGTTTTCATAAAAGGAGTGGTCAAAAAATGGGCTAAACCAAAATAAATTAGCAGCATATACAGCAAATCGGCACACATCGCGCCTAGCCCGATCAACCACGCCGCAGTAAAGCCATATCTGGCTCCCTTGTCGAGTTGAGCAGCGTTAATAGGACCGATGGGAGCCGATAACGAAATGCCTAGAATTACATAAGTGACAAACGCATGCATAACTTTCCCCCCGTGAATATCAAATAACTTGTACAAGTTATTGTATGAGAGGAGCTAGTTCATTAGAAGATTAATTGATATCGACGCGTATAGGTGTGCATTTATACCCATTGCAGAGACTTTCTTCGCAGGGACAAGCAGATATCGCCACAACCAGATCCATTTCAGCACGAAGCTCAATATAATCCCCTGCTTGAGATAAAGGCTTTTCTACAAGGATTTGACCCGATGGTTGAATGATGGTGTTCATGAAAATATTAAAGGGATAATGTTGATCTGGGGCGGGGATCTCAAATGGTGCCAGTGCTTCATTTAAGTTCATATAGCAGCTGGTGTGGTCTCGCTTATTATACAGCAACTCGTACATTTCAGGCCGACATGCCGAGTTAATAAAGTCGTGCTGTCCTACCGTATCCCTAATAATCGTGAGCATAGGCGTATATTTATTGGAGTAAATCATATCCCCAGGCTTCACTTTCATCGCATGTAAAGCGTCCATCGTAACACTGGGGTCAAGTCGCTCGCTGAAATCATCTCCACGATAGGCCACAAAGTCGGCCACTTGTTCACCCTCCACATCCGTAACCCGAATCACTTGACCCCGTTTGAGCCGGAAACCGATACCCTCTGTAGCTGGGATTTGCCAATGCTGCTTGCTCATTCAGGTCCTCCTAATTGTAAGTAAGTTACCTTACAGTATGGCTTATCGTTGGTGGATTTATGATAAAAAGCAAAGAACCCTTGCAACGAAGCAAGGGTTACCATGATGTCACATACCTACCTTACAAAATGGGTCCTCTCTATACCAGGCTTGCTTAGTTAAAGTATGGAATGATAAATGCCACTATACCAAGACCGACTGACCACCAAGCCAGTCCCTTTTTAGGGGTAGCCAAGCAAATGAGTCCGAGAAGAACGGCAATGCTGCCCATCCAAACGGGTGAATAGAAAAATCCAATAATTGCTAAAATGATACCGATCCAGCCAAGCCATATTCCTGTTGTTTTCATACTCAACATCCTCCATCAAATTAGTTTTGTCTATCAAGTCAGTGTTTTCGATAAAGAAAGTTTCAAAAACATAAAAGGTAGGTATGTGACATCATGGTAGCGCTTACTTTTCTTTCTGGCTGCTGAATGCAAAATGTATGATGATAAGGAATGATTATAATGACTAGGCAAATACTATGATGACCGCGTCTTGGATGATTTGGGCAGGTTAGTTCTCATAACGATATCCAACACAGGGCTAGTTACACTGTACAAAGCCTTCTCATCCATATGATGATGCAGCAGATGCCTTTTCTTCATCCATCTGCCCCAAGGAGTCAAAGGTTTAATTGGGCGATGGGAAATGTAGTGCTTCCATTGATAATAGATTTGAAAGCCAGATGCACCGAACACGACGGCAAAAGACAGATGCCAATCCAACCCAGTCACAAGAAAGGCCGACCCAAAAATGACCAAATACGCACATACATCGAAAGAGACAGGTCCAAACAAATGTTTCACGTCATTGGGTGATTGATGATGGGCAACGTGCCCCCTATAGGCGAAAGGAGCTATCCGCGGAAATTCATGTAGAATGTATCTGTGAACCGTATATTCGATAACGACAACAATAATGGGACCTACGCACATTGCTGCCACTGTCCGAATACTGCCGAAAGTCGCTATGCCCCCGCAACAGCTAAGAAAATAAACAGAGAATAGAAACAAAATAAGTCGCTGACTCATAAATTCTTTTACATAGTGCATAAAAGACGTTTCTGATCTCATAAATGCTCTCCTCCTATTAAATGAACTTCGTGTTGATAATTGCTTACAAAGCTTATTATAATAAGTTGGAGGATTAATTCAATGATCAACATACCCCCAAAAGTCGCTTATCCGACTGCCGTTTAAAGGGTGTTCATTAGTTCACAAAATAGGTTGCCGGAGAGGCGGAAGAACATGCAAGTCAAGACGGATCCTAGAATCATTCGAACAAAAATATTGCTTAGAAATGCCTTAATCGACTTAATAGAAGAAAAAGGCTTCGAAAGCATTACCATCCGGGATTTAATGCAGAAAGCCGGTTTAAATCGGGGTACTTTTTATTTGCACTACTGCGATAAATACGATCTACTGGAACAGAGCAAAAAGGATATGCTCAACAACATTCTAGAAATCGTCAAGAACATTGACCCTATTCAAATAACCCAGTATGCCGCACGTAACGAGCCTCATCCGATTTTCACGGAGTTGTTCGTTTTTTTCACCATGCATGCGGTATTTTTCAGAGTTCTCTTGGGTCCTAAAGGCGATGCTGCTTATCCCAGCCAAGTAAAACAGATTATGCAAAAACATCTTTTTGATAAACTGTCTTTGCATCAGGCTGAGCACGTACCGGTGCCGCGAGATTTCATTATTGCTTATTTGGCGTCCGCAAATTTGGGAGTCATTCAGCATTGGTTGGAAAGCGGTATGCAACTTTCTCCCCGAGAGATGGCCTTGCTGATAACCCGCATGACCACCTTTGGTCCCTTACAAACCTTCGGTCTAAAGGGTGACCCCGTCCTTAAATAAGACTAGACTACTCAGGAAGCACTCTGCCTTTATATTTTCCGGTTTGTATAAGTTTCACTTTCACATCAACACTACTTAAGGTATCCTCATCTAACACCAGATGATCTCCGTCATTTAAGCGATGCCATGCTTTGGGATCGTTTCTATAGATTTCTCCGTACAAATTCAACAGATCCGACTGCGTGGCAAGTCCCTTTCGATACGTCGATAGAATTTCATCTCGAATCACTTGTGCGGCTTGTGCTTCCATTTCTTGAATAGAAACATTTTCAACCATTTCTTCAACAGCTCCAGTGGCCTCTACACGAAAGTTAAAACGCGCTTTGTCCTGTTCAATTAACGGCTTTATTTTATGACGAGATTTAGTTAGCATTAACGATGCCTTCGGTTTTTTATTATCGGGAATGACTACAAGGACACGTTTCATTTTCTTATTTAACCATCTTACTCCTCTAAGATCGTCTTCGGAAAACCACCCCGTTATTTGATGTTCTTGCATGGCGAATGCACCGTTTATTTTAAACATGGGCTTCTCTTTTCCATCCTCTTGCCATTCTTCTTTCGAGATGGCTAGTGTTGGAAGAATGATCGTTCTTGCCTTTTCATTTAATTCGGCAATGTTTTTGTAACCATACTGAGGCTGAATAGAGGATCTCTGTCTAAAACTTTCCTCAGGTGTATCCATGATCGAATCCAAGGGTGAAAGGTTAAGCAGTGATTTTTGCGAGAAAATGTCTATGAAGTTTTCTTTTGTACCAAATAGCAAGATATTGTATCTGACTTCATGATAGCGATTAATCGCATCATAGGCCTGTCTGAGTGCAACTTTGTTTTTAAATAGATTTTCCGTACAGACGATCGCTTTGATATGTCCCCAATATATTCTTATTTGCGAAGTCTTATAGATCGAGGTTAAAGCTTCAACAACAGTAACTCCCTCTCCCTTCCCAATCCATATCGGCACATTTTTTCCAATCTCTATTTTATCGCTCCTGGCCACATTCGAAAAATTTAGAATCTGTATATACGATGTAAAATGTCCATCCTTGTAATCAAGCCCAAGGGCCGTCACATAAGCCATATTTTGAATGGTTTTGGAATCCCAACATCCTGACACAATCACAAGTACAGTCAGAACGATATGCAATTTAATGATTACTTTCATGAGGAGCTTCTTCCCCTTGCTTATCAGAATCTAAGGTGTTTAGGTCTTCGGGTCTTTTTTTATATTGGTTCCAAGGAAGTCGCAAAATAGCCCGTCCCATCTCTTTAAACACTGGAGGTGACAGAGGTGACATGTACGGTACTCCGAAGGAACTCAATTGGCACATATAGCCAATAAACAGCACAAAACTAACGATTAACCCAAACATGCCAAAAACGGCAGCAATGAAAAAAAACGCGAACCGGATCATACTAACGACTCCACTTAAATTTTGATTGACTAAAGTCGCCCCGGTCACTACTACAATAGCTCCAACTACGATGACACTTGGGGAAACGAACCCAGCACGAATGGCTGCATCTCCGATAATTAACCCACCAACAACGGTCAATGTCTGGCCGATGGAACTTGGGAGGCGAAGGCCTGCTTCTCTAAAAATCTCCAACAACATAAGCAAAATAAACATTTCAATTTGTCCGGAGAACGGCAGTCCAATACGCGCGGTGGCAATCGTTGACATTAATCGAAAGGGAATCTGATCTGGGTGAAACGAAGTAAGCGCTACCCATGCACCCGGTAATAAGATTGATAAGAGAAAGCTTATCAAGCGAATCAGACGTGCAAACGAAGTATACTGGAAACTGGTATATATATCTTCGGGTGATTTTAGTAAAAGTAAAAAAGTCCCCGGTCCGATTAGAACCTTGGGATTACCGTCGACGATAATAACAAATCTTCCGTTCAGCAAACTGCTGACTACCTTGTCTGGCCGGCCTGTATAATCAAACAAAGGCATCAGTGCGAATGGCTTATCCGCAATATTCTGCTCCAGTTGATTGATGCTTTCAAGTCCATCGACATCTATTTTATTCAGTCTTTTTCGAACTTCCTTCAGCACATCAGGCGAAATGATATCCGTAAAATACAACAAACCAACCTTTGTTTTTGTTCTCCTTCCTAACGTAAAAGCTTCATAGTTGAGAGAATGACTGCGAATACGTTTTCGAACTAAAGCTACATTAACTGTTATATCTTCCACAAATCCATCTTTGGGTCCATTGATGGAGATTTCCGTACTTGATTCCTCGGGAGTACGCTCCGGACGACGAGCTATACTCATTCTCAATAAATGATTCGTCTGTGAGAACAACAGAAGGAGATCACCTTGAAAGATCCATTCGGATATTTGCTCCTGCGAGGCAGTAGATTCTACTGCGATTAGGGGTAATGAAATGAATCCATTCTCGAATTGTATGTCACCTAACCTTTGTTTCCTATAAAAGCTTTCAAGTTCTGGAAGAACGACTTTGGCAATCTGGGAGGAATCGCATAACCCACCACAATAAATGAGAACAACTTCAGCAAAGTTGCCTTCTCCAAATTGATATTCCTGCAAATCAACGTCCGCTGCGTGACGAAATAACGCCTTGATCTTCTGTTTATCCCAACCTTCAATTAGCTCAAGTGTCGTCCCCATTTATACCGCTTCCTCCTTGAACTTCTTGGCAAATAACGAGATCGTTACGCAAAGTATCGATACGAACAAAACAATCCCTAAAGAAATTGGAAAATAAAATCGATACATCCATAAGTAAAGTGTATATTTCTCAAGGGGAATCATGGATAGTGCAATGAAGCTAATTGTAATGCAAAGGAGGAATCGATTACGTTTTTTCGAACTTTTATAAGGCATCATTTCCCCAAGTAAATATTGTGCGAAGCCCACTCGAATAATTGCGCCAGCAAGCCACTGGAATACAGAGAAAAAGTCGACATGCTCGATATTACTGCCCAATTTGACTAATCGCCATTGTTCATATGGGGATTCAGACTGTTTAGCAGCTTCTTCAGGTCCGAATTCACTAAGTGCGCCAATAATGGGGCCAATCGCGATGTATACCATAAGAACTGCAAAAACAACGATTTTCCACACCCGAACACGGGACTTCAGACGATGCTGGATGGCCAAAAACATGATAAGTTCAATAAACCCGCCTCCTGAATAAATCATGCCATGTAAGACGGGCTGCCATCCATACTCCATAACTGGCTTTAGAAGCGTATAGTCTTTCTGCGGGGCATTCGAGAGCGCAACAAAGTACCCAAGGGCAATTACAACGGGTAGCATGATAGCCGAACTTATAGCTATCATGCGTAAACCTGAAATAGCGTAAAAGTGACATGCTATGCACAATACAATTACCAACACAATTTTGGGGGTTAACGGTAAATAAGCGACATTCGTCCAAATTGCGGTATACAGGACAGTCGATAATCCAATTAGAAACAACTGTACACAGATCGGAAATACAATCACCCATGATATGAAACTGTTGGTCTTACTAGCTAACCAAGGCTGCAACTTCTGCTGGCCTGACCTCTTCATAAACACAACAAGAAGAGCACACCAAGGAACTAATAACGCCCCCACCAATAAAACTGAAATCCATGAATCTCTTCGGGATGCTTCGAGAAGTTTTGTGATGACGATTACATGACTCATAAGTCCATTCATAAGCATAAAAATCATGCACATTTGTAAAAAACTGATTTTACCGATTGCCTTATCCATTGCCACATCACCCACCCAAAACAATCATTACGAAACATAATTATATTTCCTTAAAGATCACAATTTATACATTATTGGAATGTTTTGGGATGATCCGCGGGATGTTATTATTTTTGATTTCCCCGGAAATAATTCTTCAAAAAAAAAGAATGGTCTGCCTGTACTAGCAGCCATTCTTTGAGCAAGATATTCTCATTCCTTATTTAGAATGGCCCCTCGGCTTTTTCCCACTCCATCTTTCATCTACCTTCTCATTCGCGGACTGATACCGAGCATCTACACTAATCCGGTACTGGTTCGTCGTATTTTCAAGGGAACAATGCATCAAGAACATGCCAAAGATGAGCACATCTCCTGCCTGAAATTCCGTTGTTGCCCACTTACCGCCAAACTTCTCCGTAATGAACAGCGGATCATCCGTATAGTGGTTAACCCCATCACGATCAGCATCCTTGGAGCCATAGGACGCCTTCAATTTCTCGAAACGGTGTGAACCAAGGCAAATGGCCAGCCCCCCCATTTCATAAGACACATCTCCCAGCGGGGACCATACTGTATACACGTTGTGAGTGCCTCTTCCCATGTAAACGATATCATAATGCGCCCCTGTGAAATCACCTTTCCCAACAGCTCTCAGCCATTTGTAATGGTAGGTTAATGATTGGTCACCCAGAAATTCATCAAAGAAGCGCATAATATGATCGCCATTCAAGACATTCAAGAGGGCAGGTAAATCTTCGTTCGTTCCCCCAAAGAAAATAGTTTTGCTGCCATCCGCCATCACACCATCCTCAAGCTGCGTGTCGCGATTAAGCTTGCCCATCTGTGCCATTTTTTCCAAAATACTCGTACGAGCATCCAACACCTTGTCCCGATCATGAAATCCACGAATGAGTAAGTACCCATCCTCTTCCATTCGATCACGCAATGCTGCCATATCATGAAGAATATCATTTGAGCTTCTAAGTTCCTCTAAATGCTGTCCATGCATCTCTAATTCGCGATTGCCTACTTTCAACATCATCGTCATGTTTATCCACACTCCTAAGTAGTTTCTCACTTGCTTATAGTCTAAGTATAGGGTGCGCCAATGATTTCAACCATGGATTAGCGTTATCATTTCATGTATAATCGTACAATAACGAAGATTGAAATACAGGCAAAGGAGCAAACCATGACCGTTATCAACATTCCCTATGCGTTAGAAAAGAGAGATGTTCCTCTCCCTGTATTTGACTCTATCTGGAAGGTTCATGCCGATAATAGCTATGAAGTATCGAAGAGGAACGGCTTTGATATACCAGGTCTCTTCCTTACTTTTGATGGACAAGGTAGCATTACACTAAATAATCATACGCATGAGTTGGAGAAAAACACCTTTTTCTTCGTGGAAGATGGCATTCCTGCCATGTACAAATGTCTGAATAACGATTGGAAGTTTTATTTTCTGGATTTTAGCCAACTAAACATGACCCGTTATCTACAGCTTCCCGTAATGGAAGTGATCTCTACCGGCAAAATGGCAGAAGCCATGCAATTGTGCGAACGGATGATTGATGGCTTAATTGTTCAGCCTCATGGTTACGAATATGCGTCAAACATTTTATTACAAGAAATTTTACTCTTGTTAACTAGAGAACATTCCTTGGTTGCCCTCTCTCATCACACCGAGCTCAACCAAATCCTCATCTATATCCATCGAAATTTGGACAAACAAATTCGCATTGAAGACCTGCTCAAGCTTAGCGGTTGGTCGCGTACGACCTTTTTCAACCGGTTCCGTGCACTCACAGGCTTGTCTCCAAACGACTACCTCATAAAACTAAAGCTAGCAGCTGCGAGAGTTGCTCTCGAAACCACTAGCTTATCGTTGAAAGAAATTGCAGCTAAGCTGCATTTTTATGATGAGTTTCATTTTTCCAAGCTATTTAAGAAAGCATTCCATCAATCCCCCAGCACGTACCGCAAGCTGAAAATGGGAACTGAGAAGGTATAGAAGACTAGTTCACTATTCGAAAATGCGACTCTCCCGATACAACTTCGGGCTATACCCCGTCGTTTTCTTGAACATTCTGCTGAAATGTTCCACATTCAAGTACCCGACTGTTTCAGCGATATACGTAATTTTATTGCCCTTCTTTTTCATTAAACGTTTCGATTCCTCAATGCGTAAGTTCGTTAAATACTGAATAAAATTACAACCGACTTCTTTGGTAAATTGCTTACTTAAATAGCCTTCGCTAACACCTACCATTTCGCTGATTAACGTGAGGTTGACGTCCTCCGTATAATGGAGATCCAGAAATTGCTTGGCCAGAGTGACGACACTGCTGTAGTTCGCCTCCGTTGTCTTGCCGTGAATGTGTTGAAATAACTGACTGCACATGCGATGAAGCCAAGTTTTTGTTTCCTCCAGTGTCTCCAAACGCTTCATATATTCAAAAGGATGCTGGAGTTCTTCGTCGAGGTCATCCCAACGAATGCCTTTGCGATAAAGCAGTCCTCCAAGCTCCCAAAGTAAATCCTCCAACGCGGTGTGCACATCTTGCGGTCTCCAGCCCCATGTTTGCCCAAGCAGCAGCTCCATCTGCTCAAATTCCTTCGACCATAACTGGGCATTACTTTGCTCTAGCAGCTGCGCAATGCTTGCTCCCGTTGTTTTCAGCGTCACCTGCAGCTTACGGGCATGCTCAATTCCGCTGTCCCCACTGGATTTTCCCAACTCTATGCAGCTTTCCGGATAGAACACCTTATTAAATCCGGCAAAATAACTCATCGAGGCCAAATGGGCCGCTTGTTGATACAAACGGTACCAAGCCTTCATGCCGCTAGCTAGATCGCTAATTCCAATGGAGATGGACACATTGACATATTGATTGAGTCGCGTTTGAATCATAGAGAAAGCCGACTGTACTTTTTCCCGAATCATACTTTCACTTCGAAATGCTGCGAATGAACAAAATAGCACATATTCCGATTGGCCATTCGCATATAAGAGATGCTTCATTGACATGGCGTCCAGAACGGTTTGCACCGACTGCATAATAAACCGTTGGGTTTGACCATCCCTTAAACTTCTCCCCATTCTTCCAGCCTCAGATGAGCCTTGCGAAATGGTAATAACGGCAACCAGTTGATTCGATTCTTCGAGCCACTCCGTGATACAAGCCCCTGCAGCAGCATACGCCGATTCATTCTGCTGTGGATTAATAGAGATGAGCTGCCGAAGGATTTCACTCCTCCGGTCAATCTCTTCATCCGGACGTTCAACAACAGGCGTTGACGTCTCCCGTGTTTGAAGCTCATTGAGCGCCTTCAAAATAACAGGAACCAGGTGTTCCTCATCCATATCCGACTTCACAATAAAATCAATGGCGCCAAGCACGAAAGCTTCTCTGACATAGCTATAATCGCTGTAGGCACTTAGCATGATGGCGACAGGTCTTCGCTTCTGTACAATTGCCGGATGGGCTCGCAGCAACTCAATGCCGCTCAGTCTAGGCATCTCAATATCAAGCAGCATCAGATCGATATCACCGTGCTGCTCTAGAATAGCAAGTGCTTCCAACCCATCGTCAGCTTCAATAACAACCTGGATGCCCATGCTATCCCAGTCGATCATATGTAGAAGCGCTAGACGAACAAGCGGTTCATCGTCGACAATCATCATTTTAAACAACCTGTCCATCCCCCATCTGTGAAGTTAATTCCTTCGTATTTATCCTTTCACCGCGCCTTCCATAAGACCTTTAAAAATATACCGCTGAAAAACGATATAGAAGATGGCACTCGGCAATAAAACGATAATAATACCTGCACAGAGCATAGACAAGTCCGAACTGCGCGTACTCACGAATGAAGTTAAGGAAGTCGCCAACGTCGCCAGCTTCTTGTCTGGCATATATAACTGCTGAACGAAAATATCATTCATGATCGTGACACTTTTTAAAATCGCCAGTGTTGCCGTGGCAGGCAACAGCAGTGGGAATATGATCGAACGGAAGATTCGAACATAAGAAGCGCCGTCCAGCATAGCACTCTCATCAAGCTGAACCGAAATCTTTTCGAGAAATTGCATGTAAATGTAAATCTGCATAATATCCGTACCAATATAAATAAGAAGTGGTGCCCCAAGCGTATTATAAACGCCGAGTGTATGCAGGAGTTGAAAGCGAGCAATTTCTGTCGTGTAAGCCGGAATGATCATCGACATCATAAAAAGGAGAAGTATCCACTTTTTCATGCGGAACTGAAACCGATTGAGCACAAATGCCGTCATCGTCCCGAGCAGCATATTGCCAAGCATACTTAACACAACCAGCAGAATCGAGTTCCCAAGTCCGCGAATCATGTTGCCTTCTTTCAAAGCACTCACGTAATTGTCGATATGAAGAAAGCTCTTCGGAAGCGAAAATGGCGACGTTTCGGCAAGCTCCAAATTCGTTTTAAACGAACCAAATACAACGAGTAAAATCGGTACGAAAATCAGGATAGCCATGAGCGTAAAAAGCACATAGTACACGATATTCGCTACTATACGTTGCTTGCCCATCGATCGCGTACGGCTTGGCAACGGCTGCTTACTCATTTGATCAAACGATAGTGCACGTTCCATGTTAAGCCCCACTCCTGTCTTTCACGATCCATGCTTGCAACGATGAAAAAACGATAATCATGAGCAAGAGAATAACTGCCATCGCTGAGGCCAGACCGTAATTGTTGTAAGTAAATGCCGTTTGGAGTGAAAAGAGTCCAAATGTACTGCTCGCACTGCCAGGACCACCGTTCGTCATAACAAGCGGAATGTCATACTGAAGAAGGGCTCCAGACACATTCATGAATAATATAATCTCGATCACACGTCGGATGCCTGGGAGCGTTACATACCTTTGCTGCTGCCAAAAATTCGCACCATCAATTTCTGCCGCTTCATACAGGTCTTTCGGTATCGATTGCAGTCCTGCTAGAAACAACACGATATGCACGCCGCTGTACCGCCATAAAGAAACAACGACTAACGAATAATTCACAATTTTCGCATCGCTCAGCCAGCTTTGGATCCAGGATTCAAGTCCCACCGCTTTCAAAAGCTCATTCAACGGACCATTGATCGGATTATAAATGTAGCTGAACATATACGCCACTGCGATACCATTGATAATGTAAGGCATCAAAACCGAGAAGCGGAAAAACGCACTCCCACGCAGTGCTCTGGTCAAGAGAACAGCCATGATGATTTCAAGCGGAATGGCAATGGCATGTAAAATAAAATAAGTGACGTTGTTTCGAATGGCATGCCAAGCTTCAGGAAAATCAAACAGCATTTGCTTATAATTGTTAAAGCCAATGTACTTAAAACTCGGGCTATATCCATCCCAACTCGTAAAGCTGTAGCGAAATAACTGCAAAGTCGGATAGATCAGAAACAAAAGTAAGAGCGCCACAGGTACGAATAAAAACGAAATGATGACGACTTTTTGCTGCATGCGATAATTCATGTAATCACTCCTGTATACAAGAGAGGGCACTATTCCAATCGCTCAGATAGTCCCCTCTATTTAATTACCTATTTGTTCGATTCAACTGCTTTCTTCCACTTGTTATTCAGTTCTTTCTCCAAGGTGTCAATCGGTTTGCCAGAGTAAATTTCTTGTGCAGCTTTTTTGAAATCAAATTGTGCCGCACCACTTACTTTAGCAAAGCCTTCATCTGTTGCTGAGTAGATAAATGGTTTAAACGGATACTTTTCCGTCCATTTATTAAAGAAAGGAAGGTCTGTGCTGACGCCATTAATCGTTGAGAACTGTTGCGCCATATTAATAAAGCCCTGATACACATCTTTACTGAACATCCAGTCGAAGAATGCTTTCGCCTCTTCTACGTTTTTACTGTTTTTGTTAATGCCGACATTCATATCCGATACCGTCATGGACGTTAACGGCTCGCTCTCTGTGTTGCGGAAAGGAAGCGGGAATACGCCAAGATCTTCATCTGTTTTCACTCTATTCGCATAGTCACCGTAGTACCATTGACCCGCTGCGATCATTGCTGCTTTTTTTGATTCAAATAACTGTGTGGATTGATCAAAAGATATGGATAGCGCATCAGGTCCTGCCAACTTCTTCGTTGCCATTTCTTTGATGATTTTCCCTGCTTTATCAAATGTGCTGCCATCTCCGAACGGCTCTGGTGTCTTCGCCAAATTTGCTAAGTAATTCTCATCCCCAGATAGGATGTGCGGGCCAAACTCCATGAATGGATAGAATGTCCAGTCTTCCTTACCGCCGATGGCGATTGGTGTATATTTACCATTCGTTTTAATTTTCTCCATCGTGGACAAGAACTCAGGCATCGTTTTCGGCACTTCCAAGTTCAGTTCTTTGAAAACACTTGGGTGGAAGTAGACAAATTCCGAGAAAGAAACGAGCGGTGCGCCTAAGATTTTGCCATCAATTTTCGCTGGAAACTTATTATTCTTGGCCCCTGCTAAGTCATCGAGTGGAAGAAGGGATTGCTTGTAAATTTGCATATGCGCAGGCTTGAGGTACATCAGATCAGGCAAATCATTAGCAGCTAATCGTACTTTCAAGTATTGACCGCCGTTATCCGGCACCATCTCAATATCTACGGTCACGTTCGGCTTTAGCTTCGTGTATTCCTTCACTTTGTCTGTCCAGAACTTAAGATCTCCTTTGGCATCCCACATCGCAAGTTTTAACTTAACGGGATCCGCTGGTTTTGGCGTCGCTGCTGCCGCTTTCGTTTCGGCTGGTTTGACGGAAGCTGCTGCTGGTGCTGCCGTTTCTTTCGAGCATCCTGTCAATGCACTCAGCATAACAAGTCCGCCCACTAGCACCGTGCTTACGAATTTACTTTTCCCCATTCTTGAAACCCCTCCAATGAATGTTTCTTTAATTCGGTTGGTTGTTTAACCTGTCTTTATCATACACGGGATGGAAACGCATCCAAATGATCTTTTCGGCTATGAAGTTGATCTTTTATGAACTGCGTTAAGCTTCCAACTGAAGTGGTCGCTCCTCTTCCTGATCACGATGAATAATCGGGATTTTCATTGACACTTTCGTTCCTTTAGGTTCATTCGCAGTCAAAATAATACCGTAATCCTCGCCATGGTGCAGCTGAATTCGGTGATGGACATTGGCGACGCCCATGCCTGAAAACGTATGCGGACTACGCCTTGTACGGAACTCCTCGAGCTGCTCTTCTGTCATTCCTTCTCCATTATCGGAGATCACAATGTACAGACTGCCTTCGTGAACACGTGCTTGGATGACGATTTTCCCACGAGTTTCTTTGCCCGCCATACCGTGTACAATGCTATTTTCCAAAATGGGTTGAATGAGCAGCTTAAGCAAATATTTCGTTTCAGTTTGTGGGTCGATGTCCCATTCCACTTCAAATTTGTTGCCGTAACGAATTTCCATGATGTATAGGTAATGCTTTAAATTAGCGATTTCATCGGAAAAACGGATAAGTACGCCGCCCCGGTTAAACGAGGACGATACGAGACGCATCAGTGCATTGGTCATGTTCCGGATGTTGTCCACTTTACTGATCAGCGCCATCAGCTTAATGGCATTCAATGTATTAATAAGAAAGTGCGGATTAATTTGCGACTGCAAAGCCGCGAACTCTGCTTTCCGCTTCGCTTGCTCTTGTTCCTCTCGCTGCCTTAGAAGCAGCTTAATTTGATCCAGCATATGATTGAACGTTCTGCCTAGCGCTGCCATTTCCGCAATTTTAGAAGTCCCAATCTTGGCGTTTAGCTCCCCTTCCATCACAAGGGACATTTTACGGACTAAGACGTGAATAGGCCTCGTCAAGCTATGAACTAAATAAAAGGAAATTAACAAAAATACAATGATAACCGCAATGGTTGCGAATAGGACAAACTTAAAAATACGTTCATAATTGGCTGTTACTTTACTGTAAGGGATCTCTTGAATTGCTTTCCAGCCTGTTTCTCCAACGCTCGCATAGGTCACCATCATCTTGCGATCGCTCACCTGATCGATAAAATGGCCCTCACGCGCACTTCTGATCTGCTCAAGTTTGGCTGGTGTTAAGCTCGATTGCTCCCAATTGTAACTGGCTGTGACAACTTGACCTTCCTTGCTCACAATGACATAAGTGGAATCATCGTTGGGCTGCTGTCGCAAGATTTTATCAAACGCTTCTTCATTCAGTGAAAAATAAATCATCTCGACATTACTAAGCGTATGGTAGTCACTGGGAGCGATCGCAGCTGTCACCGCTAACGGCTCACTCACTCCGTATAGAAGCGTTTCCTGAAGACTAAGAAACTGCACACTATCTTTGTGCTGAAGCAAGTTCTGATACCATGACGCTGAACGTAGTTCCTGCTCATCCTTGATCAAGTTCTGCTTAAACGAATACACGCCGCCATCTTTATAAAAAAAGTGGATCGCCAACAGCTGGCTGGACATCGAGTAGGTGTATCTGCTGAGCGCAAGAGTTAGATCGTTGATATACTTAAAGCGGTTGCTTTCATCCGCTTGAATCAAGGATGTGACCGTTGATAACACATCGCGATCGACACCGACGGCAGCTGCAGCGTATTCGATTTTACCGATCTCTTGCTGAGCTGAATAAGTAACAGCATGGAGAGTTTGCAGGGTCCGCTCCGTTGTCTGCTGCAATAAATCGCGTTTATATACTTGAAGAATCATGGTAGATATCGTCGCGATCGGAAAGACAACCATGACGACTAACAAGATATGGAGAGTCACTGAAAACGACCATGGCTTCGTAAATAACTTCAACACCTTCACCCCGTAATTTCTATAATACGAAATAAGACTTCGTAGACATACATTCTGTCTATTTAGGGCGATGTCCTTTAATTGGCTGAACGATAAAATCTCCCTATAACCCAGCAGTATTCATCTTCGCGTGTAAAACAACATTCCTTGCAAGCGTTTGCAAGCCAGCGAATGACAAAATCACTTCCATCTCTAAGCAAATTATAGCTATTCTCATGACGCAATTTCATGATCTTTTTGGTTGTCCACATGATGATTTTGGCTCTATCCGTTTTGATACCATGTCATGCACCCTATGTTCAGATATCGATAATGGCAAGTTTGAGGTTGGTTTGCTCGAATCTGACCTGCATTCATGATTAGATGGATAACATACATCTATTTTAGATGAAATTTGAAGAAACGAGCAAATCGGAGGAATTTAACTACAGAAAATACAGTTAATCCATCGGATTCGAGAAATCCGCTTCAAATAGATGGAGAAAATCCAGTTAGGATGCGGGAAGCAGAGGAAGCAGGTTCATTACTCCTAGGTCATTAACGAAAGAAGAGGCTGTTTCAAAAAGTCTACATTGACTTTTTTGAACAGCCTCTTCATGTGCAGCTTTATGCCTCTCCCCAACAGCCGGTTCAAAACAATGGAACCCTGTATTTATCCCCTTTTTCTGAATAGAGAATAGCTTCTGAGCTATACAAATCAACTTGGATAAGAGGGGTTTGAATGTTCCCTAACGTCAGTTTATTGCTCTTTAACGCATGGAGCAAAGAAGGTATGTGTTTATGATCAGTACCGATTAAGTTCACGTTCACCGTTTCTTGATTGAATAGGATATTGGTTTGATTCATTGGTTGTTCCTCCTTATCGATAATGATTGCTTGGCGTGGAGCTATGTGGCAAACTTCCTGAATGCTCAAGTCGAGATCCTTGATTCTCACGTTTCGTATACGTTTCGTCCAACAGCTTTTTAAAATCAACCCAACGATCCACTTTACTTAAGCTTGCAAGTTTTAAAGAGTCCAATAATATGCCCATTTCATATCCACTCCTTTTTAAAAACAAAAATAGCATGGATTCAAAAGATCCATGCTTCCGGGTGACCAGTCAGCTAATTACTTAATTCCGATTAATTCAATGTGTTTTATATGTTATAAATTAACATGGTTTCGCTTGATTGTCAACCAAGGTTCTAAGTTTCTTTCTATTTGGTTACATAATGCAGCTGCACAAATTGCCCGAAGCGCGTAACTTGATTTAAGTTCAATGTTGTCTCCGGATTGCCAGCTTTAAAGAGAGGAATTCCTTTACCCAATACAATGGGTACGATTGAAACGATCCATTCGTCGATGAGTTTTGATTTGATCAGCTCGTCCGCCAATCCCGCTCCTCCGACAAGCCAAATATCCGATCCTTCAGTATGCTTAAGTCGCTGTACAAAAGTTGTTGGATCTTCTTGTACGAACGTGACACTTGAATCATCACGACTCTCCGTTCGCGAAAACACATAACTTGTCTTGTCTGCATGGGGATAACTTTCTACCATTGTCAGTAAATGATCGTATGTAGCTTTGCCCATCAGAATCGTGTCTGTCGTATCGTAAAAGGCCGAAAACCCGTTGTCTCCCTCGCCTTCAACAGCGAACATCCAGTCTAGATTGCCGTCTTCTCTGGCTATGAAACCGTCCAGACTCATCGCGATAAAAAAGACTAATTTTCTTGATGTCGACACTTTAATCACTCCGATCCGTAAGGTTTGATTGCACTCTCTTATGCTTAATAAGTATACCGTAATTCAAGTATGATTAAACCGACTTCTCCCTAAATCAATCTCTTCATGCCGCGCAACCATTCATAAAAACCATCATCGAAGAAGAGATCCGGGATGTACGTCTGCGTATAATTGCAATTAGGGCAAAGAAGAACCAACCCTTGTTCAAGAATCTTTGGATATAATTTCTCGTGTTTACTATTAAGTCCGCACATAAGAGGTTGCACGCCATCTGCCTGCTGGTAATCTTTAATCCGTTGCTTAACATCCTCTTGGTTCATTTTTATCCCCTTTTATTTGTTTAATTCAAAATGATTCTAAGCTATCTAAAGTCACATTCATAGTGTTTTCTGCAAAAATTCCGTTATGTACTTTTCTTTAAAGCCAAGGCTATCATACAGACTTCTGGCATAATTCCCGGAAACACACCAGAGATCCACTTTGTCATGGCCGCGTTGATAGATTTCATTGCATAAAAAGATAACAAATCTTCTACCAATCCCAAGCCCCTGAAAGTCAGTACGAACAGAAATACTACTGAGTACATGACCAGAAAGGTGGCTATAAGCGACGATTTCTCCGTTAATTTCGTATACAAAACGGTCTACCGCATCCTCATTCCATGCTTTTCGTTCTTTTTCACTCGGCTGGGCAATGACTGAATCAGGAAAGCGCCCGACACGAACACGCATATCGTGAAACGCTTTGGCATACAGCGACTGACTGGTCGAATAGTCATCGTCTAAGTACTGCCTCACTGGAAGCTTCTCCTGAGGAAAGGGATCGCCAGTTCGCTGCATAAAAGTCGACGAAAAGTAATTATCATAACCGAGCTTGCGCGCAAACGTAAGAGATGAGTGATGACCACTCCGGTAGGAACTCCTAACTTTTTGGGCTCCACCCTCCCGCAATATCGTTTCGGCATACTTTATCGTAGCAGAACCGATTCCTTGTCTACGAAACTCCGGAGCAACAAACACAGTTAAATAAGACTGTGTTGAAGGCTCGTTTACTTGTGCTAAAGCAACAAGCTTATCCTCAACGGATACGGTAATAAATAATTCCGGTTGTTCCGAAAGCAACCGCAGCATATTTTCTCCCGCGTCAACGTCATGGCTTATTAATTCACTTACAACATGATAATCTTTCCCCGTGTAGCGTTCATAACGAATACCCGATATAGTCATCAGTTTTCGATTCCTCCGTTACTTCTGGAACTCTAGCATTCCTTAAGTGGTATGGAAAATTCAACATAAAAAGGATGAAGTTCTTCATTCAAACAATACTCAATTCTTTGTTTAAAATTACCCCAATTCACCATTTCTAAAGCTGTTTCTATTGGAAAGAATCCAACTTCCAAAGACTCAGGGGTCGTTGTTAATTCGCCACCAATTGGTCTGCCTAAAAATAACGTGTTACAAATACTAGCACTTACATTTTGAAATATACCACAAAACTTGGTTACTTCTATATCTATACCGCTCTCTTCTTTTGTTTCCCTTACGGCTGCATCTTTTAATGATTCTCCTTCTTCAACTTGCCCTCCTGGCATTTCCCATCCTCGTTTGGGCCCTTTTATCAATAGGATTTCGTTACGCTCATTCAGAACAATTGTTGCCGCAGAAACGATATGTTTAGGAACCATTTCCCGTCCTCCTCTACCTGATATTACTCTGAGAATCTGTACAGTTGTTCTCTTGTAAACGTCCATTCAGGCGTGTTCAACTTTCCTTCAAAAACAGCGGAATACCAAGGATTCCCCTCCCCGTTATCCTCGTTTTCTAGAACATGGATGTCTTGTGCGGGTGTGTAGCCCTGAGCTAAGATAAAGAGTTTTTCACCCGTCTTGGCGTGTTGAGCCACATCCAATACAACGATTGCATGTCCTGGCGTCCCCCCTTCCAGAAATACATCTCCAGCTTGAATCTCTGACAGCGGCACCTTCTTCATTTCTTTGGACAAGGACAAAGTTCCTGCATACGCAAATACCATGTTCAGATAACTTCGAAACACTTCGTAACTGTCCGAAGCCGCTCCCCGCTTGATCCATGAGACCTTGTTTCCGGAAACTTCAATCCGATTTCCTTTCTTCCATGTTGCATAGTCTGCTTTAAAGCCATTTGTAAAATTGAAGTGAATTTTATCGAAGTTGCCACTCCCATATAAGTATTCGGCACGCAGTCTCATAACTGCATCAGCGCACTGCTGAAGATCCCGCTCCCCTACATCCACATCGAGCACAGCTTCGTAAACCTCTTTCGCCTTAAGCTCTCCATTAAACAAATGTACCTTGGAACCATGGGGCTTTAAAGGTAGATTCCGCAAATAATTCCCATAGGAACCATCCGCTACAGGGACCCTCTCATAACCAGTAGGAACGGCTATCCGTTCCATCACGTTTGTTCCTTCCTTATATATCAATTGTTGTTTTTGGGATTTGTTTCCCGTAACAAGATCAATGACTTTCGTCCGTTCTTCCCCCGCGGCGGAGCAGGAACTAAGTAACAGCGCAGAAAAGGCAGTAATTGTTATCCATGTTTTCATTTTCATCAGCAGCTCCGATCATGTGTTGCTTATCTAAACGTTAGTATTGGAAAATAGTGGGACTAAAAATAGACGATCCTCCGTAACGAATAGTTGCTGCCTGACGTTAGTTCCCTCGATATGGATTATTTTCGCCTTACGTCGAATAATATTCTCTTATATGCATGGATAACAAAGGGGATATAGGAAAACCTATCCCTTACGATCTGGAAGGGGTGAATCATGTGGCAGATGAGAAGACAGTTCCTCAAGAGCAAGATCCTGCACACATCGCAGAAGTTGAGATTAATCATGATTACGATCTGATGCGAGCCTATGCTGAACAATTAAATGGCGAGGTCGATAACGGAGAAGATTAACCGTTCGAATGACTGGAAACTCTTTATACATGCTAAATGTGTCGTTTAGTTTGCTTGAATAAACCCGATCAATTTGATTCGCTCGCCTACGAGTATATCTTATTGTTCGGGTTTTTAGTTATAAGTGCCAACCGTCACCGTTCTCTTATACAAAATAGGTATTGCGGCTGCGATAAGAATCACACCCATAATAGCAGGTGCGGCATGACCGAATGAAACATAAATTCGACCTCCAAGGATGGGTCCAATCATTCTTGCTAAAGCTTGAATCGATTGGCTGCCTCCTTGAATTCTACCTTGTTCACGGGAATCGACTGACTTGGAGAGCATGCCATTGAAGGAAGGCCCAAAAATCGAATCACCAAAACCAAAAATAAACATGCCAGCAATTAATAGAGGATAGAATGAGAACAAAGCAGATAGCCCAATAAGACAGTAACCTACAATCTCCGAAACCATGCCAAGAATAGCGATCTGTTTATCATTCCATTTTATCAAAAGCTTGGGCATGATGAAACCTTGTGACAAGATATCTTGAACGCCCATAATTGAAAACAGTAGTCCGATTAGTACTGGCTTCCAACTGAACGTATCTATTGTAAATTGGGAGAAAACAGCCTGCAGAGATCCATTGGGTATCCAAAGTAAGAATGCCGAGATAAACAGCCATTTTAAATTTTTTATGGAGAGTACATGAACAAGCTGTATAAATGGATTCAGTCTAGCTAAGCTAATCTCTTTCAATCTATCTTTCTTGGGAAGGCTTTCCGGCATATAAAAGAATCCATAAACAACTTTCAATAACGTTATAAGAGCACCAGCATACATGGGTGCAGCATAACCAAACTTGGCAAGAAATCCGCCTACCGTTGGACCAATGACAGTACCTACACCTACAACTGCACTCAACCATCCAAAGTACTTGGTTCTTTGCTCAGGAGGAATGATGTCTGCAAAATAGGCGAAAATCGTACCAATGCTCCCACCTGTTATGCCTTCTATGATGCGACCAGCAAATAGTACCCATAGTGCTCCTCCAATACCAAATACAAAGTACCCGATTGCAGAACCCAGCAGGCATAATAAGAGTATCGGACGACGGCCATATCTGTCACTCCATGCTCCAAGTACGGGAGCCGCAACAAATACGCAAAGGGCATATACAGACGTCAGCAGCGTAACAACAATAGCTTGTTCTCCGGGATTACTTGTATATGGCTGCACGAAGAAGGGGACGACTGGCGCTATGATACTGAAGCCTATTCCGCATAGAAACACAGCGATAAGGCCGAATCGTATAGCGTGTTTATTGGCGATTATTTCTTTGTTCTGTTGATTGTGTGACTTAAATAGGGACATACAAGTTCTCTCCTTCAAAATATTACTTTGATTCCTCGGAAACAAACTCATCCTATCGCAATTTTGTTTCCTTGTCAACAAAATAGGAGCAATAAAAAAGGCAGCACGTTCTCAAGTGAGCCCAGCTGCCTGATTATTATTTTCCTCATTTACATTTATTCCGACTTCTTATCTATACCTAGTTTCTTTATTTCCGAGTCTAAATGACCGCTATACTTGTCAACGAAACGAAGTATACTGTCAAACTGTTCTTCCGTTACCTGCTCAAATACGGCTTTATCCCGCTCTTGAAACTCTTTGTGCAGATCGTCATGAATTTGATTAATGTCTTTCCCCTGCTCCGTAAGTCTGAAATAGATTTCTTTCTTGTTATCTGACTTCTGGTAGCTTTCGATAAGGCCTTTTTCAATGAGTTTTTTCGTTAATTTACTTATAGCACCGCGCGTCATATAAAAGGACTCGGCAAGCTGCGTCACATTGGAATCCGCATGTTTGTGAATGTATTCGATGCAATGAACTTCCGAAGATGTAAACCCTTTAAGACTTTCTTCCATCTTATCTTTATTAAGCCAAACCAACTTATTATATAAGTTCCTGAAACCACTTATGACCTGGTCTTCTTTGTTCATGTCTCGTCCTCCCACCCGCGGGTGCATAAACAATTTTATATATTTAGGGCTCGTACTGCTCGTCACTCACTTGTTCCAACCATTCGACGGCCTTACCGTCAAGTCGTTCTTGAATGGCTGTATGCGTCATTGCCGTGGTAGGAGAAGCTCCATGCCAGTGTTTCTCGCCTGGTGGAAACCAAACCACATCACCGGGGTTAATTTCCTCGATCTGACCACCCCAGCGCTGAACCCTTCCTTTACCCGCCGTTACAATAAGTGTTTGCCCCAATGGATGGGTGTGCCATGCTGTCCGTGCACCTGGCTCGAAGGTCACATTTGCTCCAGCTACGCGGGCAGGATCCGCTGCTTCAAACAGTGGATCGATGCGAACTGTACCGGTAAAATAGTCAGACGAGCCTTTACCTGAAGGCTGGGACCCTACTCTTCTGATTTCCATTTGCTACATTCCTCCATTAGCGTAATGTATTTGTTTTCCGAATAGAATAGTTGAATTCTCTTTGTGATTCCCGTTAATAATAACCTTATTAGCCCTAGGATGACAAATACATCAACCCTCAGAATGAAAAAAAGACGCGAAAATCGCGTCTTTTGATGTTATACCGAATGTTCTACCATTACCAAGCAGAAGCCCCGCCATCGACCATATAGTTGGCTCCTGTAATGTAAGACGCCCGGTCAGAAGCGAGGAACACCGCTAGTTCCACGAGTTCTTCAGGTTGTCCAAAACGCTTGAGCAGCGTTTTTTTCGTTATCTCGTTCCGAGCCTCTTGGTTGTCACCAAGGTCGCGATCGCTCGCAGGAGTCAAGAAAGGTCCCGGACTTATCGCCACCGCACGGATCCCATGGCGAGCACCTTCCAGCGCGAACTGTCGTGTCATGGAGATGACACCAGCCTTCGCTGCGGTGTGTCCGACCATCGGAGGGGTTTCGCCTGCAATTACACCGGCCATAGATGCGACGTTGATGATTACGCCGCCTCCACGCTGAACCAGATGAGGCCATGCGAATTTGGACACAAAGAATGGAATGTCGAGTTCGCCAGCAATTGTTTTTCGCCAGTCTTCAATTGAGAAATCAGGCATAGGACCGAAGTATTGGATGGCCGCGTTGTTGTAAACGACGTCGAGTCCACCGTAAACTGCTACGGCATCCTCAACCATTTTTCGCGCCTGTTCAGGGTCCGTGAGATCAATCGGTGCGATTCCCGTCATTTCACCGCCGGCGCTGCGAACAAGTTCAACCGTCTCATTGTTGGCATTCACATTAATATCAGATCCGACAACTTTTGCACCTTCGCGTGCAAAAGCCAGCGCTGCCGCGCGCCCTAGCCCTCCACCAGTACCAGTAATCAATACAACTTTATTATCAACAATTCCCATGTTTATCTCCTCCTATTAATTATCCTAAAATTATTTAACTTAATATTATAAAATATATAACTATGATAATTATTTGTCAACATACAAATAACACAAAGAAAAGCGTTCACCCCAAAGAGTGAACGCTTCTTTCTTTTAGAACCTTAATTGTTATGCGTGTCATGAGAAGCGACCCAATGCACAAACCGCATTACTTCAGATATGATGAGCGTATCAGGTGAAGTACGATTGTCGGTACGCCACGATCGCGATCGTTCAACTAATGAACGCCATGGCTCGGGAAACGTTTTAAGTGCCCAAATGACAGCATGCGGTTTACTACAGATAACTCCACAATCCAACGTATACATGATTCGACACATCGTCTCTACCACATATGCTTTATGACCAAGGGGACTACGCCAATCAGGATCATCTTGCTGAAAGGCAAAGCTTACCCAATCGCGCATACGCATGGAGACAGCTGAATGAATTTCCTCCCTTGAAATCGGTTCGATGAGCGTTTTTGGGTCCGGACCGATGAGCGTAATTCCGTGCTCGCGTACCGTCCACCGTTCTAAGATCCAATTCGTATGGTGCTCATTCCACCGCAAAAAGCCTCCTCTTTCTATGGTCGGATGCCTTTCCCCTGTACGGAAGCGTCTCAGGGAGTTGTGCTCGATGTACGCCCCTTCCAGTTGCTGAGCATACACATTCGGGATTGTAGCAAGTTGGGTATGCAGCACGTTCAGGACAGCAAACTTCTCATCTGAAACAGGGAATTTGGTTACAGCCAAAAAGTCGATATCGCTTGTAACAGGGTCGAAATCCCCTAAAGCGAGTGAACCTCGCAGATAAACACCAACAAGTTCGTCTCCTATCGCTTCTTGCATGCTATGCAGTAATGTTTGCACCATATCAATCACAGGATTTGGAAGAAGACTTAACTTGACAGAACTATTTAATAAAGACAAGAACTCTCCTCCAGATAGCAAGAATTTCGTTTTACTCCTCATAGAAATAGACGTTTCACTTGGATTTTTGTGTACCTAATAACGATTCATAGTAAGCACTACGACCGAATATGCCTCCATTATGCTCATAAAATTCTGGATGCAGTTGAAATTGCCCATCTATTGTCTGGATCCAGCTGCCACCTGGCATTGGAAGATTTCTTTTCATAACTTCCCAGTTGGTATAGTTTTGACTGCCGTTGGATTCGATCAAGCCCATGGAGAGTCCCGGCACAGGCGGTAGATGAGCAGCAAGATTCTTATTCCAATCCACCATCATCGGATTAGCAGTCAAGTCAGCACAGAAACAAGGAATACCATGTTCACTAGCCAACTTCGCAACGCGCAAGCTCATGCTCATCGTCTTGGCCACCGGCTTCAAGGCAAAGGCCCCGTACCCCATTTGGATTCGCTCCAAAGCATCCTTTTCATCATGTACACTTTCATCCCCTGTCACCCTTACCGGAATATCTGAAACATCCAGGTGCACATGTTCAGGAAACGGCTCTTCCACCAATAAAATGTGTTCTATAGCTCCAATTCGCTCTGCAGCGTCCACTAACCTCCAAAGAAGATCCTTGCTGCCGTACCTCCCATTGATGTCGAGGTAATAAGCAATTTTTCCATTGGCCGTATGAAGACAGTCACGGTTCCCAGCGATGCGATGAATCTCCTTCAACCTATGGATATCCCACTCCAGCATTTTCTCGGGATCTCCATCCTGATTCGGATCTGAGCCTAATTTAATTTTCAGCACAAAATAACCCTCGTCAAGCAGCGCTACAACATCCTCTTCTGTCATCCCATAAGAAACGACTGGCGTACATGCTAGCCGTTCATGCCGAGATGCTAGTATGGATCTATACGCCTCCGGAATCAGTTCTGTAAAATGGACACCAGGAGTTTTGCGACTCAGCAGCATCCAAGCTGCATGATCAATAGGAACTAGCGCGTTGAGCGCAAAGGTAGCCCTGAGCGGATCGCCCCCCCATACGCGGGAGGCATATTCATAGGCCTGCACCACCAGAGGATCCAAAATATCCATAGGGGTTTCGAATGGGATATGCTGAGCGGCTAACAACGCATATTTGGTAATGTCATTCATGAATATATTGCCTCGTTCATTGCCCCATTGTGTATAGACCTGTGGATCAGACCAAAGTATACTCTGGACACCTAGCCCCACACCGATATCCCCTTCCAGATCCTCCAAAGAAACGAAGGATTGCCAGAGTTCATTCACATAGCCGCCTTTGAAACCAAATGGAGCGAGTAACGGTTCGCGTTCTACAATAAAATTCGTTTGCTTGATCGTTATCATCCTAATGTCCTTTCACTTTCATTCGATACTGTGCAGCGAAAGCGGGTCCTTCGTAACCTTGATCTTCGTCTGATAAATGCTTCAAAGCTACTTGCTGTCCTCCCGACAAGAATGATTTTCTCGCGGCCATCGCAGCGAGTTCTGCTTCTAGCAACTGACTTATTGTAACGAAAGGTTCCGCATCCCCTGCCAAGTATGGCAAGCTCGCTTCCAAAAAAGAACGATATAATCGGCTGCTATCCACCTGTAGATGCTTGACTGTATGTTCGGTCACAATCGTCGCATAGAAGGGCAAGTATCCCTTTGTATTTCCGACACTTAAGAATCCCTTGCGCCCATCCCGCCATATGAGCTCAATTTGATGCTGTAGGTAGATGCCTGTGGATCGTACGCTTTCAATACCCGCTCCCATAATCGCTTGTAGGAAGTAGAACGCATGTATGCCGTAATTAAATTCATCAACGGAACAGCCCGCTAGCACAGTCACAATCTCGTCGTTCGGATCATGTTGCCGATGCCATTCTTTGGCCTCTTCGCAGACGCTTAACGAAGAACCTCCTGTTATACGAGCACCACTGCGTTCCCACTCCAATAGTTGCTGGATGTCACGCATGTTCCCTGCCATAGGTTTATCTATCAGTATAGCTTTACCCGCGTTGACAAAAGGACGTGCACGCTCGACATGCAAGTCCCAATTCACGCTATGGATAATGACCGCATCTACGAGTGGCACCATGTCTTCCAACGAATCACAAACCATTTGGATGTCATGCTTCTCCGCAAATTGTGTGGCATACCCTTCCTCATGAACGGTTCCCCCATCGAATACGGCAACCACCTGATGGCCTAGTTCCTTAATGATAGGCACCCAATTGCCCGGATGTGATGTGTCTAGATCTACAATTCCAATGCGTAGCGTTTGCATTCTTATGCCTCCTATTTAAAGCTCTATTCGCCAAGGCATGAAAAGAGCCTCTTCTGCACGATGATATCACCGTGATTATGTGCATATCTTTATGTCGCCGTCATTCACTTACGGGTACAGATCGGTGCTTAAATATTTCAAGCCTGAATCGTTAATGGTCAATACGATCCGAGCTCCTTTCTCTCGCGACTTCAATAGCTGCAGGGCTGCAGCGATGTTGGCCCCGGAAGAAAAACCCGCAAATATTCCCTCTTCGCGCGCTAATCTCCTACAAGCTTCAATCGCTTCCTCATCGGTAACCGTCAAGAAATCAGAGATCAAGTTTCGATCGACCAATGGCAACTCCATACTGTACCCGCCGCCTTGCAGCCTGTGGTTCGGATTGGTCTGCGTCCCACCCGCCAGATAAGGAGCCCCTTTCGGTTCTACCAAATAACTGCGAATGGCAGGATTATAGGCATTCAACCTTTTGGCACAGCCAGCAAACGTTCCACCGCTTCCTGCAAAGTCAAGAAACACATCAAATTCACCGCAAGTTTGCTCCCATATCTCTTCTGCCGTATGTAACTCATGAGCGAGCAAACTCCCTCGATGATGAAATTGATCCGCACGGAATGCGCCTCGTTCTTTAACAATGTGCAGCGTTTCTGCATCTACTAACGCAAGATCTTCGCCAGACACTTGACCAGGTACTGACCCAGTTGCTTGTTCAACCAGTACGACCTCAGCTCCTAGCGCACGCATCATCCGCGCTCGCTCCATCGAATTCCCTTTCGACATAACAGCAACAAACGGGTACCCTTTCACCGCGCAGACGATGGCAAGCCCAGTACCGGTATTGCCACTCGTTAGTTCCACAACGTTCTGACCTGGCGTAAGTGTGCCATCTTGCTCTGCTTCTTCTATAATTTGGAGCGCAATTCGGTCTTTCTTGCTAAAGCCAGGATTGAGGTATTCGAGCTTGGCATAAATTTCCCCGTCTAATTCCTTGGTTAAGCGGCTCAATCTAACTATAGGTGTGTTCCCTATCGCTTGATGAGCACCATCCAGAATTGTTTTACGATAGTCAATCATTGGCACCACTCCTTCCAAATTAAAGCTCTATACGCCCAGGCATAAGCCGGGCCTCCTCGGATCGACAGAAATAATCATCCATCAGCTCCAGCCCAAACTCTGCAATAATATCGTTCACAGTGAAGTCCTCAGATTCGCTAGTTAACAGGACACAACCCAAAAAACCAGGGTCATGAATCTTGACTTTCGTCCCATATTTCTGTTTGATTTTAAGAAAATGTGCACCATTCTCATCAATATGAATAACAGCGTAATCCAAGTTAACCTTGGTTGTAATAAATGGATAGTAATTCGTGCTCTGTGCTGCCACCTCCCCCAATGGAGAGATAACTGTGCAAGGTAAGCCCGATATCGCACCGGCAAAATAGGATCTGCAGGAATAAGCCCAATAGTTTTGCATAATCCCACCATGATACATGGAAGGAAATACGATTAAATCCGGTTTTGCTTTCACATACTGCTCCCGAAGCCCATCAAAGTTCAAATCAAAGCATATCGCTGCTGCAACTCTCCCAAAATCACATTCAAAAATGGGGGCTTCCTTCCCATAAAGAATATGATGCTTGTTATATTCATCAGGAACCAAATGGTTTTTATGGTAGGACCCCATCACTTGCCCCTCGCGATCAATCAACTGCATCGCATTTCGCCAGCTGCCGTCCTCAGCTTCAATATGTGCTGGATACGTGATATAACAACGGTGCTGCTTCGCAACGCCTGCCAGAAAATCACGAATTTGATTTTTTCGGAATCGATAATAGGCTAATTTTTGATCTTGCGGGAACTTCCGTTGATCCGGCCTGTCACTGGCTTCGTGCAGTACGATTAAATCTGGACGATCCGGGAGCACCTGGTCTAGTTGACTCTGCCAATGTTGAATCATACGTTCCACAGCCTCTTGAGCAGGAATATCTGCTTCTATCACCAAAGGTCTAGGACCTAAACAACTTATCGTTACATATTTCGCCATGATGACTCGCCACCTTGCTTGAATAATTGTACATGATGCAGTATGTGTCCGAATTATACGATCCGTACAGAAAGCTGATTAAATTGGAACTGATTTAATAGTTGCAATACCATGCCCCCCATTCATACACTCATCCAACATAAACTGGAATGCAATCAAAAGAAAAGTGCAAGATCTGCACTTTACTCTCTTATGGAACTAAATGTTTTAAATTCTTACTTTTGAATAACCGAGGTTCATTAAAATATAAATGTTTCAGCTTGATTCAAGAGTAAAGTACGGATATTAGACTTTTTATTATTTGGCAAATTGATAAGTTAGAAGTATGGATATTGTCCATAACTACTTATCGAGGAGGCTTGTGTAATGCGAAAAAAATCGAAGCTTGGGTATGGCTTGGCGTTAACGTTAACGCTAGGCTTTATCGGTGGGTTGCTGCCCGCACCAAGCGCATTTGCGGCTGCAACGACCTACTACGTGGCTCCGAACGGAAATGACGCCGTAGCAGTAAATTCAGAGGCGACACCATTCAAAACGATCAATAAATGCGCCCAAGTTATGCTGGCAGGGGACACCTGTATCATCGCATCGGGTACGTATCGCGAGACGGTTACTCCAGCTGCGTCCGGTAATAGCGGCCAGCCCATCACCTTTCGGCCAGCCACGGGCGCAACCGTAATTGTAAGCGGTACCGAGCCAATTAGCGGCTGGACGCAACACACAGGACAGATATATAAAGCAGATTTATCTTGGAGCCTCGGGAAAGAAAACCAGCTTTTCGTAAATAATGGCTCGGCTGTTGCTCCCCTTTGGGAAGCGCGTTGGCCAAATATCAGCGAATATACTCTGCCTGGTTTAAAAGCAGGTGTCGCCACCGCAGACTCAGGATCAGCGACGTCGATTGTTGATTCAGATCTGACGCAGTCTAATGACTTTTGGAAGAACGCTCTGGTCTGGGAAAGAGGCGGGAATGCTTACCAAGGCATGACCAGCAAGGTAACAGGCTACAATAGTGCGACCCATACCCTTACATATGAACCGATTACAGGTGACTATCAGGAACTGTATCCTCGGTTAGGCAGCACGTACTTCCTTAGCGGAGTTTTAGGCGCATTGGATGCTCCAAACGAGTGGTATGTGGATGAGACAGCCCAAAAGGTTTATTTGTGGGCACCGAACGGCGGGGTTCCCTCCAATGTTGAGGTTAAAAAGCGCAAGACCGCATTCAATTTGAACGGAAAATCCTTCATCCAAATGAAGGGGATTCGCACTTTTGCTGCCAACATCACAATGAACGGTTCAAGCAATAACGTTTTGGATGGCATTCAGGCTGATTATGTGTACTTTTCGAACTATTCCCAAAATACAACAAATGCCGATCAGCTTAATGGCGGAATTAGCATCGTCGGAGACAATAACGAAATCAAGAACAGTAAGATTGGCTACTCCTCGGGAACGTTAATCAATATTGAGGGGAACAGCAACCGCATTGTGAACAACATTATTCATAACGGCAGCTATATGGCTTCCTATGATCCCCTGGTGAAGCTTTCTAGCGGGACCAGCAACCTGATCAGTTACAACGAGATTCGAGACTCTGGAAGATTCAATATTTATTGGAGATCCGGCAGCGGGGAGATTTCATACAACGATATTTCTAATGGGATGTGGCTTTCCCGAGACGGAGCCCTGCTATATAGCTGGGGTCTCGATATGGGTAACAGCGACATTCATCACAATCTGATCCACGACAGCAAAGGCTCAGATATGAGCGTCGGTCTCTATTTTGACAACTATGCGAACAATGTGGTGGCGCATCATAACGTCATCTACAACAATGACGTAGGGATTCAAATGAATACGCCTGGTAATTACCGACTCATCTATAACAACACAGTTGTAAATCATAGAACCAGCAGCATAGGCTTCTGGGGATCTCCACCCTATAACCAGGAGTTGTTTGGATCTAGGGTGTATAATAACATTTTTACGAACAGTGTCTCCTTAACAACAGATACGGCCAACGGGTACAACACGACATCTGGCACTGGCGTGAATTTTGTGAATCCAGCTGCCAATGACTTCCGACTAAATGCCGGTTCAACGGCTATTAATACAGGGGCGGTTATTAAGGGAATCACGGACGGTTATGTGGGTATTGCTCCGGATGCAGGTGCCTATGAGTTCGGCGGTGTCAATTGGAAGGCAGGGCCAGATTTTGCTAATCCTCCAAGCGTGACCTACACCCAGATCGATACGCCTTATATGAACCTGATCAAGAACAGCGGCTTCAACGGGACGACCGATAACTGGCTGAAATGGACGACCAACGGAACCACTGATGTCCAATCCGTACCCGCATCTCCAGACTGGCAAGTACGAGGAAGACAATTCCGTTTGAAGCTGGGGCCAGGTGGAGCTGGTGTGGAACAAAAAATTACAGGTCTAAAACCGGACACCGAATATAAATTTGTGGCTTGGGTATACAATGAACCTGGGGAATCCATCGTTCTCGGCGTATTTAATTATGGCGGAAACGCAATCGAAATCACATCAAAAGATACCCAATATGTTCGCAAAGAAATTACTTTCCGAACAGGTCCTACGAATACGGATGCACGCGTGCGCATCTACAAGTCTGGTTCAGCTGTAGGCCTTTCATATGCAGACGATACCGGTTTGATTGAAAATACGCCGTTCGATGCTGGCGTTAGCCAAACCTTCTTGAAAGAAGTCCAGTTCACGACACCGGTAAATCTCTTTACGGTTGGAGAGCAAGGGACCTTGAATTTGACAGGAGCACAGCAAAATGGCTCGCCGGCGGATCTGTCTACTGCCGATATCCAGTTGGTCTCCAGCGACCCTCAAGTACTGCGTATTAATAGCGTAAGTAATGGCTCCGCTTCCGTGACAGCCCTTGCAGCAGGTCAAGTCACCGTATCGGCAACCGTCTCCAGGGACGGCATTACGAAAGCGGCAACACAAATATCGACGGTCTTCCCTACCGGCGGAACGGACACTGGGCCGGCAGGCTGGGCTCTGAAGACTTACGGTTCTCATAGCAAGAGCTTCGTCACAACGAATCCCGATGGCACCTATTCGCTCGTAGGCGTAGGGGACAATGTATGGGACAAAACGGATGATTTCGTCTACCTTAGCAAAAACGTTCATATCGCTGACCCTAGCGCTAAAGTCACGTTTACAGCAACGATAGACGCCTTCGATTTCCCGGATCCTGCAACGATTGGATTGATGTTCCGTGCAAAAGACACGGCGGATTCGAAGCATGTTCAATTCCGCACAGACGGAACCGGCAAGGTGCTAAGGTATGTATTCCGCAACAACGAGAGCTTGCTGGATGCGCAGAATCCACCTGCTCAGCAAAAATACTGGGGCTCATCGACAGGGCTGCTGCTGGACTATGCGGGCAAGAGCATTAACGCCCCATTCCAAATGAAATTGGTCAAAGAAGGCAACAACGTTACTGGATATTACTATAAAGATTCACAATGGCTATCCATCGGTTCCACGACTGTGGAGTTCGACGGAACCGACTTCCTTGCCGGTATCGGCATGTTCTCGGGAAGCGGAAAGCCGCCGGTAAAGGCGGTCATCTCGCAGTTGGACATACAAGTTGAAGATGTGCTTTCTTCCGTTTCGATGACAGCAGATAGCATGTATGTAGGAGCTGGAAGCCCGGCCCAATTGTCAGTGACCGGCTATGTATCTGATGGGTCTCTTGCAGATCTAAGCCAGGCAACATTCTCGTACAGAAGCGACAATAGCGCAGTAGCCACTGTGGATAGCAATGGAATCGTAACCGCAACTGGGGAAGGCATTACTTCCGTTCATGCTTCAGTTACCCTGGGCGCTGTAACGAAGGAAGCGAGCGTAGGATTCCTAGCTGATCTAAGAGCTCCAATCACAGTAGCTGAGGCTGTCTATGGGGCACAAACGACGGTGGTGGCCCTCTCATCAACCGACAATTTGTCAGGTGTCGCAAGAACCGAATATCAGATTGATAACAGTGGGACTTGGAGCACGTATACAGGACTTATATTATTGGGTCAAATCGGCACACATACGGTCCAGTATCGTTCTGTCGATAAAGCGGGCAATACAGAAGCAATCAAATCCATCGTCGTAGGCTTAATGGACAGGACAGCTCCGGTACTTAACGTAGCGCTAAGCAAATCTTCGATTTGGCCGGCGAACCATAAGATGGTCGCTATCCAGGCCAGCGTGAACGCAAACGATGCGGATTCGGGCGTTGCATCGGTCATCTTGAGCTCCATTACAAGCAGCGATCCAAACAGCAGCGCAAGCGACATCCAAGCTGAGATCGGTACTCCTGCTACATCATTTAGCTTGCGAGCCGAGAAGGATCGCACTTATACCATAACCTACACGGCTACCGATAAAGCAGGCAATAAAACCATTGTTTCAAGCGTTGTCACCGTCGAGAAATAATAAAAATCGCAAAGAAACACCCTCGTATCGGATTTCGAAACGAGGGTGTTTGTTTTCTTCCAGTCTCACTTTGGTAACAAGCTGCTCCAATCCATTTCCAAAGAATGCCCCGATTCCATGGAAGTATCGGCCCGAAACCCGACAAGGTGACCAATGATGCTATGCTCCAAAGAAGTGGAAAATTGGGCGGAAGTGTCTCCTCGCACAACCCGCACAAAATCTTCGACAAGCCGGTGATCACCACCGCCATGCATATCCCGGCTGACCGGAATATCGACGCGTTGCTCGCTATAAACACCGCCTTCTCGCAGATGCGGGTGACGCACCACGAAGGAGCCTTCCTCGAGCTCTCCGTAGATCTCCCCCTTCGTTCCCGTAATATGCACGGTGCGACAGGCCTTCGCTGCCCCGCCTACTAGATTGTGAACGGCAGTACTTCCGTTCTCAAATTCCATCATCACCGCCTGATGATCGACGATATCGTTATCGCACCGCCAGACGCAGCGGCCGAATGGGTTGTCCGTGCGCAGGCTCTCTAGCTTCTCCTCGTCACTGAGCCGCACGCCGTCCAGGTAACGTGGCCACACATAAACCGGCCACAGCGGCTGGTCAACGTAGAGCTTCTTCGCCGAATACACACAGTTCTCTTCGATTGCGCAGTCAGTCAAGCAGCGGGTGCCCGAGCCTTGAGGAGCCCGCGACTCGCGAAAATACGAACGACTGCCGAAGCTGCTCACCTTGACTGGCCGCACCTTGGATTGAAACCAAGTGACGAGGTCAAGGTCATGGCAGCATTTTTGCATGAGGAAAGACGAGCCTCCTCGCTCCTTATTCGCGAATTTACCGCGAACGAACGCCGTGGCCATGTGGTGATAGTCCACATTTTCCTCGGTCTGAATATGGAGGATGTCCCCAATTGTCCCAGCCTCCAGCTCCCTCTTCAGCTCCACGTAGAAGGGAGCATATCGAAGCACATGGCAGATCATAACCTTGCGGCCGTAAGCTTGGGCTGCGCGATGCAGTTCCAGCACCTCATCCTCCGCAATCCCGATCGGCTTCTCCAGCAGCAGGTCGTAGCCTTTCTGCAGCAGCGGCAAACTCGTCGCTACGTGCTGCGCGTCCAATGTCCCGTTAATCGCCGCATCCGCCAGCTTCGGCCTTGCTACAAGCGCCTCCACATCAGCGAACACCATGTCCTCCGCCAACCCATAACGTTCTGCCGTATGCGCGCGCCGAAGCGGATTCGGGTCCACTACCCCAACCACCCGCATTTGCTCCGGATGCTTCAGTGCATAGCTCGCGTAATTCATACTGCGGCTGCCTGCACCAACAATGATAACCTCTATCGGTTTATTCTCAGCTTTCATCGCTATCTCCCCTTCTGGTTGACTCCGATGCAACACTTATCGCTCGATTGACCCTTTCCCGAAGCCCGAGCAGCCATTCTGCATCTGTCGGATAACGGCTAAAGCTCAAAGGTTCTGTAAGTCCCTCTTCAATCAACGCCAGCACCCGCTCGCGCCCGACCATGCTTTCCAGCAGCTGCAGCGCCCTAAGGTCCTGCAAGCCCTCATAGAAAACTTCCATACGGATCGACTCTATCGGCCCTTCTTCCCCTGGATAGACCAAAAAGGCATCGCCGGATGGGAAGCTGCGGCCAGCGTCTGTCACGCGATAAGGATCAATTGCTTGCAGCGAATACTGCGTATTCCAAAAGTTATATCCCCAATGCAAGAACCCGGCAATTTGGAACTTGTACAGTTGAACGCCGATCACTCGATTGCGGGCGGACGGCATGTTGAAAAACCGATTGGATACTTGCCGGTACTGCACGCAACAGTAATACGTCCACAGGCCGGGAACTTGTCGCTCAAGGAACGGTTCGATGTGGTCGTTCGCTGGAATCGGACCTTTCACAAGCCCCTGTTCATAGTACTCATAATTCGTCAGCGCATCGATAATTGGGAAGTTACCTAAGTGCGCCTGCATCAACTCGCTCGCGCTGCGATACCAGGGCATATGCTCTAGCAGAGGCTCATCTGATATATGAAAATAGCAGCGATTCTCAAGTCCTCGCTCTCGAAGTAACGCTGTAAGTGCGGGTAAATATTGATTCAGGAATGACCTATACGCTTCCCCAGTCGCATCTGTATCCCAGCCGAAAATGCGACTCAGCTCTCCCCGCTCCTCCGCCATCACCTTCGGAGCGTGCTTTGCGCCCCATTGGGTGAACAGGTGCGAGAATTCAAAAAAACGGATCCCGACCTGATCGCACAGCTCGATCCAACGAACAAGTCGGCTGAAGCCGAATGCGTACGTGCCGTCCGCCTCCTTCCGCACATCCACCAGCTGAACCGTTGGGCGCTCACCGCCCACCTGAGTATCCAGCGGTGGCGTGAAGTGCGGCGTGAGTACCATGTTCATGCCGTGCCGCACGGCAGTTTGCAAGTATTGATTGATGAGCCCCCAGTGCGCATCGCTAAATACATCAACCTTGTAGTAATTCGCCAAGCAATCGGCATGAAACCACTCCGTGTGAATCAGCGTCTGAGGAGGCAGCACGGCTGGAATGACCTCTAAGTGAAAGCTCTCTTCACCAAGCTTCTCCCCCGTGGTCGTTGCAAACTGTACAGTCACGACATAAGCTTCCGATGGCGTCTCTTCATTTAGTTCAATGGTTACCCAGACGGATCTCCATTGATAATGGATTCCCACAACACCATGCTCTTCGTCTATAGGATACAACGGATCGGGATAAAGGCCTGGTGTGACTCGCAACACATTATCATCATGGCGACGCTGGCAGGGGAGCTCCGACGGTGCCAAACCGACTTCCCGCAAAATAATGGCCGCCTGCAAGGTGGAAGTGACGCTCACCCGGATCGGCTTGGTCAAAGCAGGTGCCCGGTAGGCGACCTGGAAATCAAACATCTCCCCGCGTAAGACAGAGCCACGCGTATAAGATTCCGCACGAAGCTCCTCGTCCGGAAACACTTTAACTAAGGAATGGAGACTCCGTGTCTCAAATTCAACTACATCTTGCATGTAAATTCCCCTTTGTTCTCGACATAGGATCAGCGTAACCCCCAGAAAAAGCAAAAGAAAGTGCAAGATTCGCACTTTCTTTCACCAAATCAATGAACAATTTGAACTTTTATGCACGATGAAGATGTGAACCGATTTGTCTACAACGACAGCGATTTCTTGATGCGGTAATCCTTCGGCGTCGTGCCGAAGCGCTTCTTGAACAGCTTGAAGAAGTAGCTCGGCGAGCTGAAACCAACCTTTTCGGAGATTTCGTTCACCGGCAGGTTATTGTTCTCGAGCAGCATGACCGATTTCAGCAACCGAATTTCGTTAATGTAATCCGCCACTGAGATCGTCTCCTGCTTCTTAAAAATGCGGCCAACATACGCAGATGACATCCGCAGCATATCGGCGATTTCTTGCAGGCTCAAATTCGGATTGGAGTAATTCGCTTGAATCACATCTTTGATCGTATCGATGATAAAATGATCCTTCGTCTCCGTCCCGCGTTTCTGATCCTCGAAGATCGAGCTAAGGATGGCACCGAATTCCGCAAAGATTTCGTCCAGTGTTTCCTTCTCGAATACGAGGCGATCAATGGAACGAAGGTCGATGAGCAGCGGCGACAGCTTGTTCTGGTTGATTTCGCGAACCGTCTGTTTGATCAGAATGCCGAGTTGAATCACGGATTGTACAACGGCGTCGGAGCTCATTCCGGCAATCACCCGACGCAGGTGCTCCAGCTCCTGGAAGACGTTTTCCGGATGTCCTGCTTTAATCGCCTCCGCGAATTTCCGCTCGAGCTCCAGCGGGATGTGAGCCTCAAGATTCGCGAGATTGCTCTGCACCATCTCCGGAGTGATTACGGTGCTGTAGCCAAAATTCATTTTATATAGATGGTAATCCAATGCTTTCTCGTAGCGGGCCGTAAGCTCGCGATAATGGGATGCGACATCGCCCAGCGCAGCCGTGAAAGTGACGTGATAGTACTCGCCGATGGTTTGCTGCGCCTGCTGCAGCAACTTCGTGATTGCAGTGTAACTTTCTTTTGGGCGCGTACCGGCCTCAAAGACCAGCACGAGATGCTCGCCACGAATGTCGACGACGTCCCCTCGCAGCTCCTCCGTTACAAATTCTCGAATGATATTGGACACGGCAAAATTCAGCAGCTTTATATCCACTCCGAGCATTTTTTCTTTCAGCTCTTCGTAACGATCGAATTTAAGGACCCCTACGATGGTCTCCTTTTCCAAATCAACGTTCACATATCCGCCCCGCATACACTCAGCCAATTCCTCAGATGTGAAGGCTTGGCTGTCAGTTACGAGCTTGCGCAGATAATAAGAGTGCACGATCGCTTCGTTGCTGTCGTGCCTCGTCTGCTCGGTCATGAGCTTCTCGATCAGATGGTTGTAAATGTGTGAGATATAGCTGATCTCATCCTGCTCGTTCGTGCGATCCGGCTCGCCTCCAGGAAGCCGCTTGGTCTGCTTAAGCAACACATTGATCGGCGAGTATAGACGGTTTGAAATGACCAAAGAAGCAAAAACAGCGATAACGAGACAGATTGCAGCTACCGTGATGAAGACGACCTTCAGCTTATCGACCGCAGCGATCACGCCTATATAAGGTTCAACATCGACGATCACCCAATTGACGGAACGGTTCACGATGTAATTGACGATCTGCTTCTCGCCGTTAACCATATATGTAAATTGGGACACCTGGCGGCCCGAAGAAGCGATTTGCCGATACACCTCGTCCTTTAGGTTCCCCAGATCTTGGTTGTCTTTAATATCTGGACTATACATTTCTTTATTCTGGTCCAAAACGAATATCCGGTTAGCCCGCTTTGAGGATTGGCGGTTCATCAGCTCCAGCTTTTCAAACAGCCATTCTGGCTTGACATTGATGATCAAAGCGCTCTCCTTCTTCGTATATGCGTCTAGCGAGTCATACATAAACAGGGAGAATACTTGTTGCGAGCGCTCCGGATGCTTTAGGTCCGGGACGTAGCGTAGCGGCATCATTTGCATTTTGAAAATTGGCTTACCGCCACTTAGAAATTCACCGATTTGATTCATGAGATTGCTCGTTGAGCTCGTGATCGCGTCGTCACCGCTCATGAAGTACATGCTTCGCTTGCTGTTGTAGATAACGATGGAGTGAATAAAGGAGTTATAAGCGATGGTCTTGTTCAACTTGTTTACACGGTTGGTGTCTTCAAAGGTTTCCTGTTCGCCACTAAATAACAAATGGGCCATATCTGTATCGTAGAACATAGAGATAGCGAAATTTTTCACGGTGTCATTCATATAAGTGATATTGTAGTTGATTTGTGAAAGCACCTTCTCATTGGCTTCTTGCTGCGAATCTAAACTAATTTTTTTTGAATACAGGAAAGCGGACAGTAAGGAGGCCAGCATAACGGATATAATAAGCAGATTGATCGATAGAATGATACGCATGAAATATTTCCGTTCCCGGTACTTACGCAAGTAATTGTTCAATGGTCCATCCCCTCTTCTCTCTCTAACTTTCTTTATTGGTTCCAATCGCCTCGAAATCTAGTCCGCGCGAAGTTGACCCTTTCTTATTTCAACATAAAACCCAGATTTCCTTTTCATTATAGATATACACCCTTCGGATGACCGAAGGGTGTACTTTTATTTAGCGGAACCTCCACTTAGTAATTTTTTGTAAGCTGCAGATCCGTAATGATCGCCTTCGCATTAGGCCGCCCGGCACTGGAGTACAGTGCAATCCCCGCAAGAATGTTGGCGCCGTTCGTGAAGTTGACCGTCGTTTGGCCGAACAGAATGTAATTGTTGCCGTCCAGATAATAGCCTTTCACGATGTTCCCTTCCTTGGTCAGCATGATCGGCATTACCCGAGGCACCACACCTGTTGTGGCAGGTATTAGCTTCACACCGGTTTTGTAATGGTTAATCAGGTCGGTCGATCCAGATGCTGTATTCCGGAACACAAGTCGAAGGATATCGCCTGCTCCGTCCATCCGGAACTCCGCATGCTCGGAACCCGCTGTGTCCTGCTCACGGAACATAAGACCGATAGAACCTGGGTCGTACGAGCTGAATTCAACGTTCGCCTTCAGCGTAATCTTGTTGCCGGCCGTATTGGAGTTAAGCACGGACTTATTCAGGAAGACGAAGTCGTCGGAAGTGCCCCAAATGTTATCCCCTTTGCCGACGAGTGTGTACGTATTCGTGGAGCTGTTGAACGTCGTGAACCCACTAGCATTCGTTCCGTACGCCTTAGCTGTAAAGTCCGTCGCAGCAGGTGTGCCGACCGGATACACGGTGACGATCTGACTCGTTGCCTTGGCGATAATCCCTTTCCTTGCAATAGCGGTCACGGTCGTTTGACCTGGACCCACCGCCGTGTAGCTAACCGTTCCTCCGGTAGAGCTGTTGATACTCACGACGTTAGGATCGCTCGAAGCAAATGTAATCGTTGCTCCCGACCAACTAGCTGCACTGCCGTTTTGAAGCGTGCCGTTCAAGGTCAAGCTTCCTGTTGCTCCCGTTGTTGTGCTCGTTGCCGGCGTACCAACGAAAGCTACATCTTTCAGATTGGTACCGTCGCTAAGTCCTGAATTAAACGGTGCGGATTCAATCAAGCCAGCGTCGTCTGCGAAGGAATAATGGTTAGCGTACGACTTGTTTTTGAAAATTTGCACACGCGGCTTGATCGGTGTTCCATTCTCAGCAGTAAGCGAGCCTGTTGTAAAATTCAGTTCCTGACGCACATACTTCCCACTGGTCGAAGGCACCGACACTTTAGGCACGGTTGGTGCAGATGCATCGTAATTCTCTGCTCCTAGAAGGATCGTTTCCGTTGACACAGGTGTCGTTATATTCGGATCCACCGGGATGTTGTAGACCCAGGCAGAGAACGTATAGGCCGTATTCGGCTTAAGACCTGAGATGGACTGTTCAATTCCATCTCCTACCGCCGATCCTCCTGCTGGGCTGCTGCCATCTCCAAGCCGAAGCTTGTTATTCTTGCCCCGGTTGACCCAATTCGGCTTTGTTGGCATTGGAGACGCAGGTACGGCATATTGCGTGTCGGAACCGACCGTAGTTTCTGTTCCCGCCGAAGACCAAGTTAACCAATCGGCCAAACCCTTCTCGAAGGCGCTATTCTTAATACGATTCATGTACGGCGTGTCGATCAACTGCCAAGCCGGTGAAGACGGATAATTGGAGTGATTGTAAGACGGAATCCAGTTGGAGCTGTTCGAGCCTCCCCCGAACTCATAGGCGCCGGCGTCTGGAGCAGACCCGCCCCATGTATACGTACTGGTAATGCCATCGATCGCTGCCCCGCTGTCAATCGCCGTGGAGCCTGTTTGCAGCCGGAAGTCATTGCCGTTCGCTCCTGCCGGGTTGACGAAGTTCAGTCCAACGGACGAGATGGTGTTGTAGCCCTGGGCAACGGTTGTAGGAAACAGCTTGCGATCCGTGTCAATCGCAAAAGCCTTATCCGTCATAATGTTGTTATAAAAGCGGGTGCCGAAGAACTCGTCGGGATATCCAGCCGCACCGTGAAACCCAATGCTTTTATCATTATTGACGATCGTGTTGTTGTAAGCGAGCTTGAAATTGCCTGGCGCACCCATCTGAATCCCGGTATCGTTGTTATAGATGACATTGTGATGGATGATCACGTTCTCCGTGTAATTGTCGAAATAGATGCCAACACTCGTGTCGTCCCCCTTGCTATCGTGAATCCAGTTATGGTGGATTTCAGTGTTCGCAAGCTCGGAGCCCCAAGCGTAGATCAGGCCACCATCACGGGAGAGCCTCATGCCTCGATTCATATCGTTGTAGCTGATCACTCCGCTGCCCGCGTAAATGGAGAGCAGCCCTCTGCCGGAATCTCGGATCTCATTATGGTCGATCACGTTCTCGGTTCCGCTGGATAAACGGATGAGCGAATCGTGCGTGGCCATGAAACTACCGTCATGGATACTGTTGTTCACGACCCGATTGCCTTTGCCCGCGATTTGCACCAACGTTCCAGTGGAATAGACGATCGTGCTGTTTTTCAACTCATTGTAGTCGCCAACCATATTAATGCCCCGCTCGCGCTGACTCTCGATCGACGTGCCGTGGCTGTAATCGGAGAAATACAAATACTCGGCTTTTACCTTGTCGAGCACATTGTAGGTGGACGGTGTGCTGCCAACTGTACCCATTAGGATGTTCGCCGCCATCGTTCGAATGCCGGAGATGGTGATATAGGATTTACCTTTCAGATTGAATGCGGTTTGGCGCGTCTTGGCTTCAACATTAGTAGGAACACCACCCGAAGGAGCCCACAAATAGAGATCCGTCGCATCCGTATGCCACTCACTTGCCACATCGAGCGCTCCCAATACGCCGGAGAGGAAATACGTACTCCCTTGCCGTGGCGAGTAATACGATTGGTCGTTTGTGACCGGATTCATCGTAAGTGTTTTGGTCGTATTGTTGAAGCCGGTAATGGTCGAAGTTTGCCCGGTGTAAGCGTCCCCTCCCCGCTCCCAGATCGACGCGCCAACCCAATTGATATTAGGCAAAGTGCTATCTGTGACTGTATAATAGGTCGTCATATTCGAGGCAGACTCCATGTAGGCCATCTTGTCTTTTAGCGCGTTCAAGTTGTAAGCTGTAATGTTTGGCCAGCGAGCTTCCCAGAGAAGGGTAGGATCAGCAGCCAAGTTTCCATTTGCGTCTTTCGGAACGACAAAAAACTGCTCTTCCGTCTCATCAAGCAAAGAGCTTCTAGTATAAGGAGTCTTGTAAACCGGCACACCAGTAATTCCTGCTGATGTCCATGCGCTCGTAATCGGATCGGTACCGCTGACTACGACGTTCGCTCCGCTTGCCGCCATAATCGTAATTCGCGTCGAATTGCTCGTTCCGCTGGTCGGAGGCGTAATGGTCTCGCGATAAATACCGGATGACACTTCGCACGTATCACCTGGCGTCAAAGCATTCGCGCAGCGTTGAATGGTCCTGAACGCAGCGGATAAGGATTTCCCATCATTCGCCGTATCGCTGCTGCCTGAGGCCTGTGATACATAGTAGGTAATACCAGCTGCTGAAACGGGCTGGACCGGTAACGCACCCATCACCACTGCAAAACTCATCATTGCGGCAAGACCTAAGCGAATAGTAGATTTTACCTTCATCAGTTAGCCTCCTTATTTATCGATTCATGCGATGTATTAACCCTTGTTGCTACTCTCCTTTCTATTGATAAACTGAAAAAAACTGCAACTGTATATCAGATATAACGGGATTTCTGGTATCTACTTTTGCAAAACCCGTGTAACGTCGGATTTTCCTCAAATTGATACCATTTCCCGATTATATTAGCTGAACGGCAGAGCTGAGTCCTACTCAGCATCCTGCTTCCTTGTTGTGCTGATAGATTAACTGGAAAGCATACAGCTATTTTCGTTCAAATCGCGAGAATGAGATTAATAACTGGAAAAGATCCAGTTAAATTCCACCCTTTTCACGAAAATGGGCAACTCGCCTAAAATTAGCTGTATAAAATCCAGTTACTTGTTCTATTTCACCAGAATGACCACAATTACCTGTACATTTTCCATCTATTTTGGTGCAGGGGAGCCAGCTCGCAAAAGCAGCGCAAATGCTCGACCTCAAGCCAGCAAATGCATCTGATCCGCCCGAACTTCGCCGCTCAGAGGGCGATCTTCGAGATACGCTTGCAAATCGTTCACTACGGATTTCGCGATGCGGCCCATGCCGTTATTAACGGCGCCTGCGATATGCGGAGTTAGTATCACGTTCGGCAGATGTCGAAACGGATGGTCCACTTGTGGAGGCTCCGGATCCGTAACGTCGAGACATGCGAACAATCTTCCCTTGCTCAATTCGGCTACGAGAGCCTCCTCGTCGATAACCGAACCGCGAGCTGTATTGATGAGCACACAGTCGTCTTTCATCAAAGCAAGCCGTTCGGCATTAAACATGTGATTCGTCTCTGGCAGAGATGGCAAATGAATGGAAATGACGTCGCTCTGGCGCAACAGGTCCTCCAGTTCTAATTTCTGAGCGCCCATCTCCCTAGCTCGCTCCTCGCTGACAAATGGATCGTAGAGCGCGATCCTAACATCGAACTGACGAAGTAATTTAATGTAGTGAGAGCCTGCACGTCCTGCTCCGACAACTCCGACAGTAAGACCGTACACTTCGCGCACGCGTGAGCCATCGCCCCAGCCGCCAGCAGCCGTTTCCCGGCTAAGCCGCCACATGTCCTTGAGCGACACGATGGTAAAGCCAAGCGCCGTCTCCGCTACCCCTTGGCCAAGCGCTTCCGTCGCGTTGGATACGCGAACTCCGCGATGCCAAAGAGCGTCCGTCACGATCGGCTTAACAGTACCAGCGGCATGCAGAACGAGCTTCAAATTCGGTGCGTTCTCCAGCACCCGTTCCGTCAATGCACAGCAGCCCCATGACGTGATGGCAACATCCGCATCGGCAATGAGTGCACGTGCTTGCTCCTCCGTCGGGTTTACGTTTTCCTCATTAAGTATCACTTCACCTATTTCGCGGAGCTGTGCCAAATGTTCGGGACCAAATACTCGCTCCCTCATGTCTTTTCGTTGCAGTAAGGCAATCTTCACTTCAAGTCCTCCTCTTTCTCTTGTTGCAAATGATTGAGCAAAGCCCATAAAACCCGGGCTATTCCGGAAAAACATTGCTGTTTTAGGGAGATAGCCCAGGTTATCCATGCGTTCGTTCGTCAAGCTTACTTCTTTTTGCCGTTCGCCACTAGCCACGCATCAAGTTGCTTCTGACGCTCAGCTACGATCGCATCAGCGCCTGCTTTCTTCAGTTTCTCTTCATAGATCGGCAAGTACTTCTCTGGATCGAGTGTTCCACTTCCGAGACCCACATAATACTCATCGTTTACAGCCTTGACGTTCGCGGTTTCTGTCTTGACTGGTTCCGAATTGAAGACAAATCCAGTAAGCGGGGAAACTTCACCTTCAGCGTTAACTTTTGCTGTTTGCTCCAGTTTGTCGGCTGGTGAGCCTTCTGGTAAATACTCATTGATGATACTACCGAAAATCCAATCCGTGTTCGTGAAGTAGCCTGCTTCTTGATTAATTTTGATGAAATTGCCTGTCGTTTTCGTATAATGCTTACCTTCAATACCGTAAACGAGTGTGTTATACAATTGCTTATCGGTGTTCACCAGTTCAAGGAACATCATCGCTCTCTCTGGATTCTTGGAAGTTCGGGAGATCGCATTCAGCGTACTTGCAGCACCGCTAAACACTGCTTTAGCCAGTGGTACGAGCACGACATCATTACCAGCGTTCGCTGCTTTGAACTCAACCTCAGAGCCTGGCTTGCCGGTATGGTCGAACCATACTGCAGTTGTGCCTTTGTTGTAAGCGTCTGCTGCAGCTTTTATTGTTGCAGCATCTTTATTGATGTAACCTTTCGTGTACCAGGAGTTCATCAGTTTGAAGTTGGCTCTCATTTCAGTTGTCACATCTGGTAGGACTTTGAATGTCGTATCGTTTTTGTAAACGGGCCCCTTCACATCAATGTTGTAGAGAGAACCTTGATAGGGTCCGCGCTGGGTTCCGAATGGTATGATCCCAGGCTCGTTATCCTTGATCTGCTTCAGGTACAGCTCGAGGTCTTCCAACTTCTTAATTGTGCCTACGTCCAGTTTGTATTTATCCACAAAACGCTTCTGCATGACTAGTCCTGCTCGAGTTGCGGAGATTTGATAGTTGGGTATCGCATAGATTTTGCCGTCTAGCTTCGCATCATTCCAGAATTTCTCTTCCAATGATTTGTAAAGTTTCTGTCCTTGATTCTTTAACAAATCGTCGAGAGGTTGGAATACACCTTTCTTCTGATTCAGGTCGAATTTAAACAGCCAGTTCGACGTCCAGATAATATCCGTTACTTCGTTAGCAGCAACAATCGTGTTCAACTTCTGCTCATACGTACCGAAGTCAACCGGCATCAACTTGATTGTTGCGTTAATTTTCTCTTGTGTAATCTTATTAACAGCATCATTCACGAGTTGTAGATCTGGATTTGCTTTGTTCTGAGGGTAATACCAAGTCAATTCGACAGGGTCAAGCTTCTTTGTCGCAGGTGTTGCTGATACGGCAGGAGCCGCACTGCTGGATGGAGAAGGCGTGCTAGTGTTGTCTGTACTACTTCCACAGCCGGTAACAGCAATGGCAAGTGCGGAGCTAACTGCGATTGTGGACATCCACTGAAACTGTGATTTTATGGTCTTTTTCAATGAAGAAACCTCCCTTAAAATGATTATCAAGCATATTTATGAAAGCGGATGTGAAAAGCCGAATCCTAATTTCCTCGGTTCCCCTCCTTTCAAGCTTTTCCCCACCCGAGGCTTGCCACTTAACCTTTAATAGCACCGATAGTAAGTCCCTTAACGAAAAACCGTTGAAAGAACGGGAATACCAGCAGCATCGGACCAGCCGATAGAACGGCTACAGCAAATTTAGCAGACGTCTTCGGAAAATCTCCCATACCAACATTGAGCGTAACCAACGCTGAGGCGAACTCGGGACGCGATGTGATGAAGTCAAGTGTGTTCATGGTCCTCACGAGCAGCAACTGAAGTGGAACCAGTTTCTCGTTGTTGATAAACAGAAGTGCGTTGAACCATTCATTCCAATAGTTAAAAAGGATAAACAATCCCAATGTAGCGAGTGCCGGCTTCGAGAGCGGAAGGATCAGTGCTGTGTAAATCCGCCACTCACGCGCTCCCTCCACTTTCGCCGACTCCACAATCTCGGTCGGGATTTTCGCCATGAAACCCTTCATAATTAGTACGTAAAATGGACTGAGTAATCCAGGCACGATGAGTGCCCATATTGAATTTTTTAAATGCAGTATCTGGGTAATCATAATGTAGAACGGCACAAGACCACCGTTGAACAGCATTGTGAAGAACACATAGAATGCCGTTACTCTCTGCAGACCATAATCCCTCCTGGACAGCACGTAGCCCAACGTAGAGGTTAGAATTAGACTGATGCAAGTGCCAATAATAGCGACCATAATCGTTACACCGTAGGCCCGTAGGATCGTTTCTGGCGTTTTCAGAAAGTAATGGTACGCCGCAACGCTGAACTGATCCGGAATAAGGCGGAAGCCATTATGCAGAATCGACTGCTCATCAGAAAACGAGATGACGATAACGAGGGCAAATGGAACCAGCATTGCGATCGTGAGCAAAATGAATATGGTATGTATGACGAGTTGGCTCCATACCGCTTTGGATTGTTGGACTACCACGAAATGTTCCCTCCTTAGAACAGAGAATTGTCCTCATTAATTCGTCTAACGATTAAATTGGCGCTGACTACGAGAACAAAACCGACGAACGACTGGTACAAACCTACGGCCGATGCCATACTAACGTCCGCAATTTCACTGAGCGCCCGATAGATGTACGTATCGATAATATCCGTTGTCGAATACGTCATTCCGTTGTTGTTCGGGATGAAGAAATGTAAGCCGAAGTCGCCTCGGAACATATTCCCGATACTGAGGATAAGCAGAATAATAATAAGCGGCGTCAGCTGCGGGATCGTGATATTCGTCACCATCTGCATCCGCTTCGCACCGTCAATCCGGGCGGCTTCATACAGTTCTCCATCAATTCCGAGAATGCCGGCGTAGTACACCATTGCCGAGAAGCCGATCGCTTTCCACAAATGCACAATGTTTAGAATGTAGGGCCAATATTGAGCTTCGAAGTACCACGAAATTTTTTCCATGCCAGCCGATGCCAGCCAGCTGTTAATAAATCCATTATCGTGATCGAGAAACGCCTGAGTAATGTAGCTCATGACGACCCATGAGAGAAAAAAGGGCAATATCAACGATGTCTGATAAATTTTAAGCCACTTTTTTGCAATTTCATTGAGAAGAATAGCTACGGTGAGTGCTGCGATCGTCGTTAGCACCATATAGCCCAAGTTATACACGACCGTGTTGCGAGTGATTCGTAATGCCGTTTCGCTTTTAAACAGAAACTCGAAGTTTTTGAAACCGATCCATTCACTTCCCAGAATACCCTTGTCATACTTATAATTTTTAAATGCGATGACGACGCCAAACATCGGAATGTACGCCATGATAAAAATATAGATGACTGCGGGAAGCGAGAGCGTAAACAGTTCGATGTTCCTGCCGAAAAACCGGAATACCTTCTTGCGCTTCATAGGATGCCTTCCTCCTTGCCTGTAACGATTTGCTTGGCTTGCTGCCTGAGATCAATTTAGCTGAAATATCACCTATAAAACAGTGCAAAAACTGTACTTTTGTCGCCACTACGTGTAAACGATCTGTATTTTACTCACTGAAGTCCGAGTGGGCTATAGAATACGCCAAAAAGGCCGAGAACCGCACGGTGTGATTAGCACCGTCGTTCTCAGCCTTTACCTACAACGCTTGCGATTATTTCTTCCCCTTCGCCTTCAGCCATTCATCCAGTTGCCTTTGCTTCTCGGATCTTATCATTTCGCTGCCAGCTCTATTCAGCTTCTCTTCGTAGATCGGCAAATACTTCGCGGGATCGACCGTTCCGGTGGCCAGCGCTGCATAATACTCGTCGTTCACCGCTTTCACATTGGCGAGTTCTGCCTTCAAGTCATCGGTTCGGAACACAAAGTCGTAGTAAGGGGATACCTCCGCCTCTTCGTTGATGCGAACGGTCTGTTCGATCTTGTCCGCTGGCGCTCCCTCTGGCAAATATTCATTGCGGATGTTGCCGAATACCCAATCCGTGTTCGTAAAATATCCGGAATCCACATTCAGCTTGACGTAGTTTTCGTCACCTCGCGTATAGTGCTTTCCTTCAATCCCATAGACGAGCGTATTGTACAACTGCTTATCGGTATTCACCAACTCGAGCAGCTGCATCGCCTTGTCTGGATGCTTCGACGTCCGGCTGATCGCGTTCATCGAGCTAACAGCACCGGAGAACGAAGGCTTCGCCAGCGGAACAAGCACGACGTCAAAGCCACCGTCGCCTGCCTTAAACTCCGCTTCGGAGCCCGGTTTCCCCGTAAAATCGAACCAAATAGCCGTATTGCCCTTATTGTAGACGTCCGCAGCGTTCTTCAGTGTAGCGGCGTCTTGATTAATGTATCCTTTGTCGTACCAGGAGTGAACCAAAGCAAAGTTCTGTCTCATTTCCGCCGTGACATCAGGAAGTACTCGGTGGTTAGCATCACCTTGATATACGGAAACGCGCCAGTCAATGCCGTAAATATGGTTCATAAAGAAGCCTCTTGTCGTGCCGAAGGGAACGATGCCCGGCTCCCCTTCCTTCAGCCGCTTTAAGAAAGGTTCGATATCGTCGATTTTGCGGATCGCACTTAGGTCGAGCTTGTATTTATCGACGAACCGTTTCTGAATGACCAAGCTCGGGCGCATAGCGGAAATTTGGTAGTTCGGCACGGCAAGCTGCTTGCCATCCAGCTTACCGTCGTTCCAAAATCGCGGAGACATCGATGCTCGAAGCTTCTGTCCGTAGCGCTCAAGCAGCTCGTCTAGCGGTTGGAACACACCCTTTCTGGCATTGGCGTCCCACGAGAACAGCCAATTCGAGGTCCAGACAATATCCATCGGATCGCTTGCCGCCACGAGCGTATTCAATTTCTGCTCATAGTTCGCAAAATCGACGGGCTGCAGCTTGACACTCGCATGAATTTTATCCGCGATTAGCCTATTGACTTCGGCATTCACTAGATGCAAGTCGGTATTCGCCTTATTCTGCGGATAATACCAGATCAGCTCATCCACCTCAGTGCCGCCACCGCCACCCTCTTGCTGTAACTTCGTGCAGCCGCTCCCGATAAACATCAAGAACGTGACCAAGCTCAGAACCACAAACAACATAAAACGATGTCCTGGAACCGTGCCCCGAATTTTCCCAACGTTTATCTTGTTCAAGGCTATTCTCCCCTCTCCCACTTCGATCTCCCGTACACTACTCCTATTATATCTTATTGTCTAAAGAGGCATAAACAGTTTCTAGGTAAGCAACTGAAACTTGCTCTGCTTCTCTTTTATATTCGAAATCACCTGATTGCTGACGAAGTTGTCGGTAGAGTCGAATGGTCATTTGTAAAGCGTGATAACAACTCTCTATACTATGGTTTGGAATCGTTTCCTTTAATTCTGCTATTCCTTCACTCACATGTTTTTCGAGTCTTCTTACTCCTGTTGGAAGTTCACCGTTCTTGATAAGCAACAATGGTCCAAGTACCGCGTTTCGCATATAGGAAAGGTGATCGATTAACTCGAACAATTCTCCCCTGCCCAGTTTAGTCGCTCCATAGTGCACCCATACCCAAAATCGATCTTCGATCCATTGGGAGCTGGGAGATGGATAGATTGGTGAGGTGCGTTGAATCAATGCGCTGATTTCCTCACCTTTTTCCCAAAGGATGATCGGATTCTCAACCCTTTGTTCAAGCTCCTGAACCGTAACAAACTTTAAATCCACGTGTAGTGGCGGTGGTCCATATAAGCAAATCAGTAGCCGCGGTTCTCCCACATGATCGCCTGTAAAGCCAGATAACAAGTTTCCTAGCTTCTCTGCCATTTGAAGACGTTGATTCATGATCTCTTCTTGGTATTTAACATCGTATACCACAATTAGATCCAAGTCGCTGTACTCATCCATTGTACTTGTAATCATGGAACCCCCAGCAAGCAGTCCAAGCAACCGGTGATCCAGTCGAAGTTTCTCTCTAGTGTGATTAATAAAATCTTCAAACATTTGTAAAGGCATGGATAACCCCCCTATAATAACCCTGAAAAAGGGTATTAGATCATCGTATCAAGTGTCACAACACCAGTCAAACAGTTTTGAAATATGACTCAGACGCCGCGTCGATTGAAGTTCAACTAGATCAATTAAATCTTGCACATACCGTCTTCCCCGCAAATACCGCCCTCTGAATCGCTATTTGCCCCCTTGTCAATTATCTGTAGAGGATGTTCCTCTCTCCACACTTGTTCAATTACGTCGAGGAATGCATCGCTGCTTCTTACCCCGGATACGGCATACTTATCTTTGAAGATATAAAATGGCGTTCCAGTAATTCCCCTCTTGAACCCATTCTGTCGCTCCTTTTTGACCGTATCCATGTACCGTTCACTGGACAGCATGGTAAGAACTTCACTGCTGTCAAGACCGCTCTCGCCAGCAAGCTTGGCAAGTGTAGAATGATCGCCGATATCCAAAGCATCGGTAAAGTAGGCTTTATATACCGTAGCCATCCACTCCGCTGCTTTTCCCTGTTCCTGCGCAAAAACTCCCACGCGAAGAGCATCTGTCGTATTGGAAGGAATCAATGTGTCAAGATTATAAGTGATGCCGATATTTGTGCCCATCTGAACCACCGCTTTATTTCCTTCTTTTACATAGTCAGGAGTCATTCCGCCACCATGAACCTCTGCTGTCCATTCATAATAATTCTTGCCGGTATGGCTTGGAGCATCGGGGAATAGTTGGAATGGTCTGTAGATGACTTCTACTTGATCCTTTTGAGCGAATTGTTCCAGGGCTGTATCTAAATTCGTTTTACCGACATAGCACAACGGACACATGACATCCGACCAGACCTCGATTTTCATAATCTCTCCGCCTCTTTTCTGTCATTTTTATATCTAGCAGTACATGTGAATAGTTCAACTTAATTAACGACAAGTGTTGATTAACTCACGTGTATTGATTTAAATTATATAGAGTCCACGCGATATCTCAATCTTCAAAAAAGTAAAATGTGTCTAGTAATTGACGCATCGTTCAAATCTGTTCAGAATTTTAAGCTGAGGGGAATTCATGACGCCATGTCTAAAGTAGACAGAAGAACAGTCAAGACCAGGGAAGCAATTCATCAAGCTCTGATTGAATTGATGTCCGAGAAAGACTTCGATACGATTACGATCAACGATATCTCTCATAGAGCCAATATTCATAGAGGCACCGTCTATCTTCATTATTCGGATAAATATGATTTGCTCGAGAAAGCAATAAAAGATCATTTGGGCAATATGTTGGAATTTTGCTTTCTCTCTAAGCCTTCAGAGGAGAAATTGGATCTTGATCATTCCCTTCTTCCGATGTTCCTTTATTTCGAAGCACATTTTTCATTTTATTTCACAGTCCTAACCAACAAAGGTACGGCTTGTTTTCAGGAGCAGTTCATTCTGCTGGTCAAAAATGCAATTATCAAGCGATTGAAAGTAAGTGGGAATTACGAAGAAGGCAGCAAAGAGGTTACCATTCAATTTATGTTATCCGCATACATTGGCGTCGTGGAATGGTGGATCAAAAACAAGATGCCGCTGTCTCCGCAGACCGTTACCGAGCAGCTATGGAATCTGTTAGAAAATAATTTTCATAACCTCAGTCATTGAGCGAAAACAGGGAGCAGCAAGCTGATCTCTGTTTTTTTGTGCAATCGTTCTTCACCTTTTTTTATCCTTCTTTGGAAAGGTGTCCACATACATATTCTTAGGATTTTTAATCCATATTATAGACATGTTGGTATTAAAGGAAGGTAATGAAGTTGAAAACTATTATAAAACCGTCTAATGAGAAAACAAGGAAAGAAGTTAATATTGAAGGGACACTCGCAAAATTAGAGGATAGTTTCGACCTTGTTCACCGTTCATTCCATCACAATACGATTCACATTATATATTTAAATTCATTAGTAGACTCCAACACATTAGAGTGGGAAATCCTTTCACCTTTACGAGAACTGTCATTCAGTGAGTTCGAACAGTCGGTACAACAATCACTTTTTAAACCTGTAACTAAACAAGAGGAAGTTGTACAAGGCATACTAGACGGCAATGTGACAATGTTCACTGAGGAGAATACCTATTTAATAAATGTGTCTGGATTCGAGGAACGTGCCCTTTCACAATCTGAAACAGAAACTGTCATCAGTGGGCCACATGACGCTTTTAATGAGACATTAAAAACGAATGTATCGTTAATAAGAAGAAGAGTCAGAAGTTCTCGCTTAAAAATGATTACCTTAACTGTCGGGGAAATTTCAAGAACAAAAGTTCTAATTCTCTATATTGAGGGTCTTGCGAAAATGGATGTTGTGAATCTTCTAAAAGAAAAGATTCAATCGATTAAAGTTGATTCCATTACTGACTCCAATGTTTTGATTCAAATGTTAGATGATCATAAAAGCTCGCCATTCCCTCAATTTTATACCACGGAAAGGCCAGATATTGCGGTGACAAAACTATATGCTGGAAAGGTCATTGGCCTTGTCGATGATAGCCCAAACATTTTTTGTACGCCTTCCAGTTTCTTTGAATTTTTCGATTCACCAGATGACTACAATCAACGTTGGTCTATAGGAACAGCGGTTAGAATTCTACGATACTTTGCATTATTTATTACCTTAGTACTCACAGCTTTTTATGTCTCTATCTGTACGTTCCATTACGAAATGATTCCACAATCCCTTCTACAAAGCCTTATGCAATCTAGGAGTAGAGTCCCTTTTCCTCCTTTCGTTGAAGCTATGTTTTTGGAAATCGTCATTGAGCTTTTAAGAGAGGCGGGTGCGAGACTGCCTACAAAAATCGGTCAAACAATTGGCGTAGTAGGCGGTATTGTCATCGGTCAAGCAGCTGTTGAAGCGGGAGTTACCAGTAATATCTTAATCATTGTTGTTTCTGTATCGGCCATAGCCTCGTTCATAGTACCAAGTTATATTATGAGTTCTTCCGTTAGAATCGTTAGGTTTCTATTTATTGTAATGGCAGGTGCCCTGGGCAATATCGGGATTTTTTTCGCGTTAGGAATCGTAGTTATCCACTTAACCGGGTTAAAAAATGTATCCGCACCTTATATTAAGCTTGATTCCCCTGCCTTCTTTCAAAAGTTGATGGACCGTATGGCGAGAGGAAAAAAGCGGCAACCCGCACATTCTTTGATGCAAAATGATGGTGAAAATGAGAGGAATTAATGGTGAGAATATGAAAGCACGGCTCCATCCCCTACAACTGTCTATACTCATCTATAGCATCCAAAATAGCCTTGTCTTGTATACTATTCCTCGATTAACTGCCCAGTATTTTGGCACAAATGGCTGGTTAAGTCTCTTTTTCATTTTCATACTTGTGAATATAAATATTGGGATGATTGCGATAAGTTATAAGCTGGGTAAAGGAAGATCCATTTTTGAAATCATTGAGGCAACAGTACCCAAATGGGTCATGGTCCCCTTCTATTTGTTTATTATTTGTGTTTGGATTGGGATGGCCAGCATGATTATGAGGGAATATATCTTCATCATGAAATTAATGTTTTATCCAACATTACCTGCCATATTTTTTGTTATATTCTTTACACTACTTAGTTTTCAACTATTAAGAGGTGGATTTCACCATATTGCTAAAGCCATTGTGGTTTTATTCTTCTTCGTGATTCCAATGATCTTTTTGCTCTTTTATCTTACACCAGAATTTGAGTTTGCACGTTTCACACCCTTCATTTTTAAAGGTGGAACAGACTTTTTCAAGGGGACCCTTCAAGTTTACTCCGCTTTTTTAGGGATTGAAGTATCCATGCTGTTTTTTCCTATCATAGAAAATAAATGGACAAAAACACTCTTTATTGGCAATTTTCTCTCAACACTCACCAATTTAATTGTCACCGTTATGTGCTTTGGTTTTTTTAGCTTCAATCAAATATTAAATGATCTATACCCCGTTATGACATTGTTTGAATATACAGAAGTTTCTTTCCTTTCACGCGCGGAAAATCTTTGTTTTTGTGTTTTTTCCTTCAAGGTACTTTCGACAGCTGTCATCTATTATTGGGGGGCTCAGCAATTTTTTGGGAATATGATGAAAAGTGTAAAACCTACGGTTTGGATAATGATCATAGTAACAACGGGATTTATACTTGCTTTGCTTCCTGATTCTATGTTGGATGTTAAAAAATGGTTGACCTTATTGAGTAATTGTTCAATCGGAATTGCTTGGGCATTGCCTCTATTCGTATTAGGCAACTTGTCTATTCAAATTCTAAAAAAAAGGATGCCTAGGGAGACAGATCATGCAAAATAAAAGACTTGTATTGATCGGAATATGCTGTTTGTTATTAACTGGTTGTGCAGAAAAGAATATTATTGAAGACTTAGCCATATTAGAAGCTGGTGCTTACGATTTGTCGGAAAGTGATGACAATCCCATTACAACAACAGTCCTTTTCCCCACTGTTACTAAAGAAGGAAAGGTCGATACAATGACTCTTACTGCTAATGGTAAATCCGTTCATGATACTTTCCTTAAAATTCAAAATTTAACTAATTTAAAGCTAGTTGGTGGACAGGGTACGATTCTCTTTGGTGAGGAACTTTTGAAAAAAGGTCTTATTCAAGTTGTGAAGTCATTTACAAGGGATCCTGAAATCGGTACGCGCGTTAAATTTGCTATCGTAGAGGGAAATGCAGGAAAATTGCTAAAAAAAAAATTACGCTCTGTCGAAGATAATGCGGAGTTTCTTTACACGTTCTTGGATAAAGCCGGCAAACTAAATAAAGCTTTAACGACAAATCAATATCGTTTTTTAAGAGATTATTATGACGATGGTATTGATCCTGTACTACCTTTATTTTCATCTGAAGGCGACAATCTTGAATTAAAAGGATTGGGTATTTTTAAAAAAGATCAATATGTTACTCACCTATCATTAAGTGAAACACAGATCCTTAATTTACTATTGGGTGACATCAAAAAAGGCAGATTAATGATAAATGCGGAAGAGATCGGAGATAATTATCAGCTTTTATTAAATAGTGTTCATTCTAAAAATGATAAGAAAATGAACTCAGGAAATATGTCGGTCGAAATCCTATTAGATATAAAAGGAAGCGTCCTTGAATACACAGGTAGCATGGATATCAGTCAAGAGAAATATCAAAGAGAACTCGAAGCTCAGGTTGAAAAATATATATTAACCAGTTCACAAAAGCTGTTAGCCAAATTACAAAACTATCAGACAGATCCTATCGGGATAGGAAAAGTGGTACGTAATCATTCATCCTATGAAAAATGGAGCCATATGAACTGGAAAATGATTTACCCCAACTTGAATATAAGTGTAAAAGCAAAAGTTGATCTTGTTAATATTGGAAAATCAAAGTGAACGCGATGTTTGTAACCATCAATATTGACAATAAATAGTTACTTGTCTGTCATTAAGGTTCATGATATAGTATGCAAAAGCATGGCAACTATCGATGTCGAGAATTTTTTGAAGCATAACGAAAAGCATATTTTCACAATATAACGAGAAGGGATAGATAACCATGGAACGCATTCAAACAAACCAGCAATTTCAAGAGAAAATCAATGGTAATAGCTACACGATTATGAAATTTGATGCGACTTGGTGTCATGATTGCAAAAATTTAGATCGATTTATCGGTGATATTATAAACGAGCATTCGGATAAGCAATTCTATGCGGTAGATTCCGAGCAATTCGAAGAGCTTACAGAAAAATATGATGTTAGAGGAATCCCAAGCTTACTGGTATTTAAAAATGGAGAGAAATTAGCGCATCTGCATAGTAAATTCGCAAAGACGCCTGCACAAATCCGAGAGTATTTGGATACGATCAATTCGAAAGGCGATGGCAACGATGTTTCCACTTCGTAATGTGAAACGAAGCTCGACGGATGACGATAAAATCCAACACTTTCTTAAACAAGCCAAAATTGGATTTCTCGGCCTATCTTCCGAAGATGTGCCCTATGTCATTCCACTTAATTTCTCATTTCTAAACAACGCTATTTATTTTCATGGGGCTGAGGAAGGAAGAAAAATCACATATATCGAGCAAAACCCTCGCGCCTGTTTCACCATAAGCGAAAATTACGGAACGATTACGAGTCCGGTACCTGCTAAAACAGATACTGCCTTTATGAGTGTTATCATCGAAGGCAACTTGGAACGCGTAACCGATTTAGATGAAGCGACAGCGGCTATGCAGGTCATGTTGGACAAGTATGTACCAGGCTATTATGATAAGCCGCTGGGGCGAACTCATTTAGATCGCTACGTTTCTCCGTTAGGTAGTAAGACCGCGATCTATAAATTAAGCGCGGCCTCCTTGGTAGCCAAAGAGAAAGTAGAAATCCCTGATCGTATGTTTTATGAAGGTAGAACCGTTCAGAACGACCGGGGGTAATGCCGCTGTCAGCAGTTTGTAACCTAGTACTGTCCCCTTCCTTTCCGGCGATAAATTGAAATCATACACAATCGAGGAGTGCGATTATATGAAAACAACTATTTTCGAAGAACTGATCAATATTAGAACGGAAACACTACGCGCATTTGATGGCTTAACGGAGGAACTCGCGGACCGCATCCCCACTGGATTTCGCAATAATATCCGTTGGCACCTTGGCCACATCTATTTCGTTACGGAATATTTGGCGCTATCGCAGCTGAAAATCCCGCTTCATTTGCCAGAAGGCTTTACTGATCGGTTCGTTTCGGGAAAGTCGCCAAAGGATGACACGTACTCTGCTTCACTTCCTAATCCGACAGTGCCAGAACTGAAGGCTCTGCTGACAGAACAATTGGATAGAATTCGAAAGCAGTATCCGATGGAACGCTTGAACGAAAGTGTAGCCGTAATTACTACATCCACCGGACTCGCTCTAGTAACGCCAGAGCAGTCGCTCCGTTATAACCTGTACCATGAAGGGCAGCACTTCGGAGCCCTCTCCATTTATAAAAGATTATTGTCTCAATAACTGCAAAGGTACAATCACTTCCCTAGAAGAAGCGATTGTACCTTTTTTTCGCTGGCGTGTCTAAAAAAGGCTTAATCTAGTAGTTAAATGCCTTTCCTAGTACTTCGTTGCGTTCATATCATAAGTAGAGAGGAGGGATCATAGATGGAAGAAGAAATGCTGCACAAATTGAATCAAATTCGAGTACGAAAAAGCGAGACGGTTGTTAACATCGATAATCCGTCAGGCTACCGTTTAATTGGCAAAGGAAAGCAAGGCGCTGTTTTTCAAATTGATGAGCATCGTTGTGTGAAAGTGTACTACCGTGAAGAAAGCTGTCAGCAAGAACTGCATAGTTTAACGCTGGGGGGACAAGCTGGTATTTGTCCAAAAGTGTATTTTTGGGGCAGTAATTTTATTGTGATGGACTATTTAACTGTTCCAAGCTTGTATGATTATTTGCAGCAAAATGCGATGACTCGCTCATTAGCTGCAAAAATTATTAAACTGTTGGAGACGTTTGGGGAGGTCGGATATAATCGATTTGACCACTCGGCTCGGCATATTTTTATGATGCCGGATGAGACTATGAAAATCATCGATGTCGTCCACGTGATTAAACCGACTCCGGTTTATTTCGCGCAAAAGCTGATTTCGGATATGGGACAATACGCGCCGGAATTTATCGACTATGTGCGTGAAATCAGTCCCAAATGGTACGATCTTTGGGTGAGTCAACCGGATTTCCAACAAGTCATGAGTATGATTAAAGAAAAAACCGAAGCTTCGAACGAATAACGTAGACTTCCTTAACTCCTTACCTTTAGACTAACCACACAAACTAAAAATACTCGTTTTACGCGACGTAAGTAGCATAAAACGAGTATTTTTCCAGTTAAGAAGAACCGCATAATTTTTTGAATTTCACTAAGAGATCTGGTAATTTATTTCTTGCGTTGATTAGATGCGATAACAAAGCTTCTCTTTCCGCACCTGACACATCCCAATCCTGAGGAATCGAGAACACAACTTGCTTGATCGCTTCATCAGACAAAGAAAGGATCCGCACCAAATAATCATTTAACTCTCCCTTATCTTTTAAAAGAGAGTAACACCATTGATGAACCTTCAGATTCAAATTCATCTTCGTGTTTTTCAGCGTTTTTATCGTCCAATTCGAATCGGCAAAGCATCGTCCATGATCGATCATGTAAAAGTAATGTTCACTGGCACCCATTGGCTTTAAAAGTGTGTTTTTTTCTTTACGATCCGTATTACTGAGCCAAAGGTCAAACAGAATGACCCCGGCAAGTATATCCTGATTGCGGATCCGTAAGCTGCTTTTTTTAATAAAATCGGGGGTAAGATAAGTGCTGCCTTCGATATACTGACTAGCGAACTGACTGCCGGATTTAAATTTACTTTTAACCAATTCAGGTATGTCTTTGATAAAGTCATTGGAAACAGAGACGACTTTAAACGGGATTACTGGCAGAGAAAGAAGCTGCCCGAAGCTTGCCGCAACATATTCGTTAACCAACACCCTTGTTCCGGTTGGGTTATTTTTGAATTTAACTACATAACTCATGCCATCGCTAAACTGGATCAATTGGGGCTTCGAATATCCTTCCGGCATACAGCTTATATGTTGAACAGGAACTAAATTAAGATCCATACCCACAATCAACTCCCATGTCAAATGATCCTTCGAAATGTGTCAGCGTTAATCCTATACAGACACCGTGGCCGAAAACCGGGGACCGGGGAATATGCCATTTCACACCCGAAGTTGTTGGATAAACCCAAGTAAACAGGTTTCCGGTTCGGATGCCCCGTTTCCCCCCTTCTGTACAGGAATCTAACGAAGCACGTCCCTCCCGTATAATTCGAAGGTAATCGGTAGACATCCCAATATCGAGCGAAAGTGGCAAAATGGAAGGAGGAATCTGCTCATATCCGATATTGATCCGGCTTTCATTCTTGTTTAACAGGAACCTTTTCTTTAAACCATACGCTGGACTGTTGACCTGCCTATTCACAAGTACCAACTCAGCAGGAGAGTCTTCTGCAGAAGTAGCACTTTCGATTTCATATACATCATGCTCGTATCCATAATCCGCAAGTGCTCCTGGATGATTCATAGGCGTATCCATAAAACCGTTCAGTTCTTCAAGCAAGTTCCAATCGTCCGTCGGATTGCCTATAAACATCCGTCCCTCCTTATCTTTGAACGAAAAGGCATATAGAATCCGCCCACCGAACGTAGGACTAATGACCACAGCTAAGATTTGGTTGCGCAAAATCACTTCTTCATGCCCGTCCTCGTCGATATCCTGTACCTCCAGCTTCAGCAGTCCCTCGCTGTCTGTATCTTGCTGCCATACTGCCGCCTTCAGTAGTACATAAGCAGCGCGGGCATGACTCGCAAGTGCGCGGGCCCAGGGTGCTGGGGAGGCGTCCTTCCATGATACGCCCGGATCGTGCCAGCCCGTTTCATATGCGGAGGCAAGCAAATGCTTGATTGCCAGATCGAGGAGCAAGCATGGTGCAGCCTGCTGTTTTGAATACGTAAATACTCTCTCCCAAGCATTTTCAAGCATTAGCTGATAGGGAGCCCAAGCCGACGAGCCTGCCCAACCGGAGTAATCCTCCCCAGCACCGAATATCCCTGCCAGCTCCATATAAGTGCCCGGGCCAACCGAGCGGGTCGGCCAGTCTGTCCGCTTGTTAAGCCAAGCTCCAAGCAGAACCGGCTCGACATCCTGCCTGTTTGTCAGCCACTTCAAAAACAAATCGTAGTGCTGAATAGATTGGGGATCCCACATGGGAGGAATTCCTGCTGCCTTTTCCATGTCATCACCGTAGATAGCGATAACATCCTCCCCACGGTCAACTTCCTGACGCAATTCGTCCATTAATTGATCCAGCTTTTCTTCATTTATCCTGCTATGGAATGGAACATTCAGTCTCATCTCCGTAGAGATAGGCAGAGCTATTAAACCACTAGCGTCTTTCACCGAATATGGCTTGTATAAGCTGGGATCAAAACGGCGTTGTTCGTCGAAGCGAGTGCGTTCATCCCCTTGCAGTAACAAACGATCATCCGCTAATACGTACCGGTATCCACCATTGCAAAGAGCCGAATTCGTTACTGTTTCAGCAAGTCGTCTAGTGTCCCAGACCCTTTCTGGAATCCAAAGCCCTTTCACTTCGGATGGGCTTGCTCCTAGCCACGCTTGATATAACCGTAGTTCTTCTTCCAATTGAAATCGATTAAAATCATTACTGAACAGCGTCATTATATTTTGCGAGTAGGTTGAACCTACCAATTCCACCAATCCGGCCTTCCACAAATCAGAGATTTCCTCCAGAAAAAGTGGATCAAACCATGCGCACGCTTCAATTAAAGTACCGCTTATATGAAGGTGAAACGGAATGTCATATTTGCTGTGAAGTTCTAATATGGCACGCAGTCCCGACGATCCGTCCGTTGGCCCGATCGTTTCCCCAATGCCAGGACGATTCACATAGCCATTGGTTATTAAATACTGGTTTGCGTGATGGACAATCGCGATCGGAATTCGGGCGGGCCTCATCCGAAAGCACTTCCCTGCAAGGATAGCTCACATTCTTGAAGAAATGGATCAACGATGTCCAAGGCTCCGGTCTTACATACACATAATTCATAATGGAGACTTTCAAATAAAGATCGGGAACGGCATTGAAATAAGCGTATTAGGAAAGACTGATGTTCCGATTCCGGAATCCCGGTAAGGTAAGTATCGATTAACATTTTTACGGCCGGCTGAAAGAATTGGAAATCACCCTTCTTATAAAATGCGCTCAATTGAATTTGGCTGGCATGATAAGCGACATCCCAAGCCGGATCTCCAATAAAGTGGTGATCAAAATCAATGGCCGTCACCTTATGCTCGTTCCAAAAAACATTTTTGATATGAAAATCCCCGTGCAGCATAGCTAAGTTATCTCTCCTAGCAGTTACTGGATGGAGCATCAACTGATTGACAAGCGATTGGAATGCTGCCTCCTTTTCCGGAACAACCTTCGTCAACTCTGTGATTAAACGGGTAAAATCTACATCTGCCCTCGTCCTTCTGAGCTGCTTGATTTGCATAAGCGGGACTTGGTGCAGTTGTTTTAACCAGATAGCCACTTGGTAGGCAGCATGAACTGCTTGATCCGTTTCGTACATCCAATCCCTTATGATTTTCCCAGGTGCTTTGGACATAAGCAGCAGATTATAGGATTGAAGATAGGCAATAGGGCGTACGATCGTATAGTTAACTTCATCATTCATACCATTTGCCCAAAGATGCCGCATTATATAGTAGCCCGCCATTCCTTTTTCCGGGTCCGAAAATATTTTCCCTATGACCGCTTCCTGAGCTTCCTCACCATTCTGTTTTCTGTACGTTACTGCATATTCCAAAATCCATTTTTTCATCTTGGGCATACACGCTACTAAAGTAAACGATAAGACATGCCTCGGTTCATCGATAAAATCCGCTTCATAAGCGGCAATCATTTCCTCCATAGGGAGAATAGGATATTCCTCTTTCATTGTTAAGACTCCTTTCTATCAGCTTGTTCACACCACTGCGAGTAGAGCAAGATGGTTTGGTCGGCAATCGATTTCCATGAAAAGCTCTGTACTTCTTGAACTCCTCTTTGAGCTAAAGACTTCTGCAGGGCGGGATCATCTAACAATGTAAGGATGGCTTTGGCCAATTGTTTTGGGTTACCCGGTTCCACGCGGCATACGCTTTGGACGATTTCACTAGCTCCTGTAGTCGTTGTGATGATTGTCGGAACCCCCGAGGCCATCGCCTCAAGCACCGTAATTCCGAACGGCTCCGATATAGACGGAAGCACATAAACCTGTGCATCCTTATAGCATTTCTGTACCTGCTCCCCTTTGACAGTGCCTGTAAAAGTTATATGTTCATCGATTTTCCAGCGATGCGCTTGCCGACGCAGGGGACCCAGCAAGTTGCCATCCCCTGCGATCATAAAGCGTGTCTCTCTTTCAGCAAGAATCATCCTTGCTGCTTTCAGGAAATCACCAGGTCCCTTTTGTCCAGTCACTCTTCCTAAAAATAAAACATACCCTTCGGTTGTTCCGTAATCCCGATCCACTGCCAAGCTTTGAAAGGAGGAGGCATGAATACCGTTATAAATCACGGAGACCGTGCTCGGGTCAGCACCATATTTCAAAACCAAACTTTCTTTCGTACGGGCAGAAACAGTGATGGTATGGGTTGCCACTTGAAACGCCGCCTGCTCAATAGCTAAAATCCCGGGATGAGGGGGCAAACCTGCCGCCCGGTCATACTCTGTAGAGTGAACGGTCCAAATTAAGGGAATTCCGTACAGTTCTTGGATACGCATCGCTGCAAAAACGCCCATCCAATCATGTGCATGAATGACATCTACTCCCTGCGGTTGAAAAACCTCCTCAAGGCGGTCTCGGAACGAGTGGATACTCTCCCAAACCCTATTATCTCCTTCCGAATAAGCGGATGATTGCTGACCTATATCCAACCGGTGCATAACCATCCCCTCCGGGATATGAAATACCGTATCCCTGTCAGTCGGGAGATAAAAGTCAATACATACCGCTTGTTTGACCAGCTCCTCAACCAGCGATTGGCAGTGTACACCCAGTCCTCCTGAAAATTGCGGAGGGTACTCCCAAGCGATCATTGCAATTTTCATCCAGAATCCCTCCTAAAGCGATGTCTTTGTAACATATTTTTGCGACTCAGGATGATTGATCCATTGTTGGTGCAACTCGGGATCCAATACCTCTACGTGTTGGAGAAAAACACCAGTCCACGTCCCCAACCCTTTCAGCAGCTTCTTAGGGGGATAATCCGCAGAGACAGCTTTATCACTGATATTGACAACCTTTAGAGTCCCGTCCGGCATCACATAAATGTCTTCAGGTGCATGACCGGATCCCCATCCTAATTCTTTAGAGACACTAAGCAAGCGCAACAGACGGCTTGTAAATTCCTGTGAAAGTCCGTTCATCTCCATGTAGCCGAGCAATGTCGAAGTCTTCATGGATTCCATCACCAAGAAGGTCGGGCCAAATAAGTAAACCTTTGGCGTTATGCCGTAGACGGCTCCTTTATGAAGCAGATTGTACTCCTCCTCTGCTCTGCCCTCCTTGGCATAAATTTTAACGATGCGCGTTTCATCCAAGTGAAAGGTTGCACTTTTTTTCCCAATACCGATCAGTGTCAGGTCTGTCGGGTTATCTACTGTTAATTCTTCAGTTGGATCCACCCGGTCCACTTTGATAGATTTAATCTTTCTGGTCACGCTTGCCTCCATTAGCTTTCTCAACTCATTCATCATCGAAAACATATCTATCATCCTTTCCTCTGTTTAATAGATTTAGATTAATAGTTTAATAGCCAAACACTCTAAATTCATACTTTATTGTCATTTTTTAGTATTAAAACGAAAAAAAAACGACTCCCATATTCCCCCCTAAATGATTAAATTCCCACGATAAACAGTCCATTTTCTACCTGTCTTACCCTGTTACTCTAAAATATGATTAATAAATTATTAAGGAACGGCTAATCTATTAATCTATCTGTCCAATCCTAGTCTATCTTCTTAAAATATTAAGAATATGCCCCATTTAATAGTTGGCTTTTCTCGCAATGAGCAGAGATAAACGAAAATAGCCCATACCTGAGTATGGACTGTGGTTGGACAATATTCTGGACTAAGTTCGGATTCCCAAACTCATTTATTATAAATGCTATACATAATTAAAGCCTGATTCAGTCAACCTTCACTTTTTTCTTCTTTGGGTTCTCTAAACGAACCGAAAAAACCTGCTCAAATTATAGGATTATTTCTTCCATTTACTGCTAATAATATCGAGTATAACGATTAGATAGATGAGTGGTGAACAATGAAGGACATTACGTTTAAGGCCTTGGCTATTACGAATGAAATAGATCTGAACAAAATTGCTATTCACTGCGGTATTCCCAAAAAATATACATGGGAACAGCCTTTAATCCTCAGTTATAAAGTCCTTCAAAAAATCTATCACAAGGATTTAGACGAACTGCAGCAAGTACTGGTCTTTTCCTTCGGCAGTGTTGTCTTCGTGAATTTGACACATCAGAATGAAATTACGGCTTTATTGAAGTTTATTCAATCATTTGAGCCCGATATCGCACTCGAAAGAGCCGATAAATACACAGATGATTATAGTCTGCATATCGAAGAAACCGATAGTATGACATTGACGGATGAATATGTGGTTGTTCCGGAGTATGAGTTCTTTTTTCCTGAAATAATTGCAACGGTTCTAGCCAAATCAGTGGCACTTGAGAGGAGTGAGGAGCAGCTAGGGAAGATTCAAGATAACCTCGAAGTCATAATAGACCGGCTGGAAAAAGGAAAGCTTCGCGTAGGCAACAAAGAATTGGCTAAAACGACTGCCAAAATTGTTCGCCACGAGTTTAACACGTTAGCCTATATCATGATTTTGGATAAGCCTGAGTTGACTTGGACGCATAGCTCAGCAAGTCAATTTTACGATGAGATGATCGTTTTCTTTGAGTTAAATGATCGCTATACCATATTAAAAAGTAAAACTGATATTCTCTATCATATCTTAGAAGGCTTTTCGACGATTAGTCATTCAATACGAGGACTTTTTGTTGAATGGATTGTTGTGATTCTTATCGTTATCGAGGTCGTGTTAACGTTATTGCAAATTATCGGTTGGCTTCCTTCTTCACATTAAATAGATCGTGAGATGCCGGAATGTCATGCTCAGTTCACTACCCCATACCTGTTTCCATCTGGATCTTGAACTGAAAATCCTCGCATTCCATCGAACTCTTCAATCTCACCAACATCGGCTCCTCGCTGGCGCAGCAGTTGATATGTCGACTCAACATCGTGCGTATGAAAATTAAAATACTGGCCTACACCATACTCATTTTTTGGAAAAGGATGCTGTTCAATGTTGTTGGAACGCACGAGACAAAAAATGATTTTGTTATCATTCATCATGGTCACAGTAGCATTCGGCTCATCATGATGCCTGATTTCAAATCCTAACACATGGGTATACCACTCCGTTGATCGTTTCAGATCGCTGACTGGGACGAAAATACCAATACCAAAAAATGGGCTTTGATTCATTTTGATGATCTCCTTTTTATGTATGAGTGTGGTCTTGAGTAGAATTTCCCATTCCATTGCCCGCGGCGATAATCAATGGGGCAATCGGCTATAACGGTGAATGGCTTTAATGTATAGTTCGTATATTCCCTCTCCATAATACAGCACATTTGTTCCCATGTAAATATTTTCCTATTAACGAAACCTCCCCGTTGCATAAGAAAAAGCAGCTAATCCTCTAATCGATAACGTACTTCCGTATGATGTCTTCACGAAATTTTAGCCCATGCCCGGGACGATTCCAAACACTAACCATACCGTCCCTGATCTGTGGAACCTCTTCAAACAGATCGTCGTACCAATCCATGTACTCTATGTAGATGCCGTTGGGAATGGCGGCAAAGACCTGGATTTGAAGTTCCCATGCCAGATGAGGAGTAACTGGAATTCGATGTGCGCTTGCCATATTGGCAATGCGGAGCGCTTCGGTAATCCCCCCTGCTCTGAGGTTAATCATCAGAATGTCTCCAGCTTTCCTGTCGATCAGGTCCCGAAACCCGTATCGCGAATACTCGGTCTCACCGGTCGTAATCCGAATATCCAGCGCTTTGGCGATCTCAGCATGACCTATCATATCGTCAGCAGGAACAGGTTCTTCGAACCAATATACGCCGAGCTTTTCCAACTCTCTTCCGAACTGAATTGCTGTTGCCACATCAAGCCCCTGGTTCACATCAACCATAATGTCAACATCCGCACCCAACGCTTTTCTAACGGCGGCTACTCGTTTCAGGTCGACTCTTACATCCGGAAACCCTGCTTTCATCTTGAACGCTTTAAATCCCCGAGAAATATAATTTTCTGCTTCCTCGACGAGCTCTCCCTCCGTTAATGCCATGAATCCAGCACTTGCATACGCTTTAACTTGATCCGTATAAGGCCCAAGCATCCCATGAATCGACGTGTTCTGAAGCTTCCCGGCCAAATCCCATAGGGTAATATCCACCGCAGATATTCCGTAAAGTGCAACTCCCTTGCGACCAATCATGTTGAGCGCCCACCAAAGCTTCTCCCATATCTTATTGCGATACAACGGGTTCTCACCGATTAGCAAATCGGCAATATCATGATCCAAGCATGTTTTAATCGTTTCGCTTCCTAGACCCAGGATAGGCAAATATCCCATTCCGGTAATACCTTCATCCGTCTCAATTTCAACAATGATTGCATTTCTTTTAGCAATGTAAAACGTCGATACTCGAATAGGAGTCGGGAATGGTACTGAAATAAGCTTCGTTTTAACAGATGTGATTTTCATATAACCTCCTGCTTAATAAATAGGTCATTTTTCTGTCCCTGCAGCAGAGCCATACTTTTATTTTATTTACGATATACTTTGAATACGTCTATTCTATGCCTGAATATTTTAATGCGTCGGAGCTTTGCGAGAGGAAATAACGGCCTTAGAGAGTTACGTTGATTTGATGCATATCCGATATTCGGGAAAATTTTCCTTTTATATGGATCTTGATCCTCTCACCTTAGAGCGAAAGCTACCGAAATTCGTGCTGCAACCTTTAGTGGAAAATAGTATTTTTCACGGTCTAGTACGAGCATCTTGATCGTGGATGACGAACAGATGGCAAGGCAGTATATTCGTACACAGTTTCCTTGGGAACACCCTGCAGTGTTAAACCGTTAGAATCCGTAATCGTAATGTGACATTCTTTCGTTTGTTGATTGCCACTTCCTGCATCATGGACCATTCCCTCGGTCTGCAGAAGCTTATTGGAAACTAATCGATATCTCCCTGGTTCAAATACGACCCGCTCCGCTCCCACAGCTATAGCCTTATCAATCGCTTCACGAATACCTGCTGCGCTGTCCTCATTGGAAGGACGTGTAAAATCTTTGACATAGATACTTTTATTATCAGAAAACATTAGATAATCCTCCTTCAATCCGGCAAAAGCTCTTAATATGTCATTATTATAGAGCTTCCATAGGCCACGAAATATGAAGGATTTAACGAAAAAGTTTAAAATATAACAATTGATGAACGGATAATGATTGCTTTTGATAAAATTGCCCCGCTTGTCGTCCATCGATCACATAAGCTGGTCCTTCAGCTCTTCCTCCGCAAAATGGATAAAGGCACGCGCCGCATGATTAAGGTATTTATCCGATCGATAAATGATGCTCATCTCTCTTACAGGAGGAAAGTCGCGAATCGGGAGAAAATGGAGGTCAAGGCTGTCGATAGATTCGAGCAGCGAATTCGCGGCAATTCCTACCGCAATATTGGCTTTGACGAAGTGAAAGAGCGAGGGATTTGAGCTAGTCTCAACCACTACGTTCATTTGAAACCCATGCTGCCTGCACCAACTATCTAAGAAATCTCTCCCCCACAGCCCTTTCGGATACATGACAATGGGAAGCGTCTGAAGATCGGTCAAAGCTACCGAATCGGCCTGCGACAGCTTATGGTTCTTGGACACGACGATACCATACTCCTCTCTGGCCAATGGACGAATGACTAGTCTCGAATCGAAAAGAGGTTTTACAGCTATTCCGATATCCAAATCTGTGTTTAACACCAGTCCGGTCACATCGACTTCCGAGATAATTTTCAATCGGATGTTCGGGTATCTCTGGAAGAAACGAATAAACATCGGAGTGAGGCGATAATCCAGTTCTGATGGCAATGCCGCAATGCTCAGATTCCCCCCTTTTTGATGATAAAGATCGTCCATCTCTTGACGCGCATTGCTGAGATTCTGCATCATCATCCGGACGTGTTTCTTCAATACAGCACCTGCGTCTGTCAGTTCGATTCGTTTGCCGATCCGATTGAACATCGGCATTCCAATCTCTTCTTCCAGCGCTTTAATAGATAAGCTCAAGTTAGGCTGGGATATCCCAATTTTCTCCGCCGCCTTTGTAAAGTGCAGTTCATCACTCACTGCTAAGAAATACTCCAATTGCCTTAGTTCCATAATGACCATCCTTCCTGCCGAATATCCCGCTAATCATTTGCATTATAAATGATTATTATAAATTTAATATAATTGATAAATTCATCTTCTCCAAGTAAAATTTCTTTACCAGTCAATACTAAACGGATGCGGCTTTGGTAAGTACACATAGAATTGGAGCAACGGTCATGAAAAAACATTTTCTTATAGCGATAGCTATGTTTATTGCTTCACTGAACTTACGTCCTTCGATTAATTCAATCGCCCCCTTGTTAGACAACATTAGGACGGATCTCGGAATGAGCGGAGCAGTAGCTAGTTTGCTCACATCCATCCCTGTGCTCTGTATGGGGCTCTACTCCCCGTTGGCAGTTAAAGCCGGTGGCAAATGGGGAATTGAGAGGGTAATCGGTGCATCACTGATGATTATCGCAGTTGGCACCATTCTTCGTGTATTCACAAATTCAGTTATTTATTTGCTCGTCACAGCTCTTATCACGGGGATCGGAATTGCCTTTATCGGGCCGCTATTAGCAGGCTTCATTAAGAAGTATTTCCCAAAGCAGGTCGCTACTATGATCGCCGTTTATACGGTCGCCCTTACTTTAGGGGCTACAGTCAGCTCAGCGTTGTCCACGCCATTCCAGCATATATTCGCTTCCTGGCAGTACTCTCTAGCCTCATGGTCTGTCCTTGCCATCATTGCGGCCGTTTTCTGGTGGTCGATCATTCGGCCGAATGACGTAAGTTCGACTCCTGCCGCGGGAACGGCCAGTGCCAAGTTGCCTTGGGGGAACAGCAAAGCTTGGCCACTAACGTTGTCCTTCGGGTTGATGGCGATGCTATTTTACTCGTATACGGCATGGCTACCTCAAATTATTCAAGGAATGGGCTATTCAAAAAGCTACTCGGTGACCGCTTTAACCTTATTTGTTGTCATTCAAATCCCGGTTAGCCTACTGGTACCTCTCCTGCTGAAAAGATTCCCTTCCCGCCGGTTGTGGTTGGTCATTTCTTCTTTGTTAGAGCTCATCGGCCTCGTTCTGTTACTTTTAAAGGCCGAACCATCGGTTGCGGCTGCGTTAATTGGGATCGGCGCTGGCGGATTGTTCCCCCTGAATCTTCTTCTACCGATTGATGCAACAAAGAGCGCTCAGGATGCCGCTGCGTGGTCGGCCATGGTGCAATCAGCTGGTTACGTCATCGGTGCTACCGGCCCTATTCTGCTTGGAAGAATTCACGATGCCACCAACAGCTTTAACTTCGCAATCGTAGGAATGATAGTTATTATACTGCTGATGATCTTTGTTCAATTCGCAGCTACAGCATCCAAAAACAAACGTATGAGTACCGTGCTCCAAACGCCATAATCAAACAAAGCGCTACGCTAAATATCAGATGACCACAACCCGACATCCATATTTTGAATAATAGAGAATTAATAAGTCAATCCATAGCAAAAAAGTCTGTTTAAGCCTTTTCCAAGGCTTGACAGACTTTTCAATATCCAGATTTGTTTCATTCAGCTGTCACCCTTCAAACTGCATTTCACCTTCGCAACTTGAACAGCTTTCTGAATCTCTTCGTAGCTGGTACAGCGGCACAGATTTGACTGCAGCCAGCCTCGAATCTCATCCTCATCAGCATCTGGCTTGGATTGCAGCAGAGCATGACAAACCATAATAAACCCCGATGTACAAAATCCGCATTGAAAAGCAAACGTTTCTATAAACGCTTGCTGCACGGCCGTTTCTCCACCTAAGCCTTCAATTGTTGTCACCTTGCTACCGGGAGCTTCAACGGCAAGCATAAAGCAGGACTTGATTGGCGTCCCATTAACCAGTACAGTGCACGCGCCGCAATCCCCATTCTCGCATCCAGCTTTAGCGCCGGTAAGCCCCAGACTTTCCCGCAACACGCGCAGCAGCGTGTCCGCTGAACGAATGGTCAATCGGTGCCTTTTCCCATTAACTGTGAGCTCGACTTCTCTCTTTCCACTACCTCGTGCTTGCATCGTCAGCCTCCCCTCCGTTCCAGTGCTGCTAATGAATCTGATAAGGAATTGCGAAGCACGAATCTGCGATAGTCGGCTGAAGCGAGTATATCGTTTAGTACGGGGAGCGGCCAGCTTCGAATAACCTGATCGATCCGCACTTCAGGAGGAAATGAAGAGTCGTTCAGCCGTTCATCGATCTGTTGTGAGCGAAAGGGCACTGCACTTACGCCACTGAAGGCGAACCGCATCCAGCCTCCCGTATTCATCGCGCAAATGCGAACGATCGGGTAATCGATGTAAGCTATTTTGGTACGCTTCACAGTGAACGTCGGTTGATCCAGATACTTTCGATCGGTGATGATCTGAATTAGCATTTCCCCTCTCTCTAAACGGAGTCCCCCGTTGAAGACAGAGTGAATCGATGCCTGCCGGACGCCATTTGGACTCGCAAGAACAACCTCACTGTCTGTGAGTAAGAAGGGTAGCAGAGCCTCTCGATAAAATAGCTTCCCGCACAAATGACCTCCAATGGTTATTTTGTTACGGTTTGTCTGATCGGCTAAATGATGAACCGTCTCGGTGAGCAGTGGAAAAGAATTGTCATTGGCGAGTTCTGTAAGTGTCCGTGCCGCCCCGACGATCCACTGCCCATCTTTATGCAGCAGCACATTGGATTCAGGAATGCCCTTTACATCGATCACTGCCCCCGTTCGAAGCTGATTTAGGCGCGCCCTCGTTATAATCTCTGTACCTCCGGAGTAATAGATCGGATCTAGTCCCAATGAGTCGGCGCGCTGAAATGCTTGAATCGCTTCTTCCAATGTAGATGGTAATTCATACTCGAAATCAAAAGAGATCACGTGCAGCCCCCCTTACGCGCCATATATACTCGGGTGTAAGCGGCAGCTGATTCAGCTCAACTCCGGCTGCGATCGAAAGTGCATTCGCCAAAGCACCTGGCATACCGATCGTTCCATTCTCCGCTACACCCCGCGCACCGTAAGGGCCATCGACAAAAGGCGTCTCGACGAAATCAACCAGATATTCGGGCTGATCGCCAAATCGGGTTATTTTATAACTGCGCAACTGAGGATTCAATACGACACCTGCATGATTGAACAGGAACGCCTCACGTGTCGCGAAGCTCAAACCCATATTCATTCCGCCTACGACTTGCCCATGTGCGGTCCCAGCGTTGATCACTTTGCCAGCGTCAATGACCGAAGCTGCTTTCAGGATCCGGTATGTACACTCCCGCGTATCGAACTCAACGACAACTGCTTGTGCGCTTACCGTCCACTGTTGACCAGGAATTCCCTTACCTGTCTGCGGATCCAGCGCCAACTGATGATGCACACGATATCTTCCTCGGCCAATCACCAGATTTCCAGACGCACGACCATCCGGGTACATATATCCACTAACGAGTGTTCGTATCTCTAGATAAACACTAGGCTCATTTTGCACATATACGTTTCCACCGCCAACCGCAAGCTCCTCTATGGGCCTCTTTAGAACGAGAGAAGCGTTGTGCTTCAGCTGTGCGATTGCATCATCCGCTGCATCAAGAACTGCCCGGCCAACCATCATCGTGCTGCTGCTTGCAACCGTCTTCCAATGCTCAGGCGTGATTTGGGTATCAATATCCATTTTGACATGAACCTGATCGACCGACATATTCATTCTCTCCGCTGCAAGCTGAGCCATGGCCGTTCGGTTCCCTTGACCGATCTCGACAGCGCCAACACTCAGGTTAAGCGACCCGTCGTGATTAAACGTGATGGTAGCGCCTGATCCTAGGTCGATCATTGAACCGGACACTTTCCAAATGCATGAGAACCCTGTGGCTATAACTTTGAAGGGATCTTCCTGCACGCGCTGCACATCTTCATACTGCATGAGCGCTCTCAACTTGCGAATGCATTGCCTTAGATCGCCAACACTGCTACGGCTCAGTAACGTTTGCGTCGGAGTGGTGTCCCCTGGTTGAATGGCATTCAGATCCCTTAGTTCTAGGGGATCGATTTGCAGCTTTTTCGCCAGCATATCCATCGCTCGCTCTGTACAATAGAGCACCTCGCTGTGGCCGAACCCTCGAAACGCGGTCGCATAGGGATGGTTCGTATACACGCTCAGTGCGTCACAATGAACATGCTCGATACGATATGGACCTGTACAATCCACGGCTGCAGATTCCGTTACGATAGCTCCTACATCCGTATAACCACCATTGTCAAACAAAAGTGTGATCTCTGCCGCAGTTAGCCGACCGTCACGAGTAGCACCGAGCTTTACTCGCGCCTCCAATCCGATATGGCTTGGCGATCCGATCATATCGCTCTCGCGGGTATTGTTCAGCTTGACAGGGCGACCGCCGCAGGCAAGTGAAGCCAAATAACCGATATATTCGAGTTGGACGGATCCTTTCCCCCCGAAAGCACCCCCGACCAGCGGAACGCGAATAATGACTTTCGATTGGTCTATCCCAAAAAAGCGCTGAAACAATCGTTTCATCGTGAAAGGGTCTTGTGTCGACGTCTCAATTTCTACCGTACCGTCCGGCTTCGCTTCTACAATAGCGCAGCGCGGTTCCATCGCGCAGTGATCTGACGTATTGAAGGCATAACTGCCTTCAACCGTGACTTCGCTTAATGCCCAGCCGGCTTGCATGTCACCTTTTCTAATCTTCACGTGATTTCCAATATTTGTCCCTGGTACAGGATGAACATCATTTGTTTTTTGATAGCTGGACAAGTTTTCATGAATTAATGGTGCTCCGCTCTGTAGCGCGCTACTAGGAGAATTAACGACAGGCAGCGGCTCGAAACCCGTTCGAATCAGCCTTGCTGCTTCCTTGGCAATGTGTTCGTTATCCGCAACGACGACTGCATATGGCTCTCCGTAATATCGTACTTTCCCTTGTGCTATCGGTGGCCGATCGAACAGTACACTACCGACAAGCACGGAGTGATCAGCCCCCGTTATAACAGCGTGAACACCCGTTACTTGCAGGGCTGCAGCGTAGTCAATATATTGAATCCGGGCATGGGCATGGGGACTTGTCACCAGCCAGCCATGCAAGTGACTAGGAGACTGCGTGTCATTCGTATATCGAGCAACGCCTGTCACTTTATCTTTGGATTCGACTCGTGGAATCGCTTTGCCAATGACGGTCAAGTTTCACTCCCCTCCCTTTTTCCAATCGTCATTGTACATCTTATATGGAAAAAGGTTGTCCTATACGTCCTACTTATTAAGCTTATATTCCACCACCAAATTAAAACCAAAATGTTGGATACCTGCGTTTTTTGTCTAGATTATTAATGATCAAAGCTACAATGACAATAAGCACAGATCCTAACAAGACCGGTGTAATCAAAAAAGACCAGCTGCTGCCGCTTAGAATAACTACCAAGGGATCTGCCCCAGCAGGTGGATGTGTTGTTTTGCTCAACATCATCAACCCAATCGCCAGACCAACAGCCCCTGCCATAACCCAAGTGCCATGACCAAAGAGATGAAAACAAAGTAGCCCTACTAAAGTTGAAATCAAATGTCCTCCGATAATATTGCGTGGCTGGGACAATGGTGCATCCCAGAGTCCAAAAGCCAAAACACAGGTTGCACCAAATGGAGCCATAATCCATACACTTGAGGTTAGCTCCGACAATAAAGCTAAAAGTGCAATAGCCGTAAACCCGCCTAACGAGCCGATTAACGCATTCCTTGGAACGATTTTTAGTGGACTTCTATCTTTGCTTGTCATCTTCTGCCAAAATCTAGGCTTAACATCGTTACTCATTTTAAATTTCACCTCATAAGTTAAAGTACTAGTTAACTAGTTATATGACAGATTTACCGTTGTGTCAACCGCTATATTTAGTCATAAATTTTATGATTCCTTGGATTTCGATTGAAATACCTTTATAATATAACTAGCTAACTATGAAAAGAGGTTATTTGTAGTGGAAGAAGAGAAAACGTATATCCTTCAAGTTAATCCCCAACTGACCTTTAACGTAAATACACAAATCAAAGAACAGATCAAATGGCTAATCGGGATTGGACAAATGGAAACCGGTGAAATGCTGCCTACAGCAAGTCAATTAGCGGATGAGCTCGGGCTTAATCGAAATACAGTCAACTGGGTATATAACCAACTGCGTGATGAGGGGCTCGTTACGATACAGAAGGGACGCGGTACACAGGTCAGCAGTGGATGCGAGATTCAACAACTCTTGGAAGAGCGGAAACCCATGCAGCAGCTTTTGAATGTGACGATTAGCGAAGCTGCTGCAATGGGATTCGATTTACAAACCTTTTTCACGGCAGGTCTTGCCTACTCTTTGCTACACCCTCCTTACCAAGCTGCTAAGCCGCGAATTCTACTCGTGGAATGCAGAGGTCATGATCATCCTTTTTATCGCCAACAGATCGAACTAGCTACTGATTGTGAAGTCGAGACTTTATTTCTCGATGATAACTCCTTACAGGATGATTCTTTAAGAGAAGCGGCCTTGCGTTCTGATGTTATCATCACAACCTTGAATCACGCTGAGGAAGTTAAAGTGCTTTTTGCCCGCTTCGACTGTAAGGTTATCGTGATCGGGGCAACAATCGAAACATCTCTTCTGCTTGAGATCGCTAAACTGCAGCAAGGAACCCATGTTACCTTTGTTTGTCTGGGAAAAATAGGGGGAGAATGGATGGCCAACCGGATTCAGGAAGCGGGGATTACTCAGCTTCATTTTGAGAGTTTAGGGATGAGTGAAACCGATCATCTAACTGAGACGTTTCAGCACACGGACAAAATTTATGCCTCTGCCGCCGTATTTCCAGAACTGAGTAAATTACTTCCTGAAAAAACAGAGCTATTCCCTATGAGGTTAGAAAAAAGCAGCGAAAACTTATTGCATGACATCGCTTCTCAAGTGAAGCGATGATTCCCCTAACTCGTCATCTTTTCAGTTTTGCAAAAAAAGCCCCTCAGCCAACGGGCTGAGGGGCTATATTCAAAAAGATCCCCTAGACGGAACACATTCTGAAAAGTGTCCAGTCTAAGGGGAGCTCTTTTATCTTTTGGAAGCCTGTCATTTGAACCATCCCTTCTCTTTGAAACGCATAATAGCCTCAATTCGGTTACTGACATTGAGCTTATCGAGAATAACGGAGATGTAGTTGCGAACAGTCCCTCTTGTTATGAACATGTGATCAGCAATTTCCTTCGTATTTTTACCATCAGCGATCAGGTTCAATACTTCCTTTTCCCGCTCGGTCAAAGGATTTTCTTCCTTGTAAGTCTCATCTACCAGTTCTGAGGCGTAGATGCGTCTGCCTGCCATCACACTCCGAATCGAAGTTGCCAGTTCCTCGCTTGGGCTATCTTTCAGCAAATATCCGTTGGCCCCAGCCTTCACAGCCCTTTCAAAATACCCGTAACGAGCAAACGTGGTCAATATAATGACTTTGCAACCCAGTCCCTTCAGTTCCTCCGCCGCATCTAAACCGTTCATAATAGGCATCTCGATATCCATGACACAAATATCTGGCTTATGCAGTTTAACCAGTTTCACAGCATCCTCGCCATTGCTTGCTTTACCAACGACCTGCATATCCTCTTCCAAATCCAGTAAGGATGCAAGTGCACCGAGTAGCATCCGTTGATCTTCGGCAATCACAATTCGAATCATAGCTGCACCTCCCTTTCTGGTGGTATGATGGCATTCGGTACTTTGATAACAATCATGGTTCCATTGTCTGAGACGATTTCCATACAACCATTTACAAACTCAAGCCGCTCTTTCATGCCCCGTAATCCATTTCCAAGTAAAACAAGACATTCCTTTGTCATGCCAACCCCATTATCCCCAACCTTGATAACGAGATCACTTGGTGATGGCTCAATGGAAATTGAACACGTAGTAGCACTGCTATGTTTGATAATATTCGTAACGGATTCCTTCAAACACATGCTCAGCACATTCTCATTGATCAGCGACGTGTTGGTTAACTTCGGATCTCCCTCCAGAACGAGGTCGATCTCTGCAGCTTTCAAAATCTGTTTGATTCGAAAAATCTCTTCCACTAGTCTCGTTCCGCGCATTTGCGTTACGATTTCCCTGACTTCCTTTAAAGCTATTCTAGCTGTCTGGCGAACATCATTGATTTCGATTTGTGCTTGCGCCGGATTTTTGGTAATTAACTTCCCAGCCAAATCACTCTTCAAACCAATTAACGAGAGCTTCTGACCCAGTGTATCGTGTAGGTCGCGGGCAATTCTTTGACGCTCTTCCAGCTTCACTAACTCAGAAATCCGCTTATTGGCATCCTCAAGTTGGCCCTGGAGCTGCTCACTCCGATTTCGGTTGAACGTGGTGACTGGAATGAGAATAACGGCAATCACACTAATGATGATAAAAGGCAATTGGTCAAAATACACAGGATTTTGCGATACCAATCCATAGTTAATCGTGACAATCGTCGTTACTAGATGAATGCAGTACAACGTAATAAATCCTGCCTTACTTTTCATGGTGCCAATAAAAAATGCCAAAAACAGAGAGAAGTACACATAGCTGAATACAACAGCCATGATAATCGAAATAATAATTTGTACGCTAGTCCAAAAGTACACAATCCATCCTTTAGATACGAAGGACAGCACATAACAACTAAAGAAAACCATGATCATGATTGTGCCTAATACAATATGGTAGGTCGTCGAAGAACGAAATATGAAATAAAAAGGGAGGATATAAAAGACTACCCACACATACGGACTAAGACCGGTGTTTTTGTGAAAAATTTGATACCACTTTTGCATAGTCCGTTTAGCCTCTTTTTCTTTAACATAGATTTACCTATATTTTAGCACAAACATGAAACGATGTATTTATTGCCCTTGTAAACTTGAGTTATGGACTTTTACTTTTATTTTGTTAGCCAAAGGATCTTGCTCGTCTTCCTTAAGGTGTACCTGTTTCCTATTTTTATAACCGACAAACGTTTTGTTTTGCTCATCCCATAGACGGAAACGTAGCGACTTCAAACTGGTGCCGATTGTAATGGTCGTAGCTTTTTGAAGTGGAGGCGTTGCATTATGCGCTTTTTCCAAATTATAATTTGGCACTTTTGGACTCAAGTGATGGACATGATGAAACCCAATGTTGCCAGTAATCCATTGCAAAAGCTTCGGCAACTTATAATAGGAGCTTCCATCTACCGCGGCTTTCACATAACTCCACTCATCTTCATTCTCGAAGTAGGAGTCTTCAAACTGATGTTGCACATAAAATAACCAGATGCCCAACAAGCCCGCTACGAACATGATTGGAGCTTGTACCAGAACAAATGACTGCCATCCAATGAGCCAGATCAGTCCACCATATAAAGCAAGGATAGAGACGTTGGTCAAATAAGTACTGATTCTCTCCTTACGTCTTGCGCCTTTCGTATTAAAGCGATTCGTAACTAGGAACAAAAAGATAGGACCCAGTCCGAACATAATAAATGGATTTCGATATAAACGATAAGCAATTCGAACCCATATGGAGGAAGCCGCATATTCGTCAACGGTCAGTACCCACATATCACCAACGCCACGTTTCTCAAGGTTACTGCTCGTTGCATGATGGATGGAATGACTATTCTTCCATTGCTGATAGGGAAAGAGTGTAAGGATACCGGTAATCGTACCGATGATTTCGTTTGCTCTACGGCTTTTGAAGAACGATTGATGACAACAATCATGGAAAATGATAAAAGTTCGTATCACGAATCCAGATGCGATGATCGTAATTGGTAATGTGATCCAATAAGAAATAGATAGGCTTATATACGCAGCTAACCAGAGTAGGACTAGGGGTCCTAAGGTGTTAATTAGCTGTTTAATACTAGCCCTCGTATTTGATATTTCATAAGGGGCAACCTGTTTTTTCAAGTTAGTTAGCGTCGATTGTGTCATCGTATAGTTCCTCCTCGATATGGTGCGCAGGACTTGTTAGCGATTATCAGTGGTAGTTTCCTATCTTCATTATAGATATCGCTTTCAATTCGTTGCAGTCATAAACATCATGTAGACGGTATGACATTTGTCATATAGGACAGAGAGAACGAATACAAATTTGCTTATCATAGAAGTGTGTGCTATGATTGTTGAACAAACGGCTTTGACATAAACTCACATATTGAAAAAGTGATCATTTGTGTATGGTACCTTTTTCAATGTGTGATTTTTTTTGTTTAAAAAAGCATGTTAATAACAATTTGGAGGTAATTATATTATGGAAACAGGAACAGTGAAATGGTTTAACGCAGAGAAAGGTTTTGGATTTATTGAAATGGAAGGCGGAAATGATGTATTCGTTCATTTCTCCGCAATTCAAGGAGATGGCTTCAAATCATTGGACGAAGGACAACGCGTAGAATTCAATGTTGCTCAAGGCAACCGCGGTCCTCAAGCTGAAAATGTTGTAAAACTGTAAATCACAACGAACTGCCCTTAACACGAGTTAAGGGCAGTTTTTTTATTAGAAGGAGGAACAAACTATGTATTTTCGAAGAAAATCGGTTGAGGATCTCATTCAAGAAAACACAAAAGTCTGGGCATGTAATAATGAAGATTGTAAGGGTTGGATTCGGGACAATTTCTCCTTTGAATACGTACCAACTTGCCACCAATGCCTTTCTCCCATGATTAGCAGCTTAAAGATGCTCCCTATCATTTCTAACTCCAATAAGAATATGAAGTCTCTTCATAAAGGTAGATTGATCTCCTAGTCAATTAATGGCATATATGGGCTGTTGTTGATTTCTTTGATCATTGTGAACACGAAACAACATCAAATAGGCGTTCACCCCATAGAGTGAACGCCATAAAACCATTTAGATTCAGTTACACGCGAGTAGAACAAGGAAACTCTTTTAAGAAGAAATGCTGGGTTTCCTATTTACTTGCTGTGGCTTCCCCCACTTTTCAACCCATTTATTCATCTCGTTCAGCGCAGTTTGGAAATCGCATCCCTTTTCTGTTAATGAATATTCCACCGTTACAGGTACTGTCGGAAAGACTTGGCGCAGGACAAGACCATTATGTTCTAAATGGCGAAGTGTATCCGTAAGGGACTGCGTTTTTATAATAGCTACATTCCTTTGCAGCTGATTAAATCGCTGTGGCCCGCGAAGCAATTCGTTCAATACAAGAAACGCCCACTTGGCTCCAAGGATTTGCAATACTTCGCAGATGTCAGAACTCCCCGTAACCAAACAGGATTCGGAATTACCTTGCTCAGTCATCCGGTTTCCCCCTAACAAAAAGTAAGTTAGTCAAAATAGATGGATTATATCCTAATACTTTGCCTTCTTACAATATTATCCCAACCCTTCTATAATGACAATAACTCAAATGGAAGGGAATGAAAGCAATGAATAAATGGACGATTTACGTACTCGCTCTAGGGGTATTCTTAACGGCTACTTCCGAGTTGGTTGTCGCTGGAATCCTGCGTGTACTTGCAAAAGACTTAAACATTTCCATCGCCTTTGCCGGGCAATTGATTACAGCCTACTCGCTAGCCTTTGCCATTGGAACGCCTCTCCTGGTATCACTAACATCCCGCATGGGACGTAGAAAAGTGCTGTTAGGCGCATTGGCTGTATTTATCCTGGGGTGCTTACTCTCCTTCTGGAGTTCGACGATCTCCACCTTGATGGTGTCACGGATTGTCCTTGGTGTAAGCTCTGGCGTTTATATTGTCGCAGCCTTTAGTGCAGCTGCCAAAATTGTTCCCCCTGAGAGGATAGGCAGTGCCATTAGCACGATTGTTCTCGGCTTCAGCAGCGCGATGATTCTAGGTGTCCCCATCGGCATAGCCATTACGAACTGGTTGAACTGGCAGGCGATTTTCTTGATTTTAGGACTGATTAGCGTGGTGATTACCTGCGTCATTTACCGCTTGTTACCAGAGATTGATGGGGACGCACCGATGTCATTCCGACAACAATTCAAAGTGCTGGGAAGTGCCGTAATCGTAAGCGGTTTGTTTCTAACCTTTTTTAGGGAATCAGGAAATTCGGTGTTATTTACTTACTTAACCCCTTTTATGCAAGACATTCTTGAAATTAAAGCATCCAACATCAGCATCGCCATGCTTGTTTTTGGTCTATTTGGTGCAGTCGGCACTCGCTTGGGAGGTTACGGAATCGATCGATGGGGAGCAGCGCGCATCATAGCTTTCAGCACTATCGTGCTCGTTGTCATTCTAGCCCTTTTGCCTCTGTTTGCCGGGTCAACTCTCATCGCTTTACTATTAATTTCACTCATGATGGTCTCGCTGTTCATGGCCGGTCCAGCGACTCAAACGTATTTCATTCAACAAGCGCCCCAATCTTCCAGTCTCGTGCTAAGTCTAAATACATCGATCATTCATTTAGGATTAGCGACAGGCGCTGGGACTGGCGGCGCGATGATAAGTGCCAATTCCACCGTCCTCTACAATCCCTGGATGGCCAGTTTTATTGTCGTGTTAGCACTCATATCTGCCTTCATAAGTTTCTCCATGGGAAAAAAACAGCTGAGCCATCTACAAAAACATCAGATTTCGTAAACTATGTATTTGTCGCAAGATATAATAATTTCTCTTCATATATTCTCATTTTCCTCAAAAACAATTCATATTTTTCTCTGAAATTTTGGAAAACAAAATAGAATTGACTAGAGACAAAAGTTGTTGCATCATGATGTGTAAATAGGTTTTCTACTTATCAGGGGGGCACAAATTTTGAACAATCTTTGGTCTACGTCGATGTCCGAATCTTTCATGCTGCAATATCCACTCGTATCTGACATGCCATTTCAAAAGAGTCGATGCTGGAATTACGAAAACGGTTGCATTTTAACGGCCTTTGAACGGATGTATCATACAACGGGTGAAGAATGCTACTTAACGTACATCAAAGATAACATGGATTTGTTTATTCAAGATGACGGTTCCATTACGACTTACAATTTGAATGAATATAACGTCGATATGATTAACCAGGGAAAAACGTTGTTCCTGCTGTTCGAGAAAACCGGCGATCCCAAGTACCGTAAGGCCATTGAGTTATTGGTGGCGCAATTGAAGGGCCATCCCCGCACCAAAGAAGGCGGTTTGTGGCACAAAAAAATATATCCGTTCCAAATGTGGTTGGATGGTGTGTATATGACGTCTCCTTTTTTGGCTCAATATGCACACGTGTTCAATGAACATGAATGGTTTGATGATATCGCCAATGAAATTCTGTTAATGGAGCGTGTCGTGCGCGATCCGCAAACCGGATTACTGTACCACGGATGGGATGAGAGCCGAGAGGAGCGTTGGGCCAATAAAGTAACAGGCTGTTCCGAACATTTCTGGGGACGTGCTATTGGCTGGTACGTTATGGCGATTGTTGATGTACTTGATTTCTTGCCGCTTGATCATTCGCAGCGCGGGCAAATTATCGGTATTTTCCACCGTTTGGCCAAAGCGATTGTTAAGGTGCAAGACGCTGAGAGTGGTTTGTGGTGGCAAGTCATGGATCGTGCCGGTGAGGAAGGGAACTATTTGGAGGCTTCCAGCACCACGATGTTTACTTACGCACTGGCCAAGGGCGCAAATAAGGGCTATCTCGAAAAATGGGCCCTTGAAGCGGCTCGTAAAGCTTACGAAGGAAGCCTAACACAATTTGTAGAGCGCGACGCTGACGAATCCTTGCATTTGAACGGCATTTGCAGCGTAGCAGGATTAGGCAATACGCCGTACCGCGATGGATCCTATGCCTATTACATCAGTGAACCGATTCGACGCGACGATCCGAAAGGTTTTGCACCATTTGTTTTGGCTTGCCTAGAAATTGAAGCCTCTTTGAGAAAAGAATAAGTCAACTGTGTCTGCCTCAGAAACGATAAATGAAAACAATAAATCCGCTAACCAGATTGGTTGCGGATTTTTGCTGTGTTCTAATTATTCACTTTTGAAGTTAAGTGCATTTAATAAATTCCAATCCCAGAAGAAAGAGCCTTGCGATACAACGAGACGTTCAAACCATAATTCAAAGTTTAGAACGATATCTTCTGCATCGGGAACATACGTTGATCCAACAAACATATAATCCTCTCTTCCTTCTTTTACTCTAGAAGAATTAACATAAATAAGAATTGAATGATACTTGGCAATTACATACATATTCTCAGGAGCTTCTTTTTTATCGATAAAATCCATAATGTCCTCTAGACCAAAAATATGCCAAGCACCATTAGCCTTTTCAGAGGTATCATTAAATAGGAGTGCACCATCATTTATCATTAGAAAATCTTTGTAACTCTCCGGCAAATAGTACCCTGTTTCCTTAACAAAATTCATCATGTGTATATCTGTTGTTGGTTTATAAAAGGAAAAGGAACATGGCTGTAAGTGCCCCGATCCGCGATGGACATACATTGTTGGTGATTTTTCGATATGCTCTTTCAATCCCATTAATGTCTTGTAAACTATTTGTTTCATATAGACGTCAGCAGCCTAAGCTAAACCATAATCTTTCGCTAAACCACCAAGACCGTCTCTATATCCACTTCCTACAGCTGAGAACTTCCACTCACCCGCATTTCTATATAACTCCCCTACGACAACAGCAGTTTCAATGGAGAAATCTTCACCTAGGTCAAAACGGATGAGTTCTTGGCCATCTGTTTCGTTAACAATACGAACATAAGCATTTGAAACTTGACCGAAGTTTTGATTACGCTCTGCAGCTTCATGAATCGTAATAGCAAAAGCAATTTTCTCGATACTAGCAGGAACCTTCGATAAATCAACTTTAATTTGCTCGTCATCACCATCGCCAGCACCTGTACGATTGTCACCATTATGTACAACAGATCCATTTTCATTTTCCTTGTTGTTATAAAAAACAAAGTTTTTTTCGTTATCCACTTTACCTGCAGCGTTAGTGCAAAATACAGAAGAATCAAGATCGAAAGCGCCGCCGCCATCGTATTTATTCGTGTCCCAACCAAGACCGACAAAGATTTTAGCAAGTCCAGGATTTGTTTTTGTAAGATCTACTTTCTGACCTTTAGATAGATTAATTGCCATTGTATAATTACCTCGCTTTGTAATGAATTATTTTTCCCCGCATGATACATACGACCTTATTCTCAAATAGTTCCAAAAAAGAAATAACGTTCAAAGTTAAATTACTGTTAAATGTTTCTAATTGACTTAAAGTGTTTACATATGATTTATAGCATTAAAATAAATCATAGGAGAGTGGTTAGTATGAGTTTTTTAAAAACAAAATTGATGTTGCTTGTTGCATGTTCGAGTATAATGGTTCCTAGCGTAATTAGCGCTGCAACTGAAACGGTAGATGCGCCAGACTACACTTATATGAATGGCAGTGTTCACACTCTTATCCATGGTATTTATATTCCTGGTCGTTATTTAATTGATGAAGATACAGTAGCCGTTTATATCCCTGGAGGGATAGGTATCATTGCAGTCGATAAGAACACTGTATTACCTGAAGGTTCTGTCGTCTTAAACTAGGCTCATCGTTGCTCACTGCAAGGGAGACTCTTTACAAAAACAAAATGTCCGCGATATCAAAACCTCTGTATGGGAGGAAACGATAAAGCGGACATTTTGTTTTGTAGTTTTTTTATGTAGGTATACTTTAAAAAGTTGTATTGTTGCTCAGTGCATCTGCGAATATGGAAAAGAAAATAATTGCAATAATCGCATAGAAGGCAATTACAATAAGCATCAGCAATAAACTTGCTTTGGCGTAATTAGCTTTATTTTTGTTCGCATTGTCACCAAATGCCCAAACAAATAACATGACGATATTTACGATTGGGATCATCAGAATTAAGCTAGTAATGAGCCAATTCTTCACCGTCATCACATTTTCTCTTTGATCTAGCCCATAGTTTGTTGTTTCCATCGACATTTTAAAAAATCCCCCTTAAGTATCTCTGTGAATAATTTCCATTACTTAATATATCTGAAAATACACAAATGTAAAGGAATATTTTTACAATATTTAAATATTACTCCACAAAACAAAAAAACCGCGCTGCACGCGGATCTCTTTCGTTGTTTCGTCTGTACGCATACATGTCGATAGCAAAGCGGCAATGCCTGATTAGCAAGTTTCACGAAATCCCTATATGCTCCTTTGCAGGTCTAAAAGAGCATCTGCAAAATGTGAGGTTCCATTTTTCCCTACTAATTCATTTAACTGCAACTCCAATTCACTGTCCAACATGCTCACAATCGACGTATTTCTTACTTGATTCTTCACCTTATTCAGAATTGTTCCCTTTTTAATATGGAGGAGTTCTAAAAAATAACGCAATAGTCTATTGTATTTATCCATCTTTTGAAGCATATACAGATCTTCCACGATATCGTTTAACTCTTTTTCATCCATAGATAGAGAACCTCGCAAAAATGTCGTGATGCAAGCGAGAACAATATCAATATGTGAAATATCATTATATTTATGACAAATATAATCGAAGCTTTTAAGAGCTTCCCCTCTTGCGTAATTTCTTGGATGTGCCTGATGGACATTAATAATATCCAGAAGTTTAAAATGACATCCAGCCTTATATAGCCGAATCCCAAGATCATAGTCTTCAAAACCCCAATTCACGATCTTTTCATCAAATCGTCCGACTTCGACTACTTTACTTCTTGATACGGATGAATTATTGGTGATAAAAAACCGCCAAGGTAGATGATAGCCTTTTAAGTCTGAACCAAATTCTTGAATGACTTTTTCTAGAGAATGGATAAAAGGCGTGTCTTTTCTAAAGCTATAGTTCATGAAACTACCATCGATAATTTTTTCTCTAGGTATCAACGGGCGTACATCAAGTTCTAAATCATCGGATGGGAAATCAAATTGATCTTTCACTTTATTAAATTCAGGGATTCTGAAATCCTCAAAATTTTTATAATAATAGGTGAAAATCTCCTTCCAAGTCTTCCCGCACACGACCGTATTCTCATTTAGATGTGCTTCGATATGTTTTCTTACAAAACTTCTCTCAGCAATCATATCACTGTCATGAAAAATGAGGATGTCTCCTGCCGCCTTCGAAATACCCTGATTTCTTCCATGCGCAATTCCTTTATTCTCATCTATTCGAACAACTTCAAGGCGGAAACTCGCTTGAAATTCGGATAGCATTCTCGCCGTATTGTCAGCAGAACCATTATCGATCACGATGACTTCAAATTGGTCATGTGGATAGTCCTGTAGATTTAAGGATAGTAGATTATAATAAAGACGCTCACAGGCGTTGTAGGACGGAATAATAATGGTTCCCTTCACAAAGGTTACACCTCACTTATTTTAGCGTGAACGTGTAAGTCAAGCACTAACCACGTTCTTGCAACACTTTTACCCCTTCGGGGGAGAGTACCCATTCAACTAATTTCTGTTGCTTTGTAAACGCAAGATCTCCTTTATTAATAAAACTCCCAAAAAATAATCCAAGTTTAGCAATCATACTAGGGAGTACGCTTTGCTCTTGTTCAGATAATCCTCCATAACCTTGAATAAAAGGCTTCACCAAAAACTTACCTTTATCTTTTAATAAGAAAAAGTAAAGGGCGTAGGCTACATCGAAGACACATTCCCCTCGCTGAATCGAATCGAAGTCTAATATACAGCACACTTCTCCGCTTTCCTGATAAAGTTGATTTCCTGGGTTCCAATCCCCATGTAGAATCGTTGTTGGTAAATTTTCGGGGAAGCTTTCTAGATTCTGAATATGTTTCTGGATCAAATCATTGATGTGATAAATTTGGGCCATATGTTGGGGCGTCCAGTTGTACAGTAACTGCAATTTAGGTGCGTCATCTAAAACATTCCAATTGTAAAAATGATAGATAGACTCTCTTGTTGGAGGATCTTTATGAGTAGTCAAAAGTGTTTGGTGCATGTTTCGCAGCATGCTCCCGCTGAAATAGGCTTGCTTCGGAAGCCATTGAAAATGATGGGCATCTATGAATGGTGTCACTTCTATAAAGTAGTCATTATAGGTAGAGAAATAGCTGCCAAGTTTATTTTTTAAAGGCAATAATGCCGGTAGATTGAATGAACGTAAAATGGAAACAATCTCGTGTGCATAGTGAATACGCTCGGGGTCAAACTTTTCGCGATAGATTCTGATGACATAAAAGCCTTTTTTCGTTCTGATCTTTATATTCGTATTGACATATCCGCCAAGTTTACCTTCAGCGGAGATGAAATCTCCAATATCATATTCCCTGCAGATCGATTGGAGATCATTTAATGGATAGTCCATATAGAGCCCCCTTCGCTTTTTGAAACCCTCCATTTTACGTCTTTGAAATATATTGATGTAAGGTAGATAAAGCTTCAGAAAAACGAATCATGCCGTATTTCTCATTAAGCTCATTTACCATGTCATAACATGCATCCGAATGGATTGGCGTGAGCTCAAGCTCCCTATGGTTCAAGTAGGTATTTTTTGCATGCTGCAGCATTTCCCGAAAAAGTTCCAAATGATCTTGATAGTCTGCTTGTTTCTGCATTTCGTTTATTTCTTCCATTAATTCGTTTAAATGACTCGGGTCGATAATCGGTTGCATAGGGGGGAAAATGGCTGAAATATCAAATAATAAGCTTAATAGCATATCTAAACTATGAATGTCGTTATACTTCTCAAACCAATAGTCCGTACTTAATCTAATTTCTTTAGTCGTATAATTTCGCTCATGTTCTTGATGGGCACTAACGATATCGTGTTTGACCATAAATTCGCTTCCGGATTTGTAGAGCCTATAGCCTAAGTCAAAGTCTTCAAATCCCCAATTCGGATTATTTTCATCAAATAACCCCAGTTCCACAACTCTTTTACGTTCAACGGATGCGTTATTGGTTAGGAAATATCTCCATGGAAAATGGTAACCCCTTAAATTCTCCCCATAGGTTTGAACGGTATCTTTTAGATAGGAAAAGAGCAAAAGGTTATCAAAATCGAACGAATAGTTCATAAAAGAGCCGTCTTTGATCTGTTTCTCCGTAATGAGTTGATAGATCTGATCGTTTACACGTTGAATCTCAGGATATGTGTTGTTTAACTTTTTGAATAGCTGCTGGTGAAAAGATTTAAAACTTTTATAATAAAAGCTATAAATTCTTCGCCAACATAACCCACAAACTACATTGTTTGGTACCTGATGTGCCTCGATATGCTTTCTAACATAATCTTGGGATGCGATCATATCACTATCATGAAAAATCAGAATATCTCCAACAGCCTTTAATATGCCTTGGTTCCTTCCATGGGCAATTCCCTTATTCTGCTCGATTCGTACGGTTATAAGGGGGAAGTTCGCTTCAAACTTGGACAGCATGTCAGCCGTATCATCTGTCGATCCATTGTCGACCACAACGACTTCAAAATCCTGCAGTGGGTAATCTTGGTACGACAAGGAGACTAGATTTAGATATAACCGATGCTTGGCGTTATAAGACGGGATAATCAGACTTGCTTTCATTTTTCACCTTCTTTACTTCGTGGGGATGGGGCTACCAGTATCGTTTCAAATCTTCTTCCGATGCATATCCGCTGAAAGACGAGTCGATTTGTTCTGTCAAATCAATTGCTTCCCGGAGCTTCTGTTGATAAAACTCAAAGATGAAGGGAATATGTTTTTGGTTAAATAGTAACTCGATTTTATTTTTATTTACCATTCTTAAACCACAAAAATGATAAAAAATTAACCTATGTTCATTGACATAAACCGAATCTTCATTTTCAGTGAATTGGAATTTCAAATCATTCCATATCCCGATATTGACGCCCGGGGTTGTGATATCACAACTACTGGGAAATAATTTTGGAACTTGATCTAGATATTTTTGATCACCGAAAAAACCTTCCGTAGGTTTAATTTCGCATCTTTCAATACATTTCTCTTTCCACCACTCCAAACAAGCTAGACCCAATTCGTCTTTTTTGAAACTTATATAGCCAGAGTTATAATACCCGGTTACTTTTTGCATATAGCGTGTAAAACTGTCACTCCAAGAGGGGTTGTATTTTTCTTCCGGAGACAAGAGGACCGAGCAGTCTGGTTGATTTTCGAAGATGATTGAAGGGTCGTTCCAAAAATATAAATCACAATCCAGATAAGTTAATCTAGTTGCTGTAGGATGTGTCATCATAAGATGCTCTAAAAAAATAGGTTTTAACGTCCAACAGTATTCATGGATCTTTCTTGTTTTCTTGATTGCTAATACATCGTCCCCCAGTGCTTTATCATGAACTACATGAAGTTCTTTCATGTTTATTTTTCTTAATAACTCATATACCTCGTCGTCAACACAAAGTACAAATAGTTCAAAATCCTCTTTAGACACCTTTTTCATCGAACCAAGCAGGGCTAGGAACTGGTATACCCTCCCCTTAGATAAAATGGAACAATATACATTGTCCATGGAACCACCTCATTTCGACTTTATTTACACATCCATTTATATGTTTTGATACTCGTCAATCTGCTTCATGCAAATTGCCATCAAATCACCATTAGATTGATAGACTTGTGACCATTCCATAACTTTGTCTATGGCGGTTTCGACACACCATTTAGGATGCCAGCCTAATTTGAATTTTGCTTTTGAACAATCCAGCTTTAAATAATGGGCTTCATGCAGATGATGGTCATTTTCCACTTCATAAGCAGCACCATTCCCCCATTTGGCACACAGATGTTTCACAACCCACTCTACTGTTTTTCCCCCATCGTCATCCGGTCCAAAGTTCCAACCTTCGCTATACCTTGTGCCACCCTCAACTAATTTTTCCGCCAATAACAGGTATCCACTTAGGGGATCCAGTACATGCTGCCACGGCCGAATGGCATAAGGGCTTCGAATTTTTATTTTCTCACCTTCTGATAAGGTTCTAAGACAATCCGGGATTAAGCGATCAGCTGCCCAATCACCGCCGCCAATGACGTTGCCCGCCCTTCCAGTTGCAATTGCCACTCCGTGAGATTCATAATTTTTGATAGGAAAAAATGATTTACGGTAAGCATCTGTTACTAATTCCGAACAGGCTTTACTGTTAGAATAGGGATCATATCCGCCAAGCGCATCATTTTCACGGTAACCCCATAGCCACTCCTTATTCTCATAGCATTTGTCCGTCGTTACATTGATTACTGCTTTAATAGAAATGCCTTGATGGACGGCATTGCGGACGGCTTCTAGTAGGTTAACGGTTCCCATGACATTAATTTCAAAGGTTTCAACAGGGTTTAAGTACGAGGCTCTAACTAGCGGCTGTGCGGCCATATGAATAATAATGTCAGGCTTTTCTTCTAAAATGGTCGCTTGTAACGAGTTGAGATCCCGAATATCGGCATATCGGGTAGGGACAAGTCGTTCAATCTGGCCTAATTCAAATAAACTGGGAGAAGTAGGAGGTCTTAAACTGTATCCGGTTACGGTGGCACCTAGGGATGAAAGCAACAAACATAACCAGGAGCCTTTAAACCCTGTATGACCAGTAACAAGCACCTTTTTTCCTTTCCAAAACTCTTTATTCATCCATGAGCACCTTCTTTATTCCTCCACATGTCATATTCACTCGGATAAGTCCCCTAAGTTAGTGAAGTATTTTTTATACCAGTCGATCGTTCTTACTAAACCTGTATCCCAATCAAAGATGGGTTGCCAGCCTAATAGTTCTCTTGCTTTTTGGGCAGATAAATATTGCCTTTGTGTTTCATTGGAAGCTATATTCAGAACGATTGGCTGCAAATCGCTATCCATACCATTCAGTATTGAGGTGACGACATGTGAGACACTGAACGGATTTTCATTACTAAAGTTAAATGCTTCTCCAGCAATCCCTGATTCCTCCACCTTTTCTGCTAACCGCATCATGGCATGTACAGCATCCTCGACATATAAGTAGTCACGAACCAACGTGCCGTCGCTCCTAATAACGGGCGATACATGATGAATGACAGAGCTGATGGTATGAGGAATAATGCGATTGAAGTTTAAATCCCCGCCCCCAAAGACATTTCCAAATCGGGCAATACAAACAGGTAATTGGTACGTGTAAAAATAGGCTTGAGTGATTAAATCCCCACAGCTTTTTGAAACGTCATAAGGATGTCTCCCTTGAAGAGGGAAGCTTTCACCCAATGGAAGACTGGCGTGCTCACCATAGGATTTTTCACTGGATGCGATAATGATCCTTTTAACTGGATGCTGCCTGCAAGACTCCAACAAATTCCAAGTGCCTTGGATATTGGTCTCAAACGTTTGAACGGGATTCCGGTTCGCTGTCCCTGCGATGGATTGTGCTGCTACATGAAAAACGGTGTCGATACGATTGTTTTCCAGTGCATTCTGGATTATCGAGAGATCCTTTAATGATCCGTGAACGAGGTTGATTTTAGAAAAAAGCTCCTCTTGAAACGTAGACGTAACAGAGTCCTGCACATTCCCCCGTACAAGTCCTGTAATATGGGCACCTGACTTTATTAATTCTTTTATCAAATGCCTGCCCAGAAAGCCTGTACATCCTGTAATAAACACATTTCGATCCTTCCAAAATGGTTTCATATGACTCATCATCATTCATTATCACTTACTTTGCCCAGAGATTCTTTCCTTGTTTCCACATCTCATTCAGCTCTAGCACGTTTTTATAGGTATCTGCTGCCATCCAGAATCCCTCATGCAGATACACGGCCAATTCACGATCTAGTGCCAAATTTTTCAAGGACTCTTCTTCAAATACGCAAAAGGGACTACCTGACACGTAATCGAAAACTTTAGGTTCTAATACAAAAAAACCACCGTTAATGATCCCTTCGCTCTGTGTTTTTTCATGAAAGGATTCCGCTAACCCGTTTTTAACCGTTAACGTACCGAATTGGCTTATTCTATTAACTCCTGTTACGGTTGCAATAGCCCCCGTATTTTTATGAAAATTTAGTAGATTCAATAGATTGATATCTGCTAATCCGTCCGCATAGGTTAGCATAAATGTTTCGGTTCCTAGATGTTTCTCTGCTATCTTGATTCTTCCGCCCGTCATCGTCTCTAATCCGGTATCAAGAAATGTAATTTTCCAATTTTCTGGCTCTTGCAGCAACTGAATGCTGCCACTAGATGTATCTAATGTAAAACTATGATTTTTCCAGTTATAGTTCATAAAGTATTCTTTGATCATTTCTCCCTTATAGCCTAGCAGGAGAATAAATTCATCGAAACCATATTGGTTGTATCGTTTCATGATATGCCATAGCAAAGGTTTATCTCCTACTTTGGCCAAAGGTTTGGGGACTTCATTTGTCAGCTCGCTCATCCTCGTTCCCTTCCCGCCGCAGAGGATTACTACTTTCATCCGCTTCCCCCCATTTACATTTTGATTTTTCCATCTTATTCGGGCAGTTCCTCCTTGATAACGGCTTATACCTATAACCCAAAAAAAGAAAACCGGGCTATCCGGTTTCCTTTTCACATCGCTGCTATCATCTTCAATTTAAGAACATTCATCTATTCATAATATCCTTAAATAATTGTTCACTTTCCTCATACTGATCTTGATAGACACCAAGGTAATCAAAGATTTCAAAAGAGAAATCAACAAATGCGCGTCCAGCCGCAGTAATAACATGACCGTCTCTTACCACACGTTTATCTAAAAAATTATCACGAGGAAATGGATCTACGACATTCAATTGGTTGATTCTTTCAATTGAGCATGAAGTCGTGAAATGTCTTGCATGTAGAATACCGGCTCTACCTAAATATTGAGGGCCATTACATATGGCTGCTAGCATCTTTTTTTCTCGATCCAGTTTTATGATGAGTTCGGTCAACTCCTTCTGTTGATTCCGAATCGGTCCGCCAGGGATAATAAGTCCCTCTATATCTTCCAGTTCCAAGGCATCAAAAACTGTCACATTAGGTTTATAAGACAGACCAGATTCACTAGTGACAGAGTCCAGATTGTAACCCATGGATACGACTTCTTTGTTGCCAACATTCTTAATCTTATGGAATGCTAAGGTAATCTCAAAATCAGCAAAATCTTCTGATATAAAACAAATGATCTTCCCCATTTATTACACCTCCATAGTAATAGATGAACTCATTATCGGACTACGTTCTTGTTACTTCCTTCAGCTGATAATACAAACCACTCGCATCTGACCATTCCGCAAAAAGCACACTCTCATGATGTGTAATTCCACTTAGCTGCAAAAGCTGCTCCACCCAAATCCTGTCTCGTCCGAGGCGTTTCAAAGTATCTTCATTTATACTGCCATTTTCAATGATGTAAGCGGGAAGGCTGACGCTGCCCTGTTGGTCTTTTGCATTGCCGCTAAACATTTCCGGATCTTTCTGGCGCAGCACGCTGATGCTGCCGTTCGTCTCGAACAAGGCATAAGCCACTTCGCGGAGCGAGAACACATTATTTTCCCTTAGCAGCATGCCCAATTGAGCGAAATCGAGATTATTGCGTTTCATTGCCTTGAAATCAACGACGCCATTGCGGATAATCAGATCAGGCGTTCCTGCAGCATAGCGAGACAGTCTAGGGAATTTGGCGATAAACTTTTCCAAGCCCAGCGCTAAAATCGTCCAAATAATCAGCGCAAAAAGTAGATGGCTAAGATGAACTTCTTTATCATAAATCGTATTGCCGACTAGTTCGCTGAGCATTAAAGAGGAAACGAAATCAAAGGCGGTCAATTGGGATATCTCTTTTTTCCCCAGCAGTCTCGTCATAATCAGTAGACCAATTAAAGCGACTGTAAGCTTGACACCGATACTTACGTAGAGATTACTATCCACCTTCATCTTTCCTTTCGGAGTTTATATTCAGTAGAAATCATTTCGTATTGAATTACCTGATTATATATTAAATAATACCACATATTGGAACTCTCCTGCCCATTCCCACAATTCATATCATAGATCTCAGAATAACGCTGAATAAAACTATGAATCAAGATATACTGTTCATAGAACTTGACTATGAAATTTATATTTGATAAAACGAAGCTACAACTGAAGAAGGCGGTGTAAGGGATGGGGAAACCAATAAGATTCAGTATTATAGGCGGTGGAGGCTTTCGCGCACAGTATTTTCTAAGAATTGCGCAGGCTCTTCCAGAACAATTTTGCGTGAGCGGGATGGTCATTCGCGACGAAATCAAAGGTAAGGAAATGGAAGACTTATGGCGAGTGACCACTTATCGAACAATGGATCAGCTCTTGCTAAATGAACAACCGGACTTTGTTGTACTATCTATTAATGCGTCTGCTGCTGTCGATTATATGCTGGAGTTAGCGGAGCGAGGAATACCCGTACTTACAGAGACACCTCCTGCACCTCATTTAGAAGGATTATTACAGATACATGACAAACTTACACGACAAGGCGCGCGAATTCAGGTTGCAGAACAATATCAATTCCATCCAATACAAGAAGCACGACATCAGATTATTAGGTCAGGACAGTTAGGTCATGTTAATCAAGTGACTGTATCCATATCTCAGTACTATCATGCGGTAAGCTTAATACGGAAAATGTTAGGTGTGCGCTTTGAAGAAGTCCGAATTAAGGGAATGCGCTTTGAATCCGATTGGGTCGCAGGGCCGAACCGAAGTGGTCCGCCTACCGAAGATAAATTAATCAAATCTGAGCGAGATATTGCTTGGTTGGATTTTGGTGGAAAATTAGGGATTTATGATTTCACCAAGGATCAACATCGTTCATGGACCCGTTCAAATCATCTATGTATTAGGGGAGAACGTGGGGAAATATTTGATAATCGAATTAGCATACAAGATCCATCTTGCACTCAGATTCAAATGGAATTAAAGCGCATCAATAAAGGTGAGTACGAGAACGCAGAAGGCTATTTCCTTAAAGGAATTATGGCGGGAGACCGATGGGTATACGAAAACCCTTATATGCCTGCCAGACTATATGATGATGAAATTGCGATTGCAGACTGTTTGAAGAAGATGGCGATCTATGCCGAGGGTGGGCCGGGATTCTATGGTCTTCCGGAAGCTTCTCAGGATCACTATATCGGCATGCTGATTGAGCAGGCTATTAGAACCGGGGAGACCGTAACGTCCGTTCGACAATCATGGGCTGATAACGAATAATAATGGCACAAAAAAGCATGCTGCTAATCTTAAGCAGCATGCTTTTTTCGTATTGGGCTATAATTTAGTGAGGGGATCCTTCCAATTCCAATTGCTTATCATCATTTGGCTTGTAGTAATACCAAAACAACACGACTGCAGCCGCGCAGATGAAGGAGCTAACTGCAAACCCTGAACGGATGCCGAACCAGCCAGCGTACAATCCGCCTAGCAGCGAACCCAATGTGCGACTGATGGCATTCATCGTCAAAGAATTCATCATTTGGCCACTCGCTTTCAACTCTTTGGGTACATGTGTGCTCACGTATTCGGCAAGACATAAGTAAAACAGCATGAACGTTCCGCCGTGTAACACCCACGTCGCCAGATAGATAGCTGGGCTTAAGGCGCCGCTGAACAGTAACCACCGTACGGCAAGGATTATGCCGGAGCAAAGCAAAATTTTAAAAATCCCGAACCTTCGGTACAGGGGTTGAAAAAACAGCATAAACGGAAACTGGCTGATCGAACCTATACTGACTCCAAGACCGATCAGCGCCGTACTCATTCCCTGTTCTTTACTGTAGACAGCTTGAAATGTCGTAAAAAAGCCCAGCGTACAGTTGACCACCAACGTGTACAAGTAAATCACAACAAGCTTTCTACTGGTGAATAGCTGTTTTAGTTCCACCTTTGACTTATTCTGATGGCCTTCCACCTTAGGGATGCCCCATGCCAGCACGAAGGCAAGGAAGACGAGCCCAGAGAACAAAGGGAACATATAATTCAGGTTACGGTCCAGCAGCCAGCCGGCAATAATCGCCATCAAGGCATAACCGACGGACCCTGCTGTACGGATGCGAGAAAAATTAAATCCCGACTTGCGTGAAATCTCTAGTGTAATCGTGTCGCCAAGCGGGTTGATCACGCATTGGACAGCACCTAACACAACTGTGCACGCAAATAGCAGCCAGAATCGATTACCTGCAGCCGGCAGCGTCCAGACGAGAATAGAGGTCAGCAACAAGGAAATTAGGAGCAAATGATTTTTCGATGCCGCTCTGTCGGCGGCCAATCCCCAGCGTGGCTGTGCAATCATCGCGGTAACCGCTGCCGCTGTTGAGAGCAGACCAATCTGGAAATGATTAAGTTGAATGTCGTTGTAATAGATCGGAATATAGTTACTGAAGGCGCCTAGTGCCATAAATACCAGCGAGTAATAGACGGACATGTAGACATACGTTGATTTTCCTGCCATCGGATGTTTCGCCTTCCCTATCGGAAATGCCGTTACACGGAATTTGCCGTTCTTTTATAGTAACATCTTACAAATTCAAACGCGTGCCACGCGGCTGCTTCATAGATCATTTTAGTTGGTAACTCTTTTTCCTGAATCACTAGATTCATATGTTTGTCGAGTGTGTTTCTAATTCCACCATTAATTTCACGGATGGCGTCAATGTAGGAGAAATAATCATTTAGCAATTCTTTCGCTTTTTCATTACCTTCATGTATAACGAACGACGCCTCATCTTCTGAGATCTGATAGCACTCTTTCAGAACATCTTTAATTCCAACCAATAACTCGGTGTATTCGTCCTCTTGTAGATTCGCTAAAATGAAAGTCATTCTATGCCACCTCCGAAGGTCTTTAATCCTGATTCTTTGTAAGCACCATTGTCACCAATCGTGACGACAACGTATAATTAGAAGGTATCGACATTACTATCATAGCTCATTTTTAGCCCAACATAGTTATATTCTTGAGTCATAAAATATCACTCAAATGATATTTTAAAATGATGGTTGGATGGTGAACATCGTTGAAATATACAAATCAAATCGATGAACGTGCACAAGTCTTTCATGTTCTCAACAACCGGGGAATCCGACTTAAATACAAGGATGTGTCCACCGAGTGTCCACCTACTATTTACCATTATCATAAGGGAATCGAAATCCTATATGTCCATCAAGGAACAGGAACCCTGACCCTCAACCGTAAGATTTACACATTAGAGGCTGGGTGCGTTCTGATTCTACACCCCTTCCAGCTTCACCGTATTCAATTTGATGCCACACCTCAACAACCCTATGTACGAACAGTTTTAACCTTTGAACCCTCCATCGTTGCACCTTATATAAAACATTTTTCTGTGCTGTCTCGTTTTTTGGAACAGATATGGAAAGGACAATTGTCCAATCAGGTGTTCCGTGAGGAGCACAACTCGACTTATCTGTTAGGCGTTCTTGAACGATTCCATGACTTGGTTTCGGGCTGGAATGAAAAGGATGAAGATCACGAGACTGGTTCCATGTTGATTCTCAACATTTTAGACTATCTGATTTCGCTGCATATTGGAGGATTTGGAGGCGTCGCTCGTCCGGAGCGACATGCTGAAAAAATAATGAATTGGGTCGAAGAGCATTATACGGAACCTTTTGACTTAATAGAATTAGCAAAGGCACTTCATCTCTCTACGAATCATGTCTCGCGGTTATTTCGGACCGAAACAGGGGGAAGCATTACGGAATATGTGATTGCACGAAGAATTAGACAAGCCTGTTGGTTGTTAAAAACAGAATCAAAATCCATTGAACACATCGGTTCTTTGGTTGGCATACCTAATTTCCCTTACTTCTGTAAAATTTTTAAACAGATAACGGGATTTACGCCTATTCAGTATCGAAAAAGCCAGTTAAATTAATTAATCGTCTAGTGAAATTTCTTTTCCACCTCTCCCATAAAGCGCTAGAGTTGCCTGGATAACTCAAAGAGACTGCTGGTTACGACCAGCAGCCTCCAACTGTCTTTCATATCTACAAAGATTACTGCGTAACCAACGCGTCATCAAAGCTCGCCGTCGAGGACGCCATACGGTAACCGATTTTGCCTGTAGTTAGCTCCGTAGTTCCATTCGTATAATTAATTAGCTGCGTTCCGTTCACCGAACCAAGGATATTATTCCCGGTTATCTTCACCTTGAGGTCGTACCATGTGTTAATACTTGAGCTGAAAGCAGTACTTGTTAACAAAGTCAAAGTCCCGCTCACCTTTTTATATAAATCAAGGGAATTCGTGCTGTTGTTGATGCGCAGCATATAGTAGTTGTTAGCATCTGTAACGCGGAATAGCAGTCCTGCATTGGCATATGCATTATTTAGCTTGACCCTCGAGGAATACGTATAGTTACTCCAAGAACTCCCCGCAAAGGCAAGTGCTTCACCAGTAACCAAAGACTGATTGAATACTTTACTTCCGTCTGTAAGTACGCTCCACGTACCGCCACTTGTTGTCCAGTTGCTAGATCCACTTTCAAAATTATCACTGAACACGGTAACTGGTGCCGTACCTATGCCCGAACCCTCGTATGCCCCCCGGTCTGTTACACTGTTAGTTGGAACTGCACTGCCCCAATAATCCTGACCTCCGCCATTACCAGTGATCGCAACACCGCTATCAATAGCTGGTGAACCAATCTGCAGCTTGTAACCATCCAACGCAGTTCGACTCGTTCCTGTTCCAGGGTTAACTAGAAGTGGATTGCTTGTAAGCTTGTGCGCATCGCTTGGCTCAGAACCAGGATGATTACCATAAAAAACATTATAATCAAACACCGTATTCGTGCTGCTTCCCAAAGAATATCCACCGCTACCAAGGTTATAGATGATATTGTTTTTAAAATACGTATTGCTCGCGTACCCTCCCCAATCTCCGATGGTTAGAATATTGGTTCCAACGCTTGCTTTGACATAGATGGTATTGTTATAAATACTCGTATTGGTGACAGGCCCTGCCAATTGGAAAATGCGGGTACCATCGTTCTGACTGATGTTATAACGGACAATGGTGCCATTGTTAAAATTACTTGCTCCGTTATTACATATGAGAACGAAGCCACCTTCGTTGTCGTGGCTATAGTTATATTGAATTATCGTTCGATTCGAGACATAGTCAGAGTCAAATCCTTGACCGTCCAAACTTCCATGCGTGCTATACGCTTCATTGTATTGCACGAGCGCATCGTCGGTATTGAATGGCCAGATCGCAACCGCTTCAGCGCCAGATCGCATATTGGCATGATGAACGACATTATATTGAATGACTGGCGCTGTACTTACCCTAACCAGAATGCCATCACGTCCGATGTCATAGACGGTATTATACTGAATAAGCACATTGGTGAAGCCCGACCAAGGACCAGAATCAACCATACCGCCACGGTTCATCCAGCGAGAGTGCGTCTGAATACCTGTTGAATCCACGGTGTACACGGTATTTCCTTCGATCTTAACATCGTTCCACTTGGTTGATACGGAAGTTCCTAAGGCCTGCACAGCGATGCCGCCGTTTTTCTTATCCGTGTTGATCCCGTTTACATCGTGCACGGTGAGATTGGAAATATGTATGTAGTTCGCTGTCCCATAATCCGAAGCAACTACATTGACGCCTAAACGTTTGGCAGCGGTCGCTCCCTTGTTCGTCACTTCCAGATTCTTAATTTCCCAGTACTCTTGATTGTACAAATAAACAGCTGATCCCCCGCTGCCATCCGCATTCATCGTAAGCCCGTTGCCGTTAATAAGCGGCTTACTTCCGCTGCCGTAGCTTGAAATGGTGATCGGACTGCCAGACACACCAGAACCCTTTGGATATAGTTGACCCGTCCACGTACCTCCCGATTTGAATAGGATCTGATCGCCAGCTGCGAACGTTGTAGCATTGACTTTGGCCAAGCTTTTCCAAGCAGTCGCTGTGCTTTGCCCATCTCCGCTATCATCGGGTCTCGAAGCATCCACATAATATAGAGTCCCCGCAGCCAAAGCATCTTTAGGCATCGCTCCTAGTAACGAAAGCAGAATAACGATGGCAGAAATGATGGTCATTAGTTTTTTAGCAGCATACATGATTGATTCCTCCTACATAATTAAAATTGATTGCGCTTTCATTATTAATCGTAAAATTCAAGAAAATCAAAGAACTCAACACCTCCAAAACCATATCTGTTTGTAATGTTAAATCATTTTGGTCGCAAGTAAATATGATATTATTATGATTTCTGTTGCTATCCTAATGATTTATTGCATGGAGATAACTTTAACAATAATAGGGATCGTCTGACTTTGAAACAGCCAGCGATCCCATTGCAATTAATTAATAACTGCCGCAGTAAACGTAATAGGTCCTATGACACTTGCTGATGATTGTCCATTAAATAGCAGTTCACCCGTAAGCGTGTATTCAATTTTGTCATCATCGTCGGGGCTATCAACATGAGCAAGTTGTGTCACTGCAAAGTGATCATCCGGGTATGCCTGAGCCGTGTCAGCTGCGCTGTAGATGGTTGTTCCCGTCAGTTGGTTTCCTCGCCAGATACGGAATAATACGTCAACATGATCAAATCCTGATCCATTCCTAACTACATTCCAACCTACATTGGCAGTTAACCATACAGTTGCATCACCTTTTACAGAAACCGTTGCTAACGTAACAGGTACATCAAACAATAGTGAAATATTAACACTACCGGCTGTATTTGGTGTCAAGACTTCATACTTGAATTTTTTGAGTTCATGGGACATGACTATCACCTCCTTGATTTGAGCTACTATATCGTATTCAATTCTACTAATCTATGAATCTAGTAATTGACTGATAGTAATCGTACATTTTTGAAAATTATAAATTGTCCTGAGCGAGCCTCATAAATTTGGTAACAACAAGACATTTGTCCAAACCTTACGGGGAAGGATCTCATATTTTGTTGTATTCATCCTAATCATCTCTATCAATGATGAGTAACATGGAGGGCAAATCAATTGAAGCTAAAAAAAAACGTTCAGACTCAGCCCATTAATGTGAAGGGACTGCGCATCCTATCCCGTCGGATATTACCTCTTTATGAACGCCTTGCAAGCGACCGTCTGTATGCGATGCGACTGATAAACACCATAAGGACATTTAATTTAGATCGCACCACACAAGTGATCCAGCAAGTGCTGCCAGGCGCAGAGGCCTCTATTGGAGCCGGATTCACGGCAAGCTACAGTCTCAGGCTCACAAAAAAGACGAGAGTATATCTGGCAACTGGTATCTTTAGCCCCGGTCGGCTACAAAGTATGCATGCCGAGGATATCCGTAGCGTAAGCCAAATCATGCTGCAGCTCCTGCACAAACTTGCCTACGATCGTATATTTGCAGCGCGTTTCATCAGGCTCGTGAAAATGAGAAAGGACGCTGAGTTATTGCGATTGGTCAATCATGTCGATCCGAAGCTTATTGTTTCCGCCACGTTTAGCGAATACGGCCCATTATTTGTTGTCCGCTTATCTAATGGAAAACGCTATAACCTTGCTTTTGAGCCATCTTAATGTGAAGGATTCTATTTCTATTAGTGGCTAGGACGATCTAGTTATTCCCCCACACCGAGTCTTTTGGTTCCACATATGTTGTGAGAGTACACACCAATTGAATTGAGGGAGTGATAGCTATGCCCGGACTACTGCGCACAGTCAACGGAACGACTACCCTTTTTGCAACAACAAGTATAAAGTCTAAGCAAGAAGGCATCTTGAGCGCGAATATGGAAATCGTTTTGAACGCCAGTCGAGGTGTTTCCGACATTTTCCTAAACATCACCCAGAATGCCTGTAACTTAGTAACATTCAAAATAGAATCTCTGAATCGCACAAGCAGCAGACTCACGGCTTCCTTTGGTAAACAAGTGGACGGCGTCTCCAGTGCCAACATTATTCTCCAAGATAAGAACAACACTATCACTGCTAGAGGATTTATTAATAAGAAAGCAATCGTTCCCGTTAGACTTGAAAGCGCTTGTCAATGTGGTTGCTCTTGCACGCACACCAAAAAAATTAGATTTAAAGACGGTACAACATTAAAGATCAGCATCGATAAATCGCTCCAATTTGCCCTAAAAAGACTATTTACTAAACTTGAGCGTGTGATAAAGAAGCTGACTCCGAAGAGAGGCAAAGGCGCGACCGCTGATCCCGAATGCAATGCAAAATGTTATCGTATTGGAAACGCTTGTCGAGCAGCATGCGGCATCTTCGCTGTCTTATGCACACCGGTATGTTTGAGCGCGCAGGCGGTTTGCCTCATTAGCTGTTTGCCGACATAGCGACACGGACTGCAAGCTTTAATTATTTCCGGGGAAATGGATCGCTTACCTTCTTTCATAGTGAGACACCAAAAAAACGGCAGCAGAATAAATAGCTACCGTCTCTTTATTTTTTTACATAATTTACCACATGCTCAAATAACCAACGGACACCGAACGTATGCCGGTTTCCGTTGGATCATGATAAAACTTCCTTAGCGTCTTGTTATCATGTCTTCTACTTTTGCTTTCATGGATTGCACCGTTGTTTTCCTATATTGAATACCTAGCCGAATTACCTTCAACTGCTGACTGCGAGAGAGCATCCGAAAACGTGGTTCTTGCTTTAAAAATTTTCGAATAATGGTCCAACTGTTGATTTCAAACCGATTTGGTTTGAGGTACGGGATGTCATAAGGCAGTTGCCGTTTCCGAAATCGATTAACAAAATTCCCGAAATTAGTTGAAATCTTGCTTTCATCCACGAGGCACACAGCCCGATTTTTATTGGTATGCTTTTTGAGGAATGCGAAATGATGATGTCCATCCTGGATAATATAGTCACCATCTTTCTTGCTTTTTTGCACAATGAGTAATTGCATGAGGTCCTGTGCAACTTTTTTAAACTCCTTCTTACGTGGTGAAGTCTTCGTATTGGTACTGTCCTGCTTAATCTTATTTAGAGGTATATATTGCACTGTATATCTCAACGCTACCCCTCCTCAATACCGCTGCTTAATGTAATGTATTCCATGTTGTTACAGTGTATGTATGTTAGCGTATTGGAGGTGCATGCCTTAAATGGATACAACTTGGCCGTAATACCTATTCTTATGCTCCCAGAGAGTACAAGTAAACCAGGTGCTTTTCGCACTAAAATAGCCCCCACCTGATAAATCAGATGAGGACTACGGCTTTTTATTACCGAAGAAGATTGGTTTTCGCTAGCTCGATAATTTCGTTTCCTTGCCCGTTCAAAACAGCTTTCAGCATCCACATCGTAAATCCGCGTGCCTGCTCGAAGTTGATCTTCGGCGGCATAGCCAGCTCCTGACGATTGACGATGACATCCAGCAGTACCGGACCGTTGTGTTCGAACGCTCGACGAACGGCGCTTTCCAAGTCGTTCGGATCCTCGACCCGAATTCCTTCGATTCCCATAGCTTGAGCCAGGGCCGCAAAATTTGGGTTGTCGAGTTCCGTTCCGAATTCCAAAAAGCCGGCTGCTTTCATTTCCAATTCCACGAATGCAAGCGCGCCATTATTAAAGACAACGATCTTGATCGGGAGTTTATGCTGACGAAGGGTCAACAGATCTCCGAGCAGCATGGTGATTCCCCCATCTCCCGACAGAGATACGACCTGGCGTCCCGGCTGCGCAACCTGCGCCCCAATCGCCTGGGGCATCGCGTTCGCCATTGTCCCATGGTTAAACGAGCCAAGAAGCCTTCTTTTTCCATTCATTCTCAAATATCGGGCAGCCCACACAGTCGGCGTTCCAACATCGCAAGTCAAAACGGCATCCTCATCTGCGAGATCACTGATTACCTTCATGAGGAATTGCGGATGAATAGGCGCTCTGCCGGGAGCTGCAAGATTGTCCAGTTCCTGGCGGACTTTGGCATAATGTGCGGCAAACTGCTTCAAATGATCAGAAGAGTGCGGTTCGTTTAGCAAGGGTATCAACATTTCGACCGTCGTCTTCACGTCTCCGCACACTCCGTATGCTAACGTCGTTCGCCGGCCTAGTCGGGATGAATCCAAATCAACCTGAAGGATGGTCGCTTCGTGCGGATAAAATTGTCGGTATGGAAAATCAGTACCTAGCATGAGCAAGACATCGCATTCCATCATAGCGTGGTATCCGGAAGAAGATCCGATGAGGCCGGTTAATCCAACGGAATACGGGTTGTCGTATTCCAGATATTCTTTTCCTCGCAGCGCTATCACCATCGGGGATTGTAGTTTCTCGCACAACTTCATGAGCGAAGCATGAGCTCCCGCGCAACCAGCACCGCACAGCAAAGTGATTCTCTTACCTTTGTTTAAGTAGTCGGCAAGCTTCTTCAATTCGTCTGCTGAAGGGCATACAATCGGATGTGTGGAATGGATAATGCGTTCCGGAACAGGGCTTTCGTCGTATTCGAAAGCTGCTACATCACCTGGAAGCACTAAGACAGAAACTCCTGACCTTGCCGTCGCGGTTTGCATTGCCATCGTAACCGCTCGAGGCATTTGCCCCGGTCCAGTTACGACCTCACAAAAAAAGCTGCATTCCTGAAACAACATATCCGGACGGGTCTCTTGAAAAAAACTGCTGCCAATTTCACTGCTCGGTATATGAGCGGCAATCGCAAGAACTGGCACCCGGTTTCGATGGCAATCGTATAATCCGTTAATGAGATGCAAATTACCTGGTCCACTGCTACCTGCACATACGGCGATTCCTCCGTTCAGGGCAGCATCTGCCCCCGCCGCGAAAGCTGCAACCTCTTCATGGCGGACATGGATCCATTCTATTTTTCCAGAACGTCGGATTGCATCTAGCAAGGCATTTAGCGAATCGCCGATAATGCCGTAAATTCGCTTCACCCCGGCATTTAGAAGGGATTCCACGATGGAATCCGCAATCGTTCTTCTCAAGGGAATCTCTCCTTTTTGTTTTTATTAATTGCCTAATGTTGCACTCATACATAGCATACAACCGTGTAAGGGATTGATTTTAGGATTGGAAAACGTCGACATTAGGCACACCACTTGCTGCTATATTTTCCTGTAAGTTATATTTTTATCCCCAAAATAAGTAATAGGAAACTATCAAGTTCAGAAACCAAAAAATCCCCTCACAGCAGAAGTATCTAAGCTCATAAGCTTAAACACTCTCCACCATAAGGGGATGATTTTTACTAGGCTGTTGCTTCAACTTCCTCATGAACGGTTTTGATTTGAATCATAACCGTATTCGCATCCGTCAACACTTCAATGCCATCCTTGAAGATCAAGTCGGAAACGAGAAGCTTGTCGCCAGTATCAAGACCACTGATATCCACTTCCATGGAAGTCGGCAAATCACCAGGCATGCAACGTACTTCTACTTCATAGATTTCAATCTGTAGAACCCCACCGGATTTAACCCCGATTGCCTCTCCAGAAAATTGAATAGTCACTTTGCTGTCCATGATTTCAGTCATGTTCACATGATGAAAGTCGATATGCAGCAGATTGCCCGACATCGCATCCTTTTGGACACTCTGAACGATGATCGGAATTATTTTCTCATCGGATGTATTACCCTGCAGAATAGCTCGCGGATTTTTTTTCAAAATATCCAACATTTCTTTTTCATTTACTTCTACAGACAAAGTATCTTTACCAATCCCATACAACACAGCCGGGATGCGTCCCTGTTTTCTTGCTAGATTCATAGTGGACTTTGTTTCACCAGTGCGCTTGTTCAATTGAATAAATTTACTCATTTGTTTGTTTCCTGCTCTCTTTGACCATAAATTCTTGTCAAAGTGATTATAACATGACCATAAAATCTAGTCAAATTTTATTGAAACCCAATTCGTTCCTATTCATACTCCATAAATGGATCAGGAATCTCTATCTGATATGCCTCCGCATCACTAACGCCAACAGAAAGGACTGCGCGGCCATTGCCAGACCGTATAAGCCCACCGCTAAAAATGACATCCTCTAGATCTGGCCGTTTGCCAGGACCTCTGGGAAAATCACTTCTTGTCGCTATAATTTTCATGGGTGTTTTCTCACAGGTCTCAGGGTTTATCGCAAAGACCATAGAGTAATAATGCTTATTTCCTACGGTATCAAAGCAGGCTACATGTCCCAGAACGCCCACATGACCATTCGCCAGTAAATGTGCTTCGTTCGCACCGCCCCATTCTTCGGAGACGAATTGCTCTTTCAGAATTTCTGCATGGATGAAGGTTTGCTCATTGAGCTCCTCCAGCGAGTTGATGATCGTAAAGCCAATTTGCCCTCTTCCGCCTCTTGCTCCTTGCGGTCTAGTAAATACACCTACTCTACCGTCGATAAGCTCTATGAGACGAATATCCTTCATCGTACCGGGCCCAGATGAGAAATGACACAATGAATCTATTTGAAACCCACGATAAAATTGAGTAACCCACGACACAATTTTACTTGGATTATCGACAGCCGTGATGACTTCAACTCCGCCAACGATTAGTTCACCTTTAATGATGGTCATACATGGATCCTGTAAGTTATACGTATGTGTATGTATTCGGGGGCTCCAAATCTGATTCTTGCATGTAAAAAAGAAGACTTGAGAGAACTCACTATCCCGTTCCTCAACTCTTCCTAATAGGACTTCCTCCCCGTCGTACTGAAACGGGGCCGTTATATTGTATACATCGCGATTTCCAACTCCGGAGAACACTAGTTTCTGTACTTTTGTTACTCGAGGGTTATCATAAAACGTTTCCAGAAGCTGCTTGCAGCTCTCCGTTTTAATCGATTTCCTTGTCATTGACGTCCTCCTGATAATCCATCGATGCATCTATCGTCCAATCACTTTCCTCATCCATTTCGATGCCAATGAGCTGCCCAGGCTGGACATTAAAATACAGACAAAGCTTTAGCAATAAATCCCTAGGATACTGTACCATCTCATCCTTATACATACGACGAACGGAGTCAAAGTGGTAGTTAATCTCTTTAGCGAGCCTACGTATCGATAACTTAGGATCGTGATTTTCCATGACTTCTTTTAATTTACTGCGTATGACTGACACACATACACCCCCTCCATAAATATACAGGGTGTGGATTGGAGAGTCAATAAATTGACAAGAAAAAATGGTCATGATATAGTTGTATCAGGAAATAATTTTGAATTTTCTGAAAACATCATACCCCTTCCCCCAAAAGAATTAAAGATCTATCTTTAGATTCTTTTTTTTGTGTTCCAAAAATCGCGAACCAACCTGGAGGCTCATTATATGAAGGTTACAAGCAGTAATCGAAATATCGTTTTTCTAGGCACTAGCCTGCCGAGAGAATGCGGTATAGCTACATTTACACAAGATTTATTAGATGAACTCCAACACATCAAAGGCTTTAACAAGCCTCGTATCATTGCCATCAATAACAACGAAACTTACGACTATGAAGACCAAGTGATGAAGGAAATTGACCAACATAAACTGTCAGATTATATAGAGACAGCCGATTATCTTAGTACATCAGACGTTGATCTTCTCGTTATTCAGCATGAATTCGGTATTTATGGTGGAGAAAGCGGTGAATATTTGATTCCATTTGTCGAAAGATTGACTATACCGTTTATCGTCATTTTTCATACCGTGTTATCGAAACCCTCTGCCAAGCAGCGTCACATCATGAATCGAGTTGCAGAGCTTAGTGTTACTGTTGTCACGATGGCACAATCTACGGTGATCGATTTGATCTCCATTTATGGCGTTGATGCCGCCAAAATTGCTTTCATTCACCATGGCGTCCCCCATGTTCAGACTGGTTCAAGATCAGAGCTTAAGGAGCAGTATGGCTTTGCAGATCGGAAAATATTATCCACCTTTGGCTTTTTAAGCCCTGGCAAAGGAATTGAGTACAGCATTGAAGCCATGCGGGGCGTGGTCAAACAGCATCCGGATTCACTCTATATAGTTTGGGGGAAAACTCATCCAGTCGTTAAACAAGAAACAGGCGAGGTATACAGACAAAAGCTGATGAATCTTGTAGAGGAATTTGATTTAACCCATAACGTTCGCTTCGTCGATAAGCTTCTAACGCAAGATGAAGTCATTCAATCCCTGGTCATGTCAGACATTTATATGACTCCTTATTTAGGAAAGGATCAAGCTGTTAGCGGAACATTGGCGTATGGAGTCGGTTATGGAAGGGTTATTGTCTCCACACCTTACCGATATGCCGAGGAAATGCTGGCAGAGGGCAGAGGTTTACTAGCTAACTTTCGCGATTCGGCCTCTTTGGAAGCTTGCATCCTTCAGTTATTAAATGACCCTTCTAAAATAGCTGAAATGGAAAATCGCACATTGGAACTCGGAAGAACTATGCTCTGGAACGAAATAGCTAAAACCTATGCTGCCATCTTCAAAGAAAAAATAGTTGATTCAGAATCTAAAGTTAAACACTTAGGAGTGATGTAATGCAAGTACAAACGATACTGCAATTTAAGTCTGATTACATGCGCAGGATAACGGATGATACAGGCATTTTTCAACACACCAAATTTGGAGTGCCCGACCGGTCGAAAGGTTATACAACAGATGATAACGCGCGGGCTTTAATCGCAGCCATTTTATTGTACAGCAGCCAAAAAGACTCCAGTACGTTAGACCTCATTCACACTTATATTTCCTTCATTTATCACGCACAGAATACAGATGGTAACTTTAGAAATTTCATGGACTATAACCGTTCTTTCATGGAGGATAGCGGCTCTGAGGATTGTCAAGGACGCACACTATGGGCATTAGGTTTCGCTCTCGCTCATTCCTCCTTGCTCCCCGATAATGTAGTTAATACATGCCGTTACTTAATCAATCAGGCATTACCGCATATCGAGAAGCTAGGTTCTCCTCGTGCTGGAGCCTATGCAGTAATCGGTCTAAGTTATTTAATAGAAACCCCTGGTGCTTTAACATACTCTTTCCCCTATCCCCACACGCCAAGCACCGCAGTAGAGAAAGAATTTCTACCAAGAGCTTTCATTATCAGTTTGATCGAAAAAATAGCGGTCCGACTGCACAAGCAATTTGATCGCAATAAGGGAAACGGTTGGAATTGGTTTGAAGACAGCCTTACCTACGGAAACTCCATGCTGCCATGGGCACTTTTAAAAGCATCACACATCTCGAAAAACATCAGTTTGAGGGAAACGGCTAAAGAAAGCTTGGATTTTCTAGTATCCAAAACCTTTACTAAAGAAGGGTATTATAAGCCAATTGGCAGCCATGGCTGGCAGTTGCGGGGTGAAAAGGCCGCACTCTACGACGAACAACCGATTGAAGCCTGTGAAATGCTTCTTGCTTGTAATGAAGCCGCGATCGTGCTCAATGACCCAGCTTATCTGAAAGTAGCAGCCTTATGCTATGAATGGTATTTAGGCCATAATTCATTAAAAACCTCACTCATTGACCCTCAAACTGGAGCTTGTTACGATGGCATCCATGCCACAGGGCTGAACCTTAATCAAGGCTCTGAGAGCATCATTTCTTTCTCCATAGCCCATTTGGTGATGCATCATGAATAAATTTGCTACTATCCTTGCTGGTGGGGGCGGAACTCGCTTCTGGCCGCTCTCTAGACAAGAGATTCCAAAGCAGCTTCTAAATATTAGTGGAAATGATATTATGCTAAACGATACGATTGAACGATTCAAAGGCATTATCCCTCAAGAAAACACCGTTATTGTTACGAATCGTTCTCAAGCGGTTCTAATGGAAAGCATTATGCATAGTAGTGTTTCTAAAAGCAACATATTGATCGAACCCGTTGCCAGAAACACGGCTGCAAGCATACTTTTCGCGGCATTATCAATAGAAAAATCACACGGTGATTCCGTAATGGTCGTCTTGCCTTCTGATCATTATATAACCGATGAAGAACAATTTCGGCTTACGTTAGACGAAGCTTGTACGGTCGCAATGACGACAGACAAAATTGTTACCATCGGAATAAAGCCAACATTCCCTTCTACCGGGTACGGTTATATCGCATTTGATAAAGAACCTATCTCTACAAATCCTGTTGCCGTATACGAGGTAGCTGAATTTGTGGAAAAACCAAACTTTCAGAAAGCACAAAGCTATCTGTCATCCGGTAATTATTTATGGAATAGCGGTATATTCATTTGGAAAACTTCCGTCATTATTGATAATTTCAAGCGTTACCTACCTCGACTCTATAAAACAATGCTTCCAATCAGCGAATTTCTGGGTACGGATCAAGCAGAGGAAATCATTACAAACATCTATCCAACTCTTCAAAATATTTCGATTGATTATGGGATCCTTGAGCGCTCCGATGAAGTCGTTGTTCTGTCTGGTCAATTTGGCTGGAATGATATTGGCAGTTGGGATGCGCTCGGCGCTATCTTCCCTCCGGATCCGTCAGGAAATATTATTAAAGCTAATCATATGGGCATAGATACACGAAATTCAATCATATATGGAAATGGTAGACTAATCACAACAATTGGCGTAGACGGCTTCATCATTGCAGATACTGGGGATGCACTTTTAATATGTCCCAAAGACAAAGCGCAATCTGTTAAAGATATCGTCGATCTGCTGAAGGAGAAAGGAATGACGGAGTATATTTGAAATCAGTCATATGAAGGAACACAGTACATTGCAAAAAATGTATCCAAAAATCGTACAAGGGATGAGGTGAATTGAATGTTATATCCTTCAATTGATAAACTACTTGAGATTGGAAGCAAGTATTCGCTAGTTGTTGCTTCGTCCATGAGAGCAAGATCTTTACGTGACGGTGCAAAATCAGATTTGAAAGGCCAAAGGTCTCACAAACATGTGGGTGTTGCATTAGAAGAACTTTATGGCAACTTTATCGGTTTTGAGAAAACTGAGACGGAGATAAAGAAGTAAACTACTATACCTAAGAACTGACGTCATCGGAGAAATTCGGTGGCGTTAAATCTAAATTGTCTACGGTTAAATTTCGTTTGACTGATTGACGAAAGTGATTCGGGGACATGCCTACCATATTTCTAAAGGTGCGGTAAAAGGCGGACACCGTCTCATAGCCTACTTCAAAGCAAATGGAGACGATATCTTTATCCGTTTCTAACAGAAGTTTGCTGGCAATTCCAATACGTACTTCGGTTAAGTATTGCGATGGCGTTTTCTGATATCGTTCTTTGAAAATACTGCTCACATGCCGTACGCTCATATTCATCCGAACGGCAATGTCTGTCGATGTGATGGGTTCGAAATAGTGGGTATCTATATAGGTACAAATGCGTTCCGCGCGAAGTGAGTTCGCATCAGGCGTATGAGGAATTTGTTGGGAACGGGCAAGTTCAAGCAGAAGCTCTTCCATATGCAGCTTAATTGCAAATGTGTTCAGTAAATCTTCCTGCAATTGCTCGTAAAGCATTTTACGTAGCAATCTCCGAAGCTCACTGCTTGCAAACGCATTCAGTTTTAACAGGGAAGACGCTCTGAAGAACTTGCCGAGCAATTCCTCTTGCGCATAGATATCGATCGAAGTTCGGTGAAAGGCAAGCACCAGAAGTGTCAATTTGGAGGTCGTAATAATCGCATGCTCGGAATAGGGCACAATCAATGCGGCTACATCTTGCCCAATCGGGTAGGTTTTACCGTTCAGCGTTATTTGTCCTTCGCCCTCCATCCCATATAACAATTGATAGACGTCATGATGATGACTACCTACAACATTACCATCCCGATGCTGGCTTTCATACAAGTGGACACCATGATGTGGAAGATATAGTTTTCTAAACGTCATGATGGGCTCGCCTCCTTTATATCTCCCAACTTGGAAACCCTTTCATCCATTGTAGTTCGGAGTTTTACAGGAGACAAGCGCTTTCTTTTCGTAAAGCTGATTAGCATCCCTTTTTACCTGATGTCTTTCGTTTCGTATATTTTTTTTTGACTTTGGGCTTCAGCTTCGTTTGCTTCATCTGATCATCTGAGACAATGACTTTTACATCATCCTCTCTCCAATAGAGCAACTGCGCTACGAAATCCGCATCATGAATAATTACCACCTGCCTACCCTCGTCTATTTAGACGTTTGATTGACCTAGAATAACCTTTACACATATTCCGTGTATCGCTGTATCATTGTAGTAATTACTTCATCTCCGGGCTGATCCCAGATCGACCTATTAAAAATTTCAACTTCAATTGGACCCTTATAACCTGCCTCTTCAACCATTTGACGTATTCTTCTTAGCTCTATCACGCCGTCGCCCATCATACCTCGGCCAAGAAGCAAATCTGGCGTCGGAACGATCCAATCGGATACGTGAAAGCCTAGTATGCGATTGCCTGCCCTGCGTATTTCGGTATACAACTGGGGATCCCACCAGACATGAAACACATCTACAACGACGCCTACTTCACTTGCTGCGTATTGCTCCGCCATTTGATTGGCTTGACCCAGCGTGACAATAACAGACCGTTCTGCCGCATACATCGGATGAAGCGGTTCGATGCCAAGTTTAATACCTCTTTCTTTTGCATAGGGGACTAGACGGTCTATACCTTCTTGAACCCACCCCCTAGCACGATCGATGTCGCGGTCGGGAGCAGGGCCACAAACGAGAACGAGAGTCTCTGCTCCTAGCGCTGCTGCTTCATCAACAGCACGCCGATTATCATCCAGACGTGCTTCTCGTTCAGCCGCTGTTGCCGCAGGAAAATAGCCCCCTCGACATAGACTAGATACGCGCAAGCCAGAGTCTTTAATGATTTTCACACTTTCATTAAGTCCCAGTTCAGCTACTTTGTGTCTCCAAGGTGCAATCCACGGAATGCCGGCACGAACGCATCCATCGACTGCCTCTCGCAAACTCCAGTTATCCGTTGTTATTTGATTCAAACTAAGACGTGACATCGAAGGTTGACTGTACATCTCTTAAGCCCTCCTCTTTATGAACTTGCGGAGTTGTTAAATAATACCGTGCAAAGCCAACACGAGTCGCATCCGCTCCGCTGCTAGTTCGGGATCCACGAGGAGCCCAGCTCTATCGGCAAGTACAAATAACTCACATAAATGAGTAAGCGAACGCGAGCTTTCCTGTCCGCCTAGCATGCGAAAGTGGGATTGGTGTCCATTCAAATAAGCCATGAATACGATGCCAGTCTTGTAAGCATAAGTAGGCGTTTGAAAAATATGACGAGAAAGTGCGACAGTCGGCTCTAGAATTCTTTCGTATGCCGCCATATCTCCTCGATCAAGCGCTTGAATGGCAGCAGATGCTGCAGGTGCAATCGCATCAAATATACCAAGGAGTGCATGACTATATCCGAACTCGTCACCACGGATAAGGGTTGGATAATTGAAATCGTCTCCGGTATACATCTTAACCGAGCTCGGCAGACGCCGACGCATTGCGATTTCTTTATCTGCATCGAGCAGCGAAATTTTAATCCCATCCACCTTATCTGCATGAGCGTGAATGACTCTCAAGCAAACATCCATAGCCTCATTCAGATCCCGATGACCCCAGTACCCTGCGAGTGCAGGATCGAACATATCTCCAAGCCAATGCAAGATTACAGGCTGAGAGACTTGGCTTAAAATGCGGCTGTATACCCTTTCATAATCTTCAGGTCCCCGAGCAGCGGCGGTAAGTGCCCGGCTTGCCATAAGTATAATTTGCCCGCCTTCTCCTTCGACGAACGCGCATTGCTGCTCGTATGCCGCCTCAACATCCTCGAGTGTTACCTCATTCGATGGCAAAAGATGATCCGTTCCAGCACCGCAAGCGATGCGGCCATTCACTGCTTTTGCCTCCGAAATAGAACGAGAGATAAGCTCTTGCGCACGTGTCCAATGCAGACCCATGCCTCGTTGAGCTGTGTCCATGGCCTCGGCGACTGAAAGACCGAGCGACCATAAATGCCTTCGGTAAGCTAGCGTGGCATCCCAATCTATTCGCGAATCATGCAGTGGATTCGTGTCAGCAAACGGATCGCAAACGACATGAGCCGCAGAAAACGCCGTACGGCTAATAAGTGGCTTTTGCGGTTGCGCGAACGAACCGCTTCGCCCTGGCGTGTAAGGAGATAACGTTCCTCCTGTTCGTAGGAGCTTCAACACCGTTGACAACGTGGTTTCCCCCTAATCAAGATTAATATCGAGAGCTTGAGATCCGTTCAAGCTCTCCGCTTACTATTTATCACAGCTTTAACTCCGGTATATCAATCCAGCGTCGTTCTTTCCACGACTGCAACCCAAGTTCGGCTAGTTGAGTACCTTTCGCTCCTTCGAACAAGTCCCATTTGAACGGTTGATCTGCCACTACATGCTTAAGAAACATTTCCCATTGCACTTTAAATCCGTTATCAAAAACCATATTATCAGGCACATTCTGCCATTGTTCACGGAATGAATGCGGGTTCGGAATATCTGGATTCCACACTGGTTTTGGTGTTTGGACGCGATGTTGCGTTTTACATTCACGTAACCCCGCGACCGCGCTTCCTTCGGTACCGTCAACTTGAATGGTCAATAAATCATCGCGATCCACTCGAACTACCCATGACGAATTGGCTTGTACGATGATGCCGCCTTCCAATTCAAATGTTGCGTAGGCAGCATCATCTGCTGTGCCTTCATAGACTTGATTGAGTTCGTCCACACGTTGTGGGATATGAGTGACACCGAGGCAAGATACAGAGCGCACTTCTCCGAACAAATTGTCCAATACATACCGCCAATGCGCGAACATATCGACGATAATTCCACCGCCGTCTTCTTTCCGATAGTTCCAAGATGGCCGTTGAGCTGGCTGCCAATCTCCTTCGAACACCCAATAGCCAAACTCCATTCGGACAGATAGAATAGTCCCAAAAAAACCGGAGTCCACCAAACGCTTTAGCTTTAACAAGCCAGGAAGAAATAGTTTGTCCTGAACGACGCCGTTCTTCAAACCCGCTTCCCTTGCCAATCTAGCTAATTCAAGTGATTCTTCCAAGCTGGTAGCTGTTGGCTTTTCCGTATAAATATGTTTCCCCGCACGAATAGCTTTGCGCAAGCTCTCTGCCCTCATCACCGTCGTCTGCGAATCGAAATAGATTTCGTTATAAGGATCCGCAAGAGCGGCATCCAAATCCGTACTCCAACGGGCAACGCCGTACTTTTCTGCTAGTGCCTTAATTTTCTTCTCCTGCCGTCCAATTAATATCGGGTCAGGCATAATGTTATCGCCATTGGGCAGTGTCACACCGCCTTGTTCGCGAATAGCGACGATGGAGCGTGCTAGGTGCTGGTTCGTTCCCATGCGTCCTGTCACGCCGTTCATAATAATACCTATTGAATGTGTCGTCATTGTAAAACTCCTTCCTTCTTCTTAGGAGTATTCTACCTTTTACTTTGACAGATTGTCGTACTAAAAACCGAAATGGATTCCTGAAATTGGAAGTGTTTCTTTGATAGGATTACCGGATATAAGCCGTTTCTGACTGAACTCCATATTGCTGTCTGAATTGCACGGGAGTTAAACCTGTATAGCTCCGAAAATGTTTCGTAAAATAGCTTGGCGACGTATACCCAATCTGATCTGCTACCGCGTTAACGGGAAGTGCCATGTTGCGCAGGAGCTCCTTCGCCTTTTCCATTCGGCTGAACTGCAGTTTTTCTCGAAAAGTCACACCATAATAACTCTGCATGAGGCGTTCTAATTGACGCTGGCTAATACCTATTTGAGCCGCAAGCTCCTTGGAACTCATATCCTTATGCGGAAGTCGGAAGTAATCATCCGCCAGGAAGCGTCTGGAATCATTCAGCAGTTTCTTGGGAATGTGGTAAGTGGAACGCCTCTCCCCTGCAAAACTACGCACCGCATTGACAATAATTTGGGTAGCGAGACTCTGAATCACGGTATATTGACCGAGCCATTGCTGTTCAAATTCGTCCATGATGCTACGAAAAAGATCGACGGTCCCCAGCTCATCCTGTCCGAACCAGAAGGAAGTGTTCAACAATGTATGCCATATGTCTTTCGTTTCTTGGGTCAAATACGTATCGTTCTTTTGTGGCTTCCGCTTTCGCAGTCTTACTTCGAAATTAATGCAAAATTCATCCATTGGATCTTCACTGTCAGCAAGCTGCCGATGATAGACGCCTGGACCTGTTAAATAAAAAGTACCCGGCTCTATGTGAAACGTCTTTTCCGCTACCTCTAGTGTGCCTTTTCCTCGCGTAATGTAGTGTAACTCATAACTGCTGTGACAGTGGTTAGGGTATCCCCACGAAGCAATCGGTGCTTCATAGTTAATGTAGATCAGATTGATTAACATGGGGCCAAGCGGAATCTTAATATCCAGATCGGTATAGCGCATTGCTAATTGTGGCGATTCATGAGATGTGGACATAAGAATCAGCCTCCTCGTATGTATACTATAACAAAAACGACATTTTTGCGAAACGATGTCGTTCCTGTCTCTTTTCGACTAGACTGAGAGTTTGTATGCTGATACTAGCAACATATTATAGGAGGCTCACCTACTCATGCTACCTCAATTCCGCTATTCGCCAACACCTGCACTTACCCCTCAACCCGACTGCGATTGGGCTAATAAAATGGTGCTCAACCCCGCTATCGTGCAAGATCCTAAGTCTGAGCGGCTTCACATGCTGTTCCGGGCAACTGGACCATGGCCACAGGCGCGTCAGGAAGGCAAACATGACCCCTATCCGATTTTTCTTGGATATGCTTTCAGTGATGATAAAGGAATAACTTGGCAAGCAGATTTCGGTCGCCCTGCGATTATTCCTGGCTTAAAGCAGGAGAAAGAAGATATCTATATAACAGATATCCACGGCAAGCGTGTACGCGATTATTCGAACGGTTGCATTGAGGATCCGCGTATTTTTTACATCGAAGACGAACTCTATGTGTCCGTTGCCTGCCGGATGTTCCCTCCAGGCCCTTACTGGTTGGAAGATCAGGATCCGCCGGTCATAACCAGGTATGAGTATGTACCCGATTGGGTTCATGAAGGAGATGATGCCTTCACCCAAACCGCTCGTACAAATGACACCGTGACCGTGCTGTATAGACTGCATCTCGATAAACTTAGCGAGGGCAAGTATGAGGAAGCATTCCAGTACGTGTGCCCGTTATCTGAGGGTCATGTTAGTGATAACCGTGACGTCTTCTTGTTCCCTGAGAAAATGTTGATCGACGGCAAGCCGCAATACGTGATGCTCCATCGTCCAATGAACCCTAAGCCGTTCCCGCAAGGCGACGAAGTGACCCGACCATCGATTTTTTTGGCTGCCGCAGAGCACATTGAAGATTTTGCATCCCCAAAAGCAACTCATCGATTACTCGCAACCTCCCTCTTCGATTGGGAAGCTAACAAGGTAGGCGCTTCTTGGCCGCCACTTTCAATTGGCGATGGGGAATGGCTTGTGTCGTATCATGGTAAGAAAGATATTTACTTTGGGTATACACAATCCTTCATGATCGTGAAAGAGCAGGAGAACGACTTCCCTATGGTCACACATCGCTGCTCAGATCGGTTAATGTATGCCCAGCAAGAATGGGAAATGCCCTCTGACTACCCAACTCCGTGCTTATTTACCACCGCTGGTATTTTTGTCGGCGAAGAATTGATTATGGCTTATGGCGCTGCTGATCAGAAGGTCGGCATCTCTTGGGTAAACCGCGATGAGCTTATTGGGCACATTCGCCAATACGATTCACAAGGCAATCAAATCCATAGGTAAATGAACTGTCACTGATTTGCAGGGTCGCATCCAAGTAATCATCGGCATCGAGAACCAACGTATCATTGCTGTGAAAGTAAAAAAGAGACCCTCAGTTGAGGATCTCTTTTTATATTTTCTTGACTACCGCTGAATCCCGATTGTCACGATCTCACAAGGACCCACTGGCAACGTCAAACCGCCGTCTGCCTCCACGGCCAAACGCTCGCCTTGTATTTCCAAGATCGTGCTCTTATAGAAATTCTGCTGAGGAAGTTGCGTACTAACTTTAACCTCCGCATGCTGTGAACGCATGTTGTACCAACGAAGCAGTACATCATCTGATGCTTCATTCAGTTTCATGGAGGATAAAGCCAGACCTTCACCTTCCCATTGGAAAGGTGCATACGTCGCAGCAATTAACCCATCATGGATGCCGGTTTGTGCCAATGTCCAAGGAATTTGGAATTGGTACGCAGACGTGTAGGCTTCATATTGTGCGCCATCACCCTTGTGCGGGAAGATCGCCAATCGAACTGTGTGCTCACCTAGACATTGCGCCTCCGGCGTCGGGAACAAGCCCCAATCACCGAGTTCGCCAACCGCACGCAAAAGCGTGACGGCGATCGTATTCCGCCCATCGCGCAGAACCTCGTATTCGTTCAATCCGAGATTCGCAACAACCAAGCCTGCTTCCGCTTCCCTAACATCAACGAATGCCTGCTGATGCTGGGTATTGCTTGGGTTTTCCCACTCTGAGGCCGGCGTATTATCGCGTTGTACAACTTCAAACATCGAATCGACATGATGCGTTTGCGCCGTCAGATCCGTTGGGAATAACATCCGCAGACGATGATCCTTCGCCTGATTGTTAAAGGATGATTCAATCTCTACCCCTTCTCCGCTGCGGCTCAAGCTAACTACCGTGCGGATTCGCATCGGAACCATGCGTGTTGAACGCTGTGCTTTACGATGCGGATAGTACACCAAGTCACGTTGTTCAACGTCCAGCATGTCGTCGCCCGACGCAGGAATTTCCCAGTCATGGACGATTTCGACGGAAGCTTGGTAGGCCGTATCTTGGAGCACACGGATTTGAGCTCGCAAGCCGCTCGTTGTCAAAGGCTGTTCGCCATCCGGTTGGCGGAACATATACTCGTTGCCGATATCTCCGGTATTCTCGTATACGCCCAAATCCCGGTACGTGCGGCCGTTCTTCTTATCCGAAAGTGAGAAGGATCCGTTATCCGCGATTTCGATTTTAAGTGTAGCATTTTCCATGATCCGCTCATTCGTGAACAACGAGGAATAGGCCAATTCGGCTTCCCTCTTCACCCAAGCGTAAGTTTTCAAGCCTAGTGCTGGCACCTTGTCGGCTTCGAAAGTCAGTCTTACTCTTCGGCACATATACGGCTGACGGAACTTGTCGTCCGGCAAATCGTATCCGAATTGCAAGCCTAGATCCTCGACCGTGCATGGCAGAGGCTGCGAAGATGCATCCACGAGTACGCGTCCTGTGAGATCTGCCGCTTTGGCTAGAGCGCTTGCTTCTTCCAGCGTATAGCCATCTCGGAAATAGAGACGTAGAGCATCGATCTCGATACTTACTACCCCAGAGCGTTCCCAACCCGACGTATTAAACACGACTACGGGCAGAGCATGTTCGCCCTCAAGCTGAAAGTCAGACGTATTGATCGCATCCGCAATGGCTTGCTTGCTGTCATCGATAATGGCTTCAGCAACATGACGGCTCTTATCGAATCGCGTGACCATTTCACGATGCACTTCGTCCACCGAGCAGCCGCAGATGCTATCATGCGGATGGTTTTGCATTAAGGTTTTCCAGGCGTAAGTGAAGAGATGATGCGGGTACTTCTCCCCGACTTTGAGAACATGAGCGAATGCGGCAAGAGGCTCAGCCACTTTTTCCAACATCGCTTGTCCGAGCTGATTCATTTGCTTCAAGTACACGCGTGCTGAAGCCGTATTGACGAGAGTAGACCATCCGTCTGTCCGCTGGCTGCGAAGTTCACCTTTGACCGTCGAAAGCTCCTGCTTGCCTGAACGCTGAACGGCTTCCAAGTAATCATTGAAATTAGAATGAACAAAGGTTGTATCCGGGAAAAGCTCGCTCGCAGCTTGAATCGCTTCTGGCAGATCCAACTGAACAGGCTGATGATCGCAGCCATTCATGAAGAGCAGTTCGCCTGTCGAAGCGTATTTCTCCGCGTCCGCCAGTTTGCGCTCCCAATAGGCTTGCGCTTCTTCCTTATCAACCGGGATCTCGTTGCCGTTGGAATACCAGTTGGCAAATAGAATACCCAACACCTGGGAACCATCTGGTCCTTCCCAGATCAACTCCGAGAAGGAGGATTCAAAATCACCGTCGGAGACTGTGTTGTTGAATCCAGTCGGCTTCACGCCTCGGCCGAATAGGGCATTCGTGATGCCAGACTGCTGCATCAATTGCGGCGTTTGCCCGACTAAGCCGAACGTGTCGGGAAAATAACCAATTTTCGACACATCGCCATAGGCTTTCGCATCTTGATGCCCAATCTGCATATTGCGGACATTGGCTTCGCCGCTCGTTAAGAAGGCATCCTGCAAAATATACCAAGGTCCGATGAGGATACGGCCATCCCGGATTAATTTGCTTAGGCGATCCTTTTGTTCGGGTCTGACCTGCAAGTAATCCTCCAGAATAATCGTCTGCCCATCCAAAAAGAAACTGCGATAATTCGCATCTTGATCCATTTTATCTAATAACGTATCTACGAGTTTAACTAAACGCACATGATGCTTCTCGTAAGGTAAGTACCACTCCCGATCCCAGTGGGTATGGGAAATGATATGAGCCGTTCGCTTTGTACTCATGGGTTAGCTCCTTTCAATGTGAACTTCATCTGGGCGGTAAATGGAAATCACTTGCCCTTGTTTATCTGCGGCAAAGAGCACAGAACGCTCTTTCTCTAGGGTGAACGCATACGTGGTTTCGCTATCGGTATCCCGAACTTTTACCGTGACATCCCAGGCAAACTCGGAGACAAATACATACAAGAAACCGTCCTTAAACTGAAGCTTCCTTCCGTAAATCCCCGCAATATCGCCTTGAATCCATTCCAATCCGCTGCTGACACCTGCGGTATTCACGGCGTGTCGGTAAAGTGCCTCGACCGTATCCATCCGGTCGTTTACTTCCACTGGCAGCGAACTCCAAATCAATCGGCCATTGCCTAAAGGAAGATCGACAACACGATCTCCGCCAGTACTCGCTGCTCCACCTTCAACACGTACTTCTTTCAACGTTTCAGCAATTCGACGACGCCCATAGGAAACTGGATGCAAAGTACCTTCCAGTTCAAGCATTTCTTCCCGGCGAACATTGTAAAGTTCGGCTTCACCCAGCTCACCTTCGAGTCGTGGCGTTTGCTTCCAGTACGCGTCCAGACTAATTGGACCTGTCGCCAATAATGTTGCACCTGTGCGTTTCACAATATCGATCAGCTTATTCCATGCTTGCTCATCCACATTATGCGCGCTTGGGAGCACAATCAGCTTCGCGGGTTGCTGCTCTAGCGCCTCTAAATGATATTCCGAAGCCGCACGGAACGGCAGCTTCATCTTGTAGGACAGCACGCGCGTCATCGCCGTCGTTGCATCGAACGCTAATTTCCGGTTGGAGAAATCGTTGGAATAAGGGAATACAGCCACAATATCTTCCAGCTCTCGCTCCTGGAATAGATCTCGGATCTCGGCCATAAAGCGGCCGAATTCATAGGAAACATCCGCTTCCGGTTTCTCCGTACCATCGGCACGAAGTGCTCCGATATGGGACTCGTTCGCGTTATCCATATAGAAATTGGTGTTCCATATCCAATGAATCGCTCCTGCGCCTCCCGTTGCAAAGGCGTAAGCATATTTGCGCTCCAACATGCTGCGCAGCTCATTCTCCGAACGTTTCGCACGTCCATCTGGAGTCTCTACGTACATAATGCCTGTCTCTTGAATGACATTCGGTTTATTGGCTGTTTTGGCAAAGATGCCATCCCATACGAGGTTATCATTCAACCACCACGAATGGACCGTTGTGTAATCTACCGCTTCTTCGTAGAAAAGCGGTGAAGGCCGCTGTGCGCCAAGCGCTTCATCCTGACCGACGACAACAAGATGACCAGGCACGATTTCTTTGATGGTGTCATACAGCTGTTTGGCCCACTGGTTATGCATCTCCATCGAGAATAGGCAGTAATCGAGCCAGCGTGTCCCCTTTTTCGCACGGTGCATATCCTGCACGTCGAAATTGATATCAGCCGCCTCTGGAATGGTAGCCGATTCATAAGTCGGAAGCTGCGCAGGCGTCATATTCCAGCGCTCTTGCAGCAGTTCGATGTTCTCATGACGCTGCTTGAGCCACGCAATAAAAGCTTCTTTCTCATACTTGTCCCGGCTGGAACGAGGTCCATCCGAGAAAATCTGAGCTGGATCGAACATCGATGGCTCGTTGATCAGGTCCCAATCCACATGGGTCGTAGCCCCATGTCGGGAAACGATTGAGCGGATAAAACGCTTCTGAGCTTCCACACTTTGCGGATCGAGATAGGGATTAAGCCCTTCCCAAGTCTCAGGTGTGAAGGAGAAGAAGGTAAACGTCACCTGCAGCTGGTGCTTTTTGGCCGTCAAGAGGAAAGCATCGATGGCTCTCAATACTTCTTCCGAAGCATGGCCATCCACCTGCATGATATTGCGGTACGCGGTCCAAATGCCTGTACGAATCCAGTTAATGCCTGCTTTCGCCATTTGGGCCATATCCCGATCCCAAACATCGCTATTCGGCAGGAATAAAAATTTGCGAGCCACATCGGACGTCATGTACGTCATGCCAACTACGGGCAGTGGCCGACCATCCTTGATAAAATAATCGCGTCCGCAAGTGATGGGCTGACCTTCTGCAAGCAGTCCCGCGTCGTGGCCCCAGAATCCTTGACGCAGCAAACGCTGCTCGCCGTCCTCGGAGACTGCCTTGCACGTTACGCGATACAATCCGCGCTGTATATCAAGAGGTACTGGAATGCGTACCACATTGAATTCTTTGTTAACTTGAACGGTTAGACGATGCGTCCAAGCATCTTGTGTACCTATTTCATGCTCGACGCGAAGATCAAATGTCCACGTCTTAACGGCATCTTTATGCCCGAAAAGTTGTGTTTGAATCGTCAGCATCGCATGCTCGCCTGGTTCATAGCTGGCATAATTCGGCTTGATCCACAGCTCTGTCACACCGCTCGCACAGAATTTCGCCCACTGGACCAATCTCTGTGCACCGCCCTCGTTCCAAAACGAAGGACTCAGCGGTACATTGACGAAAAGCCAACGCGAACCGATAAACGCACCGCGCGAATTTTCCCATAGGACGACAGGTGCCGCTACTTCGCGGCCCCTCTTGTCGATGCTTTTCAACAGCGGATAAATCTGCGTGCTCATCGTACCCGCCGCACCCATCTGATGAGGCAAATCACTGTCTCGCGTCGTATGCGGCACCATATTCCAAGTATCGGCAAGCGCGAATAGCGATTCTTGCCCTTGCAGCAGCGGTAACGTTTCTGACGTGATATAAGAACGGAATGGCGTACTTTCAACTCGTAGAATTTCATGAATATGCAGCTGTTGGTGGTAACCAGTCTGCTCAGATTCCACATACCATTTCTCATCTTCCCAACGGACAGGGTGCTTGAAAGCAGCGCCGCCAACACTGAGCAAGCTGCCGCCGCGCTGCAAGAACGCTAGAATATCCGTCCACGCCGCTTTCGGAAAATACGGCGCATGCAAATTGACGAAACATCCTCCGATTGCTGATCGTAGTGCCTCTCCAAGTGCATCGGCACCTACCACAACCGCTCCTTGCGCCGTCAATTGTTCGATAGGCACATCGCTCAACGAGCTGCTCGGGAATCCAGGTTCATGGAATATAAGGATCGGACGACTCATAGAAGACCATCCTTCATCGCTTGATAAACCAATTGAGAGAACAGGCTATTCGACCATGCAAACCATTTGCGTGTGAAAATCGTTGGGTCATCAACGTGAAAACCTTCATGCATGAATCCCGTATCTGCATCTGTCGCTTCCAGCATCGCGATCATCTCGAGCTTCTCTTCCGCCGTCGATGCTGTAATACCTTGCATGGATAGTGCCATATGCCAAATGTAGTCATCCGGCGTATGTGGACTGCCAATTCCTCGAGCCACCTTGCCCTCAAAATAGAACGGATTCTCTGTGCTAAGCGCAAAACGTCTTGTGTTTTGATAAATAGGATCGTCCGCTGTTACATAGCCCAAGTAAGGAATCGACATGAGACCCGGTGTCCCAGCATCATCCATCAGGCAGTGATTGCCGAAGCCGTCCGTTTCATACGCATAAATGGGACCAAATGTCGGATGACGATAAATCCCATACAATTGAATGCCATGGTCAATGTCCGCTTCGAGCGCTTTGAGTTGTGCGAGAAAATCCATGTCTCGGAACACCCATTCCGCGAATTCTTGCATATGGCGAAGGGCGACTACCGCGAACATATTCGCTGGAATGTTGTAATGAAAGTCACACGCATCGTCACTAGAACGGAAACCTGACCACACCATCCCCGTATAATTCACAGGCATTCCCAAGCCGTTATTGCGAAGAGAATCGGTTGGAATCCCGTTATTGCGGGTAAAGCGATAAGGCGACTTTTCAAAGTGATGCTGCTCGGTTAGGAACAACTCATAGATCTTAACCATCGCGGCTTTAAAACCAGCGTCAAAGATATCCGTCAGTTCAGTTTCCTTCCAATACGCATAGGCCAGACGCATCGAGAAGCACAAGGAATCGAGCTCAAATTTACGCTCCCATACCCATGGCGACATCTCTGTTTGGTCAGCTTTGTTCCAATGCCAGTCATTGGCCGACTCATTAAACGCATTCGCGTACGGATCAATATGAATGTACTGGATATGACGTTTAATTAAACCGCTAATGATCCGTTGAAGATCCCCATCTTCTTTGGCAAAAGGCACGTAATGCATGACCTGTTCGACAGAATCACGCAGCCAGGACGCCGGAATATCTCCCGTGATGACAAACGTGGTGCCATCTGGCATCAGCTTGGTTGTTGTTTCTAATGTATTTGGAAAACAATTTTTAAATAATTGCAGGAGTTTTGGACGATGCGCCAGCTTTTCTTCGGCTTCCAACAAGACATCTTGAATGGCTTGAGGCAGTTCCAGTTTGGGCATCGGAATTTTGGGCAGTCTGAATTGTTCCACGGTAAATCCTCCACATTTCTATAATCTACGAAGTTGCTTACAGTACTACTCTTTTACAGCGCCGATCGTTAAGCCTTGAATGAAGTAACGTTGAAAGAACGGATAAGCGAAAATAATCGGTCCCGTCGCAAGCACAACCATCGCCATCCGCGACGTATCCTGCGGCAGCGATTGCAGCAAGCCTATGCCAACCGATGGGTTGCTCGTGTTCTGGAGCAGGAACTGCATACTGTTCTCAATCCGCATCAACATCGATTGCAGCGGCACCAAGTTCGGCGTGTCGATGTACAATAGCGCATTGAACCAATCATTCCAGTACCCCAAGGTACTGAATAAACCAATCGTCGCCAGCCCTGGAAGGGACAGCGGCAGCACGAGCTTGACGAAGATGCCGAATTCGCCGGCTCCGTCCATTTTGCCCGATTCAATAATGGCGTCCGGTACAGATGTAACAAAGAAAGTACGCATAATCATGATATAGAAGGCGTTGCCCGCTAATGGCAGAACCAAAGCCCACAGGGAGTCCTTGAGCCCGAGCAATTGCGTCATAACAATATAAGTCGGTACAAGTCCACCGTTAAAGAGCATCGTAAAAAAGGCGAAGAAGCCGAAGAAATTCCGAAATTTAAAACTTTTCCGCGAAATCGCATAGGCGAACGTTGCGGTCAGAATCAAGCTGACAAGTGTACCTACGACCGTCACAAGGATTGTGACCCCATAGGACATCAGCAATTGATCACCTGCTTTGAAGAGATAACGGTAAGCTTCTAGGCTCCATTTCTCCGGGATGATGCGATATCCGTTCGTATTCAGCGATTTCTCATCCGTGAACGAAATAATCGTCACAAACAGAAACGGGAATACACAAGCAAGGGTAAAAAGACCCGCAGCCAAATGTGCAAACACATTCAAAAGTGGCGGCAATTTATGAAAGTCTTGCTTTTTCATCGCTTTGACAGCATTCATAATCAGTTCCTCCTTTCCGCAATCCTAGGTTAAAAGAGTGCATTGTCTTTATCAAATTTTCTAACGACATAGTTTGAAGTCATTACGAGAATGAAACCGATCACCGACTGATACAAACCAGCCGCTGTACTCATCCCAATTTCTCCCGTAGATTTAAGGCCGCGGTATACATACGTATCGATAACATTGGTTACGGAGTATAACGTTCCGGAGTCTCTAGGCACTTGTAGGAACAAGCCAAAGTCTGCATAAAAAATGCGTCCGATCGCCAGCAGCGTCAGAATCGTCATTAACGGTTTTAACATCGGGAAGGTAATGTGGCGAATCTGCTGAAATTTACTCGCGCCGTCAATCATGGCTGCTTCATAGAGCGATTTATCAATCCCCATGATCGCCGCCAAATACACAACAGAGCTGTAGCCGACTGATTTCCAGAGGTAAACGAGAATAATGATCAGTGGCCAATACGTCTTATCGTTATACCAACGAATCGGATCCACGCCAAACCAGGGAAGTATATGATTAAGCATTCCTTTATCCACACTTAGGAAACTGAATACAAAATAGCCGACGATGACCCAAGATAAGAAATAGGGCATGAACATACCTGTTTGATAAAGCTTTGCAAGCTTTTTATTCGTAATTTCAGATAACACAATGGCGAGTCCAACGGACAGCACCAGACCTGCAATAATGAACACGATATTGTATAGCAAGGTATTACGCGTAATGATGTAAGCGTCGTTCGTACTAAAAAGGAACTTGAAGTTCTGTAAGCCAACCCACTTGCTCTCCACAATACTTGCCCAAAAACCATCACGGCTGTAACGGTACTGCTTGAAAGCAATGACCATGCCTGCCATCGGTAAATACGAGAAGAACAGGAACCAAAGTGTTGCCGGTAATGCCATGAGCAGCAGCACTCTGCTTTGTTTAACATCTTTGAAAAAAGTTCCTATTCTGTTCATACAATCACCCCTTCGCTGATAACAAGACAAAGATCAGGTGAATGCAGAACATTCACCTCATCCTTAAACTTGCTTCTATTTTTTGTTAGCTGTTTTCCAAGCGTCAATTTGACTTTGTGCTTCCGCCATAATTTTATCCAATCCAGCTGCTTTGAATTTTTCGTTTGCAAGCGGAATGTATTTATCTGGATCAACGGTACCCGTCATAAGAGTTGCCCAGAACTCTTCTTTCACGTTCTGTACAGCGGCGATTTCGTTGATGACTTTGGTTGGATCGAAGTTAAAGCCAAGTAGTGGAGCAGGTACGCCTGTATCGTTAAACTTCTTGAACTCTTCCCATTTGTTCTCAGGATCTTTTACATCTTTGTATGTCAAAAGTACATTACCAAGGGAGAACGTAGGCATATCATAGTTTTTGGATGCCGGTTGGTTTTCCATTTTGTCATTGCCGACTTTTTTGTAGTGCTCGCCTTCAATACCAGAATCAACCATGTTGCGAAGGACAGGATCTGTGTTGAGCAGGTTCAGGAATTCCATCGCTTTTTCTGGATATTTGGAGTTAGCTGAGATCGCTTGCATGGAGCCCATGACGGACCAGTTATAAATGAGAGCAGGGCTAGCTGGTTTGGATACAACAGGGTATCCATAGCTTGCTGACCAAAGGTTGTCCGCGAAAGGTTGATTAGTCGCTTTATCGGAGAACCATTTGCCAGTCACTTGTACATCATTCAAGGATGTCAGCGTGGATGCTTCTGTTGGAATGTAGCCGGCTTTGTAATATTTATTCATGGTTTTCAAAGCTTGTTTCATTTCTGGTGTATCGAGAATGTTAACGACTTTCAAATCTTTGTTGTCTACGCTAACCGCCATTGGCATTTTCTCAATGATGTAGTCGTATGGCACATAAGGCATGTAGTTTTTATCAACAGCCAATCCGTACGTGTTCGGCTCTTTGGCTTTAATGACTGAAAGAAGCGGCTCTAAGCTTTCCAGTGATTTCACGTTATCCACACTAAGGTTATATTTGTCAGCCAAAGTTTTGTTGAAACGCCATACGTCTTGTGCTGGCAGCTCTTTATTCGCTGGAACACCGTAGTTATGTCCATCTACTTTGGAGCCGTTTAGGAAAGCAGGGTCCAATGCTTTGACGATGCCTTGTCCATTTTTTTGCAACAGCTCGTCAATCGGCTTGAATGCGCCCTTACGCGCATTTTGCACATAATCAAATGCCCATGAAGACGTGAACATAATATCCATAGGTGTGCCGGAAGCGGTCATTACTTGCATTTTTTGAGCATAGTCGCCCCAATCCGTCATATTCATCTTCACGGTAACACCGATTTTCTCCGCGGTGTACTTGCTGACTTCAGCCATAACACGATCCACATCTTTCTGTGGCGTTCCGATTGTATACCAAATTAATTCAACAGGTTTATTCGCTGCCGCATTCCCTTTCGCATCGTCAGCCTCTTTGCTGCCACATGCGCTAAGCGTCAAGGAAACAGCTAACGTTAACCCTAGTGTAGTGACCAAGTTTTTTTTCATTTTTCTCATTTTTTGAGTCCTCCCTAGTGAATACTCGTTTTCTACGCCCGTAGGGGCTATATTTACAGTACTTCATGAAAGCAATTACAAATAGACGATAAACTAAATGAACCCTGTCTAAACTAAAGAAAAAAACGCTACCAAAGCATTTTCACATAAAAAAAGGACTGCTACTAAGTTTCCCTAGAGCAATCCACGATAATCCGTTGGCGAAATACCAACATATTTTTTGAATTGTTTATAAAAGTAACCCAATTCGGAGTAACCTACCTCACTCGCAATCTGATGAACCTTTGCATGCGTTGTCTTGAGCAGTTCTTTCGCCTTCTCAACCCGAAACCGGTTCATATACTCCGTGAATGTCTCATTAATTTCTTTCTGAAACAATTGTCCTAAGTAAACAGGGTGAATATGGTAGTGAGCGCCAAGCATTTTGAGTGAGAGCTCCTCCGCATAGGATTGTTGCACATATTTTAACACCTGCTGCACAATCGGACTTCGAACGTCCGAAACCAAAAAGCCAACGGTCTTCTCCGCAATCTCCAGGATGGCAGCTTCCAATTCTTCCAGTGCAACCGCCTCGCGAATCTGGTCAAAAGCAAGATGATACACCTCTAGTTCTTCGGTATGGCGGATGGCTTTGATTTCCAACTTGAAATGAATGACCATCTCAAAGGCGATATTCTGAAAATCGCGCGGCGTTACGCCAGGCAAAGCTTGAATTCGCTTGAAGTCGTTTTGGATGCAAGTACGCAGGTTTTCAATATCTTTGGCAATAATAAGCTTCGCGTAGGCCGGCCAATCAATGATCGAGAAATCCACCTTGGGATTGTCTTGATGCATAGCCAACTCTTGATAATCAATGACTGGCAGCTCAGGATAAATCCAGAAATACTCCTGTGCTTTTTTGGCGGCTTCATAGCTTTGTGCGACGCCATCTGGCAAGTGACCGATGCTCCCTATCGAGATGCGAACCGATTGGTCTTGCAGCGCGGTATGAAGCTGATGAAGCAGTGCCATCAGTTCTTTTTTGCCCTCTTCCATGTGATCCATGGATGCAAGCAGCAAGATATCTCCGTCCATATCACGGAAAACGGTCACCCATTCGTAGGCATCTAGCTGGCTAGCGATAAACTCCAGGCCCTTATCTGCATCCACAGGCATTCGCAGAACGGCTGCGACCATATAAGCGTTTGCTAAGTTGATACCTAAAAGTTCTGCACGCTCATAGAACTCCAGTGGCGCAATCTGTTGCGTCAACCAACGATGCAGCGTGTTGTCTTTCAAAATTTGCTTGCTGTACGCCTGAACCAGCTGCGTCTCGTTCATGGTATTCAGCTTCTCTACGATATTTTGCAGCGAAGCCTTGAGTTCTTGGATGTTAATGGGCTTGAGCAAGTAATTTTCGATGCCTAGCTGCATGCCCTCTTTCAAATAGGAAAACTCATCAAATCCACTGAGCACGATCACTTTCAGTTCCGGGTGAACCGATCTTGCGTGCCGAATCAAATCCAACCCATTCATAATCGGCATGGAGATGTCTGTTACCAAAATATCGACCGATGTTTCCTGCAAAGCGTCCAAAGCCTTCTGTCCATTGCTGGCATGCCCCACAATCTCCAATCCAACCTCTGCCCAATCAATAATGTCATACAACCCTTCGATAATGAAAGGTTCATCGTCCGCAAGAAAGACCCTAAACATGGTCCACCTCCCCTTCACAGTCTATCGGCATCCAAATATCAATGATCGTACCTTGGCCTGGTTCGCTATGTAATTTCACGCCGTATTCACTGCCGTACAGCAGTTTAAGCCGTTGATTAATGCTTCGCAACCCAAAAGACTCCCCTTCCAATTCCTCATCCTGCAGAAATAACGCTAATTCATTAAGCCGCTTAGGTGAAATCCCATTACCATTGTCTTCAATCTGCACATGCAGATACGTTTCTACCTGTTTCACCCGGATATGAAGCTCATTATCCGAGCTTTCGCTTCGCAAACCATGCACGATGTAATTCTCAATGATTGGTTGCAGCGACATTTTCATCACACGCACAGACCCGAGCCGTCGATCCCAATCCATGGTATACGTAAATTTATCTTTATATCGAATTTGGAAAAGTTCCAGATACAGTCGACAGGCTTCCAACTCATGTTTGAGCGTATAGATTTTCTTCTGTTGGACAAAACTTCGGAACAGCGCTGATAAGCTGTAAATCATTTCACCAACGTCATGTGCGCCTTGCGAAATTGCCCGCATCCGAATCACTTCCAGCGTATTATAAAGGAAATGCGGATTCACCCTAGCTTGCAGTGCCGTCAGTTCCGTCTGTTTTTGCTTAATGTTTGCCTTATACACCCGATCAATATAGAGGTTCAATTCCTCAATCATCTCATTAAAGCTCCGCGATATTTGCCCGATCTCATCCTCTCGCACATCAGGTATCCGCACACTTAGATCGCCTTGCTTCACCTTTCGGGTGAATCGGATGATTTGATTCGTCCGCTTGGCGACACTCATCACAACTAGGAACGGTATCAGGATGGCGAAAAAAATACAAATCGCACTGATGAGGAAAATCATACTGCCAATTTTCTTTGAGGAAGCCTCCAGCTCTTGGCGGGGGATGATGCTGACTGTGCTAAAATTCCCCTTGCTTTGTGTAAGCTTCGTCACATAGTCACCTTGGCTGGAACCACTATTTTCATACATCGCATTGATTTGATCCATATGTGGATAGATCTGCCCCACGTATTGATTCGAAGAATCGAAGAGCACACCGCCGTCCGGGGCCAAGACAAGAATCATCCCTTTCAGCTCGTCCTTATCATTCTTCAAAATTTTCCATATCCCATCCGTACTAAAATAAACGACCTGCTGGCCAATTGTCTTCAGCGTTAACTTGTCCGAGATTGGCGTTCGAATCGCATACAGGTTTTGATCCCACTGTCCGATTGCGTCACGCACCCAAATATTTGGCAGTTCCACACTCTTACTTTCGAGAGCCATCACATCCGGGATATAAGAGCGTGCGCGATTGGTGGGAACGAGCTTCATCTGCCCATTTCGCCCCAGCGCATATAACGTCTGCTGATCCTCACTGTATAACAGCAAATTGCTAATATCTTTATTGTCTTCCACTTGATTTTTAAAATATTGCAGCCCATCATTCCACATGCTTTTGCCGCCTAAATTGTACTGCTCCAAACTGTGTTGCACATATTCTTGAAAAGGATGTTGCAGCATAAATGATACACCAGAGGCTAGCGAACTATCCCGATAAAGGCCAAATAGGATCGACTGGGCTGAATCATAATTTCCACCCAAATAATTATTAACACTCGTCAGCGCTTTCTTATGGATATCCAACTCTCTATTAATTGCTGCTTGGGACATCGAATAATACATAAAATAAGAGAACGAAATAATCGTTACAACCGTAATCATAGAAAAGAGGAGCAGCAGCCTCATAAACAAATTATTTTGCAAATAATTCCGATAGATCTTGCGCAACACCATCTAGTTATCATCTCCTGCTGTTAATCGGGTTCATTATAGCATAATAATCTCGAGCAAATAAATTCTGTCCTACTCGCACAAATCCCTAAAACGCAACAAAGGACTGCAACGTTGCAGTCCTTGTGATCGTTACGTATTGTTTTCACGGAAGAATCTCGTTCTTTACATATTGCGGTGTCCTTGTCTTCTCATCCACTGGGTTGCTACCCATTTCTCCCCGATTGTAACGGGATTTCCTGCATGTAAGGTTAGCTCATTTAAGTGATCATCGTTATATAAATATTCAAAATAGACGGCCCTTCCTTTTTTCGGTGTTACGGAAAAACGAAGCGATGGGAAATACGTTTCGCCACCTTCTTCCACGTCATTTAAATACATCAGCAATGTGCTGATGCGATTATTGACAACATTCTCGGATGTGAAATAGTCAAAATGAGGCCGATACTGTTCACCAGCTTTATAATGTAAAATCTGCAGTGGTTCTGCATGTGCAATCGGGATATTCATCAGTTCAGAAACTCTGCTCTCAATTTTTTGAATCAATTCATTTTCGCTTTCCTCAAAAAACATGTTGCTGCTTGTTCGAATATCGCTTACTACATGAGATTTGCCAATTTTAGCTCGCTGCATTCGGTTATTAGCTAAATCAATCAACGAGTCACATTCTGTATAGCTTAATACATTGTCCAAAATTAAAATTAGCGGTTCATCCAATTTCCCGACAATTTGAATCTCTCTATCCTTCGTAGTAATTGTGTTTCCAGATGAATTGAAAATCGTCTGCTCTATAATGGTCATCGTTGCATCCTCCATTATTGACTACTAGGGAAGTAATCTACATGATGTCAGTCGATTTGAACAACAGCTGTGTTCTAAAGTCACCTCCACCTGCTACGCAAACTCTCTTTAGTTGAAAAAACGGCAGACCTTATCTCGGCCTGCCGTTTCTTCATATTTATTCAGCTATCCTTATTCCTATAACTTGTTTCATTCCACATTATACCACACTTATGATAGTAGTGAGTTTTTCAAACTCATCCTTTGTAAGTCCATACACGTACTCGTCGTAATGCTTGCCCTTCGTAAAAATCATTTCTCTGAGGATCCCTTCTTGTCTAAATCCAAGATGCTCCTGCAAAGCCCGTGACCCCTCATTAAAGCCATAAACATAGGCATTTACTTTGCGATACCGTAATTCTTCAAAGTAATATCGAAGCAATATCTTTATAGCCTCAGATGCATAGGCTTTGCGCCAATGTTTACGAAAGATAGCTATACCATATTTAAAGGTGCCATTCCGTCTATCACAACTGCTTGCCGTAATACTGCCAACCATAGTTCCATCCATTGTCTCAATCGCAAGAAATACATTATCACCTTCGGATACCATAGCGGAAGTCCGTTCCGCCCATGCCTTGGTTCCTTCTTCAGACCTCGGAAAGTAGATGGCATCACATAGTCGTGCGCACTCCGAATCCTGATCATTATCATGAAATTCTTTCCAATCCGAGGGTGTCACCGCGCGTAATCTGACTTTTGAACCTGACCAACTATTAGCGATCATTTTATCCCCCTTCATAAGTTTTTGCAGCTTAATCCAAATCCACATTCCAAAGTCTTACAACTTCTATTAATTCTAAATTCTCAAAACTTAATTGATAAATATCTGGTTTCTTTAATTGATCTAAAAAATCCAAGCCATAACTTGAATCAAAATAATTCATCATCAAAGTCATTACAAGTCCATGAGTGCCAATAGCTATTTTTTTCCCTGCGTGTTCTTTTAATATGTTTTTGATCACAGATATCGATCTCTTCTGGCAATCAGAATTAGACTCCCCACCCGGTAAAGCATAATCAAAATCATAAAATTTCTCTCTAATAACTGACATTAAATCAGCAATAATTTCTCCAGCAAAATGCCTTTCCTTGAGATCTTCATATGTTTTGATATCGATTCCTAAGTTTTGTGCCAATCCCTCAACACTTAGGATCGCTCGGTTATACGGGCTAGATATAACAACATCTATGCCTTCTTCTTTAAGAATTTCGGTAACTTTGTCAACATCGCCCTTGCCCTTAGTGGTAAGCCCTCTTGTTCTTTCGGTTCCTTCATTGTATGGCGATTCTGCATGCCTAACCATATAGATGATAGTCTTCATCTGATCCTCCTTGAAATATTTCTCATTAACCTTTACTAAAGTATAATTAACTAGAGTAAAAATCATTGAATTGCATGCGGGCATAGTTCCTGAAGGAGAGCAGGGTAGTTTTGTCCCAGTTCTTCCCTCCTGTTCTTCTTTGCTCCTCGTTTACTCCATCCGAAGAACGATAAACATCAAGTGCTCGTTGAATCAATTGATGGTACTCCTGTGGTAAATGTTTAATTCCCCATTCACCCCCTTCATCTTTACTGTAGACTTTCTGTTCGTCTTCTCTATGTAGTTGAAATACACGACAGATGTTCAAAACACTATAAAATGGCGTATCTAGAATATGCTCATCATGAAGTATCCATTTAAATCATCCATAATTGAGTCTATTACATACTCCCAATTTACTTTGCCAAATATATCTGATATGGGTTTACCGTATAAACAAATGCCACGCTGCGTTACATAGGTTACATGTGAGGGTAGGTCAATGTCTGTTCTCACTTTACTATAATCGATTTCATCATTGAGTATCTTCTCATGCCATCCCGAGCTGTAATGAACTTCGAAAGGCGTTGGATCGGAGACTCGCCTTGCTGCCTCGGACGTAATAACACTAAGTTCAACATTACCAGTTGTAGGTCTGTTGACCGTCACGTTGGCGATGGAGACTCCAACTGTTTTAGCCAAATCGGTTGCTAATTTACCGTTAACTACCACAATCAGATCAATATCACTTTTTGGCCGATAGTAACAGCCCATAGCCAATGAACCGTGGAGATAGATACCTATTAACTGATTTCCCAGAATAGTTTTCAACTGGTTTACCAGTTTTTCAATGAATTGCTTTATATCCTCATCACAGTAAGGCCAGATTTGCGGTCTAGCAACCATTGACATCACTCCTTCTCTCATCGTAACATCCCATTGTTATCTTATTCTATTCATTAATTATTCGTCGAATTGGTTAAACAAACCTACACTTTATTTCAATGAAATAGGGACCGTCCAGACTGTGCGACAGCCGGCGATCCCTGTTTAAGTAACGTCCCGAGTTTTCTCCAACATTCTTCAAAAATTCAACTCGCTATCTCTATTTTCCCATACATCAAATAGGTTTCCGTCTAAATCCTCAAAGACAAAAAACTTTCCATATATACCTTCATCACTGATATTTCTAACAGTGACTCCTTCGGATGATAATTTCTTATGTAAAGATGCAATGTCATCAGTAAAAAAAGTTATAACCCATCTAGTTCGCCCGTTTACTTCAAAAACCGCTCTTGTTTCATTATCGGATTCAATTAAAACAAGTATAGGTCGGTTTTCCTTGAATAAACTTAAATCTGTACCTCTATCATTTCTGATATTAAAACCAAAATGTTTTACAAACCATTCCCCTGATTTTTTTACATTCGATACAGGCACTACATTATATGCAATCCCCATAATTCTTCCACTCTCCATTTTAATCACTCCTTTTAATAGATTTACTTTTAAAAGACTTCGCTATACTCTTTTCTTTATCATTTATCTTGTAAATAATCTTCTTTGACCATACCGTAGAACACTAAGTCCTCATAGCGTCCCCACTTTAAAACATGTTGAGGAAAAGTACCTTCTTGTTTCATTCCAATTTTACTCATTACCTTATAAGAACCTGGGTTTTTCGTCATTGCAGCAGCGAAAATACGGTTTAATTCCAAATCTTCGAATCCAAATTTAACTATCCTTTGGGCGGCCTCTGTTGCGAATCCTTGTCCCCAAAATGGCTGTCCTATCCAGTAAGCAAGTTCAGCTCGTTTATGTTTTTTAGAAACCCCCAAGCTCATACATCCAATCAAGGATTCATTTTCCTTTTTTACCATAGCGAAAGTATAAATATCCCCTTTTTCAGAAGATTGTCGGGTGGTTTCTATCCAAACTTCAGCTGCCCCATCTGGATAGGGATGAGGAATCGAGAGTGTTGTGCCAGCTACTTCTACATTCCCAGCCAATACTTGAACCATTTTTGCATCAGATGGCTCGAAAAGCCGAAGGTTTAAGCGATTTGTTTCAAAATTAAGTATCATCTCTTCTCCTCCAATTATAGCTGTAACTATTGGATTACTCGTCACACGGTGTTATCCAGATCAAGTATCATCGGTAATGCTGGTAGTCGTATTTAACGAAATAAACTGATTAACACTGTTGTCGCACCAAATCCACTTTTCGTGGCTTGCCTTATTCGATTTATGTTCGCTCAACGCTGTTGGCATTTTTTCCATACAATTTTTGCGGGATTTGCTTCGTTCACAATAGCAATCGCTTGCAAGTCCGCCGTATAGTCCGCGCAGACTTCATCCGTGATATTGTCGTAAACGTGTTTCTCCGCGTTCAATCCAACACGGTCAAAGGCAATTGCCGCCGCTGCGTAAAAAAACATTTCTAACGTGTGGTTTAGGATAATGATGGATGACGTTGCCTGACCGATGGCGCGTGCAGCAGCTTGAGCGGCCGGGTCGCTTTTCAATTCTCGGGCAGCGACATCACAATCCTTCATGAGTACATCCTTTACCGCGAATAAATCTGTGCTACCGTTGAGGCAGTTGCGAGCCATTTGCAGAGCGTTTCGCGGGCGGTTTTCGTAAGGGTATCGTTTTTCAAATATTTCCAGAATCTTGTGTTCAGCGAAATCTAAACACCATTTGCGCAGAGTCGCTTCACTTTGGGTTTCCATCAGATCCTGTAGCTCGCAAATCAGCGTTGATGCTTTGCCAGAATAGCCAAGGGTTTTTCGTTTAATTTTCGGCATAGTATCATCCTTTCCATGAATACTTGCATCATATAAAACATATGTTCTTTATTCAATGGGACTCTGAGCTAGCCAATTTTTGAGTTCCACGTTCGTAAGATTGCATGAGTCAAATATGGCGGTACTTAAATCACTGTTGTTAAAGATTATTGGTTCGACATTCACCCAATTGTCAGTACCAGGCTCTTCAGATAAATGACTTTTTCCGCTTTAGGACGAACAATATTCTCAAATATAGATCCTCCCATTTGAATCATATTAATGGTTACATTCGAGAAATAAATATGTTCCATCTTAGAATTGCAATTTCAACCCATTATTTGAATACAATATTTTCTTTTCTGTTAATGGCACTACAAACATCCTCTCACTATTTTTTTTAATTTTATACCAGAACGTAGAAAGACCCACAAACGGTGGTTTGCAGGGTCACTCCTCTTTCATCAACTATTTCTCTTCGATTGGGCATAATTAGCTGTTTCGTATAAAGCTAATTTTTCACCAATTCGATTTTGGATTTCCTCCATACGACTTAGTAAAGAGTCAAATGATTGCGGAATTACGATTGGGTATTCTGAATACTTCGCTTCATGCCTTGTTCCAATTGCTGAGAATCCTCTTTTGACCACTCTACACGTATTATCTTTAACGCCTAGTCCGCTCATTTCGTTTCTCCTTTCGGTTTCTGAATCGTATAAAAAGGCATTTAATAACGTTTCGATTTATATCCATATTTTCCCTTCTAAATCGCATTTGATTTCAAAAAAAGTATTTGATTAAACTGCCCTGTAGCGCAACGAGGCTGCCGATCTACACCGGCAGCCTCGTATTGGTTGCTTAAACCAATGGGTAATCAACTACAATAACATTTTCCAGTATACCTTCCAGCGATTTAACAAATTCCTGATGAACGGGATGCGGACCATATGAACGCAACGAAGCAAGATCTTCAAACGTTACCCGTAATCCGAGAGTATAGCCCTTCATATTTTCCGTTTCTTCAGTTACATTGATGCCTGCACTTATATCACATATCCCGGGGATACGATCCCGAAACGTTAACAATTGATCCAGCAATTCCTGTTGCTTGATTGGCGTGACATTAGTATTGAACTTGAATACAACGAGATGTTCATACATCACTAAATTGCTCCTTTTTTAAGCTTAATGTTGTGGTGCTATAGTTATCGTTAGATTAATGACTTACTCTGTTGAATTTCCTGTTCTTCAACGTAATTTCGGTACTTATCGCCGTTGTAATAATTAATAATGTCCTCATTAATTTCTGGATATAGTTGAATAGAACATAATTTTGAAATAGGAATCCACTTTACACCAATTTGCTGGGGATCAGGATTATCTGGTATTTTGGGGCATGAACCTGTTTCGAGTTTTCATTCAAATGTAACTCCTACAGAGTGAGTGTCACCGTAGATGTAATTACTTTTCGTGGGTTGATATTCGTACACAAATGCAACTGGACCGACTTCTACTTCGACACATGCTTCTTCTTTTGCTTCCCGTACTACAGCTTCAGTCAGTGTTTCACCTGGCTCAAGTCCTCCTGCTGGAAGGTTGTAATGTACGTCATCATCATTATCGTTTTTGAACTCAACAAGTAAAATAGAACCTCTTTCAATAATTAATGCACAAGCACGAAGTCTTATCTTTTCCATCTCATATCACATCCCATGGTAAATATTATTCGCATGGAATATTGTACCATTAAATTAATATTGTACCTATTACTTCTTCAATATGAGGAATAGTATTGAAGATAACTGCACTTTAGCTTAAATGAAAAAGGAGCAGTTGCCGCGTCGGCAAACTGATCCTGGGTCTCTAAACTAACATTCACCGTTAGGGACTTTTCTGACAAAAGTAATGTTGCCTCTCGATAAATGTACGTATTCACCAATCATTTCAAGACTCTGTCCATTCATACTTAATATCATCAAGCTGCTCTTCATTTTCATTTCCTCTGCTAACAATTCTAAAACCGTTTCTCTCATAAAATCTCTGTGCTTTCTTGTTGACATCAAAAGTGAATAAAAACAGATTACCTTCAGATTGCTGTTTGGCGAGGTTCAAGAGCCTGTTCCCTATTCCTCTTCCTTGATATAGCGTATGAACGTATAATTGATTGACCCCGTTTGTAATGCATATGAAGGGTCATATTCAATAATTGTAAATTCCATTCGAATCATCTCCTTTTGTATTATTTATTCATATGCGGTTATATGGAAACATTAACATTAGCCACATGGTCGAATGTACGTGACCAAAGTTGCTTAATCTGACCAATAGCTGAGAAGGCTGCCGAAGATTATTCTCGGCAGCCTTCTCTTGTTATGTTATTGAACAAACGTTCTCCGTTAGTTGAAGAACGGCTCACTCCCGTAATAGACAGCCCTTTTGTATTAGTTATTCAAGGAATTTTGACTGAGATGTTCTTGTTGTAAAGCTTCCTCATACATTTCCAACAAATTTTCTCGGGTCTTGTGTTCACCTCAATAACCCAGGGTTTTAAGTTTTGATCCATGCCAATATCAATCCCAAAAAGCTGAATTCCAGGATATTTTTTTTCGAGCTGCTTGCATATACGACTTCCCAATTTATTTAACTTCATGATGACTTTTTTTTGAGTAGTTGGATTGGTATGCGAGGCTAACAGGTCCTCGACGGATAATGCGGTACCTCCACTGCGGATATTCGTCACAATTTTTTTGTGATGTGCAACGCGACCAACAAAGCCTTCATTTCGCCAAGTATGATCCTTTTGTTTTGTAATCATTAAGCGAAGGTCAAACGGGCGTTTGTTCCATCGGAGCAGGTCTATGCCTTGTTGGATGAGATAATCGGCGTTCACTCTATTGCCCAAAAAAAAGGCATATACTTCTTCTTTTGCTTGAAACTTATGTTGCTGGGTTCCTGAATGGATAAGAAAATACGGTTTTTTTTCATGCACAATCCTTCGAACCTGCATGACCCCCACTCCAAAAGCTCCTTGATTAGGTTTCAAATAAACAGTCTTATAACGAGAAAGCATAGCAATGAAAGATTGTTTATTTAGTTTCATCGTTGCGGGAAGGTGTCTGTTAACATGGCTGTTCTTCATTAATTCACGATGTTGATCCCACTTGATACCTTTTGCAGGTTTTTTCGGCTTGATAGGAACAGCAGCATTACTTTGTCTCATCGATTAGTCTCCTCACACTAATATTTCCATATCATATTCAGCTAGCTGTAACAGGCTATAGGACACCGCCTATTCTGCAAACAATAATTCCTTTCATTGAATAAATTAGTCAGGGAAGGAGTGAGTGCATGTGATCAAAATAACGATTGCCGCTGTCGGAGATTTATTGATGAAAAGTGAAATCATTGCCTCAGCTAAAAGATCAAGCGGCTATACGTTCAGTCCTATTTTTGAAAAAGTTAAACCTTATCTAAAAAAACACGATTTATCGATCGGGAATCTGGAAACGACGTTCTCCGGTAAAAGGAAATTAGGCGTTATCGGAAGCCGTCCAAAATGTAACTGTCCGAGAGAGCGAAGGAATCCGAAAACTGGTTTTCCATTATTCAACTGCCCTGACGCGTTGGCGTCAACTTTGAGAAACGTCGGGCTTCATGTATTAACTACTGCAAACAACCATTGTATGGACGGAGGAGTAACCGGTTTAAAACGAACACTGAATGTCCTCGATAAACAAGGACTCAAGCATACGGGAACCTTCCGTTCCATCCAAGAATCTAAGCGTCATCTGATTATGCGTGTAAAGGGAGTGAATATTGGGATTTTATCGTATACGAAAGGCACTAATTCCATGCAAGTACCTAATCGGTGGTTGGTTAACCACATCGACCAAGAGAAGATGATAGCGGATATCCGTGAAATGAAAAATAAAACAGATTTCATCGTTGTTTATCTTCATTTCGGGAGAGAATATCAACCATTTCCGAGCAAAAATCAAAAACAACTGATGCATTTACTTTTTAAACAAGGCGTGAATGTGGTTTTAGGTGCACATCCTCATCTGCTATACCCGGTAACTCAGGCAAAGGTGAAAGACATCTATGGTCAAGTACGAAATCGAGTGGCAGCTCCTTCTTTAGGTAACTTTGTATCAACGAGGCTAATAAGAAATAATAATACGATCCGGGGAATGATTTTGTCATTGACTCTATCTAAAAATGAACGAGGGATAACAGATATCTTAAAAATTGATCGTATTCCTACGATTGTGGAGAGGAGAAAGACTAATAAGAAAACTTTTATAGTTATCCGAAGAAAGGAACATAAACATGTCGCTCAACGGAATTAAGAGTATAAACATTCCTTTTATCCTGAGCATATAATTACTGGATTCTGGAGGTATTAGAAGAACTATGAGGACTAAGCGGTCCAATACTCGATCAATCATTGAGGTATCGTGCATTAAGACTGTACCGGTTGAAAGAAACCCTTCAAAATCTATCTTATTGAGCCCCTTAAACGAAGTTATCTACTGTTTTCCTAAATCCATCGAACTTTTGCTATCACTTTGAGTTGTTATATTGGATTATTTATAAATTAAAATCTCCATAAAATAGTAATAACTTACTTAGCAAATCTGCCCGTCCCTCGGTTTTAACGGTTTATCTAACGTATTCTCACTCATTCGCAGGATTTCATTACCTTGAAAATGACGACTACTTAGAAAACGAAGTCCTTTGGATAAAAT